>DATJOG010000009.1:0-25162 GCA_035507275.1 Candidatus Acidiferrales bacterium
CGCCGGATCGAGCGCGCGATCGAATCTCTGGCTCGTGAACCGAGGCCTCGCGGCGCGAAGAAGCTCATCGGCGGTGCGGGAGAGCTGCGGCTGCGAGTCGGTTCATATCGCATCATCTACGAAATCATAGACGACGTACTGCTCGTGCTCGTCTTGGCGGTTGGTCCTCGCAAGGACGTCTACCGTCAGGAGCCGGCGGTCGTCGGCGAGACAGTGCCAAGCGAGGGGAGAAGCAGTGCATAGGTCGTCGCAACGTGTTGTGCAACGTCGTTCAGGGCGCGCAACTCGTCGGGAAGATAGTCGGTGCGGTCCCGCTTCGGACCGCAGGCGATGGCGCCGATAACCTCGCGGCGAGCGGTTAACGGGACGATGAGCCAGTTCCTCAGTGAAGGCACCTCGCTCACGAATGGGCCCTGGCGATCGAGGAGTTGGAGGACGACACGATCGCTCCGCTGCAACCGCGCTGCATCGGTGCCGGAGCCGTGCGCGCAAACCAGGGCACCGGCGTCGGATGTGTACACGGCAACGTGATCCGCGTCGATCGACTCCATGAGCGCCTCGTATGTTACGCGTAGCAGTTCCGAGCGACTTTGCAGGAGGTCGGCTTCGCGTGCGAAGCTCTCGAGCGCGCGTAATTTCCGGATACGCTCGCGGAAGAGAATACCGTTGACCCAGTCTTCGAGATTCGCGTGAACGGATCGCAGATAGAGCCCGATGACGAGCGCAGCCGAGAAGCTGAGTAGCTGCGCGGCGACGCCTCGCCAAAAGCCTTCCGTGATAACGGCGTCGGCGATCTTGCCCGCGGCCCACTCCGCTCCGGCGAACGATCCGAGCATGACGATCGATAGAATCGCGTAGACGGCCGAGCGGGTGATGACGAAGTTGAGGTCGAGAATGCGATGGCGCAGTGTAGCGTAGATGGGCCCGAGCAGCGTGAAGCTTTGCAGCAGGTACGAGATCCAGAACAGTGCCGGCGCGCCGTTGGAAAAATAGCTGTCGAGCCCAGCGAGTGCCGATCCGATGAACCAACCGACGAGCGTCGATACGAACCACATCGATCGCATCCGCTGATCGGTGGGTGCAGCTTGCGCAACGACCGCAAGCGCGATCGCCAGCCCGAACGAGAAAACGATTGCTGTAACGTAGAGCCCTTCGAGCCACGACGTCGCAAGCAGGGGGAACGGTACCGCAATCGCCTGACCAATCGCGTCGGGTGTCGCCGTTATGAATGAGATAGCGGCCAACGCTGCGGCCATGAGCGGCGTGCGCCTGCGTATGCCGCCGGGGAGCATCAATGCGGCCCACACGGCGACGTATGACGTACCGGCCGCCAAGAGCGATCCGAGAACCGGCCCGCTGACGAACGCGAGCGTGGGCGTTGGAGCCGTGTAAAGGAAATCGAAAGCCACGGTCCCGGTCTCTTCGACGATCGCAAGCAACACGACCATGCGTGCGAGTGGAACCGTGCCGGCCCGTATCATCACGGCGACGCTGAATGCAAACTCGAGGATCACGAGAACGAGATCGATCCAACGTGGCGGCGTCGTCGTACCCGGCGGAACGACAAACGTGACGGTTATGTGCTGCCCGTTGCGGACGATCGGTACGCTGATCGTCGAACCGATGAGCGCCGCACTGAAATACGCTTGGCGCTGACCCATCGTCGTTGCCGGCACGTCGAGCTCGTCGCCGGGATGCACCGGAATCGCTTCGGGCGAGGGGACGGCCACGATCAGGCGCGCGTGCGAACCGTCGGACGCTGCACTGAAGAGCCCAACGGTGGTGCGGTCCGGAGTGACCGCGTTATACACGGCCAGGACAAGGCACGCGACGCCGATTGCTATGACGACGATTCGCGCGAATGCGTTCACGGTCGCGCGCCGAGGAACGCGGCGACGGCGGCTTGCGATTGCGGATTTTCTAAGAGCCAGTCGTGCTTCGCACCTACGATCGGGACAAAGCGCTTGTCGGAGCTGGCCGCGAGCTGCTCGAGTCTCGGCCCCTGCGTCGGCGGGATCGCGTCGTCCTTCGTGCCTTGGAAAACCAATAGGGGCACGTAAATGCGCCGCACCATGGCGATCTCATCGTCGTCCGCCGCTGCCGCCGCGGTCATCCGGTAGGTGTGTTTCGGATCCTCGTACCGGAGCACCGCGAGCATATCGGTCCACGGCGCTGCAAGAATCAAGCCCGCAGGGTGCCGGTGCAGCGCTACATACTCCGCGACATCGGTCCCCATCGAATATCCCAACACGACGATGCGATGCTTCGGGTACTGTGCTTGCGTTGCATCGAAGATGCGCACCGCATCGCGGCGCAGATCGTCGAAGTGCGCCGTGCCGCCGGAGAAACCGTACCCGCGGTAATCGTATTCGATTACATCCGCAGCGTGACGGGCGAGGCCACGCGCCGCGCCGTCATGACGCGCGATCAGGTTCCCGCTGCCGGCGAAGAGCACGAGAACCGGTGCGGAGGCATCGCCACCGCGATAACGGTAGCCGCGCAGCATTGCACCCGGAACCGCGAGCGTGATCCGTTCGCGGCCCGGAGCGGCCGTCCACCGCGATAACGGCGCTTTCGGAAGCGGGTGGTCCATGTTGTCGTCCGCATGGTAAATGATGCCAAATGCCGGCGCCGCAGCCAACAGCAAAGCGGCCAGTGACAAAAAGAAGGTCCGCATATACCGGGTATTCTCTCCCGGCGGAAGCGTCACCGCCCTTAACGGCCCCGCGGAGTCGCCGATAAACTCACATCTCAGCGTTCGCGTTTGCTCCACGTTCGTTTCGTCGATTGATACAAAGCGCTAGCTCACGAGATGGGACCGGTGCGCGCGAGCCTGCGCAATATACGGTAAGGCGCGATATGCCGTGCGTGACTCTTCGTCACCGATGCGCTCGAGGATCGTGGCGACGATCGAAGCGCCGGATTCGGCCCAGCGGCGTTCCCGCTCGCTATCGCCGCTCGCCCGGTAGACTTCGGACAACACCGCGCAAAGCTTGGCCGGCGTGAGCTGCTCTACGAGCGCGCCTGCAGCGATCGTCGCGACTTCGTCGGCGGCGGCCCGCGCTTCATCGATCCGCTCCTCGTGCAAGAATGCCTGCGCAAGCATGACGAGAGAAGCCGCGAGCGAGCGCCGCGAGTGTGCGCGGCGGCGTTGCTCGACCGCCTCGCACAGCGTTGCGACGGCGCCGGCGTCGCCGTTCGCGAGCTGAGCGCCGCCGAGCGCGCTCAAGGCGGCCGCGAGTACGCGCGGCTCTTTACGCTCGCGTGCCAGCGCGCATGCTTCGCGCGCGAGCTCGAGCGCTGCAGCGACCTCGCCGGTCTCCCGGAGCGCCGCCGATTCGTTGACGAGCGCGTGCGCTTCGACGGTGACCTCGTTGACTTCTCGCGCGAGCCGGCGCGCCTCACGTGCGCAACGTAAGGCGATGTCGTAGCGCCCGATTCCCTCTTCGAGCGTTCCGCGGCTCAGGACGGCCATCAGGGCCGTCGTTTTTCGTCCGCTGCCGACGGCAATATCCAGCGCGCGTTCGTAGTGCCGGCGCGCTTCATCCGGCCGCGAGTCCATGCAGTTTGCGAGATACGCGTGGGAGACGGCTTCTTGCGCGATGTCGCCGCGCGCGATGTCGATATCCAGCATCCGTTCGATGGCTTCGCGTGCGCGCGGCATATCACCGAGACCGATCGCGACTTGGGCGTCGAGCTGCAATATGTAGCGAAGTTCGCAAGGCTGCGACGCGAAAGGCAGCGTTCGTAAGGACGCCGCGTGTGCTGCCGCGTCGCTCACGCGGCCCTGACGCACGAGCGCGTGGCCTAGTTGCGAGCGCATAGCCGCCTCGCGTTCGGTCGTGAGGTCGCCGGGCTGCAGTATCGCGATGGCCTCTCGAATCGTCGTTTCGCACTCCACGACCTCGGCGCAGTCCATTTGTAGCATCGCGCGCGCGAGCAACCCCTCGATGCGATACTTGTGCGAGTGCTCCGCGTCGGCTGCGGCGAGTAGCTTCTGGCACGATCGCCGCTGTTCGTCGCGGTCGCCGGCGTGCCGCGCCAGATCGACGTGTGCCGTCAACGCCTCTAAGCGCGCAGGCCCGGTACCCAGCCGCTCGGCGACCGTTTCGAGCAGCTGCGCCCAGTAGCGCCGCGTCTCGAGATCGCCGCCGCGTGAAAGCTGCACGGCCGCGCGCGCGACGCGGAAGCGGTCTTCGTCGTCTTCGCAAAGCGCGAGCGCCGCACGGGCGTGACGGTCGGCCTCTCCCCAGGCGTATACCGAGAGTGCATGCTGTGCGGCGCCTTCGAATGCTGCGCGAGCACGGTCGGTCTGACCCGCGGCCAGCCAGTGGCGTGCGACAACGGCGGCGCCGTGCGGATCGTCACGCTCTTCCAGCAGCGAGGCGATACGGCGATGACGCTGCGCACGCGTCGCATCGTCGAGCGTCTCGTAGAGCGCGCGTTCGATGAGCGCATGCGTGAACGCGTACTCGAAGGATTCGTTCAATTCGCGGATGATCCCGGCGTCGAGCAGCGCATCGAATGCGGCATACACGTCAGCGTCGTTCCACCCGCCGATACGCGCGATGAGCGATGCGTCGAAGGGCGACCCGATGACCGCCACCGCCTGGGCGATCGTCCGCGCGCCCGGATCCAAGCTGTCCAGTCGTATCCGAATTGCATCGCCGACGGTGCGGACGGCGTCGCTTGCTTCGGGAAGCGTTCCATTCTTTAGATATGCCTGCAGCAACAGCGTCACGAACAACGGATTTCCGCCTCCGAGATGCGCGGCGTGTTCGACGACGGTCGAGGGAATCTGCGCGTATGCCGAATCCGACGAGAGCACCCGCGCGAAGTCGTCCGCGCCGAGCGGGTCGAGCGCGATTGCCGTTGCGCGACGCTCCTGCAGCAGCGCGTGACGCGTTCGCATGAACGCGGCGTTTTCCGCGTCGCCGGTGCGGTAGGTTGCAACGATCAGCATGGGCAGCGCCGCGCAGCGGCGCGCGAGCTCGCGCAAGACGGCGATCGTTCCGTCGCCGCCCCACTGCAAATCTTCGAGAATCACCAGCAGTGGTTTGACGCGAGCGATTCCGGCAAAGGCGCGCGCGAACGCTTCCAGCAGGCGCCGCTCGGCGTTACTCGGATCGAGATCGTCGACGGCCGCCAGTTGCGGACGCATGCTGTAGACCTCGGGCAGGAGCGACGCGAGCGATGCGAGCCATACGTCGTCGACGCTAGCATGCGCGAGGTAGGGCAATCCGCGGCGCAGCGCACTGACGATCGGCTGGTAAGGCTCGGCTTGCGGATTCGATGTCGTGCCGGTCAAGATGCAGCCGCCCTGACTCTCGGCCAATGCGGCCAGCGAGCGCGCAAGGCGCGACTTCCCGATGCCCGCTTCGCCCTGGAGGAGAATCGTCGTGCCGGCGCCGCGCGCCGCGCGATTCCACGCCGACCGCATACGGGCGAGCTCGGCGTCGCGTCCGACGAACGGCAATCCGAACGCCGGTGCGGCGGACGCGGTTTGCACCGCCTCCGCGTCGGATTCCAACGTCGCGAGCGAAGCATTGGCGAGAATCGCCGTCCGCAGCGCGACCGTGTCGAGCGTCGGCTCGACGTTCATCTCGCGCCGCAGCCCGTCGGCAAGGCGATCGAATGCCGCGAGCGCGCCGAGCCGATCGCCGCGCCGGTAGAGCGCGCTCATCTTCAGGCGCACCGCTTCTTCGCGCCACTCGTCTTCGGCCAGCAGCCGGTCGCCGAGTTCGATCGCGCGCGCGAAATCGCCGTGCCGCATCGCCTCGCGTCCGAGCGTGAGCAGCATCTCGATCAGCCGGTTACGCAGCGACTCGCGGACGTCGAAGACCCACTCGTCGTCGCAGCCCGGCAGCAGCTCGCCGCCGTAGGCCTCGACCGCCGCATCGAAGGTCTGGGGTGCGCCGGCCAGCCGTTCGAATTCGACCACGTCGACGCGAGCCGAACGCGGGTTCCATTGCAGCGCGCGCCCCGACTCGTCGAAGAGGGGCGTCTCGAGGCCCGGAAAGGCGGTGTTGAGCAAATGAAGGTGGCGCCGCAGGTTCGAGCGCGCGTCCTCCTCGAGTTCGTCGGGCCAGAGCGTGGCGGCAATGGCTGCGCGCGAGAGGGGACGCTCGCGGCGCGCGATCAGGAGCCCGAGCAGCGAGAGGCAGCGCGGCCGCAGACGCGGCCGCACACGCTCGTCACCGAGCCCGAATTCCGGCTCACCCAGCAGTCGGATCTCCAACATGCCCGTTCTGGCCTTAGCCGTACCTGCCGCGTTTACTTTTTCCAGCGGTCGAGGAAGCGGTGCAACTCGTCGTAGGTCGTAAAGTAGCGCCGGTCGCCGCTCGTAACGTGCGTGACCGAGGCGCGCCAATGGGCCTCGCCCGCTCCGTCACGTTCCTGCCAGGTGCGCACGACGAACACGTTTTCGTCGATCCGCGAGCCTCGTATCGGCATCGGCAACCCCCTCGCGATGGGGGCAGTATCCCAGCGCGGCCGTCCCAACAGCGTCCCCCGCGTCCGTCGAGGTATCTTTACCTCCGCTTGACGTTCGCCATACACAATCTATTCGCTTTACGCCACCTTGACCGAGCGCCGTTCGACTGGTGCGAACGATAATTGAAAAGTCGGGTGCGACGTTGCTCTTGTCTGAGCCGCGTTCCCAACTGCTGTTTTAGGAGGCCACCGTGAAACGCTTCACTTCGATCAGTCTTCTCGTACTGATCGCTGTACTAAGCGGATGTTCCGGAGGATCGTCGGGATCGATTCCCTCGACATCGCAAAATCAGTCAACGCAGCCTACGACAAAAGGAACCAGCTCCAGCGGCTGGGTCGAAAAGGCGAGCACGAAACACGACAACGACACACTGGGCGGCGGACCGCTCGGCGCGCTTCTTGCGATTCTACTTGGCGACGCGCAGCCGGTCGTCGGCAATTTGAACGTCGCGCAGATCAATCTCGGCGTCGACGCCGTCAACGTCGTCTACCAAGGACAAGTAACGGCGATCGCAACGTACTCGACGCCGAACGTGGTGAACGTCATGGCGAACGGCGGCGATCCGTCGTCGATCGGCATCGGTCAGCTCTACACGGGTAACTACGATCACATTCAATTCGTCGTTGACACTGCGTCGAGCAACGTCGTCGACGCGAGCGGAAACGTCTATCCGATTCAATTCCAAGTCGGTCAAGCGTCACAGAGCAGCGCCGGTGCCGGTCAATTGTCGGTTACGACGGGCAGCGCGAGCACGGTCACCATGACCGTCGGCGGCGCCTTCATGATCGGCGGCAACCCGGCTGCTTCGATCTTCGCCGACTTCAATGCCATGGAATCACTCAATAGAAACAGTTCCGGCCAGATCGTTGCGCAACCAACCCTCTACGCGGTTGCGGCGGGCAATGCGGCCGAGATCCAAGGCCAAGTGCTCAACTCCAGCGGTCAGCCCGTGCAAAACGCGGTCATCGCAGGCATGTTGACGCTGAGCAGCGGCAAGATCGTCGTTGCGAACACTACCAATACGGATGCGAACGGCAATTTCGATCTCCACGCGATCAATGCCGGCTCGTACCAGCTGGTCGTTTACAACACCTACACCACCGCGAGCGGACAAACGATCAACGCTCTCGGTGCTGACGCGTCCATGGGCGCGTCCTTCCAAGGGCCGTCGCTCACTGCGCCGGCGGGGCAGATTACCCAAGCCGGAACGCTCAACGACTAGCGGTTCCGCAAATGGCTCCTAAGCAGCAACTAGACGAGGCGCGCGAACTGCTTCGTACCGGTCGGTACGATGCGGCTCTCGCGCGTCTCGCCGAGTCCGGCAGTTGGCCGTCACCCGAGCTGGAAGGGGCCGAGCTCTTGCGGGCGGAGATTTTGCTGCGGCAAGATCCCATCGATGCACTCGAAACGCTTGCGCGCTCGAGCGACCTGCTGCAAGAGAATCCGAGCACCCGCTTCAGATATTTCATCCTCTCGGGACTCGCTTATTCGGGAACGCGCAACTTCGACGGCGCAAACGAGATGTTTGCGAGTGCGGTGCACGCTGCCGAGGGTGACACGGAGCTTCTCGCTAGCGTCGCCTATCATCGTGCGCGGCTGCGTTATTTGCTCGGCGACCCCGATCCCGAGGATCCAAATTTTCAAATCGCGCTCTCGCATCCTGACCGGAACGTACGGATGTCGGCCCTCATGTGGCGCGGATGGATGCATGCAGGCCGCGGCAACTATCGCGCCCAGATCGCCGACCTGCGGGCTGCGCTCGCCATCGCGCGCGAGCACCCCGACAAAGTCGACTACTATGCGGTCGCGCGCGGTTTGCACTCGCTGATTCGCGTGGCGTGCGAGCTCGGCGAAAACGACGCCGCCGACGATGCGCGCCAGATCTTCGAGTCGATCGAGTGGCCGCGCGAATTGGCCAAAGAGCAGTTCCTGTGCCTGCGCGCGCTGGCGTGGGATGCGTTCATGCGCGGCGACTCCGCGCGCGCGCAGTGGCTCTTCCGCGACGCGAAAGAATCGGCGCCCAGCGACGCGTGGCGGGTGATGTCACATGTCGACCGCGCATACGTCGCACGCATGAACCGCAACGAGCCGTGGGCGCGTGACGAACTCATGCAGGCGCAGTCTCAAGCACGCACCGTGGTGTGGGCGGCAACGACGGGCGAAGAGCGGCAAGCATTGGTAACGCTGGCCGTGCTCTTTGCCCCGGTCGACATGGGGCAAGCGCAGCGTTACGTCTCCACGTACATGCGGCTGGGCCGCGACAGCGTCGACCCCGGCGAGGCGATCGCCCACGACGAGCGCGCCGTCGGCTTTGCGCAATATGCTTCCGCCTGCGTCAATCAGGTTCTGGGCAACACCGAGAGCGCCGCCACCGCGTTCGAAGCCGCCTACCACATCTTCGATGACGCCGAGCATCACTTCCGTGCCGCGCTCGCCGCGCAGGGCCTTGCAGAGGTCACCGGCGCGACCGTCTGGAGCGAACGGGCCCGCCGGCACGCGGGCGCCTTCCCCAAGAGCGCGTTCTACCGCTTCTTGACCGACCGCATCTCGCGCCCGACGACCCCCTGGATCGAAGGATTGACGCCAATGCAGCGGCAACTTGCTCTCTCTCTCTGCGAGGGCCTGGATAGCCAGCAGCTGTCCCGTCGTTTCAGCCGTAGTGAGTTCACGATCAAACGGGAGGTACAAACGCTGTACGACCTGTTTTCCGTCCGCACACGCACCGCGTTGCGCGACGTGCTCGAGGAACGCGGCGTGCTGTGACCGCGGTGATCTTCATCGGGCTGGAGATCCTCGTGATAGCGGCAGCTGCAGTCGCCGTCTTACTGGTCTACGTGCGCCGCTCGCTGCCGCGCCGTTTGGACGAACGCCGTTACAGCATTCTCGAGAGCGTGCAAGACGGAATCTATATCGTTGACGACCGCTGGCGCTTCACGCACGTCAACGAAAAGACCGAGGAGCTGCTGCACGTAACGGCGGCCGACTTGGTCGGAAGACGCGTCGACAAGATCCTCGACCCGCTCGCCTCCGATCTATTGCCCGAAATGCGCCAAGTGCGCAACAGCGGGATTCCCGTCGAACGCACGCAGTTTTTCCCGGCCGGCAACATGTGGATCGAGATTCGCATCCAGCCGGCGATGAACGAAGTGCTCGTGTACTTACGCGACGTCAGCGACCGTAAGCGTGCCGAAATCATGTTGCGCGATTCCGAGCGCCGTCTGCGCCTGCTCCTCGAGCAGGTTCCCGCGTTGGTCTGGACGGTCGATCTCGATCTGCGCTTCACCTCGTTCGTCGGTACCGAGTTCTCGGCCAAAGGCTTCACGCGCGAAGAACTCGGCGACGAACGCGTCGAGCAGATCCACCGCGTCTTCGCGGGCGACTCGCAGCGCTTCGAGTCCTATCACGGCGGCCGTTGGATGCAGCATCACGTCGAGCCGCTGCGCGGGACGAGCGGACAAATCATCGGCGCGATCGGCGTCGCACTCGATATCACGGAGATGAAAGAGACCGCCGAGCATCTCGCACGGCTGGCGCGTTTGGACGCGCTCACGCAGTTGCCGAACCGCTTCGCTTTGGAAGAGCAGATGGTCGAACTCGTCGAGCGGGCCGACGTGGACGGACTGCGCCTCGCCGTTCTCTTCATCGATCTCGACCGCTTCAAGACGATAAACGACACGCTCGGCCATCGCGCGGGCGACGAGCTGCTTCGGCAGTTCGCGCTGCGCTTGCGCCGTGCCGTCGATCCGAACGCCACCGTTTTCCGCAGCGGCGGCGACGAATTCATCGTGACGCTCGCGCTCGGCGAGACGGTGAGCGTTCCGATGATCGCCGCCGACATTCAGCTCTCGATGGCCGAGCCGTTTTTCATCGCCGAACGGCAGCTCTTCGTGAGTGCGAGCATCGGCGCCGCCACCTACCCCGACGACGGGTCGAGCGCCGAGGAGCTGCTCTCTCGCGCCGACTCGGCCATGTACCGCGCCAAGTACAACGGAAGAAGCCGCATCGGTTTCTTCGACGTCGGCAGCGACGAGCAGGCGCCATATCGCCTGCGGCTCGAGCAGGATTTGCATTACGCGATTCCGCGCGGCGAATTCCGTTTGCTCTATCAGCCGATCGTCGACGCGGCGACGGCACACATCGTCGGCGCCGAAGCGCTCTTACGCTGGAATCACACCAAGCATGGCGAGATCATGCCCGAAGAGTTCATCGCGATTGCCGAAGAGACGGGGCTCATCGTGCCGATCTCGCGCTGGGTACTGCGCGAGGCATGCGCCGAGGCCGCGCGTATCCGGGCGAGCGGGCATCCGCAGTTCCGTATCGCCGTCAATCTCTCGGCTCGCGATTTCGGCGAAGTCGACCTCGCGGATACGATTCGCGACATCCTTGCCGAAACAGGCCTGCCGCCCGACGCGCTCGAGATCGAGATTACCGAGAATATGAAGATCGACGACGTCGCGCTGATGACGATGCGCACGTTGAACGCGCTCGGCGTGCGCATCGTCGTCGACGATTTCGGCGTCGCCTATAGCGCGCTCGGCTACCTCAAACGGCTCCCGATCGGCGCGCTCAAGATCGATCGTACGTTCATTCGCGACGCCGGCGACGACCCGCACGACCGCGCGATCGTGCGGGCCATCGTGGCGCTCGCACGTTCGCTCGATCTCGAAATCATCGCCGAAGGCGTTGAATCGGCCGAGCAGTTGAAGTTCGTCACCGAGCTCAACTGCGAGCGCGTGCAAGGATTCCACTTCAGCCGCCCGGTTGAAGCGCGGGAGCTGTTGGGCGTGCCGGGATATTCGGGCACTGGTCGTTCAGCGTAGTCGTGCCGTCGGCGCGGGTATGCGCGATGATGTACAGGATCGCGGCGGGCTCGCTCGCGCGCTGCTCCGCGGGCGGAAACTGAAAGAGCATCAACGCGCTCGATGACGGATTGAACGGGTCGTCGGCCTCGCTCTTATAGCGCCACGTCCAATTCAGCGGAATCCGCTCCGACGTCCCGTCCGTGTAGTACACCGTCGCGATGATATTACTGCGCAGATATTCACCGCTCTGCGCGTCGAAGCGCGCGCTCCCCATCGACTCGAAGTCGACCGCGCCGCAGAGTGCCGCCCCGTTCCCGCTTCCGGTGGCGCCGGTTCCGTTGCCGTTCCCATTGGTTGCCGAAAGGCTGCCCGCAGCCGCACCTTGCTGCGCGCCCGCGCCCGTGCCGCCGCTCGGAAGCGACGCGTCGGGCGTCGCCGCGACGACTTTGGGCGGTGTCGGGCGGCGCGCGCCGAGGTGTTTGACGGGCTCGACGCGCGCGTGCGTGCCCGCTGGAACGAGTGTCTGTGCGAGCAATCTGTGCGGCGGCGGTGTCGGGGCCGGCGCCGGCGTAGGCGTGCGCGTGCGGACGATCGTGACGCGTGCGACAAGGGTCTCAGAATGCTCGCTTTCGAGGGGTTGCAACGCGGGAATCAGCGTCACCGCGGCCGCGTGGAGTGCGAGTGCGAGCACGCCTGCCACGGCGAGCCGCCGCAAGAGGCTCACCCCGGCCTCTCGCGAATGCCCGTCCGGTCGTGAAAACACAAGAGTTGATTCGTGCGATTCCGGACTTTCCGCTTCCGGGCATCCTGTTTCGAGATATTACGCCGCTGCTCAAGGACGCGAACGGCTTCAAAGAAGCGATCGACCTTTTCGTCGATCGATTCAAGGGGCGCGGCGTTGATTACGTCGTCGGCATCGAAGCGCGTGGATACATGCTGGGCGCGCCGCTCGCATACGCAATCGGCGCCGGCTTCGTTCCGGTGCGTAAACCGGGAAAATTGCCGTATAGCAAGCTTTCGGAGTCCTACGCACTGGAATACGGCACGAACTCGCTCGAGATCCACGCAGATGCGCTCGGGAACGGCGAGCGCGTCGTCGTGGTCGACGATTTGCTCGCGACGGGCGGCACCGCCGCCGCGACGCGCCGTCTGCTCGAGCGGCTCGGCGCGCACATCCAGGCGTTCGCGTTTCTGATCGAACTCGACGTGCTCAAAGGCCGCGAAGCGCTGCCGGGGGCCGAGGTTGTTTCTTTCATTCATTATTAGTGCGCTGCTGATCGCGCGCGCGCATCCCTCGCCTTCACCGACGGCGACACCCACGCTGCCGCCCGAAAATCCGGCGATCACCGCGCTCGCGCGGCACGAATTCGTGGAGATTCAGGCGGGCTCGGTCGACAAGAGCCATTACGTCGACGCGGCGGCTGCCGCGATGACCACCCAAGCGACCGAAAAAATGTCGGAGCTTCTGAGCAGCTATGGAGCCTTGATCCGCGTCGAGTGGATGGGGACCTTTCCGGTCAGTGGCCCGCCCGGGATCATGGGCTACAGCTACAAGATGGACTGTACCACGGCCCCGATCTTCGAACAGCTGGTGATCGACGCAGACGGAAAAATCTACAGCATCGACTTTCTCAAAAAGCTTCCTTGAATCGTTGCGGCCCGCGGATGGATTATGAGAGTATAGGCAGATACTCCCATGACCATCAACGAGCTGATCGCCGCCGTCCAAGCCTATGATCCCACCCTCGAGGGGGAGTGGCTGCGGCGCGTCTACGAGGTAGCCGACCGCGCCCACGACGGGCAGCGCCGCGCCTCGGGGGAGTCCTACATCGAGCACCCCCTCGCCGTTGCGGGGATCCTGGCCGAGCTCGAAATGGATCGCCAAACCATCGCGGCTGCGCTGCTCCACGACGTGGTCGAGGATACGATGATCACGAACGAGCAGGTGACTGCGGAGTTCGGAGAAGAGATCGCGGGCCTGGTCGACGGGGTCACCAAGCTGACCCGCATTCCGTACCAGTCGAAGGAAGATGCGCAGGTAGAGAACCTGCGCAAGATGTTCCTGGCGATGGCGCGCGACATACGCGTCATCATCATCAAGCTCGCGGATCGCCTGCACAACATGCGTACGCTGGCGAGCCTCCCGGCCGGTAAGCGCGTGTCGATCGCGCGCGAGACGATCGACATCTACGCACCCATCGCGCATCGTCTGGGCATCTGGAAGATCAAGTGGGAGATCGAGGACGAGTGTCTTCGCTATCTCGATCCCGAGGGCTATCGCGAGATCGTCGAACGCGTCGCGAGAACGCGAGCGGATCGTGAGAAGGACGTGCAGGAAGCGATCGCGCGGCTGCGCGACGAGTTCGCCGGCATGAGCGTCAACGCCGAGATTCAAGGGCGCCCCAAACATTTTTACTCGATCTACTCCAAGATCAAGAAGGGTCGCGAGTTCTCGACCATCTACGACCTCACGGCGATTCGTATCATCGTCGACTCGGTCAAAGATTGCTATGCGGCGCTCGGCGCCGTACACGCGATGTGGACGCCGCTGCCGGGGCGCTTCAAAGACTACATTGCCATGCCCAAACCCAACATGTACCAGTCGCTGCACACGACGGTCGTGGGTCCGCAGGGCGAGCCGCTCGAGATTCAGATTCGCACGTGGGAGATGCACCGCACGAGCGAGTACGGCATCGCGGCCCACTGGCGCTACAAGGAAGGCAGCAAAGCCGACCAGTTCGAGAACAAACTCTCCTGGCTTCGCGCGCTGCTCGAATGGCAAAAAGACATGCGAGACTCGCGCATGTTCATGGAGAACCTCAAGCTCGATCTCTTCGATTCACAGGCGTTCGTTTTTTCACCGCGAGGCGACGTCTTCTCGATTCCGGCCGGCGGTACGCCGCTCGATTTCGCCTATCAGGTACACACCGACGTCGGCAATCATTGCGTCGGCGCGAAGGTAAACGGACGCATCGTACCGCTCGACTACACCCTGCAAAACGGCGACATCTGCGAGATTCTCGTCAACAAATCGAGCGGACGCCCTTCCCTCGATTGGCTCTCGGTCGTCAAGACGGGCGGCGCAAAACACAAGATCAAGCAGTGGTTCCGCAAAGAGCAGCGCGAGGAGAACGTGCTCGCCGGCCAGGAGTCGGTTGAGGCCGAGCTTGCACGCGAGCGTCTGCGCGTCGACTTGGCGCGAGGCGAGCTCATCGAGCGCATCGCGCACCGCATGAATTATCCGTCGCCGACCGACCTTTTCGCGGCGATCGGCTTCGGCGACGCGTCGGCGCAAGCGGTCGTCAACCGGATTCGCGAGGAGATCAAGGGCGACAACGTCGTCGAGCTGGCGCAGGTGCGCAAACCTTCGCGCAAGACCACGCGCCGTTCGAGCGGCGTGCGCATCGCCGGCGTCGACGACGTGCTCGTACGGCTCTCCAAGTGTTGCTCGCCGGTCCCGGGCGACCCGATCATCGGCTACGTCACGATCGGCCGCGGTGTGAGCGTCCATCGCGCGGATTGCCCGAACGTCGCCTACATGAGCGCGACGCCGGAGCGCATTCTGCAAGCGCAATGGGTCCCGAGCGCGGACATGATGCACTCGGTCGACATCGAGGTCGAAGCGGAAGACCGCTCGCAACTGCTCCAAGACATCATGGCAGTCTTTGCGGAGCTGAAGACGACGGTGAGCTCGGTGAACGCGCGGGTGCGCAAAGACGGCATCGCGGTCACGAGCCTGACGGTGCAGATCCACGATCTCGATCACCTGCACAAGATCCTCACCCGCCTCGAGAGCCTGCGCAACGTGCGCCGTGTCTACCGTGTAACGAAGCGCGAGAAGAGCGCTGCTGGAAGCTAAGACGCTGCTGCCCATCGGGGCGGCTTTTTTTGCGGGTGCGATGAACAGCATCGCCGGCGGCGGCAGCTTCTTGAGCTTTCCGGCGTTGATTCTTGCGGGCGTTCCCTCGATCCCGGCTAACGCCACGAACAGCAGCGCGATGTGGGTCGGGACGATCGGCGGTGCGCGTGCCTACTGGGGCGACGTGCAGCCGCATCGGCGGATGCTCTATTCGATGCTCGGGATCAGCATCGTCGGCGCGCTGCTGGGTGCGACGCTGTTGCTGCTCACGCCGCAGGCCGCGTTCAACCGGCTGATTCCCTGGCTGCTGCTTTTTGCGACGGTCGTCTATGCGGCGAGCCCGTGGCTTTCGAAACCGCACGGCGGCGATCCCGAGCATCAAACGTGGCAGTATCTCGCACAGTTCGCGGTTGCCGTCTACGGCGGCTACTTCACCGCCGGCATCGGCATTCTGATGCTCGCGATTCTGGAATTCTCGGGTCTGCCGAGTTTCAACGCGACGAACGGCATGAAAAACGTGCTCTCCGTCTCGATCAACGGCTTTTCGATCGTGCCGTTCTTGATTGCGCGCGTCATCATCTGGCAGTACGCGCTGCCGATGGCGATCGTCGCGCTAGCCGGCGGCTACGCCGGCGCGCACCTCTTTCGGCGCGTGCCGGCTTCGTACGGACGCTGGACGGTGATCGCGATCGGCGCGATCATGACCGTCGTCTTCTTTCTGCGCTGATCGCTACGGCGTGATCGCGACGCCGTAGACAAACGAACTGAGCGTCGTGCCGGAACTGTAGACGCCGGTGCCTTGCGAATTGTCGGCGTAGAAACCCAAGCCCGCTTCCTCGTCGGGACCACCGGTAAAAGCCACGAGCAAGTCGCTTACGGCAATCTGCGCACCTCCGTAAACGCCGACCAGCCCTGAGGATGACCAGGTTATCGAGCTCGTATTTGGTGTGCCCACGTCCATCAGTGCGTCGCTCGAATCGTACATCCAGAGGAAGCCGGAGGGATCGAAGGCGAGCGCGCTCGGCGTTCCGGCGGTCGAGACGGTCGCGATCAAGCTCGGTGCGGTAGGCCCGCCGCTGTAGGCGCTATAGACCTGGATCACGGGCTGGACGCTGTCGTTGTAGCCGCCGACCCAGATCGTGCCGGATAGACCGTTCGGCGCGTTCGACGGCGCGATCGCGACCGATTCGGGATCGGCGCTGCCGCCGCCGAACGAGATAACGGTTTGCTCCGTACCGCTGCTGTTGTAGATGAAGATCTCCGAGGTGGCGAGGTCCGTGATGTAGATGTAGCCGTTGCTATCGATAGTCATGGCGCTTGGATCCGACGGCAGTGACGAAGCGGAGATCACCGGCGAGGGCGACTGGCTGATATTCGGCGAACCCGCCTGCTGCTTGAATTCGTAGAGACCGGAGCCCTCCGCGAGCCCCCAAACGTTGCCTTGCGAATCGGTGGCGATGAATTGCATCGCGCATCCGCAGGACGGATTGGCCGCGTCGATCGGATTGTTGAGTTGCGTTGGCGGTGAGGGCGTGGGGCCGGGCGAGGGATAGAGCGGATAGCCGTAGAGGCCGCCCGCCTGCGATGTCCAGACCTCTTGCACGGGAAGAATGCCGTACAGCGTCGTCGCGGAGTTTGTGCCGTTCGGCGCTGCGCCGTTGGGGAGCGTCGCGCTCGCTTGCAGCAATGCCGGACCGTACGCCGCGGTCGCGGTTACGGTGAAGAGATACGGCGAGGCAGAGGGCGCGGGTTGCGCCACGCTGACGCAACCGGCACCCGAGGAATTGTACGTCGACACCTTGCAGTCGTCGGCACTGATCTCGCCCACGCTCACCGTGGGCTCCGTCGAACTGCCGTCGTTGTTGCTGATGATGTACCCGTCGGCGTCGAGCGGATACGCGTAGAAACTCTGCGGCGCGTTGCCGATGATAGCGAGTTGCGGCGCGCTACTGCTGGCAACGGTTGCGCCGCCGTATTGTACGACGTGCGACTGCCCCGGCGCGGGCACGAAGCTGACCGAGACGGGTATTCCGTAGAACGTGATATTCGGAATCGTATTGGTTGCGCCGGCAACGATCGCGACGCCGCCGACCTGACCTTGCACGAGCATGTTCGCGTTTGCCGCGAAGGAGAGCGGCGATCCGCCCGGTGCCTGGTCGAAGCTCGAGACGGTGAGCGTGTACGTGCCCGCCGGAATCGGAATCTGGAACGTATAGTCCGTGCCGCCGTCGGGATCGGTGCTGCACGCGGTGACACCGCTGGGCAGCGGTGAGGGACACGTGATGCTGACCGGCGCAGCAAAATCCGGCTCGTAGGGATTTGCAGAAGACCAGTCGATCGAGATGCCTTGCGTTGCCGGCGATTGATAGTTGCGATGGAGCTTCGCCATCGTGGCTTTGCCGGGGAGCTTGACCTTGAACGTCGCGGTGCCGGCCTTTTTGCTCGAGGGCTGATTCGGCACGGTGGGCAGCGGTGAACCGCTCTTTCCGCCGCCGCCGCACGCAACGACCATAGCGAGGAGCGCGATCGCGGCAAACGCGTAAACACGGCGGATCACGGGAGCACCACCTTTCCGATGCTGTTACCGCTCGCGTCTTCACTGCTGAGCGTGAACCAAATGTTGCCGTCTGCGCCGGCGGCAATGCCCCACGGCGACCCGCCAACGCTGTACTCGAAGGCTTTACATCCGGCCGATGACGCGCACGCGGCGATCGACACGAATCCGACGTACCCCGTGGTGTCGGTGAACCATACGTTGCCGTCCGGGCCGACGGTGAGGTTCATCGGTATACCATTGGTTTGCGGCAGCGCAATGGGCACGTATGTACAGGTGGTGCTTGCAGGCTCCGTGCCGGGATAGCCGGACTCCGAGGAGCACGGAGTGCCTTCATTGTTTGCGCCATCCCAAACGCTCGGATCGATTTGATCGATCTGATGATTGCCTGCGTCGGCGACGTAGAGGTAGCCGTCGGGCCCCGAAACGATGCCGTTGAGCGCCGTGCTCAGCGGGGCGGGGCTCGCGGTGATCGGGGTAAGATCGCGTGCCCGGTGCTGCTTGTACGGATGCACGATCTTCTTGCCCGCGCGAGCGGCGATCAGCCGCCGGTGCGCGGTGTCGCCGACTTGGCCCGGGCCTACGCCGCTCGGGAGTTCGTACGCGACGCACTGGTTGGTGCACGGCAGCGTATAGTATCCGATATTGCCGGTGCCGCTGTCGGTGAACCAGAGCGTCGCGCCCGAGGCGTCGATGGTCAAGCCGTTGATCGTCGAGCTACCCGAGGTTGCATCATCGGCCGGAAAGATGGCGGGCCCATCAAAGCTGAGGCTGCAACATCCGATGACGGGGCTGAGCGTAATCGGTGCGCCGAAATTGTAGAGGGAGGGGAAGCCGTTGTCGTTTTGCGAGCCGACGTAGAGATTGCCGTCCGACCCGTTGAGTAGCGGACCCGGCGCAGGCACCGTTATTCCGCCGAAGCTCTGCGCGTTCACCGAACTGCACGTCACGCTCGACGCGCTGCATCCCGTGAGTGCAAAGAGAGCGCCGGAATCGCCTTGGCCGAATCTGGTTCCGCCGACGTCGCCGACGTAGAGATTACCATCCGAACCGGCAGCGATCGTTTGGGGATTCGTGGCGCTTCCGAACGGGCTCGTCGGGCTGACCGACAAGTTGGCGACGCCGCAACTCGCGCTGCACGCACTCGGTGATGCGATGACGTCGAGCGTGAAGTTGCCGTCGTCGACGGCCCACAGCGACTGCCCGTCGGAGCCGACCGCGACGCCGTAGAGTTCGGGCGCTGCACCGGAGGGCTCGGGAACCGGATACTTGTCGATGGTGTACTGCGGTCCGACGGCCTGACCGCCGGCGGTGGTGCTGGACAGGGTGAACGCCACCTCCGCCGTGCCGCCGTAACTGTCGGTTATCGGGAAGGTTGAAGACGTCGGCGTGTTTTCGAGCACGGAAGCCGTGAAGGTCACGCTTGCGCCCGCACTCGCGGGCGTGCAGTTCGAGGGCGAACAGGTAAACGAGAGCAGCGGGCTTCCCGACGGAGCGCTGAAGGCGCCGCTATAGCCCGCTTCGCTGACGGTGACCGTCGACGAGCCGCCAACGGCGAGATTCAAACTCGTCGGCGTGAAGACGATCGGCGCGAACGGCACCGAGGCGGTAACCGAGCCGGAGGTCGCGGTGATCGTCGCGGTTGTAATCGGAATCGACGACGTATAGGTGAGCGTCGCCGCGTTCTCGCCGTCCGTCGGTCCCGGCGATGCGAAGGACGTCGCAGAGAGCGAGAGCGCGCCGTTGGTGTCGCCGGTGATCGTGAGCGCGATGGGGCTGGGATAATCGCCTGCCGGCTGAACGATGGTGTTACCGTCGGCATCGAGTGCGGAGACTGTAAACGGAATCATCTGCGTCGCGCCGCTGTCGCCTGCGGAGAGTCCCGCGCGCGAGAAGACGAGCGAGGCCGGCACGCCGCCGAGCGAAAGGTTCTGCGTAGGGATGGTGCTGAGCGTCGTGTTGATCGGGCCGATGAGGCTGCTGCCGAGCAGATTGCCGCTCGCGTCGAGTGCGGTCAACTGCAGTACGACGGCGGTTGCAACCGGCACGGTGACCACGATGGTGCAACTCGTGCCGCCGGAGACGGTGGTGCAATCGGAGCTGGTGGCGATGGCAACGCTGACCGGTGTCGGGAGCGGATTGGGCGTTGCACCGTTCACCGTATACACGCCGATGTCGATCGTTGCCGTGCTCGAGGAGATGTAATTCGGTTTGGTGCGCGGGCTCGAGGCCGACGTCGATCCGCCGTTCTTGGGAATGAGAACGTGAATCGTAGCGCTGGCCGTGCTCTGAGCGTTCGACCCGCCGCGCGGAATCGCCGAAGAGCCGCCGCCTCCGCTACATGCCGCGATCAGCGCGCCAAATAAAAAAAGACCTCCGAGGGAAAGCGACCCGAGTCGCATTTGCGCCATCCTTTGCTCGTTTGAAGTTTGTCGGGTATTGCGCGAAGCAACGGGAAATTCTTTCTCAGAAAGAGCCCTACGGCGTGATCATTACGGACCAGACCGATGGAACACCAAGCGACCCGAACGTGCTGTAGTTCGACGACGCGGTGAGCGTGCTTCCCGAGAACGTGTACGAGAAGATGCCGTTGAGCGAACCGGGGCCGCCCATCCAGCCAACGCCTTGCGCGGTTACGCCGATCTGCTCTGCGCCGTCGTAGGTGCCGGGTGTCGCGCTCGCGGCAATCGAGATGCTCGACGTGCCGGCCGTCGTAACCTCCACGGCGCCGTTACCGGAATCGAAGATCCAAAGCCGCCCGTTCGGATCGAAGGATAGGCCTTCAGCGTATCCGACGTTATTCGTAATTTGGCCGGCTTGCGACGGAGCAGTACTACCGCCGCCGTACGCGTTGTAGACGGTGATCCCGACGGAGTCGCCGACGTAGATGTCTCCGCCGGGGGCGATCGCAATCGACGCGGGGACCCCGTTGGAATCGGTGATCGTCGTGAGCGGCGTCGACGACGGCGACGCGGTGTTGTAGATTTTGATCGTCGAGTTGTACGAATCGACGAGGTAGATGTAGCCGTCGTGGTCGATGGCCATCGACTGCGGACTCGTCCCGAGCGGAATCGCCGTCGCGGCGCTTGGTGCAATCACGCCCTGCGAACCCGAGCCCTGCGTAAATTCATAAACGCCGTAGTCTTGTGCGATCGCCCAAATGTCGCCGTGCGGATCGGTCGCGGCGTAGTACCAGTTGCACGAACCCGAACAGAGCTGCGGATTCGAAGAGTCGAGCGCAAACGTGGGAACGTACGCCGGCGGATAGAGCGGATAGCCGAGGATCCCCATCGTGCCGGTACCGCCCGCCTGCGTCGTCCACATCTCTTGCAGCGGTGTGACGGTAACGGCATTCGTCACGGCGGAGAGACCGGTGCCGCCCGGTGTCGCGACTGCGTCGATCGTCGCATTGGCGGATGCGTCGACCGCGGTGAGCGTATATTCGCCGCCGCCAAGTGAGGCGATCGTGAAATGCTGCGGCGAGTCGCTCGATGATTCGGTCACAGTGATCGAGGGTGCGCCCGTGTCGCTGCTCGAGATCAAGAATCCGTCGGCGTCCTCGGCCTGAGCGTAGAATGTCTGCGGCGCGTTGCCGATGACGCTGAGGTTGCCGTTATAGGTGAGCACGTGCGATTGCGACGGCCCGGGAACAAAGCTGACCGTCGCCGGCACACCGTAAAACGTGAGCGCGGGGATCGTGTTGGCGGTGCCGGCGACGATCACGACCGGCGCGGCGATCTGTCCTTGCGCGAGCATGTTGCCGGTGAAATCACCGAGCGTCGGTGCAGTGTCGAACGTGGTCACCGTGAAGTCGGAATAACTGCCCGCCGGGATCTCGAGCTCGAAGGTGTAGTCGGTATTGCCTTGCCCGTCGATCGAACAGCCCGTGACGCCCGCGGGCAATGAGGGCAGCGCGGGACATGTCGCGGAGATCGCTGCCGAGTAGTCCGGGTGCGTCGGGTCGCTCGAGCTCCAGTCGATGGCGACGCCTTGCGTCGCTTGCGATTGATAGTAGGGACGGCGCACGCGCGACAGCGTGTTCTTGCCGGGAATCTCGAGTGAAAACGTCGCGGTTCCGGTCTTTTTCGCTTGCGGTATGCTCGTTTCGGGCGGCAGTGCGCCGCCTTTGCCGCCGCCTCCACCGCATGCCGTCAGCACGGTGAGCGGAATGAGCAATGCGGACGCGTGGCGCTTCACTGCAGCACCACCTTTCCGATGAGCCCCTGCGAACTGTCGGTCCACCAAATGTTGCCGTCGGGCCCGGCGGCGATGCCCCACGGCGAGCCGCCCACGTCGTATTCGAAGACTTTGCATCCGCTCGGGGACGTGCAGCTATTGAGCGAAACGAATCCGACGTACCCGCTGGTATCGGTGAACCACACGTTTCCATCGGGTCCCACGATGAGATTCTGCGGTTCGGCGCTGCCGGTGAGCGGAATCGGCGTCGGAACGCAGGTGGCTCCCGAGCACGACTCCCATGACGCGGGCGCAATGCGATCGAGCTGGTGCGCGCCGGCTTCGGCAAAATAGATGTAGCCGTCAGGCGCTGCAACGATACCGTTGAGCGGCG
The DNA here is from genome assembly GCA_035507275.1 of Candidatus Acidiferrales bacterium. Classification (GTDB taxonomy): domain Bacteria; phylum Vulcanimicrobiota; class Vulcanimicrobiia; order Vulcanimicrobiales; family Vulcanimicrobiaceae; genus Aquilonibacter. The sequence continues at coordinate 22,279 of DATJOG010000009.1, forward strand.
AGGTGAAGCCGCCGCTTGCGCAGCAAAGGTGCCGTCCCTTCGTAATGGGTGCAACCGAACGGCGCCGTGGTGTTCCCGCGCGATGCCGTCCTTCCGTGGAATTGACTTCGGTGGTGCCGGAAGGCAACTCGACGGCCGTGCATTCCGATAGGCATGGAATGTTGACGTAGCCGATATTTCCGGAAGCCGAGTCGGTGAACCAGAGATTCTGTCCGCTTGCGTCGATCGTCAGGCCGTTGACGGAACTCGGGCCTGTGCTTGCAACATTGAGGTTGTTGAACGAACAGCAGCCGGTGACGGTCGCTTCGTAGATCGAGCCGCCGGCGTACGGATTATCGTATTGCGATGAAAGGTAGAGATTACCGTCGGGACCGGCGAGCACATCGCCGGGAGCCGGCGTCGAGACGATCTCGTCGAGATCTTGCAGCCACGTGCCGGTGCTGCAGCCGCCGGATGCGACGCTACACGTTACTTGATAGGCGTTGCCCAAGTCGCCGCTGCCGTTGCCGGGATCGACGATGTACATATTGCCGTCGGGCGCGGCGACGATACCTTGCGGATCGACAGGCCAGTCCGGAGACAAAATTTGCGGCGGATACGGCGTTTCTTCAATCGCCGGCGTGCAACTCGCAGCGCAGCCCGACGGACTGGGAACCCACCCGATCGCCGGGCCGCCTTGATCGACGAACCAGAGCGACTGCCCGTCTGGACCGACCGTGATGCCGAAGAGCTTCGAGCCGATCGTGTACTTATAAATGGTGTAGGCCGGCGCGACGAGCGCGCCTCCGCCGCCCGAACTCGTAACGGCAATCGGAAGATTCGCAAAACCACCGTTGGCGTCGACGATGCTGACCGTCTCGCTGCCGGCGCTGCCCGGCACGATATCGACCGTAACCGTGCCGCCCGCGGCGGAGGGGGTGCAGTTTGCGGGAACGCACGTAACGGTTGCAACCGAGCTCGTACCGAGAACGTTGAACGCGCCCGCGTATCCCGCTTCGCTCACGGTGACCGTTTGCATCGAGCCGCCGGCGAAAAGCGAGAGCAGCGAGGTCGGCGTAAAGACGATTGGCGCAAACGGAACCGAGGCGCTTGCCGTGCCGTAGCTGGCCGTGATCGTCGCTTGCGTGATTGCGATTGCGGAATTGTACGTCACCGTGACGGTGCTCGCGCCGTTGGACGGTCCCGGCGATGCGACGCTCGTGCTCGAGAGCGAGAGCGCGCCGTTCGTGTCGCCGGTAATGGTGAGCGTTATCGGATTGGGGTACGCGCCGGGCGGAATGATCGTGTTGCCGGATGCATCTTCGGCGGAAACACCCAGCGTGATCGGGTGCGATGCTCCGTCATCTCCCGCGGCGAGCCCAGCCGGCGAAAGCACGATCGTGGCGGGCACGCCGCCGATCGACACGGATTCGACAGGAATCGTTGCAAGCGTGGTGTCGATCGGCCCGAGCAGCGATTCTCCGAGCAGTGTACCGTTCGCATCGAAGGTTGAGAGCTGCAGCACGACGGCGGTTGCGACCGGTACCGTCACGGTGATCGTGCAGCTCGTCGCGCTGCCGGAAGTCGTGCAGTCGGAGCTGGTCGCGATAGTAACGGAGACCGGCGAGGGCAGCGGACTGGGCGTTGCACCGTTGACGGTGTAGAGCGCGATCGAGATGGTCGCGGTGTTCGGTGAAATGAACGCCGGACGTCGAGCCCGCGCTGCCCCGCTCGAGGGAATCACGACGCGGACGGTCGCGCTCGTGCTGTGAGAGGTCGTGCCGGTACGGGGAATCGCGCCGGAACTACCGCCGCCACCGCAGGCAGCGACGATTGCACCGAAGACAATGGCCGCACCCAGAAACAGCCGTCGGGGCATACGGGAATCGTTCCCCTTGGGAGCGCCTGCCTCCCTGGCGACCGGCAGCATTGCCTTCCGGGGCCCACCTGGTATATGATGCCGTGGCCATGAACGACTATGAAGTGACTTACATTTTGCGTCCCAGCCTCGACGATGCCGAGGTCGAGACGCGCGCAGCCGCGATCGCCGAGATCGTGAAGAGCCAGGGCGGTACGGTGGTGGGCACCGAGAAGCTCGGCCGCAAGCGCCTTGCCTACGAGATCGCCGACCTGCGCGAAGGCAGCTACGTCGTGATGCAGTACCGCGCGACCGGCGATGCCTCCAAGGAGCTCGAGCGTCAGCTCAAGCTGCTAGAGGACGTCCTGCGCGCCCTCGTCATTCACTTGGACAAGAAGGCGCTCGCCGCGATGGCTCAGGCCGCGGCAAACCCGCAGCCCGTCCCCCAGGTCGTGCCGGCCCAGGTCTAAAAACTCCACGTCATTCGACAGGCGGGCTCGTGCCATACACCTGGCACGGGCCCCTTGTATTACTAGTCGTGGTCCACGTTGGGTGGGATGGAAGACCGTAGCATAGCGACATTGCGAAAGAGAGTACGAGATGGCCGGTTCATACAACAGAGTAATTTTGGTCGGGAACCTCACCCGCGACCCCGAGATCCGTTACACGCAGTCGGGCAAGGCCGTGACGAAGTTCACGCTCGCCGTGAACAATCCGCGCAACAAAGAAGAGACGACGTTCGTCGACATCGTTGCGTGGGACAAACTCGGCGAAACTTGCAACACGTATTTGAAGAAGGGCTCGAGCGCGCTGGTCGAAGGCCGTTTGGTGATCCGCTCCTACGACGACAAGGACGGCAACAAACGCAAAGCCACCGAAGTGGTGATCGACAACATGCAGATGCTCAGCTCGCGACAGGGCGACGGCGGGGGCAGTGGTTATAGCGGCGGCAGCAGCGAGTTCGCCGGCGCGCGCAGCGGCGCTGCTAACGGCGCGTCGGCCGGCGAGGGCTTCGGCGACGAACTCGACGACGAGATCCCGTTCTGA
>DATJOG010000010.1:0-25809 GCA_035507275.1 Candidatus Acidiferrales bacterium
ACCTTGTTGTAGCGCTCGCCGTTCGTGACGAGACCGGAGGAGTACTGCTCCTGGATCTCCTTCACCTCCCGCTCGGCGGTCGACAGGATCTTGGTCTTCTGCTGCGGCACCACCATGTCGTCCACGCCGATGGAGACGCCGGCGCGGGTCGCATAATGGAAGCCCGTGTACATGAGCTGGTCCGCGAACACCACGGTCTCCTTCAGGCCCACCGTGCGATAGCACATGTTGATGGTCCCGGAGATGGTCTTCTTGGTCATGTCCTGATTGATGGCGTCGAACGACAGGCCCTTCGGCAGGATCTCCGAGAGCAGCGCCCGCCCCGCGGTGGTGTCCACCACGCGCGTATTGGCCTCGAGCTCGCCCTGCGCGTTTCGCACGTGCTCGGTGAGGCGGACCTTGACCTTGGCCTGCAGATCGATGTTGCGGCTCTCGTAGGCTCGGTGCACCTCGGCCACGTCGCCGAATGCCATGCCCTCGCCCCGGGCCCCGACCCGCTCGCGGGTCATGTAGTAAAGGCCGAGCACGACGTCCTGGGACGGGACGATGATCGGATCGCCGTTGGCGGGCGACAGGATGTTATTGGACGACATCATGAGGGCGCGCGCCTCGAGCTGAGCCTCGATGGAAAGCGGCACGTGCACGGCCATCTGGTCGCCGTCGAAGTCCGCGTTGAACGCGGTGCACACCAAGGGGTGCAGCTGGATCGCCTTGCCCTCGATCAGCACCGGCTCGAACGCCTGGATGCCGAGGCGGTGCAGCGTCGGTGCGCGGTTCAGGAGCACGGGATGCTCGCGGATGACCTCCTCGAGGATGTCCCACACCTCCGGACCCTCGCGCTCCACCAGGCGCTTGGCCGCCTTGATGGTCGAGGCCTCGCCGCGCAGCTGGAGCTTGGAGAAGATGAACGGCTTGAACAGCTCGAGCGCCATCTTCTTCGGCAGTCCGCACTGGTGCAGGCGCAGCGTCGGGCCCACCACGATGACCGAGCGGCCCGAGTAGTCGACGCGTTTGCCGAGGAGGTTCTGGCGGAACCGGCCCTGCTTGCCCTTGATCATGTCGGCGAGCGACTTCAAGGGGCGCTTGTTCGTGCCGGTGATGGCACGGCCGCGCCGGCCGTTGTCGAGCAGCGCATCGACGGCTTCCTGCAGCATGCGCTTCTCGTTGCGCACGATGATGTCGGGCGCATTCAGCTCGAGGAGCCGTCGCAGGCGGTTGTTGCGGTTGATGACCCGGCGATACAGATCGTTGAGATCCGAAGTCGCGAAGCGGCCGCCGTCCAGGGGCACGAGCGGGCGCAGGTCCGGCGGCAGCACGGGCAGAACCGTGAGCACCATCCACTCGGGCTTATTGCCGGACTCCATGAAAGCCTCGATCAGCTTCAGCCGCTTCGACAGGCGCTTGATCTTGGTCTCGGAGTTGGTGTTCGCCATGTCCTCGCGGACCTTCACCACCTCGGCGGCGAGATCCATGGACTTCAGGAGCTCGTGAACGGCCTCCGCGCCCATGCGCGCGTCGAACTCATCGCCGTGCTCCTCGATCGACTCGAGGTACATCTCGTCGGTGAGGAGCTGCCCCCGCTGCAGCGAGGTCATGCCCGGATCGACGACCACGAACGCCTCGAAGTACAGCACCCGCTCGATCTCGCGCAGGGTCATGTCGAGCATGAGGCCGATGCGCGAGGGCAGGGACTTCAGGAACCAGATGTGCGCGGTCGGGCTCGCGAGCTCGATGTGGCCCATGCGCTCGCGGCGCACCTTGGACTGCGTCACCTCGACGCCGCACTTCTCGCACACGACGCCGCGGTGCTTCAGGCGCTTGTACTTGCCGCACAGGCACTCGTAGTCCTTCACGGGTCCGAAGATCTTCGCGCAGAACAGGCCGTCCCGCTCCGGCTTGAACGTGCGGTAATTGATGGTTTCCGGCTTCTTGACCTCGCCGTACGACCAGGAGCGGATCATGTCCGGAGACGCGAGTCCGATCTTGATCGAGTCGAAGTTCTCGACCGGCACCTGCTGCTTGAACAACTTGAGTAAATCTTTCATGGATTAAGCCTCGCTCTCGAGCTCGATGTTGATGGCCAGGGAACGGATTTCCTTGACCAGCACATTGAACGATTCCGGCATTCCGGCCTTCATTTCGTGGTTTCCATCGACGATCGCCTTGTACATCTGCGTGCGCCCGTTGACGTCGTCGGACTTGACGGTGAGCATCTCCTGGAGGGTGTACGCGGCGCCGTACGCCTCGAGCGCCCATACCTCCATTTCGCCGAAGCGCTGGCCGCCGAACTGCGCCTTGCCGCCCAGCGGCTGCTGGGTGACGAGGCTGTACGGGCCCGTGGAGCGCGCGTGCATCTTGTCGTCGACCAGGTGATTGAGCTTCAGCATGTACATGTAGCCCACGGTCACCGGCCGCTCGAACTGCTCGCCCGTTCGTCCATCGTGCAGGATGGTCTGGCCCGAGGCCGGCAGATCCGCGAGCGCCAGGAGGCTCTTGATCTCGTCCTCGCTCGCCCCGTCGAACACCGGCGTCGCCATCGGCACGCCGTGCTTGAGGTTGCTCGCGAGCTCCAGCACCTCGGCGTCGGTCAGGGATTTCACGTCCTCCCGCTGACCGCCGGTCTCGTTGTACACCTGACCGATGAAGCCGCGGATCTCGGCGATGGCGCGCTGCGCCTCCAGCATCTTGCCGATCTTGGCCCCCACGCCCTTGGCCGCCCACCCGAGGTGGGTCTCGAGGATCTGCCCGATGTTCATGCGGGAAGGCACGCCGAGGGCATTCAGCACGATGTCGACCGGGGTGCCGTCCGCCATGTAGGGCATGTCCTCCACCGGGACGATGGAGGAGATGACGCCCTTGTTGCCGTGCCGGCCCGCCATCTTGTCGCCCGGCTGCACGCGGCGCTTCACCGCGAGGTACACCTTCACCATCTTGAGCACGCCCGGCGCCAGGTCGTCGCCGGCCGTGATCTTCGCCTTCTTCTCCTCGAAGCGCTTCTCGAACGCCTTGCGCTGACCCTTCAGCCGCTCGGAGACCGTCTCGAGCTGCGCATTCGCCTCCTCGTCCTTCAGGCGGATCTCGAACCATTGTTCGCGCGGCAGGTCGGCGAGATAGGCCTCGTCCACCGCCGAGCCGGGCTTCAGGCGCTTGGGGCCCGCCTCGGCGAGCTTGCCCTCGATCATGCCGCGGACGCGCTGGAACAGGTCATCCTCGAGGATGCGCTGCTGGTCCGCCAGATCCTTCCTCACCCGCTCGAGCTCGGCCTTCTCGATCGAGAGCGCACGCGAGTCCTTGTCCACCCCGTCACGGGTGAACACGCGCACGTCGATCACCGTGCCGTCCATGCCGGGCGGCACGCGCAGCGAGGGGTCCTTCACGTCGGAGGCCTTCTCGCCGAAGATCGCGCGCAGCAGCTTCTCCTCCGGAGTGAGCTGCGTCTCGCCCTTCGGCGTGACCTTGCCCACCAGGATGTCGCCCGCGCGCACCTCGGCGCCGATGAAGGCGATGCCCGCCTCATCGAGCTTCGCGAGCGCGGAGTCGCCGACGTTCGGAATGTCCGCCGTGATCTCCTCGGGACCGAGCTTCGTGTCCCGCGCCACGCAGGTCAGCTCCTCGATGTGGATGGTCGTGAAGCGGTCTTCCTCGACCACGCGCTCGGAGATCAGGATCGAGTCCTCGAAGTTGTAGCCGTTCCACGGCATGAACGCGACCAGGAGATTCTGGCCGAGCGCGAGCTCTCCCAGGTGCGTCGAGGGGCCGTCCGCCAGCACGTCGCCGCGCTTGATGGCATCGCCCGCCTTCACCAGCGGCCGCTGATTGATGCAGGTGTTCTGGTTGGAGCGCGTGTACTTGGTGAGCGAGTAGATGTCCACGCCCGGCTCGCCCGCCGTCGTCTCGTCGTCGTTCACCCGCACCACGATGCGGGAGGCATCGACCGAGTCGACGCTGCCGCCGCGCCGTGCCACCACCGTGACGCCCGAATCGATCGCCACCGCCCGCTCCATGCCCGTGCCCACGAGCGGCGTCTCCGACCTCAGGGTCGGAACCGCCTGGCGCTGCATGTTCGAGCCCATGAGCGCGCGATTCGCGTCGTCGTGCTCGAGGAACGGAATCAGCGAAGCGGCGACCGAGACGATCTGCTTCGGCGACACGTCCATGAGCTGCACGCGAAGCGCAGGCTCCTCGATGTATTCTTCGGCGTAACGGCAAACGACGGAGTCGGACGTGATGAGGCCAGCGTCGTCGACCGGAGTGTTCGCCTGCGCGATGATGTACTCGTCTTCGCGATCCGCGGTGAGATAGATGATCTCGTCGGTCACGCGTCCTTCTTGCACCACGCGATACGGCGTTTCGATGAAGCCGAACTTATTCACGCGCGCATACGTCGCGAGCGAGCCGATCAGGCCGATGTTCGGACCTTCCGGCGTTTCGATCGGGCAGATGCGGCCGTAGTGCGAGTGGTGGACGTCGCGAACTTCGAAGCCCGCGCGTTCGCGCGAGAGACCGCCCGGCCCGAGCGCCGAGAGGCGGCGCTTATGGGTCAGTTCGGCCAGCGAGTTCGTCTGATCCATGAACTGCGAGAGCTGCGAGGACCCGAAGAACTCTTTGATCGCGGCGACGACGGGGCGAATGTTGATCAGCGCTTGCGGGGTGACCGTCTCGATGTCTTGCACGGTCATGCGCTCGCGCACGACGCGTTCGAGGCGGAGCAAGCCGACGCGGAACTGGTTCTGCAGCAGCTCGCCGACCGAACGCACGCGGCGGTTGCCGAGATGGTCGATGTCGTCTTTGGCGATAATGCCCGTCGCGACTTTGATCAAGCGGCGGATAACGGCGATCATGTCGGAGCGCGTGAGGCACTTGACCTCGATCGACGGCTCTTCCAGACCGGCGTACTCGTTGATCTGAATCGTCGGCGTGGAAACGCGCGCTTCGACGTCGGGGTTCTCGATGCGGTAGTGGAACTTGCCGCCGAGCTTGTAGCGTCCGACGCCGGCGAGATCGTAGCGCTTTTCGTCGAAGAACAGCGACTCGAGCAGCTTCTCTGCGTTCTCCGCGTTCTCGGGTTCGCCCGGGCGAAGCTTCTTGTAGATTTCCTTGAGCGCGTCTTCGCGCGTCTTGATATCTTTGTCTTTATCGATCGAGTTCTGAATCAGCGGCGAGTTGCCGAAGAGCGCCAAGATCGCGTCGTCGCTCTCCCAATTCAAACCGAGATCCGGGCGCGAGAGCGCGCGGATGAACGTGGAAACGTAGATCTTGCGGTTCTTGTCGATACGGACGCCGATCGTGCCCTCGGTCTCGTCGTTCTTCGTACCGTTGTCGGTTTCGAATTCGATCCACGCGCCGCGATTGGGGATGATGGTCGCGTTGTACGTCGGGCGCGCGTTGGTGTCGACGTCCTGACTGTAGTAGACGCCCGGCGAACGCACGAGCTGGCTCACGATCACGCGCTCCGCGCCGTTGATCATGAAGGTACCCTTATCGGTCATGAGCGGGAAATCGCCCATGAAAATCTCTTGATCGGGGATACCCTTGATCTCACCCGACTCGGCCGTGATCAAACGCACGCGCACGCGCAGCGGCGCGCTGTAGGTCATGTCGCGCTCGCGGCATTCCTCGATCGAATACTTGGGCTCGCCCAGCGAATGCTCGCCAAACTCGAGTATCAAGTTGCCGGTGAAATCTTTGATCGGTGAGATCGACGCAAATGCTTCGCCCAAGCCCTCGGTCTTGAACCAATCGAAGCTGGCTTTTTGCAGCTCGATCAAATTCGGAACTTCGAGAACGTGCGGAATCTTCGCAAACGTGTGTCGCGCGCGCTTGGGGCCGGGATCCGGCGGCTGCTCGATCGTGAATGCGCCGGCTGCCATCGGAAAGGCGGGATGCACGGCAGTCGTGGTGACGCCCGCGTTCGCCGCAGGTCGTTCGGTGCGCTTCGACTTGCCCTTACCCGCCGCGGAGCTCTTCGCGGGAGTTTTCGGTGCCGTCGTTTTCGCCATTATCTCTCTCTTACTGACTCTTAGAGGTTGGGCGGCTGCTACACAAGCAAAAGAGGCCGAGTTCGTCCCCCACGTCGCGGGTCTTTACTCGGTCTTCTTCTATTGTTGTGGGTTATGCGCCCCAGGGCATAGGAGAAGAGTCTACCACCGGCCCAGAGGGGCGTCAAGAAGGATTAGTCCGGGCTCTCTTCGGGCACCAACGCCCCGCGGCGCCGTCCCTTCTCGCGCCAGGCGCCCCAGAGCAACGCAAGCAGCGCTGCCGGCATTACGAGCGAGCCGAGAAAAGCCGCCGTCTGCACGACGTACGGATGAAGTGGATGATGTCCGATTCCGCCCATGATCGCTCGCAGTATAGCACAGCCCGCCAAGCTCGCGCTCGGTTTACGGAGAAAAGAGCACCTTACCCGGGCGCCCGGGCGTCTCGGCAGCTCGCAGCGCCTCCCCCGCGTTCGCGAGAGGGTAGACCCCGGCGACCGGCAGCGGAAGTTCGCCGGCCATCGCGAGGGCAAAGACCCGGCCCATCACATCCGCGCGTCGCTCGGCCGATGCGCGCGGCATCCACGCGTTCATCCAGAACCCGCGCACGACGGTCTCCTTGGCGATCATCAATCCCGGCGCAAGCTTGATCGACGCCCCGGAAAGAGCGCCGAAAACGATTAACTCGCCGAACTGCGCAAGCAGCTTCTGCAGCTCCAGCGTCTGCGTGCCGGCAACCGAATCGACGATGCGAGCGAATCCCGCACCTTCGGTGAGTTCGAGCGCCTTTTTCTCCCAACCGTCGTGCTCGGTCACCACGACATGCTCGGCGCCATATTTCTCCAGCTCGCTTGCCGCGTCGTCGCGGCGCACGAAGTTCACGATGTTCACGCCCGCCTTTTGCGCGAGCATCATCAGCAACTTGCCGACCGCGCCGTTGGCAGCGTTCTGCGCGATCCACATACCCCGCTGCGTGCGCAACTCGTCGAAGAGCACGACCGTCGAGAGCGGCATCGCGAGGAGCTGACAGGCGCGATCGTCGTCGATCTCGTCGGGAACGGGCACGAGCGATGCAGCCGGCGCAATAACCTCGCCGGCCCACGTGCCCCGCGTCAAACACGCGAAGCGTTTATTGCCGGCGCGGCCCACGCATTCAGTCCCGCCCACCGCCGGAAGCTTTGGTTTGACCCCGTAGATGCCGCGAATCGTCGCCAAATCGTGGTTGTGGATCGGCGAACGGAGCATCCGCAGCACGACCTCCTCTCCCTCGCGCGGCGCGGGCACGGGAATGTCGGTCGGGGCGACCACTTCGGCGGGCTCGCCGAAGCGCGCATATTGCAAAGCAATCATGCGCGCTTCTTCGAGTCGGCCCGGGGCCATGCCTAGAAGTGGAAGGTCGTCGTCATCCAGATCTGGCGGGGCAGGAGCGAGAGCTCGCTGTTCGGCGACCCTCCCGGGTTATATGCGTTCTGCGGAATTATCGTCCCGAGGTTCAGCAACTGGTAGATCCCCGCATCGTTGTTGAACAAGTTGCTGATTCCGAAGTTGAACGTGATGGTCTTGACGGTCTTCGAGATGTTCGCGTTGGCATACCAAAAGGCCGGGCGATAATACGAGTTATTATTGCCGACGTAGTATCCGTCGATTCGGGCCGTCCATTCGCCCTCACGATTGCTGTATCCCAATCCGAGCGTCGCGGTCTGCGGCGCGATTCCGTAGAACTGCTGGCCGTTTATATAACCCGCATTGTTCAGCAGCACTTGATCGGAGAGGCCCCAGTAGTAGGAGGTCTGGATCGTGTAATTGCCGTCGATCTCGAGCTGACGTGTCAGCGGCACCTTCGCGCCGACATTCATTCCTCGATATTGTACTTGCCCGGAGTTGATCGGCGAGAGTGCGCCGAGGCTGTTCATCGTGTAGCCCGTTCCGCATCCGCCCGGACCATTGAGCGTATTCACCGCCGCCTGGAGGTAGCCCGGATTCGACGTATTGAATGCTGCTACTTCCGCAGCGGGCAGCGACGAGAGCGGCGCTACGCCTGCGATGATCGGATTCGTTTCGATCGTATCGTATGCGTCGACTTCCACCGTCGCCTGATCCGCGAAACGATGCGCTAACGCGACCTCGACGTCGTTCGCCTGCTCGGGCTTCACGTAATTATTGCCCGCTGACAGAACCGGGACCGGCGATCCACAGGCTGCGCCCGTCGTCGGCATGTCGGTAATGATGCCGCCTTCGGGCTCATTGTAGAGCACGGCCAAGGGTACTTCCGGATAGACGCCGCCGGTGTAGAGAACCGGATCCGGAGAGATCGAGGCGGCACCGCCCGTTACGCGGAACACGTTCGCGCTGTCCGGCCGATAGACCAGCGAGACACGCGGATCGAAGCTCGTCGTCGCCGAGACTTTCGAGTTGTCGAGCGTCAAATCCGTAAAGACCGTGAAGTGCTTGCCCGCGTCCCAGGTGTCATTGACGAAATAATTCGTGTCGCCGAACGGAAATGCCATATAGCAATCGCCGAAACATGGGCCGCCGTTCGTATCCGCTGCGTTGACGGCCCATTGGTTGGTGAAATGCATCTGATGCTGGAACGACATGCCGAATGAAAAGTCGTTTCGAGTCCCCGCGAGATCGTAGCTGACGAGCGCGCCGTGCGTGAGGAACATGTCCTGCTCCGCTGCGATGAAATCGTCCTCATCCGGCTTATCGTTGAACTCGGCGTAATTGTCGACGTAGCCGTCCAGCGTGAGCGTACCCGCGCCTATCTGTCGCGTGATTCGCATGTGATAATCCTGGTTTCCATCGATGTGAAAGCCGCCGGGTCCCTTGTCGTACGGTCCCGAGAAGTAATCGGCAAATTGCTGCGCCGTGAGGCAGCCGTAACCGCTGGAAGAATCGTTGAGTACCGCGATCTGCGTTGCCGAGCACGTGGTCGTCTGCCCCGAGAGCGGACCGGATTGAAGCACGAAGTTGTTACAGACGGACGCTTTTTTCGAAAGCGTGCAGCCGGCGGGGCTATTGGCAAGCACGCTTTGGGCCTGTGACAACATCTGGCTGTACGGCGTGTAGTATTGCTGCCCGTTACCGACGCCGTTGGCGTAGGAACTCGCATCGTAGAATGTGACGAGCACCGCCGTCTTCGGGTCGACCTGATAGGTCATTTTCGATAGCACGTTCTTGTTGAGGTAGTTGCTGCCGACGTCGATCGTACACGCATCGACGTCTTCGGATGCCATCGAAGGCGGGAGATATTTCCCATACAGCGAGTACGAGGGCGATCCCGCCCCGCCGTCACCGCACAACTGCGCGTCCTTCCCGCCCAGCGCTTTGTTGAAATCTGCGCCGGAGAGCATCGAACTCTGCAAGATCGGCCCGTTCAACTCGCCGTCGGATCCTTCGACGCCGTACGCGAGCGCGTAACCGAGCTTCCCCTGCGTGCCCGTAAATGAGAGGCCGGTCATCGTATGGCTCAGATCGCCGTAGCCTTGCAACAACGTGAAGTGATCGGCCAGCGTCGGGTTGAGCGTTTCGAAGTTCACCGAGCCGCCGAGCGTGGGCACACCGTAGAGTCCCACCGCTCCCGAGCCGAGCGTGACGCTGATGTTGCTCATGCCCCAAAACTGCGCGAGTTGATAATCGAAAAGGCTGCCATTGCTGTTATAGGGGCAGGGAGACGTAATCTGATTGTTCGCCGCGGGGCACGCGCCCAGCGGACCGATGGGATGGCCGTCGATCAGCGCGACGCTCTCCGAGGGATCGAAGCCGCGCAGCTGGATATTCTCGTCGTCACCGACCGTGTTGCTGGTCGTCGAGGTGACGAACGGCAGCGTGCCCAGCGCATCGCCGGCGCGGACATAGTTTTGATCCTGCAGTATATTCGGGTTGAGGTTCTCGTTGATCGTCGCGGTGCTCTTGAGAGCGGCGCCGCCGTTTGTCGCAACGACCGCAATCTGTTTCAGTCCCGTCGCGGCGGGAATGAGAGCGGTCTGCAATTCCATCGACGCCTCGCCGGGTTCGATCGTGAGCGACGGAACGATTGCGGGTTGATACGCGTTGGCGCTGATCGTCAGCGTGTAGGTCCCCGGTGCGATCCCGCTAAACGCGAACGCACCGTTTGCGGCCGTCTTCGTCGTCGCGACGGCCGTTGCTCCCCGTTCGAGCTGCACGGTTGCCCCGGCGACGGGGAGCCCTGCGCTGGTTTCGAGGATTCGTCCGGACACGGTGGTCCCGGCCGGCGTTTGCGCCAAGGCCGGTGACAAGATAAAAGACCACGCGACCAGCATGGCCGCACACATGCGCACAATCATGAGTGAATCACTACGGGCGAAATTTTATCTCGCGCTTATCTCGTTGTTAAGAAAATCTATCTTTCTTGCGTTCATGTGCGCGTCATAGTGGGGCCGTACAATGTTCCGCGTGCCTATGCTCGTCGCGCTCCCGCCGCACTCCGTTCCGATTTTCAGCCGTTTTGACTACGTGACCGTCGATCCCGCACGCGCACGCGTCTACGCTGCCCACACCGCAAGTCAAACGCTGCTCGTCGTCGACGAACGGACCGGATCGGTCCTCGGTCAAGTCGACGTCGGTCCGATGCACGGCGTCGCCGTCGATCCGGCCGACGGCAGCGTGTACACCGGCGACGGGACCGATCAAACGATCGACAAGGTCGACCCCGTGGGCATGAAGGTGGTCGCAAGCCTCAACCTTCCCGGTAACGTCGACGGCATCATCTACGACCCGAAGCTGCATCGGCTCTACGCCGATGAAGACGGCGCCGATCTTGTCTACGTCATCGATACCGCCGCGATGAAGATGGCCGGCACGATCGTGCTGCCGTCCAACGATCCCGAAGCGATGGCGATCGATCCGGTGACGCGCGATCTCTATCAGAACCTCAGCGGCGCCGGCGAAGTCGCCGTCGTCGACGCCAAGACGCTGAAGGTGACGCGTATCATCAAAACACCGCAGATCGCAAACAATCACCCACTCGTTTTTAGCCCGCAGCTGCGGCAGCTCGTCGTCGGTGGAAAGAACGGCCTCCTCTCGGCCTATACTCCGACCGGCCTTCATCTGGGCGATGCCAAGGTTCAGCCCGATATCGATCAGTGCAGCATCGGCGCGCGCGGCGATCTGGTCGCCTGTGCCGGCAAAGGGGTCGTCTCGCTCGTACGACTTTTCCGCGGCCGCGCGCCGCGCCTCGTCGCGACGCTCGATACCAAGCACGCGATCCATACGATCGGCCTCGACGACGCGCGCGAACTCGCGTGGGTGGTGTACTCCTCGCCGCGCGGCGACTTTATCGAAGCATTAAGGATCGTGCGCTGAGGGATGGTACCCGCCGCCGCACGCGAAGAGTCGGTATCGCATGCGCGTACTCGTCGTTGAAGATGACTCGGCGCTGCGGCGACTGATCGTCCGCGGCCTTCAAGAAGATGGGCACATTGCCGACGGACTTCCCGACGGACGCGATTGCGCGGAGTACTTGAGTGCGACCGCCTACGACGTCGCCGTGCTCGATATCAATCTTCCCTACCGCGACGGGCTCTCGGTTCTTCGCGACGTTCGCAAACGCGCGATTCGCACGCCGGTGCTCCTGCTCACGGCCCGCGTCGACGCACGCGACGTCGTCGACGGGCTCGATTCAGGAGCCGATGATTATCTGCGCAAACCGTTCTCGCTCGACGAGCTGCACGCGCGCCTGCGATCGCTGACCCGCCGTCCGGGCACCTGGTCCGAAGACGTATTGCGCTGCGGCGATCTCGTTTTCGACCGTCGTTCACGCGAGGCGCACCGCGGCAATCGTCCGCTCGAACTCACCTCGAAAGAGATCGCGCTGCTCGAAGCGCTGCTTCGCAACGCCGGCCGAACGGTAACCCGTGAAGCACTCTTCGATGCGGTCTGGGATCGTGCTGCCGATCCGGCCTCGAACGTGCTCGACGTCTACGCTCGCAGGCTTCGCATGAAATTGTGCGCGTCCGGCGAGCCGGCGCTGCTCCACACCGTGCGCGGCATCGGTTTTCGACTGGGAGGGCCGGCGTCGTGACGCTGCGCCGCCGCATCACGCTTGCGATTGCCGGACTTCTGGCGGGCGGATATCTGGTCTTTGCGATCGTCTCGCTCGTCGCCATCGAGCGGACGCTCGATGCGCAGGTCGACGCTTCGCTCATGACCCTAGCAAAGGCGGTCGGGCAGCTCGTCGACTTCCATCACCGCGTGCTTTCCGTCGACGCGAGCGACGTCGCGCGCCTGCGCGTGCTCCACGGTCCCGGCGAGCACCTGGCAATCTTCGACCACAGCGGCCGGTTTATCTATGGCGACCGGCTCCCGCCCGTCGCGCTGCGGCACGACTACCGGTTTGCCCGGACGACGCGGATTCATCAAAACGGCGTCGGATTGATTTACACCTGGCAAAGCAACGAGTGGGTCGCCGGAATCGTGCGGACCTGTCTTGCAGCCTTTGCGCTGGTCGCTTTGGGTCTTATCCTGCTGGCGGTGCTTTTTTCGCGCGTGCTCGCTAGCGCGATCCTCGATCCGGTCGAACGCATCGCGGCGCTGGCCGAACAAATCGAAGGACGCGATCTCTCCAAACGCATCGCGGCGCAAGGTAACGACGAGCTCTCGCGGCTGTGCGCGAGCTTCGACCGCATGCTCGACCGTCTCGAGGCCAGCTTCGAGACCGAGCGCCGCTTCATCGCCGATGCCTCGCACGAGTTGCGAACGCCGCTCGCGGTCATACGAGCGGAGACCGATCTCGCGCTGCGCCGCGTCCGGCCAGAGAACGAATATCGCGCCGCGCTGCAGTCGATCGACGGTGAAGTCGCGCGGCTGGAAGCACTCGTCGACGACCTGCTCGACACCATGCGCGACCGCGCGCCGATTCCGGGCACACCGGTCGACGTCGCGCCGATCGTCACTAACGTTGCCGAACGCTTGCGCGTGACGGCGCGGAGCGTACGCGTAACGCTCGGCACCGGGGCGCCGGTCGTCCGCGGGCACGCCGCGTCGATCGAGCGCGCGCTGACAGCCGTCCTGCACAACGCCGTGACGCACGGTGGCGCAGGTGCTGTCGATCTCCGCGTTTTCGCGGACTCGTCCTCAGTCTGCATCGAGATCGCCGACGACGGGCCGGGCTTTGCGCAGGACGCGCTCGCGCACGCAACCGACCGCTTCTGGCGGGCGGATTCTGCGCGCTCGCGCGGCGGCACCGGACTCGGTCTTTCGATCGCCCGCGTCTTGGTCGAAGTGCACGGCGGTAGAATCGAACTTGCCAACGCCTCCGGCGGCGGCGCGATCGTTCGCCTATTCTTCCCCGCTGCCGGCCGGCCCGAGACGAAACTCGTAAGCGGCATAGGCGTGCAGGTCTCGCTGTCCGGCGATTGAGCGCCCGATCGAGATCACCAGCGAGTGGATCTTCGAGAAATCGTCGTTCATGCCGATCCCCGCACTAAGGCTTCCGCGTTCGCCGGCAATTTGCGCGGTGTTGCCGTAGACCTCGACGCCGGCATTGATCGCCCGCGAGAACTGATGGGTATCGGCGATGCCTGCAGTCCAGAAATTACGATTGTCCAAGCCGGGATTACGTTCCCAGCCTCCGCCGCCAAAGATCGTGCTACGCCCCGTCGTCTTCTGCGCCCACAGCGGAAGGAAGAGCTTCGGCGTGTCGCCGTTCTGCGTCGGCATCTCGATCGAGGGATAGAACGAAACCTGCGGACGCGAGGACGACTCGTGCAGAAAACGATATTTCAAACCCAGCTCGAAGCCGTCGCTTTCCCATTTCCCCGGCACATCCGGCGCGTCCACGTACGAGAGAGGCGTCGAGAACGAGAACTGCACGTTGGGCAGCGGGCCATAGTTGAATTCGAAGAAGGGAACGTCCGCTTCGAGCCCGTCAGCGCTATTCTCTTCCTGCGTACCGACGTAGATCTCGAAGTGCCGGTATGCGACCGGTTCGGGATCGTCGGTCTGATACGGAGGCCCGGCAAACGCCGGCGTCACAGTCAACGCTAGGCAGATACATGAAAATAATATGAACGGACCAAGCTGGAATTTCATTCATCTCTCGTTAATCGCAATGAGGTATGCTGCAGAACTATGCACGTGCAACGTATTTCCGCTTTGATCCTAGCAATTCTTACACTAGCAGCGGCATCGCCGGCGAGCAACGATCTCGCGATGCCGCGTTACGAGCATATCATCGTTATCATGGACGAGAACAAGGACTACAGCCAGATTCTCGATCCCGCTTTTGCTCCAAACATCAGCGCACTCGCAAAGCAATACGGCAACGCGACGAACTTTTACGCGGAGGCGCACCCGTCGGAACCGAACTATGTCGCATTGGTCGGGGGCGACACGTTCGGGATCCGCGACGACGACGGATACACGTGCAAGCCGGGATCGACGGGCGGCATGTGTGCGGGATCCGGCGAGCCCGGGTTCGTCGATCACACGATCGACGCGCCGAACCTCGCAACGCAGCTCGAAGCCGCGGGCTTGACGTGGAAGGGTTACTACGAAAGCATTCCGGCGCCCGGATCACGCGTGCTGCTGGCGGGCGATCCCGCGTTCTTCACCGGCGCCAAGAAGACGGCGCTCTACGCCTCCAAGCACTCGGGCTTCATGAATTTCGCTTCGGTGCAGAACGACCCCAATCGCGCCGAGCACATCGTCGGGTTCGATCGGCTCGATCGCGATCTCGCCGCGAATGCGCTTCCGTCATTTGCGCTGGTTGTTCCCAACCAGTGCAACGACATGCACGGACTCAGCGGGGCGAACATCCCGCCGGACTGCGTCCATACCGACAAAGCGGGGCTCATCAAACGCGGCGACGCGATGATCGGCGCGCTGGTGCGCAAGATCCAAGCCACGCGCGCGTGGGCATCTTCCGACAACGTTGCGATCGTCATCACGTTTGACGAAAGCGGCGAGGATCAGCGCGTCGGATGCTGCGGCTGGCAGCCCGGCAGTGCCGCCAATTTCGGCGGCGGCCACATCCCCACGATCGTCATCACCAATCACGGGCCGCGCGCAAAGAGCGACAGCACCCCCTACAACCATTATTCGCTGCTTCGCACCATCGAGGACGCGTT
The DNA here is from genome assembly GCA_035507275.1 of Candidatus Acidiferrales bacterium. Lineage (GTDB taxonomy): Bacteria > Vulcanimicrobiota > Vulcanimicrobiia > Vulcanimicrobiales > Vulcanimicrobiaceae > Aquilonibacter. Next base: position 15,065 of record DATJOG010000010.1, read on the forward strand.
CGGCATTCACCACTATTTGGGGCATGCCGCGCAGAGCGATAAGGGTGTGCAGGCGATGCTGCCGCTCTTTGAGGTCGAGGGCGGCTAGTCGCGCTCGTCGCCGCTCTCTTCGTCCTCGTCCTCGTCCTCTTCGTCTTCGTCTTCCTCTTCCTCGTCGTCGAAGTCGAAGTCGTCATCTTCTTCTTCCGGCGACATCTCGTCGACGGCGGCGTGTATCTCGCGGTACATCGCGGCGATTTCGCGACCGAGCTCTTGGCCGCCGCGGTCCGAACTCACGTTTTTGAGCCACTGATCGAGCGCGGCGATCGTGAGGTGCATTGCGATCACGTCGTTGGTCGGAGCGTCGAGTTCGATTTCCATTTCACCATCCTTTCGATTGCTACAAGCGTACGCTATAGGAGGTTAAACCCGCGTTAACCGCGTAAGTACTTAGCCAAGCAATAATCTCATGCAAAACCCGTTTGCCCACCGCCACGACGCCCCGATCGCGTTGATCACCATCACTGTCATGCTCGGTTTGATCATGGCGATCATTGACACGACGATCGTGAACGTGGCGCTCGATACGATCGGCGGCAACCTCGGCGCATCGGTCGACGAAGTCTCGTGGGTTGCAACCGGTTACATTCTCGCCAACGTCGTCGTCATGCCGCTCAACGGCTGGTTGACCGCGTTTCTCGGTCGCAAGCGCTTCTATGCGGCGTCGCTCGCGGTTTTCACGATCGCCTCGCTCTTGTGTGGTACTGCCACCAACATCACGCAACTCGTGATCTATCGCGTGATCCAGGGTATCGGCGGCGGAGCGCTGCAGCCGACCGCGCAAGCGATCATGTTCGAAACCTATCCGCCGGAACGCCGCGGTAATGCCATGGCGATCTTCGGTCTGGCCGCTATGGTCGGACCCGCGGTCGGACCAACGCTCGGCGGCTACATCGTGGACAACGCGTCTTGGCCGCTGATCTTCTTCATCAATATTCCCATCGGCATCGTCGCCTTTCTCATGACGATGATGTTCATCCCAAACCCCAAGTACATCGAGCGTCCGAAGGCCGGGGTCGACTGGAGCGGCCTCGCGCTCATGACCATCGGACTCGCCTCGCTGCAGTACGTGCTCGAGCGCGGCGAGCACGACGACTGGTATAGCTCGAATACGATTACTATCTTGACCATCCTCGCGGTAATCGCGCTCGCGGCGTTCATCTGGAAGATGCTGCGCGAGCGGCATCCGCTCGTGAATCTGCAGGTCTTCAGGCACCCGTCATTCACGATCGGAAACATACTCGGCGTCATCAGCGGCTTCGGTCTCTTTGGGACGGCGCTGATCTTACCGCTCTTCTTTCAGACCATCTTGAACCTCACCGCCTTCGATACCGGGCTCGCGCTCTTGCCGGGCGCGCTCTCGACCGCCGTCAGCATGTTCCTCGTCGGCCGCATCCTCAATCGCATCGACGGCCGCGCATCCATCGCGTTCGGCTTCCTCATCTTTGCGCTATCGACGTGGATGCTCGGCGGACTCACGACGCAAGCCGGTTTTTGGGACGTCTTTTGGCCGCGCCTGATTCAGGGTTTCGGACTCGGATTTCTCTTCGTACCCCTCTCGACGATCTCGCTCGGCGACATTCCAATCGGGGAGATGGCGGGAGCGACCGGCGTCTACACGCTGGTTCGTCAACTCGGCGGCAGCTTCGGCATTGCAATCTTGACGACGCTGCTCGTGCACCAAACCGCAATCGCGTGGAACGTGCTCGCCTCGGGCGTGACGCAGACGCACGGTTACCCGGTCGGCGCACTCACCGCGATGGTCGCGCAGCAGTCCGCGATGATCGCGTACAACTATCTCTTCCGCATCACGGCAATCGTCTTCGTGCTCGCAACCCCCTTGGTGCTCTTCATGAAAGTGCGCCCGCAGGGAGCGGGTGCGCCGCGCGCAGCCATGGCCGCTGCCGATTAGAGGAGCTGGGCCAGAGCATCCAGCGCGTCGGCGCTCGTAGGCGGACGCTCGCGAAAAGCCTCGATACGGTAGGGCAAGACGCCCGCGTGCGCTTTCGAGCGCGCGCCGATGCGCCGGTCGAGTTTGCGCCGGAAGACCTCCGGCCCCACGAGGTGGATCGCATCCGAAGGCTCGTCGTAGTATTCAGGCCAATGCGCAAGCCAAACGCCGACGGTCGGGCGGCCGCCCATTGCGATCGCGCAGTGCAGCGGACCCGACGCGACGCCGGTGTAGGCATGTGCCGCACGAATCAACGTGACGAGCACGTGCGCAAACGGGAGATCGAGATCGGCAAAGAGGTCGGCCGTCGTCGGCGCCAGACCCGGTTCGCGCCCGATCGCCTCGCTCGTGCGCTCGTCGACCGCGATCACGCGCGCTCGCGGATCGCGACGGCGCAGCTCGCGCGCAAACGCTACGATCTCCTGCTCCCCCCAGACTTTGTCGAGCTGCGTATGCCCGCCGGCGGAGAGCACGTAGCAGCGCGTTCCCGGCTCGACCGCCTCGCGCAGCCGCGCTTCGACGAGCGCGGTCGCCGCGCGCGGCGCGCGGAACGCGAGCGAACTGCGCAGCGGTTGTGCCAAGTCGGCGCAAGCCAAGCGCTCCGGCGCGACGACGCGGCTCGCGAGATAACGCGCTTTGGTATGAAACGGGTACGGCGTACGGCCCGTCATCTCCGGATAACGGCAGAGCAAGAGCATCTCGATACGAGCTTCCAGAATACGCGTCCGCAACGGCTCGGAAACCTCGAGCGCGACCGTGCCGTCGGGCGGATGATCCAAATCGATGCCAAAATGCGGACGCACCCCAAACGCGCTCCCGTCGCCGGGTGCTCGCGAGCCTGAGAAGATCGGCAACACGCGTTCGCCTTCGTCGTAAAGGTGCACGAAGTCATCGCCGAAGCGCGTGAGATAGTAGGTGTTGCTCGGCTCGAGCAAGGGCACGACCAGCGAGAGATGCACGAAATCGCCCAAACCGTGCGGCCAGTAGATCAGCACGCGGCGGTTCTTCACCCACCCGAAGGCGCGCCCGTCGTCGGAATGAACCGGTAGCTCGAGCCTGTGCGACGAAGATGCTCTCACATGCTGCACGTTGGCGTCGATGCGTGGAATCTCCCCGGCGATCATCGCGGCATCGGCCGCTACGTGCGCTCGATCCTGCGCGAGTGGGAGCGCAGCTTCGCGCAGCGCGTCCGCGTCACGTTGATCGTACCCGAGTGGCACACCTGGACGGTACGGGGGCGTTACCGCGCGGAGGCGGGTGGAGCGCCTTACCCGGTCGTCTCGCGCGCGCTGCACGGTCGCGCAAAACTCGACGTGCTGTGGTTTCCGTGGAACGGCGTGAGCTGGCTCGATTTTGCCGAGCCGGCGGTCGCAACGCTTCACGATGCTACGGTATTCGCGATACCCGGCTACGCTCCGCAAACGCGCGTGATCTTCCACAATGCGGCTGCGCGCTGCCGCGCGCTCATCACCGACTCGGTTTTTTCCGCACGCGAGCTCGCGCGCGAACTCGCGCTGCCGCCGGAGCGGCTCACACCGATCTTACTCGGCGTCGACATGCCGCCGCCTCTTGCGCTCCCGCCGCCGGTCGCCGGCGAGCAGCCGTACGTGCTCTTCGTCGGAACGGCCGAGCAACGCAAGGGTATCGCGACGCTCGTGCGCGCGATGGAGCGCGTGCAACGTTTCGATCCTGCGTTGCGCCTGGTCATCGCGGGCTCACGCGGGGACGGTTTGAACGGCAGCGAGCGCATCGCCATGCGCGCGCTTGGCTTCGTCGACGACGCGGCCCTCGACGCGCTCTACCGCGGCGCTTCGCTCTTCGCATTTCCATCACGCTACGAGGGCTTCGGCTTGCCCGTGCTCGAGGCGATGTCGTACGGTGTACCTGTGATCACGACGAACGTCACCGCCATACCCGAGGCTGGCGGCGACGCGGCGCTCTACGTTCCGCTCGACGACGACGTCGCCCTCGCCGAAGCGATCGCGCGCGTGCGCAGCGATCCGGCGCTAGCGGCTTCGCTGCGCGAACGCGGGCGCGCGCACGCCGCATCGATGACGTGGACGAAGACGGCTGCTGCGACGCTCGGCGTGCTGGAACGCGCGGCGTCGTGAAAGCTGATATTCGCCTCGCAACCGGACTTGCGATGCGCGACGGCCGCGTTCTGCTGGTCGCGTCCGCCTACGCTTCGCACGCGGAGCCGCTTTGGAATCTTCCCGGCGGACGCGTAGCCCCGGGAGAGCTCTTGCGCGACGCGGTGGTGCGCGAAGTCCATGAGGAGACGGGGCTGCGCGCGGAGGTGAGCGAGCTTGCGTACGTGAGCGAGAGTTACGACGGCGCGCGCCACGTGCTCAACACGACCTTTGCCATAGATGTGAGCGGCACGATCGTCGTGCCGCAAAGCGGCGACCATATCGTTGCCGTCGAGTGGCTGCCCGTCGATCGAGTCGCGGAGCGCATCGCGATCGCGGTCGTACGCGATCCGCTCGTGCACTATCTGCGCGATCGCACGCGTTACTTCGGCTTTTCTGACGCGGGCGTCACGATCGTCTGGCCGCAGGAAGGTTAGACCGCGGGCCGGCGCAGCTCCCACTGCTCGCGATCGAGCACGTAGCCTAGTACGTCGACCGGTTCTCCGCCGACCGTCGCACCGTGCGGCAACACGCCGTCCTCGTGGAAGCCCGCGCTCGCGAGCACGGCGCGCGACGACGCGTTCTCGGGCACGCAATACGCGCGCAGCTTGCGCAGACGTACGTGCGCGAATGCTTCCGCGGCGATCGCGAGCACCGCCTCGGTCGCGATACCACGTCCGCGAAAATTCTCGACCACGCTGTAACCGATCTCCGCCGACGAGGTAGCGCGCTCGCCGACGCGCAGCGAAGCCCAGCCCACCGGTTCGTCGATGCCTTCGAGGTAGATCAGCCACTCGAAGCGGCCCCATGCGCCGGCTTCGAGTTTGGCGGGACGTGCCGCGACCATGCGCCGGAACTGCGCGAGATCGGCGTCGGGAAGATCTTGAAACTCGCGCAACCCGGGCTGCTGCAGCACCTTCCAGAGTGTCTCCGCATTCTGCGAAGTCACCGGTACCAGCCGCAACCTCTCCGAGACGAGCGTGCGCATACCCCTAGTCATTTTCCCTCGCGCGCGTGATCCATGCATTGGGGAGGATCAGGCATGATCGACGTTCAGGCGACCGTTACGAACCGGCCCACCTATTTCATGGGTACGCATACCCATGCCGAACACGAGGAGTTCACCGCGCAGACGGCCGCCGGCCCAATCGACGTGATCGATAACGTCGACCTCGCGCCCCGGGTCCCGGTTGCGCCCGGCGATCAGATCGAGGTGTGCGGCGAAATGGTGCGCGACCCGGGCAACCCGATTCCGATCGTCCACTGGACCCACCACGATCCGGCCCACCGGCATCCCGACGGCTTCATTCGGTTCCGCGGGCGTGAATATGCATAGCGTTGCCCCGTAGCGCGAGCAGCTCGGGGACGGTCACGAAGCGATACCCCTCTTTGCGCAGGCGTTCGATGAGGATTTGCGTGGCTTCGATCTCGGCGTGGCGGTCGCAGGTTTTGCCGGGTGCGCGCATTTGGGCACAGACGATGCCACGGTTACCGTCGTGCAGCACGATGATCGCGCCGTCTTGCACGTAGGGCATCACGCGATCGGCGATGATCCGCGCCGGCGGCTGATCCCAGTCGCCGGGCAGCGGAACCGACCACATGACCGGCGTGTAGCCCAAACGCCGCGCTTGGTCGAGCACGAGCCAGTCACGCGCCCCGAACGGCGGGCGCATGATGCGCGTATGCACGCCGGCCGCGCGATAGATCGCCTCGTCCGTACGCTCGAGCGACGAACGTACCTGCGAGGCGGGCATCAGAATCATGTGCGCGTGCGACCACGTGTGATTGCCGACCGCGTCGCCGTCGCGAACCTCACGGCGCACGATCGCCGGATACGCCTTGACCGCGCGGCCGACGAGGAAAAAGGTCGCGTGCACGTGTTCGCGCTCGAGCACATCGAGAATGGCCGTCGTATACGGCGGATTCGGCCCGTCGTCGTAGGTCAACGCAACGACGCGCTGATTCGACGGCCCACGCACGAGCGTCGCGCCGAAGATTTGGTTCGACGGACTCTCGGAGAACTCGTAGAGCCAGAAACCGAGAAACGCCAGGAACGCGCATACAAGGAGCGTTTGCAGCGCGTAGCGCGCGGTTGCCGTCACTTCGCTGCGGCGCTCCGCGCAAGCGACGCGCGCACCGAAGCAATCTTCGCGCGGAACGCGGGCGGACCGAAGGTACGGAAGTCGTCGACGATCGTTTGATAGCGCGGATCCGCCAGCTGCGTGCTCTTCATCTTCAGCAGATCGTTTGGATTGTCTTTACGCAGGTCGATCGTGAACTGACGGCCGGCCGTGGTCGCCCAATAGTGCGGGTCGGTGAAGGTGACGGTGCGATCTCCCTGTTTGAAATCAGCCAGCTGCTTCACGTAGACCGTATAATGCACGGCGGTATTGCCGGCCGGCGCCTTGTCCATCAAATCCCAGACGCCGTCTTGCACCAGCTTACCGAAGAAAAAGCTCACGTCGGTCATCGCGTGCTTCGGCACGTAAATCTTGACCTGTCTGCCCGCGTACGAGCGCACGCGGTACGAAAACGTCGACTCCCCCTCGACGTCGGACATGTCGTACTCTTCTTCGTAGATCGGCGGGCTGTCGTAGTGGATCAGCAATCTGGCATAGAGCGCGCTCGGCTGATTGCGGATCTTGTCGATCGCGTTCAGACTCGTGAACTCGGGATGATTTGCGTAGAGCTTGATCCCGATGACGGTCATCACGGCGACAAAGATGAAGATGGCCCACGGGACGACGGTGGTGCGGCGGAACATGACGGGCGTCCTTACGAATCCGGCGGCGCCGCTTCCTGGTCGAGCACGTCGTTGACGAGACGGTCCGCCAGTTTGTTCTGCTTGCGCGGCACGTGCGCGATCTCGACATGCTCGAAGCGCCGCAGCAGGCTCTGGGCCTGGCGGTGGAGCGGCTGCAGGTCCACGTGCTTCACGCGATATTCGCCGCGCATCTGCTTGACGACCAGTTCGGAATCCATGCGAACCGCCAGCCGCCGGATCCCGCGCTCGGCGGCACGCTCGAGCCCGATGCACAGGGCCGTCCACTCGGCGACATTATTCGTCGCTCGCCCCAGATAGCGCCCAATCTCGTCGAGAATGGCGCCATCGGGCCCGACCAGTACGGCGCCGCTCGCGGCCGGGCCGGGATTCCCGCGCGAGCCGCCATCGGCAAAAAGGGTTGCGTCGATCATCGTTTCGAGCGTCTTCGGCATTGGTATAATCGAGCCATGCGATATGTTCTTACACGCGGCCTGGCCGCGCTTACACTCCTTGCGATGATCTGCGTTCCGAGCGCGGCCTGGGCCGCGAGCACCTTCTACGGCATTACCGTCCACGTCTCGACGAACAATATCAAGGTAGAGAACCCGCGCACCAAAAGGACTTTGAGCTTCGAGATCCTCCCGAAATTCGATCAAGTCTTCTCGGGCGACGGCAAAACGACGTTTCAGATGAAGGACGTGAAGCCCGGCCGGTACGTCGGCATCGTCTACGATCAGAAGGCGTTGGGCGTGCGGCACGCCGACCGCATCTATCTGCTCAACAACGCTAACGAACGGATCGGCCGGCAGTAGTCAAAAACGTCGCGATCGTGCTTACGAGCGTCGCGGCCAGCGGCAACCCGGGTTGCGAGTACGTCGCAAGGTTCGCTTCGCGATCCGCCGGCGCGTCGACGAGAACGTGATTCATACCGTCGATGATTGCGACGCGTGCCTTAGGGTCGCCGGCGGCTAGCGCCTCGGCATCAGCGCCGGCGACCTGCATATCCGTCGTGCCGTGCACGATGAGAACCGGGATCGTGAGCTTCCCGATCTCCTTGGCCGGGTCGTATTTATATTCCGAAATGAGATAGGGCTGCACGCTCGGGCGGAAGAGCGCCGCCAACGATGGGTCCGGATCCGGGATCGTCTTGCCCGCGCGCAGCAGCGCGTCGTAGTGAACGACCTCCTGGATCACGCTCTCCGGATTGACCGGGTTCGCGCGCACTTGTTCGTCGAGGACCGTTGCGAGATCACGGCCCGCGCCTTCGAGCGAGACGAACGCAGCGACGTGCGGATCGCGCTGTGCCGCGAGCATTCCAATCAGCGAGCCTTCACTGTGCCCGATGATCGCGACACGATCGAAGCGCGGATCCTTCTCGAGGACGCCGAGCAACGCGAGTGCATCGTCCACATAGTCGTCAAAACGCAGATCCTTCTCTTCCTGATGGACGGTGCTCGCGCCGATCATCCGCTTGTCGTAGCGCAGCGTCGCGATGCCGTGCTCTGCGAGTCCGTCGGCGAGTTTTTCGTACGTGTCGCTCCTCACGCCCATCGGGTTGTTGCCGTTGCGATCGGTCGGGCCCGAGCCCGCAACGATCAGCGCAACCGTAAACGGACCGTTCCCACTCGGTATCACGAGCGTACCCGAGAGCGTCCCGACCGGGATCGCAACGCTCAACGGTTCCTCTCGAAAATCAGCCGCTGCCACCGACGAGCTCATCACGAGTGTCAGCGTCAACGCCGTCGCACATGCCCGGACAAATCTCTTCATCAGATTCGCACCGCCTCGCTCGTCCGCTCGTTGCGCACGTTTCCCGTGTTCACCACGCTGCGCTGCTCGATGAGCATGAGTTTCGTCCCGGGGTCCGCCACCGGCTTGTGTTCGACACCGCGCGGGACGACGAGGAATTCGCCCGGCCCGAAGCGCTCGACGTGCTCCGCTCCACTCTCCTCGCGGTAGTGCATCGCGATCGCTCCCTCGACGACGAAGAAGAGTTCGTCTTCACTCTCGTGATGATGCCACACGAACTCGCCGCCGATGCGCACGAGCTTGACGTAATAGTTGTCGAACTCACCGGCGATCTTCGGACTCCACTCGTGGCTGAACGCCGCGAACTTCTCTTCGAGAGAAACCTTGCCGAGCCTCACCTTGCCGCTCCTCTCCGTGAGTCAAAACGGGGTCCATGCGGACCCCATTTGTACTTCTGGTCGGGCTGACTGGATTCGAACCAGCGACCTCTTGACCCCCAGCTTAAATCGGCCCCGTTCACTTTTGCGATTCGCGCGAGTTTTCGCGGCATTTGGCGGCAGCGTGAGGCACCATCCGGCAGGGCTAAGGCTGTAAGTTAGGCTGTAGTAGCCGGACTACCCTATCCTAGCGTAATCCGCGCCGCTTGCTGGGCGCGGTCGTGTTCCCCCGAAGGTTCTTGTGGGCTTTGCAATCCGGGTCGACGCTGACAAGGTACGTCCCGTCGGTGAAGGGCCGTGCTTTGCACTCGCAGTTTTCGCCCTTGTACACCGGGCCCGGCGCTTTCCATTGTGCTAGTTTGCGCTTCGGCATGTTGCGAGGTGGAATTGGCCAGCCTTCGATCTTCGGAAATCCGCCCAAAGCTTTAACAGCATCGTCTTCGCATTCAAAGTATGGCATCAGGCAGTAGGGGGCACAGGCTGATCCATCGGCACCGTTTTCCCCCATTCTTTTTTGCAATAATCGTACATACTCGTAAAACGTTCGTACCTCGTCGCATCGTTGGCAAGCTTTCGTATACCAGTGATTACTTGCGCCAAAGTCTCGTACACAAGAATAACCACATCGCCGATGTAATCCGAAATCATTTCCTTGTTTGTGGCGTAGAAGAAAATGATACCAATCTTTTCCATATCGTCGAGCAGATGCTTAATGTTTCTAGTCATTGATGCGTAGCTGCCCGGAAGCGATGCATTTTGCGTAAGTCTAGCGTTCTTCAGGTACTCGCGGTTTCGGAGCATCAGGTCGTAGTCGTCAGCGAATTTTGGATCATCAATAATGGCACAGACCTTCAGAAACACATCAGCTTCAGTGGACGCCTTCATGAGGACGAGTTGTGGTATGGCCAACACGCCGACAACACCAACGGCAAGGGCGCCGAACCACGCCCCACATGCAGCGACAAAGCCACCGTGGTATCCGTTCGCGAATAGCCCAACTGGTAGACCGATTGCGGCGCCAGCCCACACAATTGCGATCCACACCGAGGCCCTCGTCATTTTGTTTCCCAACGCGGGTTAGGCTGTCGGTGGATGGAAGACCATGATGACGTGCCACGACCCATTGGGGTTAGGCTGAAAATGAATTGCCTCCCAACCCTGGTTTCTCGCAGTGTTGAGGTCCGCTTGTAGCTGCTCGACGACCTTGACGAAGATCACCTTATATTGGTACTTCATGACGGAAGTGTATCACGCGGCGCGGTGCGTCTAACGCCACATGAACACAAAGACCCAGCCTTCGCCTCTCGCCAGTCGCCGGGTCGTCCGGTACGCTCGGGCTCATGCTACTGCTACCAGATCGCCTCGATGCCGAAGCCCTGCGTTCCCCGGCGCCGGTGTTCCCGGTGCATCTGGATCGCTTGAGGACCTGCGTGCAGCAGAAGTTAGGCTGGGGCCCGCTCGAATCGCGCAGGTACTTTATTGCCTTCATGCCCACGGCCAAATCAGGGGAACTTTCTGTCGGGACGTTGGTGTCCAATGTCCTCGACGTCCACGGTGCCGGTGCTGCGCTGGTCGTGCTGCGCGCGTTGCTGTGGTTCGGTTCAGAGGCGCAGATCAAACGCGAACACCGGCGAGCATTCAAACAACGCATTTGACGCCTTGCCCTTGTGCGCGGT
>DATJOG010000011.1:0-26992 GCA_035507275.1 Candidatus Acidiferrales bacterium
ACCCGCCTGTCATCCCGAGCGTAGCGAACGCAGTGAGCGTAGTCGAGGGACGGCACCCGCCTGTCATCCCGAGCGTAGCGAACGCAGTGAGCGTAGTCGAGGGACGGCACCCGCCGCTGCTGCCCGCGAAAACGCTCCTCGCGGCACATCCTGTGCCGCTCCTGCTGCGCGAGTTTTGCGCCACGGCCAAAGGAAGTTCGCATCCTGCGAATGGCGCAAAACTTCGAGCCTTCGCTTGGCAGCAATGGCAGATGCTTCCCTCGACTACGCTCACTGCGTTCGCTACGCTCGGGATGACAGGCGTCCCTCGACTACGGCGCTGCGCGCCTACGCTCGGGGTGACAGGCGTCCCTCGACTACGGCGCTGCGCGGCTACGCTCGGGATGACAGATAGCGTCAACGTGAAAATCTACCACGAGCTCTTTAGAGAAAACGATCGTCCGCTGGTTTTGGCCATCGGGTTTTTCGACGGCATGCATCGCGGGCATCTCGAGATCGCGAAAGCCGCGCGGCGGATGCGCAAGCCGGGGTATCGGGTCGGCGTTTTGACCTTCGCGAATCATCCGGCGTCGTTTCTGCGGCCAGGAACGGAGCCGCCGCTGATTACGACGACTGCGGAGCGCGTCGATCTCTTTGCGCGAGCCGGTTTCGAAGAATGTTTTCTCATCACGTTCGACGAGCGCATCGCGAAGCTGACGCCGCAGGAGTTTCTCGAACGGCTGAGCGCGATGTCGGTATCGGGAGCGGCGGTCGGTTCGACGTTTCGTTTCGGTCACAAGCGTGCCGGCGACGCGGCGACGATGGCAGCCTATTTCGCCGAACGCAAGCTTCCCTTTGCCGCGCTCGAGAACGTGACGCACGACGGCGAGCGCATTTCGAGCACGCGAATTCGCGCGCTCGTCGCAAGCGGTGAGCTCGAACGGGCCGATTACTTGCTCGGTCACAGTTACGAGTTGCGCGGCGTGGTGGAGGTAGGCTTCGGGCGCGGGCACGACCTCGATTTTCCTACCGCAAACCTGCGCGTGCCGGAGAAGCTCCTACCGAAGGACGGTGTCTACGCCTCGGTCGCGCGTCACGACGGGCGAGACCACGCGGCGCTGGTTTCGATAGGCACGAACCCGCAATTCGACGGAAAACAGCGTACGATAGAGGCCTGGCTGCGCGATTTCCGTGAGACGATCTACGGGCACGAGGTGGTTTTGCGCGATCTGCGCTATCTGCGCGAGCAGCGGCTCTTCGCCTCGGTCGACGAGCTGGTCGCGCAGATGCGAACCGATATGGAGGCGGTGGCGTACCCAAGTTATGGCTAAAAAGATTCTTGCATTCATGACGGTGGCGCTGCTCGCCGCCTGCAGCACGGCGAGCCAGAGCGGCGCGAATGCGACCGCGCACGTCGGACAGGCGGCTCCGGGCTGGACCGATCCGCTGGTCGGCGGCGGTTCGCTCACGATGGCGCAGCTGCGCGGCAAGCCGGTTTTCATGGATTTCTTCGCAACCTGGTGTCCGCCGTGCAACGCCGAGGCGCCGAAGGTCAACGCCGCGTATCGCGCATATCGTTCGCGCGGTCTGCAAGTCGTCGGCGTGGACGTCGAGGAGAACGCGAAGAAAGCCGAGCAGTTCGTGCAGCAGCATCAGCTTGCATACCCTGCCGTCGTCGACACGGGAACGCTGAGCGACCAGTATCAGATCAACGGCATGCCGGTCGGCGTCTTCATCGACAAATCGGGCATCGTCCGGAAGATCGAGGTCGGCGAGCTATCTCAGCAGGATCTCGACGCCGACATCAAATCGATCCTCTAGATCCGCGCGAAGAGCGCGTCGAGATCGATGCGCAGTTCCGGATACACGTCGGAAACGGCGATCGCGCGCGGTAGCGCGACCACGCGAATTCCGGCAGCCTCGTGAAACGTCACTGAACGTTCGATCGAATCGACGACGATCACGAGCCGCGTGCCGTTAGCGAGGTAAAGAGCGATCTTCGCTTCGAGCGTCGCTACGCGATCGCCGGGCGAGAGAATTTCGACGGCGATATCCGGGGCGATCGTCGGCTTCTCGCGCAACTCGCCGTACGACTCCGGCATACGCTCATACGAGACGTAGGCGACATCCGGCACGAGCGAACTCGGTTCTTGGTCCGGCGGCAGGAGATAGAATCGCCATTCGGTTCCCGTCTCACCGAGGCCGGCGAAGGTCGCGTCGAGCAACGCCCAGAGGCGTCCTTGCAGCAACGCGTGGCGCCGGCGAGGGCTCATCTTCCGTTCCCACCGGCCGCGAATCGACTCGATCGCGGGTTTGACTTCGGGGATGCCCAAATCGGGCGCTTCTCGCATGGCAGGCATCTCACGGCATTCTATCACGCCGCGAAGGCGCGACGACAAGGGCCGAGAGCGATGACGCCTTGCTTTGTTTGCGAAGCGGCTGACTGACCTAGGCTGCGGCGACGCGCAGTTCGTCGCCGTCGAGCGTGACGTTCGCGGTTCCGCCATCGCGAAGCTCGCCGCGCAGAATTGCCGTCGAGAGCGGCGTAGAGATGTAATGCGAGACGGTGCGCTGCACGTAGCGCGCCCCGCTGCCGGCGCCGATCGAAACCTTTGCGAGATAGGCCTTCGCGTCGTCGGAGAGGCGCAGATGCAGGTTACGCGCGCCCATGCGTTGCGCGAGCGCATCGACGTGGATCTCGACGATGGCTTCGATGTCGGCTAGCTGAAGCGCGTTGAAGCGAACGCGGTCGTCGATACGGTTGAGCAGCTCGGGGCGCAGATAATCGCCGACTTGGTCCTCCTCGAGGTTGGTCGTAAGGACGATCAGCGCGTGGCGAAAATCGATCGTGCGCCCTTTCGCATCGGTGACGCGACCGTCGTCGAGGATTTGCAGCAGCACGTTTGCGACGTCGGGATGCGCCTTCTCGAGTTCGTCGAAGAGGATGACGCAGTACGGGCGGCGCCGCACGGGCTCGGTGAGTTGTCCGGGTTCGTCGTGGCCGGCGTATCCCGGCGGCGCGCCGAGCAAACGCGAAACGGTGTGCGCTTCGGTAAATTCGGAGAGATCGATACGCACGAGCGCCTCTTCGGTGCCGAATAGCGCCGCCGCGAGCGCCTTGGCGAGTTCGGTCTTACCGACGCCGCTCGGGCCGGCGAAGAGAAAACTGCCGAGCGGCTTGCGCGGATCGTGCAGTCCGGCGCGCGCGCGGCGAATCGCGCTTGCTACCGTCGCGATCGCGTGGGCCTGCCCGATGACGCGGCGTCCGAGTGTCGTCTCGAGTTCGAGCAGCGCGTTCGCCTGAGATTCGGAGAGCGTCTGCTGCGGAATGCCGGTCCACTTCGTGACGACCGCGGCGACGTGCTCCGCGGTAACCGGCGGGCGCTCGATGGAGCCTTTGTTCGTGAGCGCGACGTTCGCGGCGGCTTCGTCGATCAAATCGATCGCTTTATCGGGGAGGAAGCGGTCGGCGATGTAGCGCGCCGAAAGGTTCGCGGCCGCCTCGATGGCGTCGCTCGCAATCGTGACGTGATGATGCTCCGCATACTTTGCGCGCAGTCCGCGCAGAATCTCGATCGTGGCTTGGATCGTCGGCTCTTCCACCATCACCGGCTGGAAGCGCCGCTCGAGCGCCGCGTCGGACTCGATGTATTTACGATACTCGTCGAAGGTGGTGGCGCCGATGCATTGCAGCTCGCCGCGCGCCAGTTCCGGTTTGATCATCGAGGAGAGGTCGAGCGCGCCTTCGGCCGCTCCCGCGCCGACCAGCGTGTGGAGTTCGTCGATGAACAGAACGACGTCGCGCGAGCTGCGCTTTACCTCGTCGAGAATCCGCTTGACGCGGCTCTCGAACTCACCGCGATACTTCGTTCCGGCGACGAGCGGGCCGAGCGATAACGCGAGCACGCGTTTGCCGCGCAGTGAGGCGGGCACGCTGCCGTTTGCGATGCGCTGCGCGAGCCCTTCGACGATCGCGGTCTTTCCGACGCCCGGTTCGCCGACCAGCACGGGATTGTTTTTGCTGCGCCGCGCGAGAATCGAGATGACGCGCTCGATCTCCGCGTCGCGCCCCACGACGGGGTCGAGTTTTCCCGCGCGCGCGAGTTCGGTTAGATCCCGCGAGAAGTTTTGCAGCGTCGGCGTGCCGCCGGTGAGCGAGAGGCGCCGCGAAAGCTCGTCGCGATTCTCGATCAGCATGGCGCCGCCCGCGATCAAGCCCGCTGCCGCCAGCGCCGCGCCGAGAAAAGGCAGCGCACTGGCCGCGCTGCGCCGTTGCGCGCACGCGGTGCAGAGCGCGCTTCGCCCGAGGACGGTCGATGCGGGACGGCGCTTACAAGACTCGCAGGTGGTGGTCGTCATGCCGGTATCTACTCGGATCGGCGGCGATTCGTTTCGGTTACGGAGCCGCCAGGAAGGTTGTATTGACGCTCTCGGTCACGTTGATTCCGCCTGAATCGAGCACCGTCGGAACCGCCATCCCCATCGGCGCTTCCAGACTCATCCGCATCATCGGTACGGGTGGTTGGACGTAGCTTTGGTAGTTTATCTGCTCGATTCCGATGATGTGCAGGCCCGCCGCCTTGGCCAAATCCTCGGCTTTTGCGCGCGCGTCGGCCATCGCGCGGGCGGTCGCCTCGCTGCGCGCTCGCGTCGTGTTCGAGGAGCTGAAGACGACGTTGCCGATCGTCGTGATTCCGGCTCCGGTCAGCGCGTCGACGACGGGGCCTGCGTCGTTGACGTTACGAACCTTCACGTCGAAGGTTCGCGCAACGATATATCCGTAACGCCCGCTCGGCGCGATCTGACCCGGCTGCGGACTCGGCCGCGGATTGTAGTCGAAGGTGTACGAGTCCAGCGTGACGTCGGTGCGCGCGACGCCGTGCCCGGTGACGGCGTCCACCGCGCGTGCATAGATCGTGTTGGCCTTCGAAATAGCCTCGGCGGCGCGATCGGCATTCGTTTCGATCGAAGCCCGAATAAGGGCTTGGTCGGGCGTGACCGAGACCGAACCCTGACCGGTGACGCTGATCCGCGTGACGGTTTGCGCCGGCGCGGCGGCGGAGCTCAGAAGAAAAAGTGCTGCGAGCAGGGCGAGCGTTCTGACCATCATGTGTGCCTCATCGGAATGTTGGTTTTGTAGCGCATTCGAAGGGTATCCTGTTACTGACGGATGGGAGGGAATGCCATGGGCACCATTCTTTTTTGGATCATCTTCGGCGTCATCGTCGGCGCGGTCGCGCGCTGGATCGTGCCGCGAACCGGCCCGGGCGGGATTCTCGGCGACATGGTCGTCGGAATCGTCGGCGCTGTCCTGGGCGGGTGGATCTTCTCGCTCTTCGGGCACCCGGTCGCGATGGGTTGGAGCATCGGCAGCTTCGTGTGCGCGCTGATAGGCGCCGTACTGCTGCTCTGGATCGTGCGACTTATCTCGGGGCGGCGCTCGGCGGTATAGGCAGGCACCGGCTTCGGAGGCTGCCGAATACGCCGCGTTATGGCGTATATCATCACCGAGCCGTGCATCGGAACCAAAGACAAATCGTGCGTTGACGTCTGCCCCGTGGACTGCATTCACGGCGGCGAGAACGACGATCAGCTCTTCATCGATCCTGAAGTCTGTATCGATTGCGGAGCGTGTGTTTCGGCGTGCCCGGTCGAGGCGATCTTCGCCGACTCCGACGTTCCGGAGAAGTGGGAAAACTTTATCGCGCTCAACGCGGAATATTTCAAAAAGAGCGCGTAACGGCGAAGAGCGTGTGCGGCCGTGCGACGACCGCGTCGGCGCTTTCCAACAACGAAACATCGGCCCGCGACCGCTCGACGGCGATGACGTCGAGCGGCGTGTTTGCGCCCGGCTGCCGCTCGTGCCGCGCGGCGCGCGTGCGGAAAAACATCGCGGCTTCGTGCGGCGCTTCCGCCACGCGCAGCTCGACGAAGGCGCAGGCATAAGAACCGACGCTTTGCAGACGATCGCCTTCGCGTACGAAGCCGATCGCGCGTTCGCCGCCGTAGCCGATGTCGAGCGGAACCACCATGCGTCCCCCCGGCGCGAGCAAGCGCCACCAGTCGGGATCGATATCCTGCGACCGCGCCGTAACGATGATGCGCTCGAACGCGCGGTGCACGTCGCGAAGCTGTTCGGCGTGGAGCAGCACCACGCGGCGATATCCCTCCTCGTCGAGCACGGCGCGCGCACGCTCGATCAGGTCGCGCTCGATCTCGACGCTGACGACGGTGCCGGTACGCGCCAGCTCGCCGAGCAGCGCGGCGTTGTAGCCGCTGCCGGTTCCGATTTCGAGCACCCGGTCGGCGGAGCGCACCTCGAGCAGCTCGAGCATGTGCACGATCATCGACGGCTGCGAGATAGAGGAGATCACCAGCCCGTCGCGTTCCTTGATCGCCAACGCCTTGTCTTCGTATGCCTCTTGCGCGTTCACCGCCGGAATGAAGCGATGCCGGTCGACGGCGCGCAGCGCGGCCGCGATGCGCGGATCGCGCAGGATGCGCGTGCGTTCGAGATGAGCGATCAGCTCCTCGCGCAGCGCGCCCTCACGGTTCATCGCCCGACCTTCGGTCCCGGTTTCGAGGGCTCTTGCGCCGCTCGTGCGAATGAGGAGATTTCGTTATGAATCCGGTTGTGAATCCTGACGTTTTCGGCTGGTTCTTTGCCTCGGCTCCGCTCGTGCTCGGCCTCGGGATCTATCTCGTCGTCTGGGTCGCTAAGCGGCACGAAGGCGTTCCGGCGACGGCGACGCTGGGCGCCACTTTTGCCTGCGCCAGGTGCGGCCGCCGCGGCTCGCGCGAGCACATGGTGCCGCAGACGCACGACGGCGCCATCAGCTACTATTGCAGCAACTGCTCCGGCTAGACTTGTAGGACTTCGGTGACCTCGGGGACGTCGGCGGTAACGACGGCCTCGATCGCGCCTTTGAGCGTCATCGTGGACGCAGGGCAGCCGCCGCAGGCGCCGAGCATCTGCACGTAGGCCGTCGCGTCTTCCACCCGCACCAGCCACACCTCGCCGCCGTCCGCTTGGATCAACGGCCGAACCTTGTCGAGCGCCCGGTTGACGCGCTCCTCGACCGCGGTCATTCTTCCTGGCCGTAGCCTTTCATCAGGTCGTGCATGCGCGATGCCATCGCAAGCGCGCCGTCCCACTTGCGCTGCCACATGTTGCGACCGAAGATGAGGCCGACGCAGCCCGCAGCCATTGCGGCATGCGCCTTCGCAATCGTGTCCTCGTCACCCATCTTGCTGCCACCCGAGACGAGCACGAGCGTGCGGCCGGCGGACTTTACGACTTTGCGCAAGCCGTCGACGTCGCTGTACTGCATGGTGTTGTACGGCTTGGGCATTTTGTCGGCGGTTGCCGCGTCCCACTTCGGCTCGTTCAGCTTGACGATGTCACAGCCGATCTCACATGCGACGCGCGCCGCATAGTCGACTGCATAGAGCGTGTCGATCCCGCCTTTGGCCTTCATCGCGGATCCGCGCGGGTAGGCCCAGATGATCAGCGGCATCCCGTAGCGTTCACACTCGCGGCGCACTTCGTTGCATTGCGCGATGTCGACGTCTTGCGAGGGGCTGCCGACGAAAAGCGTGTAACCAACGGCGTCGGCGCCGAGGCGCACCGCATCCTCGACCGACGACGTAAGCGAAGAAAATGCTTCATCGTCGGGAGGCACGTTGGTTTTGCCGTTGATCTTGAGCACCAGTGGAACGCGGCCGGCGTAGAGCTTGTGATATTTCTCCGCAAGGCCGACGTGCAGCGCGATGCCGGAGAAATTTCCCTCGACGGCGAGCCGGTAGATCCAATCGGTATCGATCGATTCGGGGTTGTCGAAGAAGTCGATCGGACCGTGCTCGAGACCTTGATCGATCGGCAGAATCATCAACGTGCCGTTTGCCGGCCCGTGCTCGTACATCAAGCGATGCAGACGCGTGCGCTTGCCCGTCGAGAGGTTCAGTTGGTCGAACGTCGGGCGCCGGACGGCGGTAGGTGCAATGCTCATTGCGGCGGCTTCGGCCAGGAACGGGGCCGCGCCTGTAAAAAGGCGCGGTAATGGATGCGCTTCCTTCGCTCGGTTTTCTCGGTCTGGGCGCGATGGGTGAGCCGATGGTTCGCTCGTTACGCAAGGCCGGCTACCCCGTCACCGTCGCCGCGCACCGCTCGCGCGCGTCACTCGAACGTCTGGTCGCTGAGGGAGCCCAAGAGGCCGCCTCGCCCGAAGCAGTGGGCGCGGCGAGCGCCATCGTCATCACGTGCGTTCCCGACGCGCCGCAAGTCGAGGAAGTGCTCTTCGGTGATCGCGGCGCGGCCAAAGGGCTGCGCTCGGGCAGCGTCGTCATCGACATGTCCACGATCTCTCCGATCGCCTCGCAGCGCTTCGCCGAACGGCTGGCGGCAGGCGGCGTCGATTTCGTCGATGCGCCGGTCAGCGGCGGTCCGGCGCGCGCGGCCACCGGGACGCTCACGATCATGGTGGGGGCCAAACCGGCCGTCTTCGAGCGCGTCGAGCCGGTGCTCAAAGCGATGGGCACGCCGACGCTGCTCGGGGGCATCGGCATGGGCGAGACGGTAAAACTCGTCAATCAGGTCATCATCGCGAGCGTGATGATCGCGAACGCCGAGGCGCTGGTGTTTGCGAAGCGAGCGGGTGCCGATCTGGACGCGGTTCGAAAAGTTATTGCAACGGCGACGGGTTCTAACTACCTGCTTGACCAATGGCTGCCGAAGACGTGGCTAAGCGGCACGTTCAAGGGCGGCTTCGCGATGGACCTTTTGCGCAAGGACGTGGCGGCTGCGCTGGATGCGGCACGCGCGAACAAGCACGCGATGCCGCTCACGGGCCTCGCATACCAACTGTACACTGCCCAATCGGCAGGAGGAGACGGCGCGCTCGATTACAGCGCGATCGCCAAGGCATATGAACGGATCGCTGGAGACTAAGCCATCGCGCGGGACCTTCGTCAAGAGTCCGGATTTCAACAAGAAGATTCTGGTCGTTGACGATGAGTCGGCGATCCTGCAGACGCTTCGCTTCAACCTCGAACGCAGCGGCTATACCGTCGTGACCGCGAGCGACGGCCGCAGCGCGGTTGCGATGGCGCAGCGCGAGTCGCCCGACCTGGTCGTGCTCGACATCATGCTCCCTGTTCTCGACGGCGTCGAGGCGTGCAAAGAGATCCGCAAATTCTCGAGCGTCCCGATCATCATGCTCACGGCGAAGGATCAGGAGATCGACAAGGTGCTCGCGCTCGAGCTCGGCGCCGACGACTATGTCACCAAGCCCTTCGCTTTGCACGAATTTCTCGCTCGCGTCAAGGCGCGGCTGCGCCGGCAGACGCCGATTCAGGGCGGACACGAAGAGGCGATCTCGCTCGGACAAATCGTGCTCGATCCGTCGCGCCAGCAGCTCACGGTTCGCGGCAAGGATGTAGCGCTTGCGCCCAAGGAGTTCGCGCTGCTTCGGGTTTTGATGGAGAACAACGGCCGCGTCGTAACGCGCCAAACCCTGCTCGACAAGGTCTGGGGTTACGATTTCGAAGGCGAGCAGCAGACGGTCAGCGTGCACATTCGCTGGCTGCGCGAAAAGATCGAGGAAGACTCACGCAACCCGCGGCACATCATCACGGTGCGCTCGCGCGGCTACATGTTCAAGTCCTAGCCCATGCTCGGGTACGCGCTGCTGGGTGCGGCAGCCCTCGTCATCGGGCTGCTGTTCGGCATCGCGTATGCGCGTATACGAGCCCAGAGCGAACTCGCGCCGGTTCCTTCGCCGCAGCCCGAACGCCGCGCGGATAGCGAGGCGTATTTTTCGCGCCTGGTTGCAGCGTTGCCGCTCGGGGTGGTCTTCGTCGATCGCGGCGCGCGCATAC
The DNA here is from genome assembly GCA_035507275.1 of Candidatus Acidiferrales bacterium. Classification (GTDB taxonomy): domain Bacteria; phylum Vulcanimicrobiota; class Vulcanimicrobiia; order Vulcanimicrobiales; family Vulcanimicrobiaceae; genus Aquilonibacter. The sequence goes on from DATJOG010000011.1 coordinate 9,856, forward strand.
GTTTTGCCAATCCCGCCGCCGGTACGATTTTCGATTTCGATCCCAATCGCGCGGTCGGATCGCACGTCATCGAATCGATTCCGAATGTCGAACTCGAGCGCCGCATCGACGAGGCCTTGGTCGGCGAGGCTTCGGTGGCGCCGATTACGATATCGAGCGGCACCCAGCGCCGCACGTACGGGATCTCCGTATATCCGGTCGGCGAGGAGGACGGCGGCGGCGTGGTCGTTTTCGCCGCGGATCAAACCGAGATCACGCGCGTCGAACGCGCGAGCAAAGAGTTTCTCACCAACGTATCGCACGAACTGCGCACGCCGCTCTCGTCGATCAAGCTGATGCTCGAAACGGTGATCGAGTCGCCCGACGACGAAGCGGCCGATCTCTTCTTGCCGCAAGTGCTGGCGCAGGTCGATCGGCTTGCCGCGCTCGTGCAGCAGTTGCTCGATCAGACGCGCGCCGAATCCGGGCAGCTGCGGCTGAACCTGCGTCAGATCGATCTCGAGGAGGTGGCGCACCCGATCGTCGCTTCGTTCGAACCACAGGCCGCGAACAAAGGCGTACGTCTGGAACTTCGCGCCATGCGTCCGGTATCGGTCGAGGCCGATCCCGACCGGCTCTCGCAAGTCTTCGTCAATCTCATCGACAACGCGATCCGGCACACGTCGTCGGGCGGCAGCGTCACCGTCGAGCTCGACGCCAACGGAAACGACGCGATCATGCGCGTGCGCGACACCGGCGACGGGATCCCCTACCGCGACATTCCGCACATCTTCGAGCGCTTCTACGTCGTCGACCGTTCGCGCACGCGCGAGAGTGGGGGCGCCGGCCTCGGTCTCGCGATCGTCAAGGGCATCATCGACGCGCACGGCGGGACGGTTGCAACCGAGTCGATGCTCGGTCGAGGAACGCTCTTCACGGTTCGCCTCCCGATCATGCGCGTCGGCCCCCGGACGCCGTAGCCTAGCCCCATTCTTAAACGCGCGATAAACGCGGCCTAATCTAACTGACCTAACGTAGTTCTATGTCGCGTTCGATGACGGGTCCTGATTTGGAGGAGCGCACGATGCGCCGCCAGGTGCTGGCGTTTTTAGACGAATACTGCCGCACGCTGACGCTGCAGGACGTTCGAGAGTGGTATGTCGACGTTTTCCCAGATGTTACGCCCGCGGCGCCGGTTGCCGAGGGCGTTTATCTTAATGCCCCTTAATCGAGACTTAAACTCGCGTAGGAGCTGTTCTGGTGTCGGCTCAATCTACTCTCCCCACCACACGCATGGACGACGATACGACGCGCATGATTGCAACAAACCCTGAAGTCACCGCCGCGCCCGCTTCAACGAAGCTAGAGGCGCGCGATCTCGAAGTTTTCTACGGCAACTTTCACGCGATAAAGAACGCGAACCTCAGCGTCCCCGAACATTGCGTCATGGCCTTGATCGGACCGTCGGGTTGCGGTAAGTCGACGTTTCTCCGCGCGCTCAATCGCATGCACGACCTGACGCCGGATGCGCGTGTCGAAGGACGCGTTCTGCTCGACGGCGAGGACATCTACGCGAGCAATATCGATCCGGTGACGGTGCGGCACCGTATCGGCATGGTTTTTCAGCGCCCCAATCCGTTCCCCAAGACGATTTTCGAAAACGTCGTCTACGGTCCGAAGATTCACGGCGAGCGCAACAAGAAAGCGCTGATGGAGATCTGTGAGAAAGGTCTGCGCGGCGCGGCGCTCTGGGACGAGGTCAAAGATCGCCTGGATCGTTCCGCGCTCGATCTCTCGGGCGGACAGCAGCAGCGCCTCTGCATCGCGCGCAGTCTCGCGGTCGATCCCGAAGTGATCCTGATGGATGAGCCGGCTTCCGCCCTCGATCCGATCGCCACCAGCAAGATCGAAGATCTGATCGACGAGCTCAAAAAAGATTACACGGTCGTCATCGTCACGCACTCGATGCAGCAGGCCGCCCGCATCAGCGATTTCACCACGTTTTTCCTCATGGGCGAGCTGATCGAATCCGACGCTACGTCGGCCATCTTCACCAAGCCGCACGATAAGCGCACTGAGGATTACATCACCGGCCGCTACGGTTAGCGTTCTTTAAGGCCTCGTTAAATGAGCCTTAATTTGACGAAGGTAGCATTGGGCCGTTACCCCTGTACCCTCACTTAAACATACGGGAGTATTTTTAGTGTTTACCAAACTCGCGCGCGTCGGATTGACGGCGGCGGCGATCGTTTTGGCGGCCACGACTTTCGCGCTGGCGGAAACAACGGCAACACCAGCGCCGGTTCTCGTGTCGCAGGCCGCGGCGACGCCCAAGCCCTCACCGAACGCCTTTACGTATCACGGCTATTTCCGCGCATACGATTTCACTCGTCAGAACGCGTACAGCGCCTACGGCGGACCGGGACCCGGCAGCAAAGCCAACCAGTCGTCGGAGAACAACGCGATCAGCCTCTCCGGAAACTATGCGTTCCTGGGCTCGGGCTTCAGCGTCGGCGCGTCGTACCTCTACGCGAATCCCTTCAACGGCTGCACGTCGTCGGCATCGGCCATCTATCCGGCGAACAGCAGCAATCCGTGCTACGTCAGCAAAGCGGCTCCGGCGCTCAACGCCGATACGACGCTGCCGCAATTCGAGATGAGCACGCTCTACGAAGCGTACCTCAAATACAACGGCAACGGGCTGAACTTCCAAGGCGGTGACATGGCGTACGGTACGCCGTGGACGCCGACTTCCGACTCGCGCCTGAAGCCGGTCTCGTACGAGGGCGCCGATCTTTCCTACAAGATCAACCCGAACTGGTCGGTCGAAGCGATGGACTTCTGGCAGTGGGAGTGCCGCACGTGCTCGGCCTTCGATCAGGGCACGCTGTTGACGGATATCGCGCCGGGCGGCTTCGGCTATTCGGGTGCGACGACCTATTCGAGCCTCTACTACGATCCGACCGAGACGACGTACAAGACGAACGGTACGTTCTACGCGCGTCTCGGCTACAGCGGTCCGAAAGATCTGCCGCTCGCAGCCAACATCTACTACTACGACTTCCAAAACATCGCGAGCATGTTCTGGCTCGACGCCAAGATGCCGCTGGGCACGAGCAAACTCAAGCCGTATGCGGCGCTGCAAGCCGGTACGGAAAATGCTCCGTCGAGCGACCTGCTGGGCAAAATCCAGTCGACGATCTTCGGCTTCCAAGTCGGATTCAATCCGATGTCGGACGTGCTTCTGACGGCCGGATTCGACAACGTCCCGTGGCGCACGGACACGATCACGCTGCCGACGGGCTTCAAGTGTAACGCGACCACGCACCAGATCACGTCGACCAAAGCCTACAACTACAACTTCCCGTACTTCCTCCCGGCGACGGGCGGCTCGGCGCAGTGTTCGCCGAACGCTTCGAACGCAGCGCTGACCGACGTGTACTACGGCGGTTGGGCGAGCCCGTACACCGACTCGTACGTCACCGATCCGACGTTCGTCACCAGCGGCACGACCGGCTTGGTCGACCGTCGCGGCGGCGGCAGCGGCGTGAAGGTCGCAGCGACGTTCACCGCGGACAACAAGCAGTTCTGGATCCAGGTCGCCCAAACGTGGTACGACTTCTCGAACTCGGGCTACGCTACGGGAACCAACGCGACCGACCTCGACACCCAATACTTCTTCATGAAGATGCCGAAGTCGGGCCCCTACAAAGGCCTCTCGTTCCGTCTGCGTCTGTTCAGCCGCTCGGCGACGGACTTTGCCGCACCGGGTGAGGCGATCGCAGGTCTGTTCAAGTATTCGCGCTTCCAAGCGGAATACGACTTCTAGCAACCACTCCATGTGGGTCAAGGGGTCTGTGCAAGGCACAGGCCCCTTTTTGTTTGAATATCACGGGCCGACATGGCATCGACGATGAAAGCGCTCTCGAAACTGCATCCCAAAGCGGGCTTCACGCTGCACGATGTGCCGATCCCGGAGATCGGCCCGACCGACGTCCTGATCCGGGTGGAGAAGGCCGGTATCTGCGGCACCGATCATCACATCTACGATTGGGATCACTGGGCGCAGGGGCGCGTGCATCCGCCGGTCGTCATCGGTCATGAGTTCATGGGCACGGTCGAAGCGATCGGCGACGCCGTACGCGCGGTAAAACCGGGCGACCGGGTCTCGGCGGAGGGGCACATCGCGGATTTGACCTGCGTGCTCTGCCGCACCGGCCAAGCCTACATCTGCGAGCACGTAAAAATCATCGGCGTCGACTGCGACGGCGCGTTTGCCGAGTTCATTGCGATGCCGGAGTACAACGTGTGGAAGCTCGATCCGGCGATTCCCGACGAGTTCGCCGCAGTCTTCGATCCGCTGGGCAATGCGGTACACACCGTGATGGCGGCCGGCGTGAGCGCGAAGAGCGTCGTGATCACCGGCGTCGGCTCGATCGGATTGATGGCGATTCCGGTTGCGCGCGCGGCCGGCGCCGCGTCGGTCTATGCAATCGACGTCAACCCCGCGAAGCTTGCGCTCGCGTCGCGATTGGGCGCGGACGAAACCTTTGATGCGCGCACGCCCGGTCTCATCGACGAGATCAAACGCCGCACCGGCGGCGACGGCGTCGAGGTGCTGCTCGAGATGTCCGGAAGCGGCAGCGCGATCGACATGGGGCTGCAAATGGTTCGCAACGGCGGAACCGCGGCGCTGCTGGGGATTCCCAGTGACAACATCAATCTCAATCTCGCCGAACGCATCATCTTCAAGGGCCTGACGGTGCTCGGCATCAACGGTCGCACGATGTTCGAGACGTGGTATCAAACGCAGGCGCTCGTCAAGGGCGGGCGTGTCGATCTGCGTCCGATCATCACACACGTTCTGCCCTTTCGCGAGTACGACCGCGCCTTCGAGTTGATGAGCAAAGGCGAAGCCGCGAAGATCGTCTTAGACCTCAAAGGAGATATCGCGCGATGACGGCCTTCGATCGAGCGCTGCAAAACGAGCTCGACGCACTCAAGAGCGCCGGGACCTACAAGCACCTGCGCCATCTCACGACGCCGATGGCGCCCGAAGTTCACATGGAAGAAGCGGGCGACGTCATCGTGCTCTCGAGCAATAATTATCTCGGGCTCTCAGATCAGCCCGAGGTGATCGAGGCGGGTATCGAGGGCTTGCGCAAGTACGGCGCCGGAACCGCGTCGGTGCGCTTCATCTGCGGCACGTTCGACATTCATCGCACGCTCGAGGAACGCATTGCCTCGTTTCTCGGTACGCAGGCCTCGTTGACCTACGTTTCGTGCTGGAACGCGAACACCGGTCTTTTTGCGACGATCTGCGGCGAGGGCTCCGCGATCATCTCCGACGAGCTCAACCACGCGTCGATCATCGACGGCGTGCGTCTCGCGAGCAAAGCGAAGCGCGCCGTTTACAAACACGCCGACATGGCCGACCTCGAAGCCAAGCTCAAAGAGGCGCAGGGATGCTCGCCGGTCTTGGTCGTGACCGACGGCGTTTTCTCGATGGAGGGATCGGTCGCAAAGCTTCCCGAGATCGTAGCGCTCTGCAAGAAATACGACGCGGTGAGCGTCGTCGACGATTCGCACGGAACGGGTGTGATGGGCGCAACCGGGCGGGGGACGATCGAGTATTTCGGCTTGACCGGTCAGGTCGACATCATCACGGGAACGCTCGGGAAAGCGCTCGGCGGTGCGGCGGGCGGCTTCGTCGCCGGTTCGGCACCGCTCGTGGACATGCTGATCCAGCGGTCGCGTCCGCAGCTCTTCTCCAACGCATTGCCTGCCACGGTTGCGTGCAGTTCGCTCGCCGCGATCGAGTATCTCGACGCGCATCCCGAACTCGTCGAACGCTTGCGCGCGAACGTCGCCTACTTTCGCAGCGGGCTCGTCAATCTCGGATTTGCGCCGCTCGACGGCCCGAGTGCGATCGTCCCGATCATCGTCGGCGAGACCGCGCGCGCGATCGCGCTGAGCGATAAGCTCTTGGAGCGCGGAATCTTCGTGACGGGCTTCGGCTTCCCGGTCGTGCCCGAGGGAACCGCGCGCATTCGCACGCAGCTCTCCTCGAAGCTTACCAAGGATGAAATGGACCGGGCGCTCGCAGCGTTTGCGGCCCTACGTACTTAGGATCACCCAGTCGCGGATCATCGCCATACCACCGCTCGTGTAGTAGATCACGCCGTCGCCGTTCGCGTCCACGTTGGCCGTTGCGACCGTCGCTCCGGAGCTGTTGGTGACGGTCCCTTGGAGGCCGCCCCATTGCCCCGACGAGGTAAAGGTAATCGTCAGCCCGTCGGCACTGTCGGTCAGCGTGATGTCGACGCTGTTCGAGAACATGCCGTTGGCTTGGAAGCCGAGCGACGCGTTGCCGCTGAGTGTCGTAACCTGCGTTCCGCCGCTCAGCATCCACGCCGGCGGCGTAACGCCCGGCGCGGGACTTGCAATCGTCATCGATTGGGTCGCGCCGGTGTAACCGGTTCCCGCGATCTGGAATTGCAACTGCACCGGTTGCGGATTCCAGCCGAACTGCGCGCCGGGAGACGCCGAAGCGGAGGGCGAGGGTGATGGCGTCGTGGCGGTGCTGGTGACCGTACCGGTAAAGCCGATCTCGAACGGCGTGGGCGTCGGCGAGGGAGATGCGCTCGGCGAGGGACTCGTGCCGGGCGACGCACTCGCGCTCGGTGAAGGCGCCGGCGTCATCGACGGGTAGATCTTCGGATAGTTGACCGTTGCGACGACGCCGTCGCCGCAATAGGTCGAGTTCGTTCCGCTGAAGACGCAGGTGAAGCCGTTCTCGGCAAAGGGCGTGGCACTCGGGCCCGCAGCGACCGTGCGTTCCATGCTGATTTCGGCGAGCTGCTGATCGTTCGACGACAGGGTGAACGTCGCGTTATCGGTCTTGTAGTACACGACCGCACCGCTCATGTTGTAGAAGGTCTCGGTTCCGCTCATGGTGCCCGTACCGGAGCCGAACGTAATCGTCATCGTCACCAGCTTGCGCGGCTGCGTACACTGCGAGTCATAGAAAAACTCGATCGTCTCGGTGTACGTTCCGTTCGAGCCGCTCTGCGAGAACTCGACGCCGTTTTGACACGACGGAGAAGAAGAGGGCGCGGGGGTAGCGCCGGCGACGCGGCTGGCGTTGTGTGCGTCGATCGCGCGCGCGATCGCAAAGCTCGTGATGCTGCTGGTCGAACCGAATTGGTCGACGTCGAGACTGCCGCCGGTTACGGAGAGTGCGGAATTGGCTGCGCTCTGTTCCTTCGCTTGCGTCGTTTCCGCGCCCGATCCGTTCGAGCCGTTCGTGCCGGAACCCGACGACGGAACCGAGGAAGATCCTCCTCCACCGCCGCAGGCGGTAAATGCCGCAACGGCAAGCAGTGCCAGCAGCGAGCGGAGCAAACGGCTACCTTCCATAAATCCTCCGTGGCAATGGCAAAGCTCTATTTCCGATATTCCGCAATGAACGCGGGCAAATCGACTGCGCTGATTCAGGTTTCCCACAACTACCGCGAAAATAAACGTGAGGTCGTTCTTTTTACCGCCGCGATCGATCATCGCCACGGCCGCGGCATGATCACCTCGCGAATCGGGCCTCAACGCGAGGCGGAGATCTTCGATAGCGCGTTCGATTTCTACCAAGCAATGGAGCGCATGGAGGGCATCTCGTGCGTGCTGGTCGACGAGGCGCAGTTTCTCACGCCGGCCCAGGTGCGCCAGCTGCACCGCGGCGCGAATCTCTTGGGAATCCCGGTGATTTGCTACGGTATTCGCAGCGATTTTCGGGGCGATCCGTTTCCGGGGTCGGCCTATCTCCTGACGCTCGCCGAAAGCGTCGAGGAGCTCAAGAACGTTTGCGCGTGCGGGCGAAAGGCGACGATGAACCCGCGTTTCAATGCAGGCGAGCGCGTGTTTGCCGGAAACCAAGTCGAGATCGAGGGCGACGTCGAGTACCGGCCGATGTGTGCCCGCTGCTTTTACCAGGGAGAAGCCTGGGTATAGATGCAGCATGGTTCGCATCGCAAACATCATCGCCGCGCTGGCGATCGCCTGCGCGCTCGCAGCGAGCGCAGCACCCGTGCGCTCGGACGCCGCGGTCTTCGTGGGCGTTTCCGTAACCTTCGGACCGCCGGCTATCCCGGTCTACGTGCAACCGCCGGCGCCGGGGCCCAACTACATTTGGCAGCCCGGCTACTGGGCTTGGGGGCCTGACGGCTACTACTGGGTTCCCGGAACGTGGGTGCTCGCGCCCGCGGTCGGCCTGTATTGGACGCCGGGGTACTGGGGCTTCTCCGACGGTCTCTATGTGTGGAACCCCGGTTATTGGGGGCCGGCCGTCGGATTTTACGGCGGCATCAACTACGGCTTCGGCTATTACGGCACGGGGTACGCCGGCGGCGTATGGAGCGGCGGCGCGTTCCGCTATAACACCGCGGTGACCAACGTGAACGTTCACGTGGTTCACAACGTGTACTACAACCGCGCCGTGTACCGGGGCTGGAACGATCGCGTCAGCTACAACGGTGGACCGCACGGCATCGCGGCGCACGCCAGCGCCGCGCAACAGCACGCCTACGCGCAGCGCCGTTTCGGCATGACGAAGCAGCAGAGCGCGCACGAAACGAACGCACGCAACAACGTCGCGCTGCGTTACTCCGCAAATCACGGACGCCCCACCGTGGCAGCACCGCACGCGCAGACGTACCATGCTCCGCAGCACACGCAGGCATACCACGCGCCACAGCACACGCAGACGTATCACGCTCCACAGCACGCGGCGTATCATCCGCCTGCATATCATCCGCCGGCGCAAAGTCGCGCTCCGCAACAGCACGCCTACGTGCGTCCGCAACCGCACGCCAACGCGCACCCGCAGGGGCATCCCGCGCCGCACGCGACGCGCAGACCCTAGCGCCGCGCGAGCGCGGCTTCGCGGTGGGCGTAGAGGCCTTCCGCCTCCGCCAGGATCGCCGCATCGTTTGCGATGCGGCGATCGACGTTTCCGAGCGACCGTTCGTACGTGCGAAAGGTGAGAAAATTCAAGACCGAGAGACCCGAGGAGAAGCGCGCCGTTCCGCCGGTAGGAAGTACGTGATTGGGGCCGCTGCCGTAATCACCAAACACCTCCGCGGCGCCGCTGCCGACGAACAAGGTGCCGTAGACGGTGCACTGACCGGCGAGCTCCTGCGCGCGTTTGCCTTGCAGCGAGAGATGCTCGGGGGCTAGCCGGTCGCAGAACGCGGGAGCATCGTCGAGCGCGAGCACGACGTAGCCGCCGTGCTTCATCATCGAACTGCGCGCGGTTTCTTGCGTCGGAAGCGTCGCGAGCCGCGCGGCGGCGCAGGCGCTCACGGCCTGTGCGAACGCGCGATCGTCGGTAACCAGCAGGGCGCGCGCTTCGTCGTCGTGTTCGGCTTGCGCGAGCAGATCGGCGGCGACCAGATCCGGGTCGGCGTCGCTCGATGCGACGATGGTGATCTCGGAGGGTCCGGCGAGTGCGTCGATGCCGCACACGCCGAATACCGCGCGCTTGGCCGCGGTGACGAACGCGTTGCCGGGGCCGACGATGCAATCGACGCGCGCAATCGTCTGCGTGCCGTACGCGAGCGCGGCGATTGCCTGCGCACCGCCGATTTCGAGCACGCTCGTCACGTTCGCGATATACGCGGCGGCGAGGACCTCGCGGCCGGCGCGCGGCGTGCAAACGATCCGCTCCCGCACCTCCGCGATCTGCGCGGGTATCGCGCCCATCAGCAACGACGACGGCAGCGGGTGGCGACCGGAGGGAACGTAAATGCCGACGCGCTCGAGCGGTACGGCCTGGTGACCGAGTTCGAGGTTGCCTTCGCGTAGGCTGACGTCGAGGATCGCGTCGCGCTGCGCGCGGGCAAAGCGCGCGATTCGCTCGGCCGCGCCTGCCAGCGCGCCGCGCAGCTCTTCGCTGCACTCGCGATAGGCGGCCTCGAACTCACTGCGATCGATGCGCCGCGGACGCGGATCGCCAAAACGCTGCGCGTACTCCGCGACGGCGGCGTCGCCGCGCGCGCGAACCGCTTCGAGAATCGGACGAACGTCGAGCTCGCCGGCGCTGACGGCGCGTGCGAGCACGTCGCTAACCGAGCGCTCGATCATACGGCCCGAGCGGCGAGTTGCGCCATGACGTCGTCGATTCCGATTCCGGCGGCTTGCATGCGCACCGAGAGGAAGTAGAGCAGATCGGCACACTCCCACGCGACCTCGTCGTGCGTCACCGCTTCGGCGACTTCCGCCGACTCCTCGAGCAATTTTTCGCGCAGAAGGGCGGGATCGGCGAGAAGTTTGCGCGTGTACGAGCGCTCGTCCCCGCCGGAGGCGCGCTGTTCGATGCGCGAGAGCAGCGTGCTCCACGAAAAAGCCGGAGCGCCGAAGCAGCGCTCCGCGCCGGTGTGGCACGTCGCGCCGGATTGCTCGACGTAGAAGGTCAGCGCGTCGCGATCGCAGTCGACCTCGATGCGCACCAAACGTTGCACCGCTCCCGAGGTTTCGCCTTTGCGCCAGATCGAGCTGCGGCGCCGGCTCCAGTAAGCGCCGATCCCTTCACGCAGCGCGATTGCAAGCGACTGCGGATTCGAATACGCGAGCATGCGCACGCTGCGATCGCGAGCGTCGCAGACGACCGTCGGTACGAGGCCGCTTCCGCGCGAAAAGTCGACCGTGGCGACCACCGCCTCGACGGGATCGAGACGTCCCGTGTAGAGCGCCATGCCCACTTGCGCATCGATACCGAGCCGGTCGAGCGCAACGATCTCGTCGATCGTCGTCACGCCCCCTGCGAGCGTCAGCGATCCGCTAACCCGTTCGCGCAGCGCGGCCGCGGCCGCGAGGTCGACACCGCCGAGCATGCCTTCGCGCTCGATGTCGGTGAATAAGAAGCCCGCGCAGAGAGACTCGAAGCGGGCTGCGCGTTCGAGCGGCGTCTCATTCGTCGTGCTGCGCCAACCGTCGAGCGCGACGCGGCCGGCGCGCGCGTCGAGCGCGACGATCGTGTGCTCGCGCGGCAGTTTTTCGAGCAGCTCGGCACTCGCCGCCGTGCCGATGATGATCTGGGCTGCGCCGCCGCGCAGATACCGGCGCGCGCGCTCCAGATCGCGAATGCCGCCGCCGACGCGGCAGCGCGCGATCCGGCAGAGCTGCAGGATCATCTCGGTATTTTCGCCTTCGCCGAAGGCTGCGTCGAGATCGATGACTGCGATCTCACCCAGGCGGCCGAAGCGCGCGGCCAGCTCGAAGACGTCGTCGCGTTCGAGGACCGGAACGCGGCCCTGCTGCAGCTGCACCGCTTTGCCGCCGCGCAGGTCGATGCTCGCAACGATCACGGGCGTACCGCCAATCCGCGCGCAAGGCATGCGGCCTTCACGTCGTTCGCGCGTGCGTCGCCGTCGTGAAAAATCGACGCGCCGAGTGCCGCGTCGGCGCCGGCGAGCAGTGCCTGCGCGAAACTCTCCGGCGTGGAGGCGCCGCCGGAGGCGACGACCGGTACGCTTACGGCGGCGCTGACGTTGCGGATCAGTTCGAGGTCGAAACCCATACGCTCGCCGTCGCGATCGATCGACGTCAGCAGCACTTCGCCGGCGCCGAAGCCGGTCGCGTCGCGCGCCCAGGCGACGGGGTCGCGCGCGAGCGGACGGCTCGCGCTGTGCGTGGCGATCGCGTAGCCGTCGCCCGCGCGCCGCGCGTCGATGGAGATGACGATGCACTGCGAGCCGAATCGCGCAGCTGCCTTCGCCAGGAGATCGGGACGCGCGAGCGCGGCGCTGTTGATTGCAACCTTGTCGGCGCCGGCGTCGAGCAGCCGCGCCACGTCGTCGATCTCGCGGACGCCGCCGCCTACGGTGAGCGGCACGTCGAGCATTGCCGCGATGGCTTCGATCGTCCGGCGATTGGCGAGACGCGATTCGAGCGTGGCCGAGACGTCGAGCACGACGATCTCGTCGATCCCGTCATCGCGATAGCGCAGCGCACGTTCGACCGGATCGCCCGCGTCGCGCAAACCGGCAAACTGCTTGCCCTTTACGATGCGTCCGTCGCGCACGTCGAGGCAGGCGATGATGCGTTTAGCCGGCATGGCTGCGCGCGCTCGCCGCGGACTGGACGAAAGCGGCGAGTATCGACGCGCCGTATGCGCCGCTGCGTTCGGGGTGGAACTGCACGCCGCGTACGTTGCGCGACGCGGCCGCGCTTGCAAAACAATCCTCGCCGTCTTGCGTCGTTGCGAGCGCGCCGGGAACGCCGGCGCCGGGAGCGTACGCGTTGGCGAAATAGGCCCAGCCACCGTAAAACGTCGAGCCGATAGGCTCGACGCGATTCCAACCCATGTGCGGAACGCGCGGCGTGCGCAGACGCCGCACCTCGCCGCGCAAGAAGCCGAGGCCGCGCGCGCGCGGCGCCTCCTCGCTCCCGTCGAAGAGCATTTGATATCCCACGCAGATGCCGAGCAGCGGAACGCCGAACGACGCCGCCTCGGTCAACGCCGCGCGCATGCCGGTCCGGTCGAGCTCCTCCGCGATGTAGCCGAAGTTCGCGACCCCCGGCAATACCAGCGCATCGCAGCTTGCGATCCCGGCCGGCTCCTCGATGAAGCGCGGGAGGGCGCCCGCGCGTTGCAGCGCGGCTTCGATGCTGCGCCGGTTTGCCGCGCCGAGCGTCACGATGCCGACGACCGGCGTCATACGAGCGTACCTTTTGTCGATGCAACGCCGTCGAAGCGGGGATCGAGCGACCACGCCCGCGCGCAGGCGCGCCCGAGCGCTTTGAAGGCGGCTTCGGCGAGATGATGCGGGTCGTCACCGGCGAGCCGGTCGACGTGCAGGGTGGCGCGCGCGTTCGCCGCCAGGCTGCCGATCGCGTGCGGTATCATCACGGTCTCGAGGTCTTCGATCCGTTCGACGCGCAGATCGAGCGCGGTGCGCGCGTAGATGCGCCCGCCAAGATCGAGGGCGACACGTACGAGCGCGTCGTCCATCGGAAGCGTCACTTCGCCGTACCGCGCGATGCGCGAGCGGTCGCCGAGCGCTTCGTCGATGCTCTGCCCGAGTACGATTGCCACATCTTCGATGAGATGGTGGCGAATCGCATCCAGCGAGCGCGCTTCGATCTCGAGCCCGGCGCGGGCGTGAAAGGCGAACTGCGCGAGCAGATGATCGAGCATGACGATGCCGGTCTCGATGCGAACCTTCGGCTCGCCGTCGAGGGCCAGCGCGACGCGCACGCTGGTTTCGGTCGTTTGACGCAGGCGCGACGCGCTACGCACAGCTCGTCACCTCCGCGGCGACGGCGCGCAATGCGGCGACGACGAGGCCGGTCGCCTGGTCGGTCGTTGCCGAGATGCGCAGCATGCCCGCCAACATCGGATCGTCGAAGCCACGCAGTGCAATGCCGCGCGCGAGAAGCGCGTCGCGAATCGGCTGCGCAAAGCGCCCGCAGTCGACGAGCAAGAAGTTCGTCGGCCCGCGCCAGACCTCGCGTGCAAACGGGGCAAACGCGCTCTCGAGCGCGTCGAGGCTGCGCGCCACTTGCGCTTCGAGTTGCGTCTCGAAGGCGCGCGTGCGCGAAGGGTCGCGCAGGTACGCCTGCGCGGCGACCAGCGTGAGTGCGGCGACAGGATAGGGTCCGATCGAGCGTTTCAGCGCCGCGGTGACCGGCGGCGCCGCGAGCGCGTAACCCAGACGCATTCCCGCAAGCGACGCGCATTTCGAGAACGAGCCGGCGACGACGACGTTTTCGAAGGCCGCGGCCTCGCGCGCGAGCGAGCGTTCGGAGAAGGCGAGATAGACTTCGTCGACCACGATCAACGTGCTCGGCAGCGCGCGTGCGATCGCCGCGAGATCGGCGGCACGCAAGGGGTCGTTGGTCGGGTTGTTCGGGTGGCCGAGAAAGACGAGCTTGGTGCGCGCGTCGGCGGCGGCGAGTAGCGCCTGCGGTTCGAAACGCCAGGGCGCCGCATACGGGACGCGGCGCAGCTGCGCGGCGGCGAGCGCGGTCACGCGCGCGTACATGCCGAAGGTCGGCGCAACCGTGAGCGCGTTGTCGCCCGGGTTGAGCGTGATGCGCGCGCATGCGGCGAGGATCTCATCGGCGCCGTTTGCGAGCACGGCGTTCGATGCGTCGCGATCGAAACGCGCCGCGAGCATCGCCGTCACGTCGCGCTGCAGCGCGGTCGGATAGGTGCGCAGCGTGTCGCCGTCGATGCTGCGGAGCGCGTCGAGCAGCCAGGCCGGCGGCGGAAGCGCTGCTTCATTGCGGTGCAGACGAATCGCGATGCCGTCGTCGTCGAGATCGCGCGGGTCGTAGTCGGGCAGCGTTTCCACTGCCGCGCGCAGCCGGACGCTCATGGGTTGCTCTCCAAGAGCGCGAGATCGCTCTTCATGATGACCTCGCACACCTCGAGGTCGAGTTCGTCGATCGTCTTTCCCGAGACGACGATGTCGATCATGAAGTCGGCGATGTCGTGCAAAATCGCGGCTTCGACGGTGCCGGCAATCGAAACCGGCGTGACGGTGCGATCGGGTGTTTCGAGCGTACGCAGAAAGCGCCGCGCGAGGTTTTCGTATTTACTGCAGAGTGCGACGCGCAGCTCACCGGTGGGCGGAACGGGCGTGCCGCGCGGCCCGATTAGGCAGAGCGCGGGCTTGCCGTAGCGCGCCTGCGGATCGTTCCACGGGATGCTGCGGCGCACGATGCGCGGGTCGAGGCTGCGGCCTCGCGCGAGCCATTCGTCGAGCAGATCCTCGCCCGTCATGGCGAGCATCGGGCGGCCGCTGCGCGCGACCTCGCTCGCCAAGAGCGGGACGTCCTCGCCGCGCACGAAGGTTCGCTCGTACGGGCGCTGGGGCGCATAGCGCCGCAGCGCGTAGTCGACCATCGCCGACAGCCCGCGATTCTTGGGGAGCAGCACCACGGTTGGCGGTGCATCGATCGTTTGATTCTGCATAAAAAATTAAAGAGGCCGCGGGCGGACCGCGACCTCTTCCTGAAACTCTTGAAACTCAGGTTTACGTCAAACAGTCATCGCACGCGATTCGCATGAATCCGTGATGGTGATGGTGGACGTGGGCCTGGGCGACAAAAAACATGATGTTGTTGCTTTATAGCAATGGCGCTAGGGGGCTGTCAAGGCTCCCGGCGCGTGAAAGGACGGATTCATGCAGCGCGAGGTCATCGAGGTCCCCGGAATCTCCTCGGTCAGCCGGTCCCGCGGGATACCGCTGTCGGCCGCCGTGCGGGCCAACGGCTTCATTTTCGTCTCGGGGACCCCGCCGATCGACCCGGCGACCGGCCAGTTCGTGCGCGACTCGATCGAGGATCAGGCCGAACGCTGCCTGCGCAACCTCCAGCACGTCCTGGAGACGGCCGGCTCCTCGCTCGAGCGGGTATGCATGGTCCACATCTACGCCTCGGGGGATCACTACCGCACGATCAACGAGGTCTACGCGCGCTTCTTTCCGGAGAATCCGCCGGCGCGAACCTTCGTCCCGGTGGGCGATTGGCCGCTCGACTTCGACCTCGAGATCGAGTGCGTGGCCTTGGCCTAAGCGCTCAGCAAAGGCTGTGCATGGCGGCGACCGTGGCCGGGCTCTCCCGCTCGTCGAGCGTGCGTACGTAGGTAGCGCGGTAGATGTTGTCGTGCGCGACGAGCAGCATATCGTCGATGTGGATCTTGGGGTCGCCGTCGAGCTTGTCGTATGAAAGAAACCAGCCGGGGTAGCGCCCGCCGCAGACCAGCTCGGGCCGGTTTGCATAGAACTTGACGTCGCCTTCGTCTTTGAGCTGCGCGAGCACGGTATGGACTTCGTCGCGCAGCGTGACCTCGCGAGGATCGAGCGCGTCGATCGCGCGATGCCACAAGAAGATGCGCGGCACGAACTCGGCGCTTTGGTCGGACCAATCGAGCCACAGCCGCACGTCGCGGTCGTTCACGCGCGCGCTTCCCATGTACGTCGTCTTCCAATTCGAAGGCAGCGATATCGACGCGGTGACCGGCGGCGTTACCGGACCTAGCGGCGCGGGGCGCCGCCCGCGATGCTTCGGGACGAAGGGCTTGGGCGTCGGCAGCGGCCTGGGCGTCGGCGTCGGCGGCGGGCGATGCACGATGCGGACGCGGGTCGCGGTGACCGCGATCACCTCCGGCGTCTCAGTGTGGAGCACGTTGCCGAGCCACGGCGCGCTGACCCACGCGATGAGGTTGATGACGACGGAGGCGAGGATCGCGCGAAAGAGCCGCATGCGCGCGTGAAGTTACACGGCTTCGATAACGTTCCCGTCATCAAACCTGCTGATGTTTTCGATCACTCCGCGAAGGCGGGCTGCGACGTGTTCCGGCGCTTCGATCATCGGCGCGGACCACGCAGACTCTAATTGCTCTCCGCGCAGACGCTTGTGCGCCTTGCGGTCCATCAGGCTTTGACCGAACAGGGCCGTTCCGCGGAAGTCTTCGAACGCGGTAGTCGGCGTTAGCAGCGCGAGCAGCGTCTGGGGCGTGTGCGCGCAGAATACTTCCATGCGCGGATCGGCGACGCGCAGGCCGGCTTCATCGAGGATATCCGGCGTTATCGCATCGTCTCGGACGATGAGGGCGAGCTGCTTGCGGAGATAGCCGGTATCGAGAACGAGCTTTCGGCGTTTCGAAAGCGCAATCGAGGCAAGAAGCGCTCCTAACGGCCCTCGTAGTAACGCGCGGAACAACCGTCGTAGTAATGAGTCTCGCGTGACCGCAATCGGCGAAAGAAGGAGTACGGGCACGGTGAGACGTGCGTCTTGCACCGCCTCCAAGACTATTGCCGCGACCGTGCCGTGCGCGACGATAGCGACGCAGCCCTCGGCCTCGACACCGATAGCGCGCTTCACATCCGCAACGTAATCGGGCCCGGGCGGAAAATCCAGCAGGTCGAGTTCGCGGAAATCAAAATCCGGAGCAGCTCGCCGCAGCGGTTTCCAGGTACTTGGCCCGCCTAAATACGGCGCGGCACCGGTAACCAGAAGAACGCGACCCGAAGAGCTCCTTGGTTGAGGCGTCACCGAGTTATCGTTCATCGCGGCTTTCGTAAGAAGAAACGTGGCCCACCGCCGAGCAGTTCCCAAGAAATCGCCGTTGAACCCTTCTCTGATGAACTCGACTACG
>DATJOG010000012.1:0-23311 GCA_035507275.1 Candidatus Acidiferrales bacterium
GTCCTCTCGTTTGCCCATCGCGGGTTCGAAACGGCCGACGAACGCTATGCGGTCACGACGACCGGCTGGGGCGTGTACCTCGCGAGCTTGCGCCAGTATCTCGAAACCGGCACCGGCTCGCCGGCATAAAAAAACGCCCAGTCTCTTCGACTGAGCTTTCTTCTTAGACTTGTAAGGATTTTCGTCAGCAGTTAGGAGCGGGGCGGCGACGTTAACCAAGTAAGTTATCGAGCCGCCCCGCAACGACACTGCGGGCGAAAAGACTACAAGTCTTCTGGGTTTATGCCTTTGATGCGGTCATACTGCGTCTTCTTCGGCGCCGCATGCACCGCTAGATGATCGTCGTACTCGCCTTCATACTGAACCGTTAACGGTTCGCGATTGCGCTCGTACGCGCTCATCAAACGGCTCATGCCGTCGCCCCCGCCGGCCATTACTTCCGCCAGCGCCGCATCGTCTGCGGTCATCTGGTACGCGCTCATCTCGACTTGCGGTGTACGCGGACGTCCGTCGTCGTCGACATCCTGACCTTCGGGCGTGATCTCGATGTTGCGATAACGCGACATTCCGGTACCAGCCGGGATCAGCTTGCCGATGATGACGTTTTCCTTCAGACCCAAGAGCGGATCGTATTTGCCCTTGATCGCGGCGTCGGTGAGGACGCGCGTGGTCTCTTGGAAACTCGCTGCCGAAAGGAACGACTCGGTGGCCAGTGAGGCTTTGGTGACGCCGAGCAGCACCGGGTTGGCGGTCGCCGGCTCGAGGTTCTCGGCCTTGGCGCGATCGTTGGCTTCGCCGAACGCCGCCGCCTCGACCACTTGGCCGGGAAGCATCAGCGTGTCGGCGCCTTCGACGATCTTCACCTTGCGCATCATCGAGCGCACGATGACTTCGACGTGCTTGTCGTTGATGTCGACGCCTTGCGAACGATAGACCTTCTGCACTTCTTGAACCATGTAGTTCTGCAGCGCGGTCTCGCCTTTGATGCGCAGGATGTCGTGCGGATTGAGCGAGCCTTCGTTGAGTTGATCGCCCGCTGAAACCGTTTGACCGTCCTGGACCGCGAGATGCGTTCCGTGCGGAATGTCGTACTCGTGCTCCTCGCCGGTCGAATCGACCACGAAGATCACGCGCTTGTTCTTGTCGTCGCCGAACTTGATGGTGCCGGCAACTTCAGTAATCGTCGCTTGACCCTTGGGCTTGCGCGCTTCGAAGATTTCCTCGACACGCGGAAGACCGGTGATGATGTCTTCGGTTGCGACACCGCCGGTGTGGAAGGTCCGCAGGGTGAGCTGCGTGCCCGGTTCACCGATCGATTGCGCGGCGATGATGCCGACCGCCGTACCGATGTCGGCACGGTTTCCGGTTGCAAGATCGCGCCCGTAGCACATCGAGCAGACGCCGTATTTCGATTGGCACGTGAGCACCGAACGGATCTTCACCGTCGAAATGCCCGCGTCGATAATCGCCTTGGCCTTCTCCTCGTCGATCTCGTCATCGCGCTTGACCACCGCGTGCGCGCGGCCCGAGCCGCTCGAGGGATCCTTGACGTCTTCCGCGGCGCGGCGGCCGATGATCCGATCGATCAACGGCTCGATGATTTCCTTACCGGCGCGGATGTCGCTCACCGTGATGCCGTTGGAGGTTGCGCAGTCGTCTTCACGGATGATGACGTCTTGCGCCACGTCGACCAGACGACGCGTAAGGTAACCCGAGTCCGCCGTGCGAAGCGCCGTGTCGGCAAGACCCTTGCGCGCGCCGTGCGTCGAGATGAAGTACTCGAGAACCGTCAGACCCTCTTTGAGCGAAGCCTTGACGGGAATCTCGAGAATGCGTCCCGACGGGTCGGACATGAGCCCGCGCATACCACCGAGCTGCTTAACCTGCGCGATCGAACCGCGCGCGCCCGAGGTCGCCATCATGAAGACCGGGTTGAGCGGATTCTGCGCTGCCTGCATCGCACCGGTGACCGCGTCGCCGGCTTTCGACCAGATTTCGATCGTCTTGTTGTACCGCTCGTCGTCGGAGATGAAGCCCTGATCGAAGAGGCGGTGCAGCTCGTCGACCTCGTGCTGCGCTTGATCGAGAATGTCGTGCTTGGTCTGCGGCACCACGATGTCGTTGATCGATACCGTCGTACCGGAGAGCGTCGCATAGTGGAAGCCCAGTTCCTTGATCGCATCGAGGAAACGCGCGGTCTCGGCGTTGCCGTACTTGCGGTACGAGTCGGTGATGAGCTTACGGAGCGAACCCTTGTCGATGATCTTGTTGACGAACTCTTTGTTCCACGAGCCCGGGAACGCGAGGTTGAAGATCACGCGGCCGATGGTCGTTTTGACCATCTGGCCTTTCCAGCGCACGTAGATCCATTCTTGGAGCAGCGCGTTGCCGGTTTCGTAAGCAATCACCGCTTCCTTGGGATCGTAGAAAGTCGGAAGCGCGCCCGGAGCGTCGGCTGCCGGCGCGTTCTTCTTCTTGCCGCGCGTGATCACGTCGAACTCTTCGGTCACCGCCGCTTTGGCCGGACCGGTGTACTCGTCACGCTGGAACGTGAGGTAGTAGAGGCCCAAGACCATGTCTTGCGTCGGGATCGAGACCGGATTACCGTAGGCCGGCAATAAGATGTTGTTCGAGCTGAGCATCAGGATGCGCGCTTCGGCTTGCGCGCCTGCCGAGAGCGGCAAGTGCACGGCCATTTGGTCGCCGTCGAAGTCCGCATTGTACGGCGTGCAGACGAGCGGATGCAAATGGATTGCCTTACCTTCGACCAGCACCGGTTCGAAGGCCTGAATGCCGAGACGGTGGAGCGTGGGTGCGCGGTTGAGCAGCACCGGATGCTCTTTGATCACCTCTTCGAGCACGTCCCACACTTCGGGACGCACCCGCTCGACCATACGCTTCGCGCTCTTGATGTTGTGCGCGAGGCCGCGATCGACGAGCTTCTTCATCACGAACGGCTTGAAGAGCTCGAGCGCCATCTCTTTGGGGAGACCGCACTGGTGCAGCTTGAGGTGCGGGCCGACCACGATGACCGAGCGGCCCGAGTAGTCGACGCGCTTACCGAGCAGATTCTGACGGAAACGGCCCTGTTTGCCCTTGAGAATATCCGAGAGCGACTTGAGCGGCCGGTTGTTCGGGCCCGTGACCGGGCGGCCGCGGCGGCCGTTGTCGATCAGCGCATCGACCGCTTCCTGCAGCATGCGCTTCTCGTTTTTGATGATGATCTCGGGCGCGTTCAATTCCAGCAAACGCTTGAGGCGGTTGTTGCGATTGATCACGCGCCGATAGAGATCGTTGAGGTCGGACGTAGCAAAACGTCCGCCGTCGAGCTGCACCATCGGGCGCAGTTCGGGCGCGATGACCGGAACGGCGGAAAGCACCATCCACTCCGGACGGTTTCCGCTTGCAATGAACGCTTCGACGACCTCGAGGCGCTTGATCGCCTTGAGGCGCTTCTGGCCCGACGTCTCGCGGAACTCTTTGCGCAGCTCCTCTTGCAGCTTCTTGAGATTCATGTCGCGCAGCAACTCGCGGATCGCTTCCGCGCCCATGCCGGCCTTGAAGCGATTGCCGTACTTATCGCGCGCTTCGCGATACTTCTGTTCGGAGAGCACTTCGCGCTTGGTGAGGTTCGTATCGCCCGGATCGATCACGACGTACGCGGCGAAATAGATCACCTTCTCGAGCTGCCGCGGAGACATGTCGAGAAGGATGCCGATGCGCGAGGGCACGCCCTTGAGATACCAAATGTGCGAAACCGGCGTCGCCAGCTCGATGTGTCCCATGCGCTCGCGGCGGACTTTCGCGCGCGTGATCTCGACGCCGCAGCGATCGCAGATCATGCCTTTGAAGCGAATGCGCTTGTACTTACCGCAATGGCATTCCCAGTCTTTGGTCGGGCCGAAGATCTTCTCGCAGAAGAGGCCGTCGCGTTCGGGCTTCAGCGTGCGGTAGTTGATCGTCTCGGGTTTCTTGACTTCGCCGAACGACCATGCGCGAATTTGCTCAGGTGAGGCCAAGCCGATGCGCATCGCATCGAAGTTGTTGACGTCAATGAGATTCAAAGTGAGGAGTGCTCCTGGGTATGGTGCCCACCGGGGTGCTTACGCAGGGTTGCCGCCGCTCACGTTGTCGTAAGGGGTCCCACCGCCGCTCCGCCGGGTATCCGGGCACAGACCGATAGTATACCACCAGCCCCGACCCCCCTCAAGGGCCGCGAGTTGCAGAAATCTCCGAAGGACGATGCCGCAAGGGGCGGAACCTGACCGCACGTACTACCCCTACCCCGGAGGACGCGCATGCTTAGGCTGACCCCCAACTCAAGCGGCTACGCGACCATCTCGGCCGGCGTTACCTCGACGGAGGGGGTTGTTTACTGACGCGTCGGCGCGCGGCGCACTGCGCGCGCTCTTCGATGCTGCGGTGGCAAGCGCCGATCCGCGTAAGGTCCTAGCCGCACATCTCCCCGGACGCCCGGTGGGAAGAGCGATCGTCGTCGGCGCCGGAAAATCCGCGGCCGTAATGGCCGCGGCGCTCGAAGCGGCCTGGCCGGACGTGGCGCTCGACGGCGCTGTCGTCACACCCTACGGCCACGCGGTGCCGACGCGCAGGATCCAGGTAATCGAAGCGGCGCATCCGGTGCCCGACGCCAATAGCGAGCGCGCCGCGGATCGCATGCTGGCTCTCGTGCGCGACCTGGGGCCCTACGATCTCGTGATCGCGCTGATCTCCGGCGGCGGCTCCGCGCTGCTCGCGAAGCCGGCGCCGGGTCTCACGCTCGCCGGCAAACAGGCCGTTACGGCAGCGCTGCTCGCGTCGGGCGCGACGATTCACGAGATGAACGCGGTGCGCAAGCATCTCTCGGCGATAAAGGGCGGCCGTCTCGCGCTCGCCG
This sequence comes from Candidatus Acidiferrales bacterium, assembly GCA_035507275.1. Taxonomy (GTDB): domain Bacteria; phylum Vulcanimicrobiota; class Vulcanimicrobiia; order Vulcanimicrobiales; family Vulcanimicrobiaceae; genus Aquilonibacter. Next base: position 4,895 of record DATJOG010000012.1, read on the forward strand.
CGCAACCCGCGCGCGTGCTGACGCTCGCGATTTCCGACATTCCCGGCGACGACCCGCGCATCATTGCGAGCGGTCCGACGCTAACCGACACGAGCACGCTCGACGATGTGCGGGCGATTCTCACGCGCTACGCAATCCGCTTACCGCACGATGTTGCCGCATTTCTCGAGCACGCGCCGGAGACGCCCAAACCCGGCGATTTCGACGAAGACGTGCGTTTGATTGCGACACCGGATGCCGCGCTCGCCGCCGTCGCGCAGCGCGCGCGTGATTTCGCATTGAACCCGATCGTGCTCGGCGTTCTGGAAGGCGAGAGCAGCGAACTTGGCGCGTCGATGGCGCGCGTCGCACTGGACACGCGCAAGCGGCCGGCCGTATTGATCTCGGGCGGTGAGACGGTGGTAACGCTCGGCAGCGCGCCGGCCGGGCGCGGCGGCCGCAATCTGGAGTTCTTGCTTGCGCTTGCAGTCGCGCTCGACGGCGCACCCGGTATCTGGGCGATCGCCGGCGATACCGACGGACGCGACGGCTACGAAGATGCAGCCGGCGCGTTCGTAACACCGGATACGCCGGCTCGCGCTCGGGCCCTCGGGCTCGACCCGCACGCAATGCTCGAGAAGCACGATAGCTACACATTTTTCGAAGCGCTCGGCGATTTGCTGATAACCGGCCCGACGCTCACCAACGTCAACGCTCTACGCGCGGTGATCCTCGCGTGAACTCAGGGTCTGCGGGTATACTGCCAACGCTATGGCTATCATTGGAATCATCGGATCGGACGATCGCGCGGTAGCAATCGGCCGCATGCTCAGAAAATCCGGCTATACTATCTCCTTCAGCAACCTTGCCGACGATCGCACCGCACAAGCTGCGGCAGAGGTGCTCGGCGACGGGGCGTTCGCGACGACGCCGTATCAACAAGCAGCGGTCTGCGATGCTCTGGTTCTAGCGGTTCGTTGGCAAGACGTCGACCGCGCGCTCAACGCGATCGGCAGCTACAAAGACGGAATCGTCGTGGACGCAACGCGTCCACCCGATCTCGGCCGCATGAGCGGCGCGGAACTCGTGGCACACAAACTCGACAACTATCACGTCGTCAAGGGCTTCGTCGAACCGCTCGAAAGCGCCGATTTCATCAAGATTGCCTCCGACGATCCCGAGGCGCGCGCCGAGATCGGCGAAATCATCGTCCATTGCGGCCGGAGTCCTCTCGACGTCGGACCGCTTGCGAACGCGCGTCAGATCGAACGCGAAGTCGCGCAGCGCCTGACGCATTGAGTTACATCCGAATCCGCAAGCGCAACTGAATAGTCCGCCCGAGCGGATAGTTTTGCGGTACGTAGCCGGCGGTGCCGTACGTCCAGGGTACGGACTGCGTCTCGCCGTCGTTGGTCGGCACGCCGTTTCCGAGCGTATATGGCACCGCGTATCCGCCGGCCGCTTCGTATGCCGCTGCGTAGAGCGGATTTCCGCCGGCGTAGCCCGGTGGTCCGATCAGATATGGATTGCCTTGATATGAGGTGGGCGCCACGTTGTCGAGCAGATTGGCGACGTCGAGAATCAGGGTGAGGTGCGGCGTGAGATCCGCTTCCACGTGCAGGTTGACGAACGTCTCGCCCGGTGCGTGGAGCGAGTTGGGAAAGTCGGCTTCCGCCGTTCCCATGGAACCGACGTACGGGTTCGTGCTCGCGTTGTACGGCTGCGACGGATTCTCGAGAAAGTAGTAATTGTATCCGGGATCGACGTAGTTGTCGTTGGGAACCTCTTCCGGCTTGTTCGTGACCGGATTGAAGATCCACACCATCTTGCCGTTGCCGTACGGGTAGCCCGACTCGAACGAGAGCGAGGGCGTGACTCGCAGTTTGCGGTCGCGCGTGTGCCACTCGTACGAGAGCGTGCCGCTGAAGTTCGGCAGATAACTGACCGGGAAGAGCACGCCTGCGGCGACGGCAGGCGCGTTGAGATCGTTGTACGCAAATTGCGAGGCGCTCGACGAATACGCCCGCGTGAAGTTCGAGTCGAGCGTAAACCCTGATTCATGCAGCCAAAGCTCCGCTCCGCGCGCGCGCAGATCGCCGACGTTCGTCGGTACGCCAACGCCGTTCGGGAATATGCCGGCTGCAAGCGCCGAGCGAAAATTGTATGGAAGGACGTCGATCAAGTCCTGCTCGTTGACGTCGAAGAACGTCGCGCGGAACTGGACGCGCGTGCCGCCCTCCAGAGAGTAGGTGAGGTCGTTTGCAACCTCCGGCGCCAGCTGCGTGAAGGGCGCGAGGCTCCCATCGGGCTGAAGATTCGTCGAGTCGACGCGATCGGCTTCGAGCGGCAGCGGCGCCACCGTCGTGTGGTCGAACGTGACTCGCGCCGCAAGATTCTTGGCGAGGGTATATGCGACTGCGGCATGCGGATCGAGCGCTCCGTCGTCGTAGATATCTCCGGCGCTCGGGATGATGTGCGCGTCGGTGTAGCGGGCGGTCGCGGTAAAGTCGAGCCTCGGCGTAAGATACCACGTATCGCCGAGATAGGCGAGATACGAAATCAGCGTCGGATTGGAGGTGACGTACTCGTCGGCGGTCGGCACTACTTGATTCAAGAATGAGGTATTCGTGCGATACTCCGCGCCGAAGCGAATGTCGTGCCGCTCCCCGATGATATCCTCGCCGTCGTAGCCGAGGCCGCTCTCGCGGCTTCCTTGCGACTCCGCAAGCGAGATCGAACCGTCCGGCCAGCCGTTCTCATCCCAGAACGGCCCGCCCGCTTGCGAACCGTACTGCGACTGATAGAGCTGCACGCGCGAAAGCGAATGCGCGCCGTTGTGAAGCCATTGCGCTTTCATAATACTGTACGACCCGCGAATGCCCGACGCGTAGTCGACCGGCGCATTGGGATTGACTTCACCCGGGTAGGTCGTGAATGCGCCGTCGAATTCGCCGACGGTCTCCCCGGCGTACGGAGTTCCGTACTGATTGTACGTCGCCTGACCCGCGAGCCCGAGCACCGAGAGATCGTCGGCCTTATCGAGACGGTAATGTACGTTTGACTCGAGCGAGAATTCGCCGCGGCTTCCGAGCGCGAGGCCGTACGTACCGGCCTCGGCCGGCAGAAACGAACCGTTTCCGTAGTTGAAGAATTGACTTCCCGTCGTTGCCGCCAACGCGTAGCGCCAACGCAAATCAGCGGAGGCTTGGAGAATCTCGAGCGTATCGAGCGCAAACTGCCCGCCCGCGATTCCGACGCCGCTCTCCAGCGTTGCGGTGCCCGGATACGTTCCTACCGCGGGAATCTCGTCGATAACGCCGCCGAGCGAGTTGTCGCCCTGGGTGGTGTAGCCCGCGAGCGTCGCCGTCGTCGACGCGACGCCCGTCGTCGGGAGCTGCGCGCCGACGATATTGCCGCCCGGTTCAGCGATCAAACCTTGCGGAATCGGCACCGAGTCGTAATCGAAGATCGCGTCGGAGACCTTGCCGCCGCGAAGAATGGCGTTTGCAAATTGATCGAGCACGACCCCGGGCACCGACGCGATCGCGCCTTGCACGGTGCCGCCGATGTACGTCGAGAGGCCCGACGACGACACGGGCGGAGCGAGCGCCCGCGCTTGCGCGCCGCTCACCGTGAACGTGTCGCTCGTACTGCCGACGCTGAAGGTCTTCGTCTGCGACTCGACGGTTGCGATCGTTTGTAGTCGTGAAACGAGGTGAATCGCTACGCGCTGCATCTGTCCCGGCAGAATCGTGACGCCGAATTGCTTGCCGGTTTCGTAACCGTTCGCCTCGACCACGATCGTGTATGTATCTTCGACGATCCCGAGCACTTGAAAGCGGCCGCGCGCATCCGAGACCGTGTCGTACACGCCCGACGGTGCGGAGATCGTTACGCGCGCATTCGCAACCGGTGCGCCCGCGCTATCCACGACGCCGGCCAGCGTTCCAGTCGTCGCCTCGGCGGCGCGAGCGGAGCCGATCGCAATGCGTGAAAGAAGGATGAACGCGAGCAGCGATCGCGTCAAAGGAGAGCGATTCATCGATGTGCTCCCGGGGCATGCAAAGCCCCACAACGCTAGGTGAGTGGCTAGACGAGCGTTGTCTGGAGCGGTGGAGCACGCTCGCCGCACCGGCAAGCGTCGAGAATCCGGCGGTACACATGCGCCGCCGCGTTGTCGCGACGCGCAAAGAGCAGAGCGCGCTCGCGGCCGAACGCGCAGAGAATGAACTCGAGTGCGATAACGAGATCCGCGCAGCCGCGCACGACTGCACGCATGGTTCGCGCGGCGAGCACCGTACACGCGACGCCGATCGCAACGTGCGTCAGCACGCTGAACCAGACCGGGCCGCCAAGCCACGCGCTGCCGCCCGAGAGCCTGTGCACGAGCATCAGCTGCTCGCTGCTCTCCATCGCAAAGAGTGCCGCGAACTGCAGCGAGAGCACATACGGTAGGTCGCGTATCGGGGAGCGCTCCGAAATGCGCCGCGCAACGGCGAGAAGGCGGCTGCGCCGGCCCGGTGCCAAGTTCACGAGACGAACGCATCGTGCCGTTATGAGCAGCAGCACGAGCATCGTTCCGGCAACCAACGTCGGGACCACGCTCGCGTGATCGTTGTCGTGGTAGCCCCGGCCGACGATGCCGCTGTTCGCGATGCTTTCGACCAGCGGATCAGCCAGCGCCGCCGCGACGAGTGCGACCGCTGCGCGATTGATCCACGGAATTGCAGAACGCATTATCGAATACTTCTACGATGATGAGCGTGATGCTTGCTGCGGTGCTGCTCGGTTCGAACGTCGCGACCGTCGGCGACGCAGCGCCGCCGTTCTTCCTCGATACGCTGGGTGGTGGTACGTTGACCATCCATGCGCTGCGCGGACACCCCGCGCTGATCAACGTCTTCGCGACGTGGTGTCCGCCTTGCAAGATGGAGGTGCCGGCTCTGGTGAAAGCGTCGCGCACGCATCCCGGCGTGCGCTTTGTCTTCGTCGACGAGCAAGAGACGCCAGCGCAGGTGACGCGCTTCGTTCACCGCTATGCCGTTGCTTCGACGGTGGCGATCGACGGCGGCGCATTCGAAGCTACCTACGGGGTCGGTTCGATCCCGACGACCTTCGTGCTCGATGCGCACGGCGTCGTCCGCGCGATCCACCGGGGCCCGCTTACCTCGCACGATGTGGAAAGGATGCTTTCCGATGCGACGCACTGATTTTATCTCGGCAGTTCCGGCACTCGCGCTTGCATTGCGGGCCGTTCCCGGCGCGGCCGCAGCCATCGCAGATGGCCGGCCCGGCCTATGGGTACGTTACGTCATGGGGTACGGTGTACAGTTTCAAAAGCAAGCGGGCTTTGGTATGGAAAGCACGCCGATCGCGACGCGCGCGTTCATCGAGACGCAGGTCGGTCTTCCCGGCGGTTCATGCAATGCGAACACCGCGCGCAAAGCCTACATCCACGGCAGCTTCGGCAATCTGCTAACCGTCTATCCCGTCATCGCATATGTCTCCGGGTCGGGCTCGCTTCTCGCTCTCGATCAAGACTCACCGCCGCCCTTCCGTATGCTCGACTCACCGCATCTCTACCCCACTTCGCTGCAGCCGGTATCGACCAAGAGCGCGAAGGTCATCGCGCCGGTTTCGCCCAGCCGCTTCAGCGAAGAATCGATCGTGGCCGAGAAGCATTCGATCGACGCGACCTACGGCGACTACCCCGTCGACGGTCACACGCTCCTGCGCTTCGAAGCGTGGAGCTCGCCGGCGGTTCCGCTTGGCTTTGCACGCGTCCGCGCCGTCCTGAACTCGATGCCGCCCTTCGAGCTGCACCTCGATTCATACGGATTCGGCTACCACCCCGAGATCACTGATTCGCTCGACGCGGTGCGTGCGGTAAACTGAGCCTTATTCCTTGAGGATCGCGGCCTGCGAACTGCTCGCGGCCGCAAAGGTAAGGGGCGTCGCGCCTGGTTTATAACCGTTCTTGCTCAGGATGAACGCCATGATGTTGACGTACTCCGTGTGCGAGAGCGTCGCCGGCGCGTTGAGCGGCATCTCGGTCGTGATCAGCGTGAACACGTCGGTGACCTTCGCCTTGATCTTTACGCTCAACGTCTTCCAGTTCGGCCCGGTCAGCGCCGGACCGGCGCCGCCCTCGAGATTGGTTCCATGGCAGGTCGAGCAGACTTGCTCGAAGGTTTTGTAACCCGCGGAGACCTGCGCTGCCGTAAACGATATTTGCGTCCCAGACGCCCGTCCGTGGACGGTCGTAAGCAGCACGACGGCCGCGAGCAGCGCGAACGCTGCCGCGGCCCGAGATATGGAATGCACTCCTGTTGCGTCCTCTATTTTTTGACTTGTGCGTAAAGATCGTCGAGATCTTCGATCGTGTTGAGCATCACGGCGTCTTTGACCGAGGCGTCTTTGATACCCGACGAGCTGCGCATCTTTCCGGCGAGATCGTCGCTGTGATTGTAACCGCGAATCGCGTCATTGTGCTTCTTGATGCGGTCGGCAGAGATCGATCCGCCGTTTTGCGCGACGACCCACTCCTCGAATTGCATGTATTTCGGGTGATGGCTCTTGATGAAATCCATCGTCTTTTGACGATCCAATCCGAGCGCGTCGAGCGTCATCTGATCGAATCCCTTTCCGCATTCGTCGTATCCTTCCGGAAGCACGCCGGCGGCGGAGAGCGTCAACTTAGCCCAAAGGCGCGGGAGATGGATCGCGCCCAATGGTCCAGCGGTACCTGAACTGACGAGCGGAACGACGTTTTGCAGCGTTACGGTTGGCATGATGTCTCCTAAGCGTTGGTCGTTTGTTTGTGAATGTGTTGCCCGTGGCGTCCAAGGAAGGTCAGTTCCGAGACGCCGGATTTGTCGAGCTGCCCGAGACCCAGTTTTTTCATGAGCTCGAACTGCTCGAACGTCGCCTGCGCAAGCGGCAGCGCAAGATCTTCGTCGCGCGCTAGTCCGAGCGCAATGCCCGAATCCTTAGCGGCGTGCTCCGCGGAAAAATAGACATCGTGATCGCGGCTTTGCATGTCGCCGCCATCGGTCTCGAGGACGCGCGAATTGGCACCCGTCTGGGAGAAGACTTCGCGCAACATGCTCAGATCGAGACCCAATGCGTCGCCCAGGCCCAGCCCTTCGGCCAAGCCGGCCGTGTTGATGTTCATGACCATGTTGACGAGCGCTTTCACTTGCGCCGCGCGCCCGGCCTCGCCGATGTAACGCAACGATGCGCTCATCTTCTCCAGCATCGGTTTGACCCGTTCGAAGATGTCCTTGCGTCCGCCGATCATCAGATAGAGCGTGCCGTTGCGTGCTTGCGGAATGGAACTGGCCATGCAGGCCTCGAGCGAGTGTGCGCCGCGAGCCTCCGCGCGCCGCTGCACTTCGACATGCACCGAAGGCGTGATGGTGGCGCAGTTGACGAAGATCTTACCCTTCGCGCCTTCGAGCAGGCTGTCGCCCTTCTCCGCGAAGATACGATCCATCGCAGCATCATCGGTAACGACCGTGATGATCACGTCCGCGTTTGCGGTGACGTCCGCGAGTTTGGTATATGCCTTACCTTTCGTCTGCGCCGCAGCCGCCTGGGCAGCTTCGGGGCGAATATCGTAGTAGGCGACGACCGGGTATCCGACGTCGGCCAGGCGCAGCGCGATATTCGCGCCCATGCGGCCCGCGCCGACGATTCCTACGGTAGCGAGAGTGCTCATCCGTTTCCGTTCGGTTTGAAGTAAGTGATGTGATAAGAGGTGAGGATCGCGTCGAGCTGCGAGCTGTCTTGCGCGATCACGCGATTGAGTTGCGCGACCAGGCTCGTATTACCGTCACGCGTGGCCATCGCCATCGGAAACGTGTACTGCTCGGGCGAGCCCTGGCTGCGCGCGTTGGGAATGATCACCGCGGTGAGGTCGGGATGCTGCCCGATGTAGTAACCGACCGCAGGATCCCACGTGAGCCCGACGTTGATCGTGCCGTTTTGCACCGCGTCTATGATGTCCGACGGATTGGCGTCTTCCTCGTCCGCGCTGAGAAAAGGTTTTGCGCCGACGATCAGCGTGCGCAGCTTCAGCCCGTCTTCGACGGGCGTATCGGCCTCGAAGCCGATTTTGACGTGACGAAGCGCGGGCGAGTCGAGCGAGGTGATGTCGTCGTAGCCCTTTCCTTTCTTGTAGACGAAGACGTACGACGAGATGTAGTACGGTTTCGTCGTCAAGAGATCCGGCACGGCGTACGGCACGTCGACGATGAGATCGCAGCGCCCCCGATTGAGGTACTGATGCACCATCTCTTCGAAGCCCGTATCGCCGCGGGTGGACTTCCACACGTAGACGACGGGCCGGCCCAACGTGCGGCCGACCACTTGCGCGATTTTATTCTCGAAGCCTTGACCCGCGCGATTCGAGTAGGGCATGTAATCCGGATCCGCGCAGACGCGAAGCGGCGCCGCAGCCGCGGGGGCCGGCGGCGGCGCTGCCGCCGCCGAGCCCCACAGAAGCAACGCCGCGAGCGACGTGCCGGTAACGAGTCGTACCTGCATGATTCCCCAGTGGTTAGTCGATAGTGAAGACGATCAAGTCGCCGCCGAGTGTCGTGTACTTGCCGAGATCAGCAGCCGCACCGACCGCGCCGAGACCTGCCGTCGGATTGGTGAGCCCGGCCGCGAGGCCGATGCCTGCCCATCCGCCCACGCCGGTGAGCATGGCGACGTATTCATGGCCGTTGTACGAATAGGCGATCGGCGCTCCGATCATGCCCGAGGGCATCTTCTGTTTCCACAAGAGCGCGCCGGTCTTCGTATCCACGGCTTTGAACCATCCGTCCATCGTTCCGTAGAACGCAATACCGCCGTCGGTCGTCACGACACCGCTCCAGCACGGGAAGTGCTCTTTGTCGGTCCAGACGATCTTGCCCGTGTTGGGATCCCACGCGATCAGCGCGCCGCCGTAGTTCCCCGGTCCGCGATACATCTTGACGATGGCACCGACGTACGGGAAACCGGCTTTGTATTTGACGTTGAACGGCGCGTAATCTTCGCACCAGTGATTGGTCGGTACGATGAAGTATCCGGTCTGCGGATCGAACGAAGCCGGTTGCTGATCCTTGCTGCCGATCGACGCCGGACAGATACCCTTCGTGTTGTGCCCTGCGCGCGTGAAGTACGCCGGGTCCATATTCGGGCGTCCCTTGGCGATGTCGTAGTTATACGCCCAGTTGACCGATGGGTCGAACTTGTTGGCGAGCAGGAGCTTGCCCGTTGCCCGGTTGAGCTCGAACGCAAAACCGTCGCGATCGAAGTGGACGAGCGCCGGCACCTCTTCGTCGTGGATCTTGATGTTCGCCAAGATCATCTCGTTGATGCCGTCATAATCCCACTCGTCGTGCGGCGTCATCTGGAATGCCCAGACTGCCTGACCGGTTTCAGGATGACGTGCAAAGATCGTCATCGACCACTTGTTATCGCCCGGTCGCTGCGATGGATTCCACGTTCCCGGGTTGCCGGTGCCGTAGTAGAAGAGATCGAGCTTCGGATCGTAGGAGTACCAACCCCAAGTCGTTCCGCCGCCGACCTTCCACTGATCGCCCGTCCAGGTGGAAGTGCCTTGATTGCGAGGTCCGTGGAAGTCGCTGCCGATCAGAATGTCGGAGTCGGGCCCCTCGCTGTACGCGCGCCAAACCTCTTTACCATTGTGCAAATCGAGACCCGTGATGTAGCCGCGCACGCCGAATTCACCGCCCGAAACGCCCACGAGCACGCGGTTCTTCTCGGGAATGACGAGCGGCGCCGACGTCAGCGTCTGGCCGAGTTCCGGATCCGCTTCCTTGTATTTCCAGGCGACTTTCCCGGTCGCCGCATCGAGCGCGTAGACCGTGCCGTCGAGCGCGTCGGCGATGATCAAGCCGTCGCCGTATGCAACGCCGCGGTTCACGAGATCGCAGCAAGCAACCGAGACCGCGAACGAATCCTGGGTCGGCGTAAACTCCCACTTGATGTGGTAGTCGCTGAGCGCTACCGCATAGACGTGATTGGGATACGCGCTCTCGAAATAGAGCGTGTCGCCGATGACGAGCGGCTGGCCTTCGTGGCCGCGCGTCGCGCCGGTCGACATCATCCACGCCACGTGAAGGTCTTTCACATTGTCGGTATTGATCGCCGTCAGGCCGCTATGCCGCAAATTAGCGAAGTCGCCTGAGGGATACTCCCACATGCCCGACGTACCGGACGCGTCATTGAGCGCGACCGTCTGTTCCGCCCGAACCGAGGAGCCATGGAAAAGAAACGCGGCAACCAATCCAAGGGCAAGCAGCGGCGCGACCGCCACCGCAATAAGACGAATCTTCATACTTTACTCCTGGCACCCGTTGTGCAGCAGGTTTCAGCGTAGGTTCGCTGCTTAGTGCTTGGCAATAGACCGGCCTGATGATCGTCAAACCTGATGATCAACAGGTAGACGACGGCGCTGCGTGATACTCTCCCAGCGATGGACGTTGACGCCTCGCTTCATCGTCTCGCGGGTGCGCTGCCGAGCGTGGAGCCGGTTGGCATTGCAATCGTTGCCGACCGCCACACAACGACCGCCGCGCTCGTCGAGATTCTCAGCGCGGATCCCGAGCTCAGAGTGCTCGGCGCTGCCGACGCAGCTGGCGGCGAAGCATTGTTGACCGACCAATCGCTTCGCGTACTTATCGTGAATTTGAGCCTCTCGGACGAGTATGGCGCCTCGCACGGCGTGCGCTTCATTCGCGAGGCGAAGCGCCGCAGGCCCGACGTCGGCATCGTATCGCTCAAGCGTCAGGTCGACGAGCATCAGTTACGCGCGGCGCTCGACGCCGGCGCGGACGCATGTTGTCTAGCCGTTACTCCGGGAGCGCGCTTGCGCAAAGCGATCAAGGTCGTGGCGGACGGGGCGACGTGGCTCGACCCCGAGGTTGCGCACGCTCTTTTTCACAGCGAACCGCGCGACGCGCACGACGAACCCGTGCCGGTCCCGCATTTATCGCCGCGCGAGCAGCAGATTTTACGGCTGGTGGTCGAAGGGTACTCCAATGAAGAGATCGCCCAGCATCTGCAGTGCGCATATCCGACGGTGCGCACGCATCTCGCGCACCTCTATCGCAAGCTCGATGTCGACGACCGCGTCTCGGCTGCGGTGTATGCGCTGCGTCACGGATTGACGTGATCGCAGCAGTCGCAGCACTTCTTATCGCAGCCGCAACCCCGACGCCGTCGCCATCGCCCACGCCGACACCACTTCCGGTCATCGGCACGGTGCGCGTTGCGACCGGTTCCCGGGAATCGCTCCATCGGCTCCCGGTCTCGGCTTCGTTGATGGATGCCCAGGCGATCGCAAACCAGCCGGCGATGACCGGCGACGAGGTGCTGCGCGCACTTCCGGGATTCGATCGCGACCGAAGCAACAGCATGTTCACCAATTACGGACAACTCCGCGTCTCGGTTGCAGGCCTGGGTAACGACCGCGGTCTCGTTCTTGCCGACGGCATCCCGGCGCAAGACGGCTTCGGAGGGCAGATCGATTGGGCGCAGTATCCCGCGCTCGACCTCACGAGAGCCGAACTCTTGCGCGGCCCCGGTTCCGCACTGTACGGCGGCGGCGCGATCGGCGGTGTGCTCTCGCTGCAAACCTTCGCTCCGACCACCGCGACGAGCGGGCCCGCGCAAGGTTACCTGAGCATTGCCGGCGGGACTCACGCCTTCGCGCAAACCTACGCGCAAGCAACCGCGCCCCTCACAGACAAGCTCTCGATGTCCCTCTCCGCGCTTGCACAGCGCCTGCAGTACGACGACCTCGCGCCCGGCTACCAGACCGCGCACGACGACGAGGCGCAGGCGCAGGCGAACATGGCGTCCCTGCGCTTGCGCTACGCGGCGGATCCCAACACGATCGTCGAATACGGTTATCGCGGCGCGTGGGATTATCAGCAAGAGGGCCGGCCCAATTACGATTTCTGGCGTAACCTCGTCCAAAACGCGCTGCACATCGCACATGCTTCGAAGCAGGCCACGATCAGCGCCGGGGTCTATCAGCGCAACGCCTTCGTGACCAATCGCGCCGACACGTATCCGAGCGCTCCGGGCAAGCTGCTCTACACGCAGTACGTCCCGACGCACGAGAGCGGCGTATTGGCCGACTGGGTCATCGATAGCGAGAACTCGACGTTCGAAGTACACGGCGACGCGAAGTTCGTCAGCGGTGTCAGCAATCAATATAACGGCGCCGGCGTTTTCACCGTCTCGGGCAGCGGCACCCAGGACCTGGCCGGACTCGCGCTGCAGGAGACGCTGCGCGGCAATCGCTACGAGCTCATCGCAGGGCTGCGCGGCGACGCGATCGATCTCGTGAGCGCAGCGACACAGAAGGGAACGGTGATAACGCCGATCCCGCCGCGCGTCGACCGCGCGCTCTCGCCGCGTCTGGCCGCGCGCTACGATCTGAGCAAGCATTTGGCGTTTCGGGTTTCGGACGGCGACGGCTTCCGCGCACCGTATCTCAACGAGCTCGTACGCGGCTACCAGATCGGAGCGACGCAGTATCTTCCAAATTCGACGCTCGTCCCGGAGCGCAGCACCTCGCTGAGCTCGGGGTTCGATTGGACGCTCGACCGCAGCGAGCTCGCGGTGGATTTCATCCATTCGTTTGTTACCAACGCGATCGACTTCTGCACGATCAGTGCAACGGTGCAGATGCGCTGCAATTTCTCTCACACGCAAACCGACGGCACGACACTCGTCTATTCGCGGAATTTGAGCGCATGCACGCGCGTGCGCATCTCGGGCAACGAACAGTACTCGCGCATTACGCAAGGAACGCCGGCCGAGATCGGCCGCCAGCTCCCCTACGTGCCGAAAGCCTCGGCATCGGCCGGACTGGACACGAAAATCGGCGCAGTCGAAACCGGCGCCGACGTGAACTATCTCGGCATGACGTGGGCCGACGATCTCAACCAAGAGCCGCTCGGCGCCGCCGTGACGGCCGGCCTGCATGCCGTCTTCCCGCTGCGCGAGGGGGCGCGCGTCGTTCTCAACGTCGATAATCTGACGAACGCTCGCTATCTATCGAGCATCGACCGGTACGGACCGCCGCAAGTGATTTCGCTCGCGGTGCAAGCACCGCTGGGCAACGCCGAGCGGCCCCTCTGCGCGCGGTAGCGCTGCGCTCGTTTGGCTGTGCGCGGCTGCGGGAACAAGCTGCGCATGAGGATCCGTTCGATGGCGCTCGCGGCCGCGGCCGCCGCGACGCTCGCCGCGAGCATGCCGGTCGCGGTAAACGCCGACGGCGCGGCGAGCACGCGCAACATTCTTCTGCTCGGCGGAGCGGCCGCCGCCTACTTGATCGTCTCGCACAACCGCAAGGTTCACGAGCGCGAGGCTGAAGCGGCGCAAGGCCAGGCTGCGCTGGAGGAACAGAACGACGACGCCTGGTCGGCCTATCAGCACGCGGAGAACGCGTACGCGCAGGAAGTGGCGGTAAACCACGCGCTGCAGCAAGAGTTAGCCTACGATCAGAAGCAGCTCGCCGCCGACGGCGTGCACGACGACGGTTCGGGTCCGGCGCAACAGGTTTCATACGGATGGGGCAAGCTCTAAGGAGGCTTGCCGCGCTCGCGGCACTCGTTCTGCTCGCCGCCTGCGCAGCCCGCGATCCGCAATCCACGACGAACGCGGTGACGCGCGCCGTTTACAACGACGACGCGGCGAGCGCGGTAGGCTACTTCGACGATCCGACGCGCGGCACGGTGACGCGCGCCGGCGTCGGCCTGCTCTCCGATAAGATGCACGCCTTGGGACGATATGACGGGCTCAAACTGCTCGCGACCGATGCCCGGACGCGCGAGTACACCTATCGCGCGAGCTTTGCGAAGGGCACGATGAACGTCGTCGTACGTCTTGACGACGCCGGAAAACTGGTCGCGTATCGCGTCTTTCCGACCTAGAGGTTGCTGGCCCGGCCCATCGTGAGGAAGGTGCGCGCGAAGAGGTCGGCCGGCAGCGGATGGCCGAGCGCGTAGCCCTGGACGTAATGGCATCCTGTTTCGAGCATGACCTCGAGCTGCATGGTATTTTCCACGCCTTCGGCGACCACCGTCATGCCCAGTTCCGAGGCCAAACGCATCACGGTCACGGCGACCGCGCGCGCTTTCGTATCGACCTCGCTCTTGGTCACGAACGAGCGATCGATCTTCAGCACGCTCGCAGGAACGTCGCGCACGCGGCCAAGCGAAGAACCGCCCGTGCCGAAATCGTCGATCGCGCACTGTACGCCGATCTCGCGTAAACCGCTGACCAGCGCGGTCACGTCGCCTTCGTCGCTGGCTATGACCCCTTCGTTGATCTCGACGATCAGCGCGTCGGCGCTGACGGCGGTACGTTCGAGGAGATCGCGTACACGGTCACGACAGTGGCGGTGCAGCACTTGGCGCGCAAAAAGATTGACCCACACCTTGAAATCGGGGATGTCGCGGCGCCATTCGCCGGCTTGCAGCAGGGCCTGCTCCATCACATTCCATCCTACGTGTTCGCCGATCGAGAGCCGCTCGAGCAGATCGATGAAGTTCGCGGGGGTGACGATCCCGCGATCGGGATGGATCCATCGCAGCAGCGCCTCCGCGCCGGCCACGCGCCACGCACGGGTCGCTTCGTCGTAGCGGAAGATCGGCTGATAGAACGGCACGAGTTCGCGGCGTTCGACGGCGCGATGCAATTCGCCGACCAGCGAGGGTGACTCGCCGACTTGCAGCTCTGGCGAGTAGACGATCGCGTGGGTCGGCGTCTCCTTCGCGCGATCGAGGGCGATATCGGCTTTGCGCAGCATCTCATCGGCCGATCCGGCGCGAATCATTCGCACCGCACCCATCGAAACCGAGATGAAGACGCGCGAGCCGTCGGCGTCAAAGGGCGCATCGAAGAACGCGCGCAGCTCGGTCATGATCGCGTGCGGACTGCGATCGTCGACGACCGCTACCGCGAACTCGTCCGCGCTCACGCGCGCGATCATGTAGGATGTCGGGAATGTTGCGCGCAGACGAATCGCCATCTGCTGAAGGACGTGATCGGCCGCGACGCGGCCCACGCCCTGATTGAGCAGCCGCATGTCGTCGATATCCAAGATGACGAGGACGATTGCGGAATCTTGGTGCAGCGTGATCCACTCGACCAGCCGCTCCCGGTTCGGCAGGCCGGTGAGCTCGTCGACGAAGGCGCGCCGCGAGAGCCGCGCAACCAGCTCCCAGCGTTCGTCGACCAGACCCGCCAGCAGTAGCACCATCAGCGACGATGCAAAGAGAAAGCCTTGCGTCTGCACCAAGAGATCGGGCGAAAGTCCAAGCAGAATCTGCATGACCGTCGTGCAGGCCCAGGCGGTGATCGACGCCAGCGCGGCCCCGCGAATGCCGTAACGCAGCGCGAGCCACGACATGACCACGAACGAAAGATCGAGCACCGGTTCGTGCGTGAGCGATGACAGATAAATGCCGCCGCAAACGAGTACGGCGGTCGCCGCGACCGAAGCAACAATCTCCCACAACGGGGGATCCTGATGTTCGGCGGGCGGACGCGTCTGACGCCAGCCGGCGAAGGTGATGACGGCCGGCACCATCGAGACGACCGAGGTCACGTCACCGAGAACGAAGCGTGCGAGCTGCTCGGGCAGGTCTTCGACCGCGATCTTACCGATGGCCACGAGCAGCGTCACCGCTGCCGTTCCCACGACGAACGGGGCCGCAATGCCGATCAATCCGCAGAACCACGCGACGTCGCGCAGCGTACGCAACGGCAGCGAGATGCCGATTCGCCGCAGCAGAAGACGTACCGCATACGCGAACGCCAGCGCGACAACCGTCTGCACGATGAGGGCGGGCCACAACCCCGCAAGCGTACGATCGACCGCGGCCCATTCCAGAAGGGCGCTAAGCGGGATGAGCGGGGCCCATTGCCATCCGACGTAGAGCAAGAGCAGCACGTCGAGCGCAAGGGTCGGATAAATCGGCGAGGCGCCCAGCGTCGGGAATGCCCAATGCGTGAATGCTTCGGCCAGCTGCCAGGCAACCAAAAATGCGGCGACGTAAACCGCCGTTCTTTGCCGATTCGGTGACCGCGGCGCGAATGGGCGCACGTACGCGGATTTCATCGTATGGGTATCGGGTTCCCCGTGGCAAAAGGAAGGCCCGGCCGATGGCCGGGCCCGCTAGTCCGAAAGTCCCGAGTTTTCAGAACTCGTCTTCCATCTGGTTGTCGCTGTACGGCGCTTCTTCTTCCTCGTCTTCGTACGGCTTTTCTTCCTCGTACGACTCTTCGTCTTCTTCCTCGATCTCGTAGCCCTGCGAACCCTCGATATCTTCGTCCTCGGTCTCTTCCTCGGCGGCGAAGATATCCTCGGCCTCAGCATCGCGCGCCGGCAGCGGCGGCGGCACGGGCAGCGGCGTCGTCGCATCGAGCGGCTTGCTGTCGTCGAGTTCTTCCTCTTCCTCTTCCTCGGCGTCGACCTCGGTCGGATCCCCGATACCCTCGGCAGCGGCCGCTTCGGCTAGCGCCTCGCGGGCAGCAACCTGAGTCTGGGACGGCACCGGTTGATCGTCGCCCATCAAAAGGCCGATCTCTTGCCGCTCGCGATCGCCCAGATCGTCGTCCTGCATGCGCACATCGACCTCTTCGCGGTTCTCGGTGAGCACCTTGACGTCGAGCGCAAGCGACTGGAGTTCCTTTATGAGGACCTTGAACGACTCCGGAACGCCCGGCTCCATCACGTTCTCGCCCTTTACGATCGCCTCGTAGGTCTTGACGCGTCCGACGACGTCGTCGGACTTGACCGTGAGCAGCTCTTGCAGCGTGTACGCGGCGCCGTATGCCTCGAGCGCCCAGACTTCCATTTCACCGAAGCGCTGGCCGCCGAATTGCGCCTTGCCGCCGAGCGGCTGCTGCGTGATCATCGAGTAGGGACCGGTCGAACGGGCGTGGATCTTGTCGTCGACAAGGTGCGCCAGCTTGAGCATGTAGATCATGCCGACCGTGATCGGACGCGAGAAGCGTTCGCCCGAACGCCCGTCGCGCAGCCATGTCTTGCCGTCGGGCGCCATGCCGGCGTCCTGCAGCCACTCGGCGATGTCTTCCGCGTGCGCGCCGTCGAAAACCGGCGTCGCGACGTTCATACCGAGCATGCGCGCGGCCCAGCCCAGATGCGTCTCCATGATCTGGCCGAGGTTCATGCGCGAGGGAACACCGAGCGGGTTGAGCACGATGTCGACCGGCGTGCCGTCTTCCAGATACGGCATATCTTCTTCCGGCAGCACTTTGGCGATGACGCCCTTATTGCCGTGACGTCCGGCCATCTTGTCGCCCTGCAGAATCTTGCGCTTCTGTGCGACGTAGACGCGCACGAGATGATTCACGCCCGGCGAGAGTTCGTCGCCGTTCTCGCGCGAGAACACCTTGACGTCGATGATCTTGCCTTTTTCGCCGTGCGGAACCTTGAGCGAGGTGTCGCGCACTTCACGCGACTTCTCACCGAAGATCGCACGCAGCAGGCGCTCTTCCGCCGTCAGCTCGGTTTCGCCCTTCGGCGTCACCTTGCCCACGAGGATATCTTCGGGGCGAACCTCGGCGCCGATGCGAATGATGCCGCGCTCGTCGAGATCCTTGAGCGCGTCTTCACCGACGTTGGGGATGTCGCGCGTGATCTCTTCGGGTCCGAGCTTGGTGTCGCGGGCTTCGCACTCGTACTCCTCGATGTGGATCGAGGTGAAGCGATCTTCCTTGACCATGCGTTCGCTGATCAAGATCGCGTCTTCGTAGTTGTAGCCTTCCCACGGCATGAACGCGACGAGCACGTTCTGTCCGAGCGCGAGCTCGGCTTCGTCGGACGACGGACCGTCGGCGAGGACTTGCCCCGCGACGACACGCTCGCCGAGTTTGACGATCGGGCGCTGATTGATGCACGTACCGGCATTGCTGCGCACGAACTTGAGCAGATCGAAGACCTTCTCGGTGCCGTCTTCGAGCTTGAGCGTGATGCCTTTCGCGTCGACGGAGGCGACGGTGCCCGCGACATCGGAGACGATGAGCGAACCCGAATCCTTCGCGGCGCGATACTCCATGCCGGTGCCGACGACCGGCGCGTCGGGACGGAGCAGCGGCACGGCTTGACGCTGCATGTTCGCGCCCATCAGCGCGCGGTTGGCGTCGTCGTGCTCGAGGAACGGGATCAGCGCCGTCGCGACCGAGACGATCTGCTTGGGCGAGACGTCCATCAGCTGCACGCGGTTCGGCGGCTCTTCGACGTACTCTTCGGCGAAGCGCGCGACGACGGACGGCGCGGTGATCTTGCCGTTGGCGTCGATCTCGGTGTTCGCTTGCGCGATGATGTACTCGTCTTCACGGTCGGCCGTGAAGTAGCGCAGCTCGGTGCTGACCACGCCG
>DATJOG010000013.1:0-28433 GCA_035507275.1 Candidatus Acidiferrales bacterium
CGCACGCCGTTACGGTCTTCTGTTTTGATGTAGCCCATGACTACGCGGTAACCACCGTCTTGCGATCGAGCTCGAAAGCCTCCTCGGGCAGCGTCATGACGTCGCCCGCGCCATCGATGATCTGCCGCTTGTACCACGCGCTCTGCGTGAGCACGTGCGAGGCATAGAACTTCGCCGTCGTGATCTTGGCGGGGTAGAACGGGTCCTTATCGCCGGCCGCGATCTTATCGGCCGCGATCTTCGCGGCGCGCGTCATCTGCCAGCCGCCCGCAACGACGCCCCACAGCTTGAGGTAGGGCACCGAGCACGCGAAGGCTTTTTTCAGATCGCCCATCGCGTTCATGCCGATCCATTGCGAGACTTCCGCCAGCGTCGCGAGGCCTTTGAGCAAGCCTTCGGCCATCGCCTTTACGTCGGCGTTTTCGTGCGTTGCCGCTTCCTTCGCGAATTTCTCGATGCTCTTGAGCACGCTGGTTGCCGTCGCGCCCATATCGCGAATCAGCTTGCGGCCGACGAGGTCGAGCGCTTGGATACCGGTCGTGCCTTCATAGATCGTGGTGATGCGCACGTCGCGGTATTGCTGTGCGATGCCCGTCTCCTCGACGAAGCCCATGCCGCCGAAGATCTGCAATGCGGTCGAGCAGAGCTCGACGCCGTTCTCGGTACACCAGCCCTTGACGATCGGAATCATCAGTTCGATGAACGCTTTGTTCTCTTTGCGTACCTTCTCGTCGGGGTGCTTGTGCGCGAAATCGAGCGCGGCCGCGGTCACGTACGAGAGCGCGCGCATCGCTTCGATGTTGGCCTTCTGCCACATCAGCATGCGGCGCACGTCGGGATGCTCGATGATCCGCACCGGCGTCTTGCTGCGCGTCGTGGCATCGGCCATCTGCACGCGCTCCTTGGCGTACTCGAGCGAGTGCTGATAGGCGCGGTCGGCGACCGCGTAGCCCTGCACGCCGACGGAGAAACGCGCCGCGTTCATCATGATGAACATGTATTCGAGGCCGCGATTGGCTTCGCCGACCAGATAGCCGACGGCGCCTTTGCCCTTTTCGCCGAACTTCATGGTGCACGTCGGGTTGCCGTTGATCCCGAGCTTGTGCTCGATACCCGCGCAAACGACGTCGTTGACTTCGCCGAGCGAGCCGTTGTCGTTCACGAGAACCTTCGGCACGATGAAGAGCGAGATGCCTTTGACGCCTTCGGGCGCGTCGGGAAGACGCGCGAGCACCAGGTGTACGATGTTCTCCGCCATGTCGTGCTCGCCGAAGGTGATGAAGATCTTCTCACCGGTGAGCAGATAATGATCGCCGCTCGGCACCGCTTTGGTGCGCACCTGCGCGAGATCCGAACCGGCTTGCGGCTCGGTGAGATTCATCGTCCCGGTCCACTTCCCCGAGACAAGATTGGGAATCCACTTCTTCTTTTGCTCCGGCGAGCCGACCAGCTCGACCGCTTCGATTGCGCCCTGATTGAGCAGCGGCCCATTGGCAAAGCCGATGTTGGCTGCGTTCCACATCTCGAGCGTCGGCCCGAGCAACACCGACGGCAGGCCTTGGCCGCCGTATTCGGCGGGAACGGGTAACCCGATCCAACCCGCATCGGCAAACTTTTTATACGCCTCTTTGAAGCCTTTGGGCGTGGTGACCGCGCCGTTGTTCCACGTGCAGCCTTCCTTGTCGGCGACACGGTTGAGCGGATCGAGCACGCCGGTCGCAAACGATCCCGCTTCGTCGAGGATCGATTCCCACACGTCGCTCGTGTCTTCAAATCCGGGGAGTTTGGCGACGTCTTCGATGCCGGCGAGTTCGCGCAGAACGAATTGCATGTCGCGCAGTGGGGCTTGGTAGGTGCTCATCCTCGTCGTGTCTCCTCCGCCGATCAGGCGGCGTTTTCGTTATAGAGTTCTCTGCGAAGGCGGGCGATTGAACCCGCGAGCGTCTCGAGGTAGGGAAGCATACCGTCCTTGATCCGGTCGAGCCGCTTGCGCCCCTCTTCGGTAATCCGATAGAAACGGCGCGAGCGTTTGGTGGGATGCTCCCACTCCCCGACGATGAATCCGCGCTCCTCCAACCGCCGTAACAGCGGATAGATCGTGTTCGTGTTCACCGCCAAGAGGCCCGCGCAAATCGACTCGATCCGGGCCATCAGACCGGACCCGGTTTCAGGCTGTTCGGCAAGCAAATGAAGGACCAGGACGGGGAAGACCGTCTTGGACTTGATTGGCCCGCGGAGGACCCCGTCGGCTGCCGCCGGTGGGGAGCCCGCCGGGTCGGCGATTTGCTTGCGGCTCATATTAGATGGAATATTATTAAATCTAATAAGCCTTGAAATTGCAATACCCGGGCCATGCCTTGGCCACGCCTCGGCCATGCTGGGGCAACCGCGCTCCGCCAGACTCTCCCCTCATGGGAGACTCCACCAGCCCGGCCGGGTCGCTGCTCGTACCGGGCCGCCCGCTGGGCGCCGCCGCGGTAGCGGCAACGCTCGAACGCTTCGGGCCCGGCGCGCTACGCTTCGCGCGCGACCGCGGCATCCGTGTGGCGCCGCTACACCGCGGCGAGCTCTACCGTGCGGCCTCGCCGGCGCTCGCCCGGCTTGGGATCGACGTAGACGCATGGCCCGCACCGCCGGCCGGCTTGTTCGTCGTCGAAGAGCGCACGGTCTATCTGCGTTCCCGAAGCGCAATGACCGTCGCGCACGAGTTTGGGCACGCACTCGATTGCGCGCTCGGCGGCGGCGTCTATCGTTCCGGCATCGATCCACAGCTTCGGCGTATGTTTGCTGCGGCGCGCAGCTTCGTGACGCCGTATGCCGCAACCGGTATCGACGAATACTTCGCCGAGGGTTTGCGCGCGTACGTGGAAATCAACGACCCCGCATCACACTGGCCGCGCGCGACGAAGGCACGGCTTGCCGCGATCGATCCGGGGTTGTATGAGTATGTCGAGCAGTTGTTCCGCACCGAGTTTTCGCAAGCCGCCTGACCTATGTTATGTTAGAAGGAGCTATGAGCGCCCAAGCCCTGGAAGCCCGGATGTCGCGTGTCGAGGGAGTTCTCGAACAAGTCGATAAGCGGCTCGATTCGATCGACCGTCGGCTTGACGGCTTTGACGCGCGCTTCGGCCAGATCGATCAACGGTTCAACTGGGTGATCGGCACGATTCTCGGGACTTGGATCACGACCTGTCTTATTGCGATTTGGTAGCCACGGCCGTCGATACCAGAGTCCAACTGGAGCCTTGGTCGTCGGAAATTTCGAACCGGTGTGTGTAGCTCGACGGCGACGTGAAGGTGTAGACATCCCGGCAGTACAGTATCTTGCCCTTGTAAGGGAGCTCAAACCGGTCCGTCCAGATATCTCCGATGACATCCATCTTCTCGAAGAGGGGCTTAGCATCGCGCGTGATTCCCATGTGGTGGTAGGCCCGATCCGACGTGCTATAGGTAAATAGGGACAAATTGTTCTCAACGCCGCCGGCCGCCGGGTCAACGCCATCGCTCTCAAAGTCACAGATCATGTAGCTCTGATTCGGCATCCACGAACAGTCGGCACCCCAAGAAATCGAAAAGGCATGGCTATAAGGCGTCTCCCTACTCTCTTCGGCGAGCGTCCAACGACCTACCCACACGTTCAATTTCTCAAGCGGGGAGGCCGAGTCCGATGTTGATGCACGTGCAGAGACCGCGAGGCCGAACGCCAGAGCTGCCGCTGCAACGATTGGTAACCAAGCAGAGATTTTCATGTTGCTACGGGCCTACCTTTGCCACGGTAAACGTCGATATCGTCGTCCATGTCTTACCTTTGTCGGCGGAGATCGAGGTCGTGGAGTTCGCGTGCTTTCCATCCTGCGAAAACACATGGACGCCTCGATATATGAGCGTCGTTCCCTTGTAGGGAATATCGGCCGTCGTAACCCACCTATTCCCGTGTACCGACACGCGTTCCGCAAACGGCTTAGAGTCTTTGAAGATTCCTAAGCGCGCGTAGGTGTGTGATACGGAGCTGTAGCTAAATACCGCGAGATCGTTGGCGGGAACCCCGTTGCCCGGGCTGCTATTCAGATAGTCGCAGACCATGAAGCCTCGATTAGGGGCCCAACTGCAATCGCCGGTACCGCTGTTCGTATGCGCGTGGCTATACGGTGTTTCGTAGTCGCGCTCGTTATACGCCCAGCGGCCCTGCCAAATTGCAAGTTTGCTCGTTGGATCGGAAACCGCTAATGTATCCGGCGTTACAGCGCGGGCAGCCCCGACTACCGCCAACACCGGAATGAAGAATGCTATAATCGAAACTGTGAGCGCACTCGCCCGGCTACCTGTTTCCACCGAACACCTCCGTATTAACTCGATGTATCGCGGATGATAGCATTGGAGACGCATGACGCGTGACGGCCGATCTGTAGTCCGAAGCTCTTTTGCGGCGAGCCGCCGAGTTTGGTCGCCGAGTTGAAAACGCAGGACCCCGCCAAGTTTCCCGGCTTTTGGACGTTGCAGGCAGTCGGATTTGGCTGCTTCACCATCTCGTCGCTCATTGCGAACTTTCCCTCGCTCGGGGATCTGCAGACGCTACGTACCAGCGGCTCGTACTTGATATGGACGTTTGCAGCTAGTTGCCTGCTGCGATTCGTGTGCAGGTCGCTGCTACAGCGAGGACTTTCATGGGTTGTGTTGGAGTTGTCTGCCTTTGCCTGGTGCATACCATTCAGCTTATGCAGCGGCTTTCTCGATGCGCTGACCGCGCACGGTCATCTACCAAGTTTGTACGGATGGCTTGTGACGTCCATGCAGATCATGTTCATACTCGTTGTATGGTGCAGTCTGTACTTCAGCATCAAGATGTGGCAGCAATCGATGCTGGAGCGCGAGCGGCTACTCCGGGCCGAGACGGAGGCGCGCGAGGCCAAGCTGAGCGTGCTACGGTATCAACTCAATCCACACTTTCTTTTCAATTCGCTCAACGCCGTATCCACGCTCGTGTTGGAGGGTAAATCGCTTGCAGCTACGCGCATGCTGGCGCAGATCGGCGACCTTCTAAGAACGATCCTCGATGGTGGAACGAAGCTCGAGATACCGCTATCCGAAGAGATCGCGTTTATCGAGCAATATCTTTCAATAGAAAACACGCGTCTCGGCTCGCGCCTGCGTACCAAGGTTTCCATCGCCCCCGAAACGCTCGATGCGCTGGTGCCCAGCATGTTGCTGCAGCCATTGGTCGAGAATGCCGTCCGCCACGGTGTCGCTCCCTTGACTGAGGGTGGAGACGTCTACGTTGCAAGTCGGATCCAAGACGGAAATCTCCACATAACGATTCGGAATTCAGGGCCCTCCTATCAGAGGCCGCGGGCCGGCGCGCCGGCGGGGATCGGCCTGCGAAATACAGCCGAGCGGCTCGAAACGCTCTACTCGGGCCGGCACACGTTTGCGCTCGAGTGGTTGCCGCTCGGGGGCTGCGAAGTCGTCATCGAGCTTCCCTTCCGCAGTAACGAGCCCAAACCCGAGTCGCGATCTTGCGCGTCTTGATCGTCGACGACGAACCGCTTGCGCGGCGCGGCGTTTCTCTACGCCTGCGCGCATTTCCCGACATCGAGATCGTCGGCGAGTGCGGCGACGGGAAGCACGCAGTCGAGACCATTCTCGAACTCTCACCCGACGTCGTCTTTCTCGACATTCAAATGCCGGGCATGGATGGATTCGACGTGCTCGCCTCACTGCCGGCGGAGAATCTTCCGGTGGTGATCTTTCTCACCGCCTACGAGCAGCATGCACTCCGTGCTTTTGATGTACACGCTCTCGACTATCTGCTCAAGCCCGTCGACGATGAGCGCTTTGCCTTTGCCGTTGATCGTGCGCGGAGGCTACTCGACGCCGCGACGAAGACCACGTTGACGGATCGCATCCTCCGTATGCTCGAGGAGCACGCCAAACAGTTTGCTTCGCATTTCATCGTCCGAACGGGGGCGCGGATTCAGATCGTGCTCGTTGAGGATACTGCATGGATTGCGGCAGCGGGAGACTACACCGAACTGCATGCCCACAACCGTTCGCACCTTTTGCGTGAAAGCATGAACTCGCTCGAGAAAAGGCTAGACCCCGCTCGCTTCTTGAGAATCCACCGCTCGCGGATAGTTCAAAGCCGCTACATCACCGAACTGCGTAGTCTCGATAACGGAGAGTATCTCGTGAAGCTTTCCGACGGTTCCGAGCACCGCTCGAGCCGAACCTACGCGAAGCGGGTCGAGCGCTGGCTACACGATTCTCAGGAAACCTAGTCCCGAGCCATGAGCGCCGGAATCGTGGCGTCGACGATCGTTCGAACGGCGTCGGCCGGCGGATTCCGCGAACTTCTTGGCGACGCAGCAGCGCTCAGCACGCAAGACGCACCCAGAACCAAAAACGCCGCTTTCACGGCGGCTCGTAATTTCATGCTCATGATAGTGCGTCGCCGGATGGAAGAGGTCCGCTCTTCCACCTGTCCGTACTCTTGGGGCGGTGATGCGCATCAGCAAGGATGCTCGCCTCGGCACGCTCCTCCTCGTCAACGTTTATTGGCTCCCGCTCTCGCTGCAAGAGGCGGCCCTTCTGGCCATCGCGATTCCCGCCGCGCTCATTCGTCTCGCCCCGCTGACGCACGTCGCGACCTACGCGATTCTCGCGAGCCTGATCAACGTCGTCAACGTCTTCTTGCCGTGGCCGGTTGGTGCGCTCTCCGATAAGTTGCGCGGGAGCGGAACGCCGCGCCAAGCACTCGCGCTGCTCGGCGCGGTTCTCAACATACTCGGCCTGGTCGCTGCCGCCTACGCCGGCTCCGTGTCGTCGTTTTACGGAGCAGTCGTGGTCGCGACGGTCGGGCAAGCCGTTAGCACGACGGCATATCAGGCGCTGCTCCCCGACGCCGTCGCGCGCGCGTCGTGGGGCGTTGCGTCGGGCATTCGCGGCGCGTTCACGCTGCTCGGGACCGTCTTCGGCTTGATGCTCGGCGGGCTCTTCAATCCCGCCAGCGTCTTTCTGACCTGCGCTGTACTGGTCGCGATCAGTGCATTCTCGCTGCGCAGGCTCGCGCCGGTCGAGCACGACGAAGAGCACGCGCACATCCGCGACTGGCACGATTTCGTCGTGGTCTTCTTCGGACGCGCGTGCATCGTCTTCGGGCTGACGCTGCTCGGTACGTTCGTCCTCTACTTCTTTCGTGACGTGCTGCACGTCGCCGACCCCTCGCGCGGTACCGGAATGACCGGGATCGCAGGCTTGATCGGCGCAGTCGCATCCAGCATCGTGCTGGGCGTGCTCTCCGACCGCATTCGCCCATACCGCAAGATCATCGTCGCCCTCTGCGGTATTCCGATGACGATTGCGGCACTCGGTTACGCGATCGCACCGTATGAAGCGTCGATCTTTCTTTTTGCGCTGATCTTCGGCATCGGTTATGGCGGCGTGCTCTCGAACGGATGGGCGCTCGCGCTCGACTCGATGCCCGCCATGCGCGACGTCGCGCGCGATCTCGGTATTTGGGGCATGGCGACGCACGTGCCTGCGATCATCGCGCCGCTCATCGGCGGCGCCGCGATTCATTACTTCAACGGTTCGCTCGACGGCTATCGCGCGCTCTTCGCGCTCGCCGCGCTCTCGTTCGCGGTCGGTTCCGCCTCGGTGCTGCTGGTCAAAGGGCAGCAGCGATGACACGCGCGGCGCGATCCGCGCAGCGCGGTCCCTCGCGTGCGAGCCATACCATTTGGCCCCAATTGCGCGGCCGCAGCATCGCGCGCGCGGGGTGCAGCCAATCAGCCGAGAGCTCGCGCTGCGGCGTATCGAGGATGACGCGAACCGCTGCGATCGCCGGCGCCCGAATGAACGCGCTCTCCATGTCGACACCGGCGTAACCCCGTTCCGCCCAAAACGGCCGGTCGCCGCCGGTCACGAGCTGCGTGCTGCTCAAAAGCGGAGCATCGACAAACGCATAGCCCAAGCGGCGCGCGGCCTCGCGCAGCCGCTCCGTCCACTCCGGATCGCACGCAGTCGCATCGCCCGCCGTGGTCGCGAGCACTGACGGAATGACGAGCGCGCCGGTCGGAAGGTCGTTGCGCAAGCCTCCCGCAAGGCCGCAACTGATCGCGACGGCACCGAGCGGCGTTCCGTTCAAGCGCGCGAGCGAAACGCCCGCTTCTACGACGTTCGCGCGAGGTGCGCGGCGTCGAACGGCGCGCGCCTCCAAACTCGTCGCTGCAACGACGACCGGCGCGCTAGGCTGCGTAACCATGATCGCGGTACCATACTATTGCGCGCACCAGCGCGTCTCCGACCGGCCGCGCCGGACCGTCGACGAACATCTGCCGTTGCGACATACGCACGCCCTCGAGCGGAACGAAGGGTGTCGCGCGCGTCAAACGGCAGCGCAGTTCGTCGGCGTAGGCCGCAGCGTACATCAGCGGAATCGGCGCGCGAAAGCGCGGTGCCGGCCGGCCGGTGAGTTCGGCCAGCAGATCCCAGAGCGCGTCGAAGGTGAAGTTCTCCCCGCCGACAACGTAGCGCTCGCCGATCGTGCCGCGCTGCAGCGCCTCGACGTGTGCCTGCGCGACATCCGTGACGTCGACAAGGTTCATCCCGCCGCTGCGCGGAGGGCGCGCGATCATCTTGCCGCGCATGAAATCGAGAATCATCGCGCCGGTCGGCGTCGGCTTCCAATCGCCCGCCCCCACCGGCGCGGTCGGCAGCACCGCGATCACCGGCACGCGGCTCGCGAATGCAACGCGCTCCTGCAGCACCTTCGATGCATGGTAATCGAGCGTGCGCGTTGCATAGACGTGCGACTCGCCGTCCAGCGCCGCCGAACTCGAGGTGAGAATCGCGCGTTCGACGCCGGCCAGGTGTGCGGCCGCAAACAAGCCCTCGGTGCCCGCGACGTTCACGCGGGCGATTGCATCCCGGTCGCGCGGGCCGAACGAATACTGCGCCGCGCAGTGTACGAGGTAGCGGCACCCGTCGAGCATGCGCTCGAGCCTGCCCGGCTCGTTCAAGTCGCCGCTGACGATCTCGACGCCCTCGACCGGCGTCATTCCACTACGCGCGAGCGCTCGCACCCGGTAGCCCGCAGCAAGAAGCGCACGTAGTACGTGCGCTCCAACGAAGCCGGATCCGCCCGTTAAGAAGACGCGATCAGGCTGTTCCAAGGGCCGCGCGAATCGACTCTTTGATCGAACCGGTCGTGCGGATCACCGCCGTCGGTTCGTAGCCGCAGTGCGCCATGCAGTTGTTGCAGCTCGGATGCTTGCCGCGTCCGTATTTTTCCCAATCCGTCTCTTCGATCAGTTCTTTGTAGGTCTTCGCGTACGGCGCGTCGCTCATCAAATAGCAGGGACGCTGCCAACCGAAGACCGTGTAACACGGAATGCCCCACGGCGTGCACTCGAAGTCGACCTTGCCCTCGAGAAAATCGAGATATAGCGGGCTATGATTGAGGCGCCACTCCTTGCGTTTCTCGCCCGCGAAGGCTTCGCGGAAGATCTCGCGCGTGCGCTCCACGCCGAGAAATCCTTCCTGATCCGGCGCCTTCTCGTAGGCGTAACCCGGCGAGATCTGCATCATGTCGACCTTCAGATCGTTGTTGAGATAGTCGAGCACGGCGCGGATCGACTTGGCGTCGTCGCGATCGAAGAACGTCGTGTTGGTGATGACCTTGAAGCCCTTGCTCTTCGCGACCTTGATGGCCGAGATCGCTTTCTCGAAGACGCCTTCACGGCAGACCGACTCGTCGTGGCCTTCCTTCAGGCCGTCGAGATGGATCATCCACGCAAAATACGGCGACGGCGCGAACTGGTCGATCTTCTTCTCGAGCAGCAGCGCGTTGGTGCACAGGAACACGAACTTCTTACGCTTGATCAGTTCGCTGACGATCTGCGGCATCTGGTCGTGGATGAGCGGCTCGCCGCCCGCGATCGAAACGCAGGGCGCGCCGCACTCTTCGACGGCTGCGATGCACTCCTCGACGCTCAGGCGCTTGCGCAAGATATCGGTCGGATGCTGGATCTTTCCGCAACCGGCGCATGCGAGATTGCACTGCAGGAGCGGTTCGAGCTCGAGGACGAGCGGATATTTCTTTTCGCCCCGAAGCTTCTTACCGAAGATGTAGCTCCCGACGGTCAACTTCTCTTGTAACGAACTCAACGCTTTCTCGCTTCTCCGTTGCCAGCGCCATCATCGGAAAGAGGTGGCGATAGAGATGGTAATTCAGGTAAAAGTCTCGCGGGAACCCCGTCCCCGTGAAATGCGGTTCCTCCCAGGTTCCATCGCCGGTCTGGGTCTCCTTGAGGAACGCAAGACCCCGCTGTGCTGCCGCATGGTTGCCGAGGCCCGCAATCTGCAAGGCGTTGACCGCCCAGGCAGTCTGAGACGCCGTGCTCGCGCCGATGCCCGCGAACGATTCGTCGGCGTAGGAATGAGCGGTCTCGCCCCAGCCGCCGTCGGGATTTTGCTTGGATATCAGCCACGCGGCACCGCGCTCGATCATATCTTTGCCCTCGCCGAGCATACCGAGCGCCGAGATCGCGCACCACGTCCCATAAATGAAGTTGATGCCCCACCGCCCCCACCACGAACCGTCCGCGCGCTGGGTGCGCCGCAGATAGTCGAGACCGCTGCGGACGTTGGCGTCGCTCGCGTCGCGTCCAAGACGTGCCAACATCTCGACGACGTGCGCGGTGACATCCTCGGTCGGCGGATCGATCAGCGCGCCGAAGTCGGCAAAGGGCATCCGATAGAGCAGCTCGCGCGTATTGTCGCGATCGAACGCCGCCCAGGCGCCGTTGCGCGAGCGCATTGCAAGCGTCCACGCAGTTGCGCTCTCCACCGCGCCGCGCACCGTTCCGGCTTCACCGGCTTCGATCAGCGAAAGCACGACGATCGCCGTGTCGTCGATGTCCGGATACGCGTCGTTGTCGAACTCGAACGCCCAGCCGTTGCCGTCGCGAAAGCTGCTGCGCACCCGCCAGTCGCCGGGTGCGTCGTTCGGAATCTGCTCGGCCAAGAGCCATCGCACCGCGCGCTGCATGACCGCATGCTCGTGGGTGAACCCGGCCAGCGCGAGCGCGCGCAATGCCCAGGCGGTATCCCACACCGGCGACATGCACGCTTGCAAACGCCAGCCGCCGGCATCATTGATGATGAAGCGATCGAAACCACCCAAGCCCTTGCGGACGACGGGATGATCGAGCGGATAGCCCATGAGATCGAGCGCGATCAGCGAGTAGACCCACGGCGGCTGAATGCCGCCCCAGCTGCCGTCTGCCTCTTGCCGCTCCACGATCCACTGCGTCATCGCGCGCATTGCTTTCTCGCGCAGCGGATTGGGCGCGATGCGATCGTAAAGTTTGAGCACGCCGTCGAGCCACCACATCCAACCCGAGCCGGGAACGTGATGCATCGCATTCTCCGTCCCGCGGTTGATCACTTCGCGCACGTCGACGCCGAGTTCGCGCACGGGGCGCTTCGAGACGACGATCGTCAACGGTGCGACCGTGCCGCGCGCCCAACACGCGAAATCGTAGACGTTGAACGGCATCCAGAGCGGGAAGTAGATCAACTCAGGAGGCAGCGAGGGGATGCCGTCCCACGGATACACGCCGAAGAGCGCCAGCCAAATCTTGGTGAAGACGCGCGCTTGCGCGAGGCCGCCCATGCGGCGGATCACACCCAGCGCACGTTGCATCTCCGCACGCTGCGGATCGCAGCCGAGCACTTTGAGCGCGACGTATGCTTCGATCGTCGTGCTGAGGTCGGCGGGGCCGTCGTAATAGAGCGCCCACGAACCGTCGCTGCGCTGACATCCGAGCATGTGCCGGATCGCGTCTTCGCGTATCGTATCGAGCTCGACGCCGAGAAAGCGATAGAGCAGGATTTGCTCTGCCGTCATCGTGACGTTCGTCTCGAGTTCGCCGGTCCACCAGCCGTCGGCATGTTGCCGCGCGAGCAGCCAGTCGACACTGCGCTCCAACGCGTCAGCCATCGAGCGCCTCCGCCGCGAGCGCACCGCTGCGCACCGCTGATTCCATCGTATCGGGCCACCCCGTCTCCGTCCAGGAACCTGCGATCGCGACGTGCGGATGCGTGGTGCGCTGCGCCGTGCGCGCAGAACCCGGCCGCGGCAAATAGGTCGCTTCGGGGTTACGTGTCGCGGCAGCATGCAGCACGCGTCCGTCGCGCAACTCGGGGATGAAAGCCTGAAGTTCCGCCCAGGCGAGCTTTTCGAGCTCCGCGGTCGGTACCGTCAACACGTCACCTGCCGCGCTGATACTGCAGCATACGTAGCCCTGCTCTTTCTCGAAGATCCATTGCA
Source organism: Candidatus Acidiferrales bacterium (assembly GCA_035507275.1). Lineage (GTDB taxonomy): Bacteria > Vulcanimicrobiota > Vulcanimicrobiia > Vulcanimicrobiales > Vulcanimicrobiaceae > Aquilonibacter. The sequence continues at coordinate 12,332 of DATJOG010000013.1, forward strand.
GCGGCGAGTCGAGCACGGCCGCGAAATCAAAGCCTAGTGCGCCGCGATCGTGCCAGAGATGTACGTCGACGATCGGGTAGGGGTCGTACGTGTCGAGCGCGCGTACGCCGAAGCGCTCGGGCGACTGCAGCAACTTGGCGGTCGTGCGCGGCGAGACCGCGAGCACGACGGCGTCGAAGCGTACGTGCCGGTCGTCCGGCAGATGCAGGGTGACCGCGTCATCATCGACGTCGAGACCCAGCACGCCGGTCGAGAGGTGCACCGCTCGCAAGCGTCGCGCGGCAGCGGCCGCGACGTGCGCCAGCGGAACCCTCGAAAAACCAAAGCGCGCCGCCGAGGCGTCGCCCAAGAAGGCCGTCGAGATCACGAAGAGCGCGTCGGCCGCGCTCACGCGGTCAAATGACGCGTTGAGAGCCGGGATGAAAAACGGATCCCAGAACGCGCGGCGCGTCGCGGCAGTCTGGCCGTTTCGATCCAGCCAAGCGTCGAACGTGAGCGCAGGATCGGGATTGCGCGACAACGCCGCGCCGGCCAGCGCGCGCGCGACGCGCACGCGCCCGCCGAAATCCAAATGCGCGTAGCCCGCGAAGGAGGCGAGCAGATGAAAGGGCGCCGGCAGTGAGGCCGCACGCAACCGGCTCGACCGCCCGTCGCGCGCGAGCACCAGCGCGTCGAAGCGCTCTTGCTCGTGCAGCGCGTGACCCATGCCGACCCCTTCGACGAAGGCGATGAACCGGTCGCAGCAATGCAAGAACACATGTTGCCCGTTGTCGATCTCGCGCCCGCCGATCTCGAACGAAGTCGCGCGCCCGCCCAAAAACCGCGTGCGTTCGAAGACCTCGACATCGTGACCGCGCTCTTGCAAATCGAGCGCTGCCGCGAGACCCGCGAGTCCCGCACCGACGACCGCTATACGCCGAGCCACGCTCGTACCATCGCGCCGATCTTCTCGGTGCTCGAGAGGCCGGCGCGCGCGTGCAGCGGCAATGCGGGGTCGCGCTCGATTTTCTCGAGAATGCGCTCGTAGATACCCGCCATCGTGCGCACGCACGCCGCGGGGCGGCGTTCGATGTAGTCGAGCACTTCGTAGCCGCGCTCGAAATACTCGCGCGCGCGCGACGCTTCGAAGGCAACCAGCCCGCCCCACCCTTCTCGTCCGTCGACGATCGCCTGCGGCGAGCTCGTCAGGACGGCATCGCGTTGCGCGAGCCATTCTTCCGTAATCCCAAAACGGCGGAGATCTTCGCGCGGCAGGTAGATACGCCCGAGTCCAACGTCTTCGCGCACGTCGCGCAGAATGTTGGTGAGCTGCAGCGCGATCCCCAGATCGTCGGCGCGATCGAGCGCCTCCTCGTCGTCGAAACCAAAGATACGCACGCACATCCGCCCGACGACCGAGGCGACGAGACTACAGTAGCGTTTGAGTTCGTCCCAATTCTCGTAGCGAACGACCGTACCGTCCATCTCGCATCCGTCGATGAGCATTTGCAGTTCGTGCTCGGGAATAGCGAAGCGGGCAACCGCGGCGGCCAAGACTTGCATCACTGCGTCGCCGTCCTCGTATTCGCCGCGCACGCAACGCGCGATCCGCTCGCGATGCTTGCGCAAACGGCCGGAGAGGTCGGGTGTATTCACCGCACCGTCGGCTTCGTCGTCGACCTGCCGCGCGAAATCGTAGAGCGCGTAAATCGCGTTGCGTTGTTCGCGCGGGAGAGAGATGAAACCCCAGTAGAAATTTTTGGCCTCGCGGCGCGCCATGCTGTGGCAATACCGCTCGGCGTCCGCCAGACTACGTACTGCCGACATGACTCCCCACGGCGCGCAGCAGAATCGCGACCTTCTCGCGCGCACTCACCGTCGGCCGCTCGCTTTCCGTCTGGTAGCCGAGCCGCTCGATCGCGCGGCAAATCGCAAGTCCGCCCATCCGGTAGAGACGCAGCTGCACGCGCAGCGCAAAGGGCACCATGGTCTCGAGCTTCCTTCCCGAATCGAGCAGCGCGCGAGCCCGTTCGACCAGCGCGCGGACGGCCCCGGCCATCCCAAGCGCGGCGACTTCCTCACCGAGCACGTATCGCCTGCCGATCTCGGCGTCGCGCTTGACGTCTTGCGCGTGATTGGCGAGCTGCAATCCGATGCATACGTCGTCCGACAACCCGGGCGCGCGCGGATCGGTTACACCGAAGACGCCGAGAACCATGCGGCCCACGGGCGCCGCCGAGAGGCGGCAATACGCGTCGAGCTGCGGCCACGTTTCATACGAGGTTTGTTGCTGATCGAGCACGTTTGCTTCGATCAAATCCAAAAAGGTCTGCGCTGCAAGCCCCCTGCGCGCGACCGTTTCGCGCAACGCGACCAAGACCGGATGCGTTGGCGTCGCTGCCGCAAAGGTGGCGCGTACCTCGTCGCGCCAGCGTGCCAAGCGGTCGAGCGCCTCGGTGCGCGATGCGCTCTCATCGCCCAAGTCGTCGGTCGTTCGGCAGAAGGCGTAGATGCGCGCGAGATCGAGACGCGCGTCGGAGGAAACCAGCGGCGAGCTGATCGCAAAGTTTTCGTAGTGACCTTTCATGAGCGCCCGGCAGTATGCGTCGGCCGCAGCAAGCGTAATCGTCTTCACGCCGGAACCAGGACGTCGCTCGACTTCAATTCCTCGATGCTGCGCAGCCCAACTGCAAACATCGTAATGCGCAGCACCTCGACGATCTCGCGAGAGAGGCTGCGAACGTCCTCGGCGCCGCGCGCGGCAGCGCGTAAGAACGGCCCTGCGATCCCGGCAAGATCCGCGCCGAGCGCAATCGCTTTTGCCGCATCGAGACCGTCGCGGATGCCGCCGCTCGCAATCACGAAACCGCCGGGCGCAACGCCGCGCGCCTGGGCGACGCACTGCGCGGTCGGTATGCCCCAGCCGGCGAATTGCGCCGCGACGCGCACGCGCCAATGCTCTTGCGTGCGATGCCGTTCGACCTCGCTCCACGACGTGCCGCCGGCACCCGCGACGTCGACACCCGCAACGCCCGCATCGAAGAGCGCGCGCACGATGTCGGCACGCAGGCCCCAACCCACCTCTTTGACGAGCACCGGAACCTCGAGTTCGCGGCAGAGCGACGCGATGCGTGCGAGCAGCCCGCGAAAATCCGTATCGCCCTCCGGCTGCAACGCCTCTTGCAGAGGGTTGAGGTGCAACATCAACGCGTCGGCGCCGACGAGTTCGATCATGCGCCGGCATTGCGCCGCACCGTAGCCTTTGTTCAATTGCACGGCGCCGAGGTTTGCAAAGAGCAACACGTCGGGTGCGACCGAACGGACGTCGAAGCTTTCGCGCGTGCGCGGCTCTTCGAGCATGACACGGCCCGAGCCGAGTCCCATCGCGAACCCGAACTCCTGCGCGACGGCCGCGAGCATCCGGTTGACCACCGCAGCTTCCGGCGTTCCGCCCGTCATCGACGAGATCAAGACCGGTGCGCGCAACGTGCGCCCGAAGCACGTCACCGCGAGATCGACGTCGTCGAGTGCGATCTCCGGCAGCGCGCAGTGCAAAAAGCGGAAGCGCTCGAAACCCGCGCTGATGCCCTTCGCGCGGACGTCCTGTTCGATGTTGATGCGAAGATGATCGGCTTTTCTCGATACGCTGACGTCACCCGTTGGTCCGCGTTCAGCTCCTTGCTGCTGCAAGCCCGTACGTGATCTCCTTGAATTCACCGGCATACCCCGGCTCGAGCGGCGACGCCTCGACGATCGCCGCGGCTTTCTCGGCATAGCGCTTCGCTAAAGCACTCTGCGCGCCCCGCGCTTGCGCCTGCAGCTCCATCGCCGCACCGAGCAGTCGCCCGGCGCGCGCCAAATCCTCGATCGTCCGGGTGTCCGCAGCCGCCATCATCGCGCCCGCACGCAGGCTCAGCGAGAGCATCAACGCCTGGGTGCCGCCGTATGCGATACGCATCCGGCCGGCGCTGCGCGAGCGGGCCGCGCGAATCAACCGGTTGCGCTGCTCGATCCCGCACAGCATCGCGTTTGCCAGTACGATTCCTACATCCAACACGCGCTCGCCCTGCACGACGTCTTTCGCGAGCAGCCCTAGCGCCAGCGCAAAGAACGCATCGCCCGCGTTGAGAGTCTGCGCGAGACCCCAAATCGACGACGTCGTTTCACGCTCGAGGAGCAGCGTCGACTTCATTTGCAGTTCGTCGTGCAGCACGGAAAAGCGGTGCAGACATTCCACCGATGCGGCAATCGGAAGCGCGGCGTGCGAATCCCCACCGCACGCGTCGCACGCCCAAAGCAGCAGACTCGCGCAGAGAGGGTCGGCGTACTCGAACGAGTGCCGCATGATGCCCTCGAAAACCTCACTGAACTGCACGTCCGCACCGCGCAAGTATTGCCGGGTACGAGCTTGCCGTTCGCGCAAAAGTGGCAATTCCAAATTTTATCTCCCGATCGTTCGCGCGAAGGAACGATGCGTTCGCTACGGTACTCTATAGCCCTCCAATGGCCAAACGACTGATCGTTTCCGCCGACGACTACGGCCTTTCATTAGAAGTGAATGAGGCGGTCGAGCGCGCGCATCGCGACGGTATTCTGAAAGCTGCGAGTTTGATGGTAGCCGCGCCGGCGAGCGATGATGCCGTTCGCCGCGCGCGCGCACTTCCGACGCTGCGCGTCGGTCTGCACCTCGTCCTCGTCAACGGCCGTCCGATCCTACCGCCCGAGCGCGTCGCGCCGCTCGTCGATCGCGACGGGAACTTTCCGAGCGATCTCGTCGCGGCCGGCGTACGCTTTTTCTTCCATCCGGGCGCGCGCCGCGCGCTCGAAGCCGAGATCCGGGCGCAGTTCGAAGCCTTCGCGCGCACGGGCCTTCATCTCGATCACGTCAACGCACAGAATCATATGCACGTGCATCCGACCGTTCTGCGCATTCTCATCGAAGTCGGCCGCGAGTACGGGATGCGCGCCGTCCGGATTCCGCGCGAACCGCACGACGCCGCCTTCCTTTTGCCGTGGCTTGCGATGATGGAGCGGCGCCTGCGCCGCGAAGGTATCACGACCAATGATATCGTGCTGGGTATTCGCCACTGCGGACACATGACACGCGCCTGCGTCCTGGGGTTGCTCGATACGCTGCCGCCGGGCATCACCGAACTCTATTTCCACCCGGCGACCGGCGCCTGGCCCGGAATCGATCCGCAGATTGCCGGATACGATTTCGCCGGCGAACTCGATGCGCTGACGAGCCCGGAGGTTCGCGCCAAGATCGCCGGCGTCGGGGCCGAGATGGTGGCGTACTCGGACCTGCGCGCGTGATCCTCATCTCCCTCATCTGCCTCGCGGGTGCGATCTACTGCGCGGTCGCGCTCGTTGCGATCTCTCGCTTCGCCGCGGAACGGCCCAAGGCGGAATCCGGCCGGCGTGAAGGATGCTCCGGCGTTACGATCTTGAAGCCGATTCACGGACTCGAGGCCGAGCTCTTCGAGAACCTGTCCTCCTTCTGCGATCAAGAGGATCCGGTCTATCAAGTGCTCTTCGGCGTGCGGCGCAGCGACGATCCGGCAATCGAGGTCGCCAATCGCGTCATCGCTCGCTTTCCCGATCGCGATCTCGCGCTGGTCATCGACGATCGTCCCTTCGCCGGCAATCCGAAGGTCGCAAATCTCGCGAGCATGATGGAGCACGCGAAGTACGACCTCATCGCAATCGCCGACGCCGATATGCGCGTCGACCGCGCCTACCTCGGCTCGATTCGCGCAGAGTTCGCCGACGCGCGCGTCGGCGGCGCGACCTGCCTGTACCGCGGAAGTCCGCGCGGCGGGCTTGCATCACAGCTCGGCGCGCTGCACTTCAACGATCAGTTCGCGCCCTCGGTGCTCGTCGCGACACTCGCCGGTCCGCCCCGGTTCTGCATGGGCTCGACGATGGCCGTCCGCCGCGATGCCCTGGAGGCGATCGGCGGCATCAATGCGCTCGCGCCCTATCTTGCCGATGATTACATGCTGGGCAAATTGCTCTCCGAGCGCGGCTATCGCATCGCGCTCTCGCGCTACGTCGTCGAGAGCATCGTGAGCGAGCCGGGCGTCGGCACGCTTGCGCAACACGAACTGCGCTGGGCGCGCACCATCCGGTCCGTGCAGACCGCCGGATATATTTTCTCGTTCGTCACCTACCCGCTGCCGTTCGCGCTGCTCTGGGCGGCCTTGCGTCCCGGTGACCTCGTGGCGTGGTTCGCGTTGATCGCGATTGCCGGACTTCGCGTGACGATCCACGACGCGATGCAAAAAGCGCTCGCGATTCCGGACGAGTTGCCGGTGTGGCTCCTACCGTTGCGCGACTGCCTGAGCCTCGGCGTCTGGGCCGCCGGCCTTTTCGGAAATCGCGTGAACTGGCGCAATCAAACCATGCACACGAAGTAGCGGTCTATTGAGAGACGCCGGCCACCTGTGATTCGGTAACCGCACCGGCTTTATTCGTCCAGGCCGAACGAATGTAGGTGACGACCGAAGCGATGTCGGCGTCACTGAGCTGCTGCGCCCACGCCGGCATCATGCCGTTGTAATCACTCTTCGCGACCGTGATCTTTCCGTTCAATCCGTATTTGACGATGTGAATCAAGCTCGCGGCATCGCTGGTGACGACTGGATTGCCGTCGAGCGGCGGAAACGTATCGGTGACGCCCTGGCCTCCCGCTTGATGGCAGCTCGCGCAATTTTGCAGGTACACTTTGGCGCCGTCGTTGGCCATCGCGCCGTTTTGCACGGGCGCCGAAGCCGCCGCCGATGCCTGCGTAGATGCCTGCGGACTGCTCGACGCAGAAGCGCCGTCATTGCTCTTGGCGCACGCCGCAAGCATCGCGATCGAGAGCAGTGCGCAGAGACCTGCAAGTCGTTTCATCAGGGTTGCGTTAGCGGCACGAACTGTACACTCCTCGTCGCGATGAGGGCCTTGAGCGCTTCGAGCGAACTCGCGCGCGGCCGCATCAAGACAACCGAGCGTCCCTCGCGCTGCGAACGCTGCACCGCGCGCGCGAGCATGAAGCGAACGTAGCTGCGCGCCGTTCGGTCGTCGACGGTTTCGTCACGCTGTACGATTGGAATTCCCGCAGCGGTGAAGTCCGCCGCGTCAGCGTCGCCGCGCTCGTCGAAGAAGAGCAGCCCGGTGCCGTCGAGCGATTGCACGAAACCGTCGCTCGTGCGCGCTGCGACGCCGATGAAGCCCGGGAAGCGTTTGCGCAGTTGTGCGAGCTGCGTTTGCGTCGGCGCGCTCCCCAGATGCACGAGCACGGCATCGCCGGCTTGGCGCGCGAGCTGTGCGACATCCGCCGCTTGCGCAGCGCTAGGATCGACGTCGAAAACTACGGGTATGCCGGCTTGCATGAACGGCGCTTCGCTCGAGGGAGAGTTGCCGCAGAGCCCCACGACGACGGTGAGCTGCGGCGCGAGCCAACGCGTCGTAGCGCGTTGCGCCCGGTCGATCACCACGTCGTCTTCCGAGAAGATGTCGTGTACCGCGGCGTCGGAGGGATCGCCGAGCACGGCATGGACGCTAGCCGCGACGCGCGGACGCGCATGCGGGTGCAGTAAGGGGGGCGCAGTGGCGTTACCGCTGACGAAACCGCCGATGATGGCTGCGAGCGCTAACGCGATGACCGCGAGCCAGAATGCTTGGGAACGCACACGCGTGAACTCATCGCCCACACCAGCGCGACGAGCAGAAAGTTGGCGACGAGCGAGCTGCCGCCGTAGGAGATGAAAGGCAGCGTGATACCGGTGAGCGGAAAGAGGCCGATGACTCCGCCGATGATGATGACCACTTGAAAGCCGAGCGTTGCCGCCATACCTGCGCCAAGCAGTTTAGCGTACAGATCGGGCTGATCGGCCGCGATTGCGAAGATACGCCGCACCAGCACCACGAAGATTGCGATCGCGAGCAGCGCGCCGATCAAGCCGAACTCCTCGGAGAATGCAGCAAAGATGTAATCGGTCGCGACGTCCGGGATAAAGTTCGGATGCCCTAAGCCCAACCCGGTGCCGAACAAGCCTCCGGCCGCAAGTGCGTAATACGCCTGCGAGGATTGATAGCCCGCGCCGAGCGGATCGCTGAAGGGATTGCGCCAGACCGCGATGCGGGTCTGAACGTAGGGAAAGTGATGCATCGCCCACAGCACGGCTAGCGCGAAGATCGCGACGCCGCCGATCACGATGTCGACGCGGCGCGTTGCGACGTAGAGCAACGCCGCGAAGGTCGAGAGCAGAAGTGTCGCCATGCCGAGGTCACGCTGCAAGACCAAAATCGCCATCGAGGCACCCCAGCCGATGAAGAGCGGTCCGAGGTAGCGCAGGTTCGCGCGTACCGACCACGGGCGCGCCTGCGCGATCACGTCGGCCGTTTCACCTAGATATGCAGCGAGAAAAAAGACGATGAACAGTTTGATCAATTCGATCGGCTCGTACTGCACCGGACCGAATTTGATCCACAAACGCGCTCCGTTGACTTCCTGCCCGAAGAACAGCAACAACACGAAGAGCACGAGCGATCCCACGACCCAGAGATACTTGTAACTCGCGAAGCGGCGAAAGCGCGTGAAGGCCGGACCGAACAGAATCGCGAGCAGCAGCGAGACGAGAAGCCACCACTGCTGGCGCTGCGCGAGCCCCGGCGCGAGACGGGCGACGAGCAGCAACCCGAGGCCGGCCAGGAGCACCGCGAGCGCCGGAAGCATGTCGTCACGTGTCGTGTTTGCGGGCTGCCAAATGACCCACGCGAGCGCGAGCACGGCAAGTGCGCCCAGCAGCCACGGCGGCCCGATCGAACCGGGCGGGGCAAACGCGAGCATGAAGGCGCTCGCCGCGAGCGCGGCGAGCATCGGCAGCATCCGCCGAACGGAGGAAGCTACTGTGCCCACGTGGTGAGCAATGCGAACCCGAGGGCCAGCCCCGCCGCGAGCAGCGTCGCGCGCAGCCGCGGATTGGGCCGGTAGACGACGGCCGGCGCTTCGCGCGTGCCGAGTTCTTCGATCGCACGATCGCTCTCGTCGAAGCGCACGACCAAGAGATGTTCGCTCTCGCCGGCGCGTTCGACGTGTGAGACGAGCGCACGCCGGTCGACCTCGCCGCGCACGCGATGCCCCATCAGAATCATCACGTCACCCGCGTCGAAGGTCACGCTCGACACCGAGACGTCGAGCGAAGAACTGGCGCCGAGCGCACGGCCCAGCAATTCGTGCGACGCGTCGCTGAGCGAATCGTCGCCGGTGAGAACGCTGATCTCACCGCGGTGCGCAAGGTACGCTGCGGTTCCCCCGGTGTGAATGACACAGGCGTAGCCCCGGACGATCACCGCGATCGTGATCGAGCAGCCGGCGGTCACGTAGTCGGCGTGCGAGGCGCTGCGCGTGAAAAGATCGCCGTTGACGCGCGCAAGCGCGCCGAGTACGGCGGTCGGCGCCGCTTGCACGCGGTCGACCGCGCGCCGAAACCGCTCCGTCCGCAACCGGCGTTCGCACTCCGTGCGCAGGCGCTCGAGCGTCGCGTGGGCGGTCGCGGTCCCGTCGATCGTGCCGAAGCCGCGCGCAACCGCGAAGAGCCACGAGCGCGGCCCGAGCTGCAGTGAGAGAGCAGAGGCACGATCTCCACGGATCGCTACATCCACGGTTGCAATTTCTCCACGAACAATCTGGTCGCTCCAACGTCGATCGCGTCCCCTTCGCGCGTCTCGATCGCGCCTTCCAGACGATGACCGTTGAGGAACGTACCGTTGCTGCTTTCGAGGTCGCGTACGTAAACGACTCCGCCCTCGGTTTCGAGCCGTGCATGCTTGCGTGAGACTTCGGCGTCGGCGAGCACCAAATCGCAGCTGCGATCCCGCCCGATCGTCAGCGGACAGAGCCCCTGGAAGAGACGCTCGCGACCGAATTCGTACACGCGGAGCACTGCCGTGACCGGGCGCAGCCCAGCCAACTCGGCGGCATTTCCGCGGCGCGGACGCGCCGCGATCAAAGCCGCCGCGGCAAGCACCGCGGTGATCTCGAGGGACCCGATGCGCATGTGTGCCGCGAAGGTCACTCGCGCGCTTCCAGGCGCATCTGGGTGTTGCCGAAGGTGAGCACGTCGCCCGAGACGACACGCCGTTTGCCCTCGATACGCTCGCCGTTGATGAAGGTGCCGTTGGTCGAGCTCAGATCCTCGACGTCGACGTTTCCGCCTTCGATGACGAGGGTCGCGTGATTGCGCGAGACACTCGGATCGACCAGGAAGATGTCGCTCTCCTCGCTGCGTCCGATCGTTGCCGCTTTGTCGATGAAATAGACGCCGTAGGCCGGGACGCCTTTGAGCATGCGCAGATGGTAGCGTTTGGGCGGTGTGATGGCGGGCGCGTTCGGAATCGAAATGGTCACGTCGCTCGCAACCGCGACGTCGGCGACGCCGGGCGGTATGCTCTCACGCGAAACCATCGAGACATTGGGGCCGCCGTCAAAAAAATAGACGCCGACGCGCGCGGCCATGTCGCGCAGCAGTTCGCCCCACTCGCGCTCGAGATAGGCGCGGTGCTCCGCGAGGCGCGCGAAATCATCGGGGTTGACGTAAACGAGATACGACCCCGGGGCCAGCATATGGCCGTCGTCGCCGCGCGTGCGAGCCTCCATCGTGGTAACGAGCTTCCGCGCGATCTGAGCCGGCTCGAGATCGCTTGGAAACGTCTTTGCAAACGTTCGCTCGATGAACGCGGCGCACGCCTGCTCGATTCGTGCAAACCAACTCATGGCGTTGTGGGAACTACCGGCGCTCCAATCTAGCGATAAAGAACCCGTCCCGGCCTTCCAGCCCGGGCGGGACGAGAACGTCACCCGCGTCCGTAATGAACGGTTCGAGCGCGGCCGGAATCAATCCGCGCTCGAAATTGGCCTTCCCCCGGAACCATTCGATGACCTCGGTCGTCTCCCGCGTATCGGTGCTGCAGACCGCGTAGACGAGCGCACCGCCCTCGTGGACCGACGGAGCCAACGCCTCGAGCATAGCCCGCTGCGTCAGCGCTAGGCGTTCGCCGTCGCCGGGCTGCTTCTTCCAGCGAGCCTCGGGATGCCGCCCGATCACGCCGATGCCCGAGCACGGTGCGTCGATGAGGATCCGGTCGAAGCGCCGGCCGGGCGCCGCGAGCGGCACGGTCGCATCGCCGACGATCAGCCCGGCCGCCACCCCGGCCTCCTCGAGCCGCGCCTGCAGGAGCTTCGCCTTGCGCTCGTCGCGCTCGATGCAGAGCTCGCTGCCTTCGCCGGCCAGACGCGCGCCGATCTGCAGCGCCTTATTGCCGCGGCCGCTGCACACGTCGAGGATCGCTTCCTCGGGCTGCGGGTTGAGAACCGCGACCGGCATGGCCGAACTCTCGGATTGCAGCCACCAGTCGCCCTTTGCCGTGGACTCGAGCGCGCGCGCGATCGCCGTTTCCGCCACGAGCAGCGATTCGGGCACGTAGGCTGAAGGCGTCGCGGTGACGCCTGCGGATGCGAAGCGCGCCACGAGCTCTTCCGCGTTCGTGCGCAGCGCGTTGAAGGTCACCGCGGCTTGCGCGGGCTGGTTCACCGCCGCGCAGATCGCCTCGGTGCGCTCGCCGAAGACACCCCGCCACTGCCGGACCAGCCACGTGGGCAGCGAGTAACGCGTGCCCAAGTAGTCGTCGACGGTCTCGAAAAGTTCGCGTTGCGGCTCGGACGGCGGTTCGCGCAGAAACGAACGAAGCACCGCATTGACCAGGTTCGCGACGCCGCGATGGCCGTAGCGCTTCGCGAGATTGACGAACTCGAAGACCGTCGCGTGCGTGTCGGCGCGCGTGTAGACCAGCTCGTAGACCGCCAAGCGGAGAATCTCGCGTATGACCGGCGGAAGCTCCGTCTTGCGCTCGCCGATGAACGGTTCGAGATACCAATCGAGCGCGCGCCGCATCTTGATGGCGCCGTAGGCGAGCTCGGTTGCGAACGCTCGATCGCGCGGCTCGAGCCTCGCTTTGCGCGCGCGATAGTCGAGCGCCTCTTGCGCGCCGCGTTCCGGTCCGCCGCCCGGCGCGACGAACACGTCGCGTACGGTCTGCAGCGCGACGTCGCGTGCGTTCATGCGCGCTCGCGATCGCGACGCGAGCGTTCGTACTGTTCGCCGGTCATCCGTCCGCGGTTGGGTGCGATCAATTCGTCGATCACCACGCGCTCGTTCTCGACGTGCGCTTTGAGCAGCTTGACCTCTTCACCCTCGATCGCCGCACGCGCGCACGGTGAAGGTGCATAGGCGCGCACCGCGTTGACGATCTGCTGCGGTTTCCATCCCCAATCGATCGTAAGGTCTTCTTTGCGAATCGGGCGCGTGTAGCTCGCCGTACCAGCTTGCGGAACCGCTTCGAGCGGCGCGCGCCGCGCCAAGTCGAAGGCATATCCCAGCAGATCGGCGCCGCGCTGCGCAAGACGATCGTGCAGCGTCCCATAGTCGTCGTCGAGATTGATCAGCACCGGTTCCTGCGAAACGATCGGACCGGTATCCGTTCCCGCGTCCATCAGCATGATCGTGACGCCGGTGAACGCGTCGCCCGCGCGCAGCGCGCTCTGAATGGGCGTCGCTCCGCGGTATTGCGGCAGCAATGACGGATGCACGTTGAGTGCGCCAAAACGCGGCGTATCGAGCAGTGCCTGCGGAAGGATCTTCCCGTACGAAGCAAGCGCGAAGAAATCGAAAGCTTCGCCCGCGAGTTCTTCCACGAACGATTTGAGCGAAAGCGGCTCGTAAATCGGCAAGCCGAGTTCGAGCGCTGCCGCTTTCACCGGTGTCGGCGCGAGCTTTTGTCCGCGTCCCGAAGGGCGGTCGGGTTGCGTCACAACGCCGGCGAGATCGGTCTTCGCGTGCGTCACGTGCAGGCTCGGAACCGCAAATGCGCTCGTTCCGAAGAAGAGCGTGCGCAAATCCGCGGCCTACGCCTCGGCCTTCTCGGCGATTTCGTGTTCTTCTTCGGTCTGCGGAAGGCGGATGTTCTTCGCCTTGTCGATGTAGAGCACGCCGTTGAGGTGGTCGATTTCGTGCTGCAGGCACTGCGCGAAGAGCCCCTCGCCCTCGAGCCGGATCTTATCTCCGTTACGGTCGAGCCCGCTTACCGCGACACGATGAAAGCGCGTGATCTCACCGACGTATCCCGGCACCGAGAGACACCCTTCGGTCAACTCGACCTCTTCTTCGGCCAGTTCGATCTTCGGATTGATGACGACCGCAGCTTCGTGAATATCGTCCTGCACGTCGATGACGAACATGCGCTTGGAGACGTTGATCTGCGGCGCGGCGAGGCCGACGCCCGGCGCGTCGTACATCGTCTCGAACATGTCGTCGATCAGCTGCTGAAAGAGCGGGTCGTCGATCTCCTTGGGATCGACCTTCCGAGCAACCTTGCGCAGCGTGGGATGACCGTCCGTGATGATCTCGCGGATATAGGGCATAGCGCCTACTACGACTCGCACCCGCGCCTCCCATGCAGGACTCGTGGACCGCGAGCCGGGTTACTGCGTCGTGAAACTCCCTACCGGGCCGAGCGGCGTGCAATTCCCGCCCGAATAGTTCAGCCACACGTAGACCGTTTCGAGCGCCGAGAATCCACTCGCAAGCGTGATGCTTTGGTAGTAGGGCGTCGACGGGAACGTGGACGGGTTGGGCGTCGCGGAGGGTGACGGAATCTGCGAGGCGGTGATGGTCTGCATTCCGGCGATCGTAAACGCGCCGTTGTTATAGGAGTTGGTGTTGTTCAGGTACGCGTTCCACGTGTCGGGCAGCTGCGCGCTGACGGCGAAGACGATCTGCTGCGGATTATCCGGCACCGCGGTCGCGCCCGGAATCGGATAGATCATCTGATACGCCACGCCGGGCGAGCAGGTGGGGCCTGGCGTCGGAGCCGTTACGGTCGACGACGACCCGCCGCACGCTGCAAACGCGATTGCCGTCAGAGCTAAGCCGAAACCGATGAAGAGGTTGCGCATCGTCACCATGAGAGTATCCTAGCCTTCACATCCTGGGCAAAGGATGAGAATCGTTAGAGAATATAGCCCGAGAGATCGGCGTTCTCGACGACGTCCTTGAGCCGTTCGCGGACGTAGGCGGCGTCGATCGTGACGGCCCCGCGTTCTTCGGGCGCCGCATAGCTCACGTCTTCCAGCAGGCGCTCGAGTACGGTGTGCAGGCGCCGCGCGCCGATATTTTCACTCTGTTCGTTGACTTGCATCGCGAAGCGGGCCAACTGCTCGATCGCATCCTCGGTAAACGTGAGAGCGACGCCTTCGGTCGCGAGCAGCGCGCGGTACTGTTCGATCAGCGCGTTCTTCGGCTGCGTGAGGATGGTTTTGAAATCCTCGGCCGTGAGCGAATCGAGCTCGACGCGAATCGGAAAGCGTCCTTGCAATTCCGGAATGAGGTCCGAGGGTTTGCTGATGTGAAAGGCACCGGCGGCGATGAAGAGCACGTGATCGGTTTTCAGCGTGCCGTGTTTGGTCGTGACCGTACTGCCTTCGACGATCGGCAGAATGTCGCGCTGTACGCCCTCGCGCGAGACGTCGGGGCCGCCGCGCGCGCCCTCCCTTCCGGCGACCTTGTCGATCTCGTCGATGAAGATGATGCCGTCTTCGCCCGCACGCCGCAGCGCTTCGCGCTTGACCGCATCCATGTCGATCAGCTTGGCCGCTTCCTCTTGCTCGAAAATGCGGCGCGCTTCGGCGACGGTCACGCGCTTGCGGGTCTTGCGTTTGGGGATAAGACCGCCGAGCATCTCGCCGAGATCGGCGCCGCCGCCCTGATCCATACCGCCGATCATGCCGATCGGAACGCTCGGCGTCTCTTCGACCTCGATCTCGATCAAGCGCACGTCGTAGAAACCGCGCTCGATCTCTCCGCGCGTCTGTTCGCGAATGTGCGCTGCATCGCTGGGCGGAGCGGGCGGTGGTTGCGGCTGCGGCTGCGGCGCTTGATTGCCGAAGATCGATCCGAGCGTCGCGGCAAACGGATTGGCCGGCGTGTTTTGACGCGGCGCGGTTTCGGGATGCAGCGCGTCGATCAACCGCTCGACCGCCGCTTTCTCCGCCAGCTCCGCAACCTCGTTGCGACGCTCCTGCGTCACCATGCGAATCGACGCTTCGACCAGATCCCGCACCATCGACTCGACGTCGCGTCCGACGTAACCAACCTCGGTGTACTTCGTCGCTTCGACTTTGACGAACGGCGCACCGACCAGTCCGGCAAGGCGGCGAGCGATCTCGGTTTTGCCCACGCCGGTCGGGCCGATCATCAGGATATTCTTCGGCGTGATCTCTTCGCGCAAATCCTCGCGCACGTTGGCGCGCCGGTAGCGGTTGCGCAGCGCGATTGCAACCGCGCGCTTAGCCTTCGCTTGGCCGACGATGTACTTGTCGAGTTCGCTCGCGATCTGGCGCGGCGTCAGTCCGGCGATATCGGGCAATGCTGCAGTCATGGAAGTGTTTCAACCGTGATGTCGTCGTTCGTGTAGATGCAGATTTCGCCGGCGATCTCTAACGCCTTGCGCGCGATGTCGACCGCCGGGAGGTCGCTGTTGCGCACGAGCGCCGCGGCCGCCGCCTGCGCGTACGGGCCGCCGCTGCCGATGGCGGCAATACCCTCATCGGGCTCGATGACGTCGCCGGTGCCGGAGAGCACGAAAAGATGCTCGGGCGTGCCAACGATCAGCAGTGCTTCCAACCGGCGCAGCGCGCGATCCTGGCGCCAGTCTTTGGCTAGCTCGACAGCGGCGCGCGTGACGTCTTTGAACTCGGCAAATTTGCTTTCGAACTTCTCGAGCAGCGTGATGCCGTCAGCCGCCGAACCGGCAAAACCGGCAAGCACTTTGCCTCCGGCGATCTTGCGGACTTTGCGCGCGCTGTGTTTGACGATCGTCTTGTCGAGCGTGACCTGCCCGTCGCCGGCAATGGCCAGCATGCCGTCGCGGCGTACGGCGAGAATAGTCGTGGAGCGAATCCTCATGTCGTCACCGTTCTACCCAGCCCGAGCGTTAGGGGTTTCATGAAGCGTGCCGCCATCCTTGCCGCAGCCGTACTCCTCCTGCCAAGCGCCGCTGCGGCGCAGGCGATGCCTCC
>DATJOG010000014.1:0-54588 GCA_035507275.1 Candidatus Acidiferrales bacterium
CGGTCGTTGCAACCGCGATAGGAACTGGTTTGCGACGCTCAGAGCTGTGTGGGCTACGGTGGAGCGACCTCGATCTCGACGCCGGAACCATTGCAGTGAATCGCGCGGCTGCGAACGTAGGTCGCAAGGTGATCGTCAAGAGCACAAAGACGAAGAACTCGCGACGTGCCGATCATCTCGCTCCATTCGTCATTACGATCCTAAACGAGCACAAGCGTGAGCAGCTTGCCCGCTACGAGGCTATGCTCGGGCCGTTCGAAGCGCGCAAACGGCAGCGCGAGGGCTACGTCTTTTCGTGGCACGGTGGCGAGGTGTGGGACCCGAACGAACTCTCGCGCTCGTTCACGCGGTTCATACGCCGTAACAAGCTCCCACACTACCGATTCCACGACCTCCGCCACGGATATGCGAGCCTCGCGTTCGCCGCCGGCGTCCCGCTTGCCGTCGTATCGCGGTCGCTCGGGCATGCCAGCATCGGCATCACGGCCGACATCTACACGCACCTTCTCGCGGATCAGAAGCGTGAGAAAGCCGCTGCCCTCGACGCATTCCTCGCCCCTTCAATCCTCGCTGCAACTGGCACGGAAAAGCGCGCGTAGTGGATCGTTAGTGGATGGCGCCCGCGCCTCCAAAGCACAAACCCGCACGAAACAAGTCCGAAAGGCTAAGATGGCGGGAGCGTGTAGGAATCGAACCTACCAGCCGCCTTACGGCGGCCTCAGCGATTTTGAAGACCGTGCGAGCCACCAGACTCGTACGCCCCCACGGCCGTTACCTTCGGTAAAGGGGTGGTAAAAAGCGCAGGATGCGCACCTCCATCGCATAAGCTGGCAAGCGAGACCCCACCATGTTTATCGATGCGGAGACGACAGGCGACGGCGGGCTGCTTCCAAGGCTGCTCAGCATCACCTATGAGATTCTGCACGCACAGGAGATTGCTCCCGCCCTCGAGTCCATCGCGCGTGCCGTTGCGGAGCTCTTCGGGTTCAAGTACGTCACGATCGTAGCAGCGGACGCACCCGGCGGCGAGCTTTACCGGCGCGTCCTTCTCGGCTTTCCCGAAGACGTCATAGCCGAGCGCTTCGGGGAGCACATCGACCGCCGGCAAGTCATGGAGATCTTGCCGCCCGAGTCCGAAGTGCTCCCGTACTGCTTCTACAACCCGGCAGAACGCGAGATCTACTGGAAGCACGGCATCTACACCGGCTTCCGCCCGCTCAACGAACCGCGCTCCGCTCCGGACGCCTGGCACGAACGCGATACGCTGACGCTGGTGCTCCCCGACCGCGACGGCAACATGCTCGGCTATCTTTCCGCCGATGCGCCGCTCGACGGCAAGGTACCGTCGATCGAAACGCTGCGGCGGATGCAGCTCTTCACCAACCTCGTCGGACTCGCGCTCGCGAACTCGCGCGCGCATGCCGTCGAACTGGAGCAGCGCATCAACCTCGAAAAGACGGCGCGCCTGCAGAACGAGTTCTTCAGCATGGTCTCGCACGAGGTGCGTTCGCCGCTCGCGGCGATTCGCGGCGCGACGGCACTGCTGCAGACGCACTTCGAGACGCTCGGGCTCGAGCGCCGTCAAGAGCTCCTCGGCGTACTTTCCAGCTCTACCGGACGGCTATCATCGATTTTTGAAGACTTCTTGTTGCTCTCGCGCATGGACGCCGGCCATCTCGCGCTGCGCATCGAACGCATTTCGCCGGTCGGGATCATCGAGGAATCGATGGCGCGCATGCGCAGCGAGTATCCCGATCGTTTGTTCAACGCAGCCTACCTCGACCCGGTGCCGCATATGCTCGGGGATGAAGGCCGCACGGTTCAGATCCTGACCAACCTGCTCTCCAACGCCGTCAAGTACAGCTACCCCACGAGCGCAATTCACATCGACGTCAAGCACGGCGCCGACGACCACGTGCGCATCGCGATCGTGAACGAAGGGCCCGGAATCAGTCCGGAGGATCGCCTCAAACTCTTCACCCGCTTCGGCCGCGTTTCGTCCGGGGAAGGCTCGACCGGCCTCGGACTCTACATCTGCCGCGAGCTGGTCGGGATGATGCACGGTGAGATCGGCTTCGAATCGGAGCCCGAAAAGCTCACCTCGTTCTGGTTTACACTTCCCAAAGCGTAAGGCCGCAACGGCGATCTTAACCTTAGGAGTAGCTTTATTGCCCCTTATATGATAGAACGTGGGTCGTGAAGACCCGCCCGGATATACGAAACGTCGCCATCATCGCCCACGTCGACCACGGTAAGACCACGCTGGTGGACGCCATGCTCAAACAGAGCGGCGTCTTCCGCGAAGGCCAGCAGGTCGAGACGCGCATCATGGACTCCAACCCGCTCGAACGCGAGCGAGGCATCACCATCCTCGCGAAAAACACCGCGGTTCGCCACGGCGACGTGAAGTTCAATATCGTCGACACGCCCGGCCATGCCGATTTCGGCGGAGAGGTCGAGCGCGTCTTACAGATGGTGCAGGGCGTGCTGCTGCTCGTCGACGCCGCCGAGGGCGTGATGCCGCAGACGCGCTTCGTGCTGCGCAAGGCCCTCGAGCTCGATCTCAAGGCGTTGGTCGCAATCAACAAGATCGACCGTAAGGACGCGCGCCCGACCGAGATCGTCAACGAAGTCTTCGACCTCTTCATCGAACTGGGCGCAAGCGACGAGCAGGCCGATTTCCCGGTCGTCTATACCAACGGCAAGGCCGGCGTCGCGAAGCGCAGCCTCGACGACGAATCGGCCGATCTCGAACCGCTCTTCGAGATCATCGCAAAGCACGTTCCCGAAGCCCCGGCCGAAGAAGGCCCCTTCCAGCTCCTCATCTCGGCGATCGATCACAATAAGTACGTCGGCCGCATCGGGATCGGCCGCATCTTCCGCGGTGACTCGCGCGTCAACATGCCGATCGCCAAGGTCGCGCGCGACGGCGGGGTCGCGATCGGCCTGCGGCTGACGAAACTGCTGACCTTCCAGGGGCTCGAACGCATCGAAGTCGAGGAAGCTTCAGCGGGCGACATCGTCTGCGTCTCCGGCATCGACGACCTCAATATCGGCGACACGATCGCCGATGCAAATGCGCCGGAAGGCATTCACGCGGTCGCGGTCGATGAACCGACGGTCTCGATGTTCTTCTCCGTCAACAACTCGCCGTTCGCGGGTAAGGAAGGCAAATTCCTGACCTCGCGGCAAATTCGCGAGCGTCTCATGCGCGAGCTGGAATCGAACGTTGCATTACGCGTGGCCGACACCGAATCAGCCGATACGTTTGAAGTGCGCGGGCGCGGCGAGCTGCATCTCTCGATCTTGATCGAAACGATGCGCCGCGAAGGATACGAACTCGCGGTTTCCAAGCCGCAGGTCATCGTGATGGAACGCGACGGCAAGAGATGGGAACCGGTCGAATACGTCGTGGTCGACGTCGAAGAGCAGTACGCCGGCGCCGTGATCGAGGCGCTCGGCAA
Organism: Candidatus Acidiferrales bacterium; assembly: GCA_035507275.1. Lineage (GTDB taxonomy): Bacteria > Vulcanimicrobiota > Vulcanimicrobiia > Vulcanimicrobiales > Vulcanimicrobiaceae > Aquilonibacter. Next base: position 3,465 of record DATJOG010000014.1, read on the forward strand.
GCGCAAAGCCGTGATGTCGAACATGATCAACGTCGGCGACTCACGCCGCCTCGAATACACGATGCCGACGCGCGCGATCTTCGGCCTGCGCGGCGAGCTGCTGACGCTCACGCGCGGCACGGCGGTCATGTCGCATACGTATTACGATCATCAAGAGTGGCAGGGTGAACTTCCGGGCCGTAACGTGGGCGCGCTCGTCGCCACCGATACGGGCCGCGCAACCGGCTACGCGCTGATGGGCGTCGAGCAGCGCGGGCGCTTCTTCGTCGATCCGGGCGAGGAGATCTACGAGGGCATGATCGTCGGTCGCGCCAACGACGACAAGGACGTGGGGCTCAATGTCGTGCGCGAAAAGAAACTCACGAACATGCGTGCCGCCGGTAGCGACGAAAACGTGAAGCTACCGCCGAAAGAAAACATGTCGCTCGAACGCGCAATCGAGTTCATCGAAGACGACGAACTCGTCGAGGTTACGCCGCAGTCCATCCGGTTGCGCAAGCGTATCCTCAACGAGTCCGACCGTCTCAAAGCCAGACGCCGCGAAAAGACGGCTACCTAGGCTTTCACGCGGGGAATCTTACGAGCGGACGGCCTCGCGGACCTCGCCGCGAATCGCAGGCACCGTCGGCGGCGGCGGCGTCATCGGCACCGGCGCATGCGAGCGCACCATCTGACGGCGCACCATGAGGAGCGGAAGCAGCGTCGTGGCGATGGTGGCGATCGCGAAGAACTGCGTCGTATTCACCGCCGAGAGATTTTCGGCTTGCGTGGCGGCGAGCTGACTCAGCACCGCGATTGCGTGCGCGCCGTGTTCGTTTACGGCCGTCGCGATCGCCGTGCGACCCATATTAATCGAGCCAGCGATGCCGTTGAGCGCGGCGTTGAAGTTGCGATCCAGAAGCGTCGCTGCGAAAGCCGAGCCGACCGACGCCCCGATCTGCTGCATCAAGCGCGTCAACGCGAGCGCCGATGGAACGATTGCCTGTTCCATGCCGGCGAGCAGCACGACCATGAGCGGCACGAAGACGAATGCCAAGCCGACGCCGCCGAGCGCCTGCGTGAGTACGAACGTCCCGAACGTCGCGTTGGTCGCCATTTGAAAGGTTTGCAGCCACGTTGCGAGCCCCATCACGAGAATGCCGCCGCCTGCGACAAGGCGCAGATCCCATTTGTACTGCGAGGCGACCCACGTCGTCACGGGATAGAGCAGCACCAGCATACCCGCGCGCACCATGAGCAAGAGACCGGCCATCGTGGTCGTGAAGTCGAGTGAGTTCTGCACGTACTGCGGCTGAATGAAGATCAGCGCGAACATCGTCGCACCAATGGCAAAGAAAACGATCGAGAACGACCAGACATTACGATCGGCGAAGACGCGTAACGCGACCGCCGGGCGTTTCGTACCCCATAGTTCCCACGTCACGAACGACACGAGCGCCAAAGCAGAGATCGCCGTGCACGCCAGGATCGTCGAGTCGCCGAACCAGCCCTTACTCTCGCCCTCGTCGAGCACGTATTGCATCGTTCCGAGCCCGAGCGTGAGAAGTCCGATGCCGATCGCGTCGACCGGAATGCGCTTGGGAGCTTGCGGGTCGCGGACGAAGAGCAGCACCAGCAGCGTCGCTGCGATGCCGGGCAGCACGTTCACGAAGAAGACCCACCGCCAGGTGAGATCGTCGGTAAGGATACCGCCGAGCGTCGGTCCGATGGTCGGGCCGATCACGACCGCAAGCGCGAAGAGCGATTGACTCTTGCCGAGCTGATCGGGCGGAAAGGTGTCGCGAATGATCTGCTGCGCCGGCACCATCAATCCGCCGCCGAAGGCGCCTTGAATGAAACGCAGCGCTATTTCGTTGGTCGTATCGTTAGCCAACCCGCAGAGAATCGAGACCAACGTGAAGCCCGCGATCGACATCGCGAAGTAGCGCCTGCGCCCGAAAATCGACTGCAGCCACGGCGTGAGCGGTATCACGATGACATTCGCGATGATGTAGGCCGTAATGAACCACGCGCCCTCATCTTGCGATGCGCCGAGCGTGCCGTCGATCGACGGGAGTGCGACGTTGACGATCGTCGTATCCGCAAGCTGCATCAGCGCTGCGAGCATGACGGCAGCGACGACGAAGAAGCGGCGTGCGCCGAATTCGACGACGGTGGACACGGAAATTACCTCTGCTGGTGTTCTTAGGCGGTTGCTAGCGCGGGCTGCAGCAAGAGCAGGTCCGCATTTTCATCGGCGATCTGCTGGAAGACGCGCCAGGCGGCGCGTTCGCGCTCGCGCAGGCCGAGAATCTCTTCGACCGACGCTCCATGATGTGCGATATCGGAAGCCGCATAGACGAAGCGCGCCCAAGAGGCCTCGTTGCCGGCGGCCAGCGCCTGCCGGTAGGCCGCCATCACTTCGCTCGCTTGCTCTGCGAAGGAAGCAGAAAGGCCGGCCAGGGCCTGCGCATAGCTCCGTAGGGTATTGAAGGAACGCCGGGCGTCCTGGGTAGCGCTAGACGGTTCCCGCTCGTCTATAGTAAAATACATCTTGTACTGAGAATAGTACAAAGGATGTTTTACTGTCAAGCATGAGCACCGAAATTTCTGAACCCGTCCAAGCCCCCCGCGCGCACTGGTATCCCGAGCGCGAGGACATCACCATTTACGGAATTCTCGCGGCGCTCAGCGACCCGACCCGGCTCCAGATCGTGCAGCAGCTCGCCAAACACGAAGAGCGTTGTCCGTTCGATTTTCTCGATCTCACCTCAAAGCAAAACCTCTCGCATCACTTCAAAGTTCTGCGAGAGGCCGGCCTGATTATGTCGCGCTACGAGGGCCGCCAGAAGTTCGTCTGGCTGCGCCGCGACCCGATCGATGAAATGTTCCCGGGTCTCCTCGACGGCGTGCTGAACGCCTGCGATAAGATCGATTAACCTGACACGACGGGCAGCGCCGTAATTGCGCCGGCGCTGAACGTGAGCTCGCCCGTGATGTCGTTGAAGCCCACGTTCACCGTGTCGCCGTCGTTGATCTCGCCCGCAAGAATCTTGCGGCCGAGCGGCGTCTCGACTTCTTTTTGAATCGTCCGCTTGAGCGGACGCGCGCCGTAGCTCGGATCGTACCCAGCCTTGACCAGGTGACGTTTCGCGGCGTCGTCCAGCACGAGCGTGATTCGCCGTTCCAACAGACGCGACCGCAGTCGCGCAAGTTGAATCTCGACGATCTCCATGAGCTGCTCCTGCGAAAGCGCATGGAAGACGATGGTCTCGTCGACGCGGTTGAGGAACTCGGGGCGGAAGTGCGCCCGCAATTCCTCCATCACGGTCGCGCGCATGAGCGCCTCTTCGGCGCCGCCGAGCGTCCCTTTGTAATCGAGGATGCGGTGGCTGCCGATGTTCGACGTCATGATGACGATCGTGTTGCGGAAGTCGACGGTATGGCCCTGACCGTCGGTCAAACGGCCTTCGTCGAGAATCTGCAAGAAGACGTTGAAGACGTCGGGATGCGCCTTCTCGATCTCATCGAAGAGCACGACGCAGTAGGGACGGCGCCGCACTGCCTCGGTGAGCTGTCCGCCTTCGTCGTACCCGACGTATCCCGGCGGTGCGCCGAGCATGCGCGCGACGCTGTGCTTCTCGCCGTACTCCGACATGTCGATACGCACGAGCGCACGTTCGTCGTCGAAGAGATACTCGGCCAGTGCGCGCGCAAGCTCCGTCTTGCCGACGCCGGTCGGGCCCAAGAAGATGAACGAGCCGATCGGGCGATTGGGATCGGAGAGGCCGGAGCGCGAGCGCAGCACTGCTTCCGCGACGGCCGTCACCGCTTCGTCCTGACCGATGACGCGCTCGTGCAGTTCCTCATCGAGATGGAGCAGCTTCTGCTTCTCGCCTTCGAGTAATTTCGCGACCGGAATCCCGGTCCAGCGCGCGATTACCTCGGCGATGTCTTCCTCGCTGACCTCTTCCTTCGAGAGGCGGCCGCCCTCAGCGGTGCGCAGCCGCTCTTCCTCGCCGGCAAGCTCTTTTTCGAGTGCGATCAAGCGCCCGAATTTCAGCTCGGCGACACGGTTGAGATCGTACTGGCGCTCCGCCTGTTCGATCTGCACCTTCGTCTCGGTGATCTGCTCGCGCAGCTCCCGCAGACGCACGGCCGCGTTCTTCTCGCGGTCCCACTGCGTGCGCAACTTGACTTGCGACTCGCGCAGCTCCGCGAGTTCGCGTTCGAGCGCGTCGAGCCGCGCGCGGCTCTGGGCGTCGCTCTCTTTGCGAAGTGCCTCGCGTTCGATCTCGAGCTGCAGAATGCGGCGCGAGACTTCGTCGAGTTCTTGCGGCATCGAATCGATCTCGGTGCGCAGCTTGGCTGCTGCCTCGTCGACCAGATCGATCGCCTTGTCGGGAAGGAAACGATCCGAAATGTAACGGTTGCTCATGGTCGCCGCGGCAACCAGGGCTCCGTCTTTGATACGCACGCCATGATGCGTCTCGTACTTCTCGCGCAGCCCGCGCAAAATCGAAATCGTATCTTCGACGCTGGGTTGATCGACGATCACCGGAGCGAAGCGCCGCTCGAGCGCGGCGTCCTTCTCGATATACTTGCGGTACTCGTCGAGCGTAGTCGCACCGATCAGATGCAGCTCGCCGCGCGCCAGCATCGGCTTGAGTAGATTTCCCGCATCCATCGCGCCTTCGACCTTACCGGCGCCGACGACGGTGTGCAGCTCGTCGACGAAGAGCACGATAGCGCCTTCGGAGTTGGCAACGTCTTTGAGCACCGCTTTGAGGCGCTCTTCGAATTCGCCGCGATACTTCGCACCGGCGATCAGCGCGCCCATGTCGAGCGCCACGATACGCTTATTCTTCAAGCCTTCCGGTACGTCGCCGCGCACGATGCGCTGCGCGAGCCCTTCGACGATCGCGGTCTTGCCGACGCCGGGATCGCCAACCAGCACGGGATTGTTTTTCGTGCGGCGCGAGAGCACTTGCACGATGCGGCGAATCTCGTCGTCGCGGCCGATGACCGGATCGAGCTTTCCGCGCTCGGCGTCGAGCGTTAGGTCGCGTCCGTAGCGCTCGAGCGACTTGTAGGTTCCTTCCGGATCCTTGCTCGTCACGCGCTGGTTGCCGCGTACGTCGCGCAGCGCAGCCAAAAGCTTGTCTTTGGTGAGACCCGCGTCGCGGAACAGTTTGCCGATCGCGCCGCCGGCTTGCGCCATCGCGAGCAGCACGTGCTCGACCGAGACGTAGTCGTCTTGCAGCGCGCCCGCTTCGCTCTCGGCAGCGCTCATGATGCGCGAGAGTTCGGGCGAAAGCGTCACCTGTGCGGAGTCTGCGTTCGGACCCGAGAGCCGCGGTAAGCGCGAGATCGCCTGCTCCACCTGACGGCGGAAGGCTTTCGGATCGACGCCTGCCTTCGTCAAAATATCGGGCGCGATGCCCCGTTCCTGATCGAGCAGCGCGGCGAGCATGTGCTCGGGCGTGGTCTGCGTGTTGTGTTCGTGAAGCGCTAGCGCGTACGCCTCATTGAGGCCGTCCGCTACGCGCTCGGTCATTTTGTCTACGTTCATTGGTCTCTCTCCACAAACACACGCTCGCTCTGGTTGGTTGCAGGGCACCCCTGCCACAAACCCGTCTTGACAGCTTTGCTTATTTATAGTAGCTTGGCTATATTAAGTTATCTTGCTTGGAGGCTCCCGCTCACAATGGCTACCTTTGCTCTCGATCCGGCTCACTCGTCCGTGGACTTTACCGTTCGCCACATGGTCTTCTCCCGCGTCCGCGGCTCGTTCCAGAAATTCTCGGTCAACCTCGAGGTCGACGACGCGACCAACCTGCCAATCGCCGTTTCCGCGACGATCGACGCGACCTCGATCGATACCAACGTCGCCGATCGCGACGCGCACTTGAAGTCCCCCGACTTCCTCGACGCCGAGAAGTTCCCGGCGATCGAGTTCCTCAGCACCAAGATTTCGGGCTCCCCGGATGCGTATACCGTCGACGGTACGCTCACGATTCACGGAGTGACGCGCCCGATCAGCCTCAAAGCGACGGTCGACGGCCGCGGTAAGGATCCGTGGGGCAACGACCGCATCGCCTACAGCGCGACCGCCAAGATCAATCGCAAGGACTTCGGCCTGACGTGGAATCAGGCACTCGAGACCGGCGGCGTGCTCGTCGGCGAAGAGCTCGAAATCGCGCTCACGATCCAGGCCGTCAACGCAAAACAGCCTGCCGTCGCATAAACGGCCAGGAGTTACACGCTCCCGCAGCTATTTGACGTGTATGAAGATTGCTGCGGGAGCGGTGCGCGCATTTTTTCTCTTCGACGTCGCGGATTCGATCGATCTCGCTACGCTGCGCACGGTCGAAGGCGAGGGCGTAACGCCTGCCGATATTCCGCTGCGCCCCCATCACAGCAGCTCGTACCTTCAGTTTCCCGTGCCGCCGCTGGTAGCGCGCTTACCCGACGGAACGCTCGGCGAGCGTGAATATACCGTTCGCGCCAAGTTCTTCGACTACGGCGTCATTTCGCTGCGCTTCTCATTCAACGTCTCCGGCGCGTGGGAGGATCTCGAATCGCTCGCATCGCGCGTGCGGCGCAACGAAGAGCTCATCGCCGTTGCGACCCGAACGGTCGATCGCATCTGCGACGAGCTGAGCGGTGCGCTCGATGACCGGCACGCTCCCTTGATCGAAGATTATCTCGTCATCGAGATCGACCGGTTCGAGCCGCGCATCGATGCCGACGCGCTGCTCCACGACCATTCCGAAGCCCTTGCCAACATTCTGCTCGGAGAATCGGGCTCGCTCTCGCAGAGCGAGATCGAGGAGGCGCTACGCACGCGCTTCTCCTACTACGCCGACGACCTCTCGATCGTGCAGTGGGATACCGCGTTCGTCTACGATCGCCGCGAGTCCAGCGACGCAATCGGCGACATCCTCGAGTTCGCGAACTCCCAGCTGCTCGAACTGCGCACCTACGACGCGCTCCTCGACCGGGAGCTGGACTCGATCTACGCCGCACAGCCGGGGCAGCGCCAGCGCTCGGTTTTCGGGCGGCGCGAAGCCGACTTGGCCGCCAACGTTCGCTACCTCATCGTCGACGTACTCGAATTGCTCGATCGCTCGAGCAACGCGCTCAAAGTGGTCGGCGACGCCTACTACGCACGCATCTATCGCGCTGCCGGCGCCCGCCTCGGCCTGGCCGACTGGCAGCGCCAGATCGACGCCAAGCTCGCGAGCGTGGGCGACCTCTATCGATTCTTCATCGATCAGGCGCGCGGCCGGCGCGACGAGCTACTCGAAGTGATCGTCATTTTGCTCATCGCGCTCGAGGTCGTGCTCGGCGTCGTGACCCTCGTACGCCACTAGTCGCTATTTGAATTCGTAGTGCTGCGTCATGACGGGAGCGCCGTTCGCATTCACCGTGCAGTCGCTGCCGGTCTCTCGCTGCCCCAGCTGCGCCGCAATCTGTTCGTCGCTCATGCCGGACTGCTTGAGATTGGCCTCGACGCTCGGGTCCACCGTCACGGCTTGCTTCTTTACCGAGCACTGTACCGTCAGTCCGTCCACGACCGGTGACGTGACCCCGTTTGCCAGTGCAATCTCGCTCGCACGCAACGCGAGCTGGCCGTTTACCGTGAGCGTGTACACGTCCGACGTGAACATACCTTTGTAGAGGCACAGATTCATCGCGCCAGCCGTCGTGTTCGATAGGTAACATACGGGCGTCGTCGTGCTCACGATCGCCGGCACGGGAATACGTATCCCGTCGAACTGGTCGAACTTCATATGCGTCTCGCCGAGAACGGCGCCGCCGGCGTCGACGCTCTTCGCGTCGATTGCTATCAATTCGTTGAGTGCCCGATCGACGAGGATGTGTTGAATCACCGCCGTTGGTTTCTCGTTCAGCTTGATGATAGCGCTAACGACGTACTTCGAGCAGGTCGACGATCCGCAGGGCGTCTCGCCCTCGAATTTGACGATGCGCCCGCCGCTATTGAGGATCGCCGGAACCGGATATCCGCCCGCAGTAATCAGAAACGTCGCGTAGGCAGGCGGAAGATTCGTCTGCAGTGCCCACGTGTCGCCGACCTTTGCGTACGTGATTCCGTCCATGAAGAGATACTCTTGATGGAATTTCTTGCCGTTCGCTTCAATCGTGGCGTCGATATCATGGTCGCCCGCAGCATCGGTGAGCGCCGTCACCAGCAGGTGCGTCCCCTTATAGGTGAGATCCCCGTGCGAGCGGTATCCGTGCGCGGGCGTCGTGTACGAAAGCGCGACCGTCGTGATCGGCGCCGCCGCCGGTGACGCCGTCGCAAGCGCGGCAGCCAAGAGAACCGGCTTCACTTCAATACCCCCGCCAAGCGATCGATCTCCTCGAGATAGGCACGCTTCTTCGCATCGTCGATGAACGAAGCCTCGAACGAATTCCGCGCGAGCGTGATGACGTCGCGATCCGAAAGTCCCAGCGCCTCGACAACGCCTTCGAAATTATCCGCGACGTAGCCCCCAAAGTAGGCCGGGTCGTCGGAGTTGACGGTGGCGAGGAGCCCCGCCTCGAGCATGCGCTTGAGCGGATGGCGTGTAAGGTCGCCGACCACGCGCAGCTTCACGTTCGAGAAGGGACAGACCGTCAGCGGTACGCGCTGACGGCGCAGGCGCTCGACGAGCGCCGGATCCTCCAAGCTGCGCACGCCGTGATCGACGCGCGAGACGCGCAGCAGATCGAGCGCTTCCCACACGTACTCCGGCGGCCCCTCTTCGCCCGCGTGCGCGACGGTGAGAAACCCGTGGCTGCGCGCGTGATCGAAGACGACCGCGAACTTCGAGGGCGGGTTTCCCGCCTCGGCCGAATCGAGCCCGACCGCCACGATGCGATCGCGATAGGGAAGTGCGGCGTCGAGCGCCGCGCGCGCCGACTCGACCGGGAGATCGCGCAAAAAGCACATGATCAAGTGCGAGCTGACGCCGTGACGCTTTTGCGCCGCCGCCTGCGCGGCGCTCAGGCCCTCGACGACCGTACCGAACGCGACACCGCGCTCGGTATGCGCTTGCGGATCGAAGAAAATCTCGGCGTGACGAACGCCCTGCGCGGCCGCGCGTTCGAAATACGCACTCGCTAGTTCAAAATAATCGCGCTCGGCACGCAGGACCCGCATACCGGCGTAATACACGTTGAGGAACGATTGCAAATCGGTAAAGTCGTACGCCGCCCGGAGCGCGTCGATTGAAGAGTAACCGGGGTCGATGCCGTTGCGCTGCGCGATCGCGAAGATCAGTTCGGGTTCGAAGGTCCCTTCGATGTGCAGATGCAGCTCGGCCTTGGGAATACGCTTGAGGTCGATCACCGCGCCTTGGTTATACGGATTGCTCTCGTGCGCCTCTTCGCGCGCGCAACATACGAAAGTCCCCGCTGCGCACGGTAATGCCGCGAGCGTCGAACCATTCCAGCAACGGAACCGCGTACTTTCGCGAGGTGCCCAGAAGGTCGCGAAACTCCGCCATCGTCATCTTGCCGTGAACGGCGATGAAAGCGTCGATGCGTTCGTGTGCGCGCTCGATCTGCGTCCCGCGGTAGAGCGCGTCGCCCACTTTTACCAGCACGCCGCGTGCGAGCAACGTGTCGAACGCCTTGTTCAATCCCACGATCTGCGAGCCGCGCGCGCGTTCGGCGACCTCGGCGAACGGCACCGGCAAGAACGGCGCCGCGGCATCGAGCGGAACGCTCGATTCGAAGAACGCGCGCTGCTCGGCGGAGAGCTTCGGCTGATGATCGGTAGCGGCAAAATAACCGTGCCGCTGCACGATCCGTCCCTCTTCGGCGAGCGCACCGAGTAAGCGCAGCAGCAGCGGCTCCTCGATACCGAGCGCGCGCGCGAGAAGCATAGACGTCGCGCCCACCGCCCAGGGCTGCGCTTCGTGAAGGAGCGCGAGTTCGCTCGCGACGCGGCCGCCGAACTGCGCAAACGCTTCCGCACCGAGATAGGCGGCCGGGCGCGCGACCGCGACGGCTTCTCCGCGTTCGATCAACTCGTCGAGCTCGCGCTGCACGCTCTCTTCACGCAGATTCACCGCATAGGCAATCTCCGAAACCGTAAGGGGTTGCACGCCGTTTCGCGCGAGCAGCGCAGCGATGGCCGCATCCGTGCCCGCGTCTCGAAGCGATGCTTCGCCGGCCGAAGCAAGAATCTCGCCGCCACCCAGCAGCGTTTTCGGCGAGACCCGGCGGACGACGAAACGAACGCCGGGAAACGCAGGCACCGGCTCGCGCAACACGAGCGTGACCGACTCAGCGAAAAGGAGCGTGCCGAGCACCTCAGCGGAGCCGATGTAGGCACGCACCGGTGTGCGCCGGCGCAGCAGCGGCTGCGCCTCGGGCAGTGCCTCGAAGCGCACTGCGAATTCGCTGCGCGCGGGAAACGACGGATCGACGATCGCCGCGCCGCGCGCGATGCGCGCGCGATCGACGCCCGGGAGATTGAGCGCCACACGCGTTCCGCCGGTGGCAGACGCGCGCGCTTGACCGAATACGTGAAGGCTTCGCACGCGATGCGATTCTCCCAGCGGCGCAATCGCGACAGCTTCACCGGCGGTGATCCGTCCCTGCATCAGCGTGCCGGTCACGATCGTGCCGCGCCCGGGCAGCGTAAAGACGCGATCGACCGGCATGTACGCGGGCGCGTCGGGGTCGTGGGGCGCAAGCTGCACGAGCGCGTCGTGGAGCAGGCTGCGCAACCGGTCGAGGCCGGCACCCGTGACGTTCGAAAGCGCAACCATCGGCGCGTCGCCGGCGATGGTATCGCGCAACTGCTCGCGCACGCGTGCGAGCGTAGCGTCGAGCTCTGCCGAAGCGACGAGATCGCTCTTGGTGAGCGCGACGATCGTGTGCTTGACGTTGAGATGACGCAAGATCTGCAGATGCTCGCGCGTTTGCGGCATCACGCCGTCGTCGGCAGCGACCACGAGGAGCAGCACCTCCATGCCGGCGGCGCCCGCGAGCATGTTGTGCAGAAAGCGCTCGTGACCCGGAACGTCGACGATACCGGCCTCGACGCCGTCGTCAAAACGCAGGTGCGCGAATCCGAGATCGAGCGTCATACCGCGCACCTGCTCCTCGAGCAGACGATCCGGATTCGTGCCGGTGAGCGCGGTCACGAGCGATGATTTACCGTGGTCGACGTGACCCGCCGTTCCCACAATGTGCATGGCTAGTCCGAGGCCGCGCGCAGCGTGCGCAGATGGCTTCTGCGGTATCCGTAGGCTGCGTAGACGGCGATGCCGACTACGAACCACACGCCGAAGCGCACCCACGTCGGCCAATCGAGGCTGAAGATCAACACCACGCACGCGACCGTGCCGAGTACCGAGAAGAGCGGCAAGAGCGGTGCCTTGAACGGGCGCTCCGCGTTGGGCTCGAGGACGCGCAGTACCATCACGCCCGCGCATACGATCGCGAACGCCGCCAGCGTTCCGATGTTCGTGAGCTTCAAGAGCGCATCGAGCGGAAGGATACCGGCGAGCACCGCGACCAGAAGCCCCGTGATCGCAGTCATGGTCGCCGGCGTTCGAAAGCGCGGATGAATCTTTGCCACGCGCGGCGGCAACATGCGGTCGCGCGCCATCACGTAAAAGATGCGAATCTGCCCCAGCAGCGAGGTGATCATGACGGTCGCGTTGCCGGCGAGTCCGCCGAGAGCAACGAGCCAGTACGCGAGCGGATTCGCGGTTGCGGCGTGAAGCGCGTCGAGCATCGCCGCGCCGTCACTCAGCTTGCCGTACGGCAGCACGGCAACCGAGAAGAACGTCAGCGCGACGTAGAGCAGCGTCCCGATCGTCAGAGCAAGAATGATACCGATCGGCACGTTGCGATGGGGTTGATGTGCCTCTTCCGACGCGACCGTCACGGTGTCGAATCCGATATAGGCAAAGAACACAAGCGCCGAACTCCCCAGAACACCGGAGAGATGAAAGGGAGCGAAGGGGCGCAGGTTCTGGAGATTCACGGCGTGGATCGTGCACCCGATGAAGACCAGCATCGTGACGATTTGAAAAATGACGAGTGCGCCGTTCACGTTCGCCGATTCGCGAATACCGCACGCAACGAGCGCCGTGACGATCAACGTCGTCGCGACCGCGATCACGTCGACCTGTCCGGCGTAGATCGCGCCGTTCTGCGCCCAATGCGGCAGCGTGATGCCGACTTGTGCGAGCAGCGGCTGCGCGAACGCGGACCAGGATGCCGCCGTCGGCGCGACCGAGACGCCGTACTCGAGAATGAGGTCCCAGCCGATCACCCACGCGATGACTTCGCCCAGTGTCGTGTAGGCATAGGTATACGCGCTTCCCGCGACCGGAACCATCGACGCAAACTCCGCGTAGCAGAGCGCGACGCAGAGACTGACCAGGCCGGTAATCACGAAGGCGAGGATGACGCTCGGTCCCGCGGCATGCGCGCCGACGCCGATCGTCGGAAAGATTCCACCGAGCATCGTGCCCAAACCGATCGCGGTCAGCGCGGGCCAGCCCAGCGTGCGCCGAAGCGTGGGGCCACCCTCGGATTCGCGCGAGATCCACGCCAGCGGCTGGCGCGCAAACAGGCTCTTGAAGCGAAAACTCACGTGTAGCGCACGACCAGCGTCTTGAGCTCGCTCATCTCGTCGATGGCGTAACGCACGCCTTCGCGCCCGAAGCCGCTATCTTTGACGCCGCCGTAGGCGAAGTTGTCGATGCGCAGTGTCGGATAGTCGTTGACGATCAATCCGCCGACGTCGACGCGTTCGAAGCACGCGCCGATTGCGCGCACGTCGGTCGTGAAGACGCCGGCCTGCAGGCCGTAGCGCGAGGCGTTCGCACGATCGATCGCTTCGTCGAGAGAATCGACGGCGGCGATCGTCGCGACCGGCCCGAAGACCTCTTCGCACTCGACCTTCATCGCGGCGTTGACGCTCGCGAGCAGGGCCGGATAGAGCAGGCGTCCTTCGCGCGGCTTATCGTAGAGGAGCACGGCGCCGCCGGCCAGCGCTTCGCCGATCCAGGCCGTGATGCGATCCGCGCTGCGATCGTCGATCACCGAGCTGAGAATCGTCGCCTCGTCGTCCGGATCGCCGGCCGGCAAGGCCGCGATCTCGGCCAACAGCCGCTCGAGAAATGCATCGTACACGGTACGCTGCACGAGAATGCGCTGCACCTTGATGCATACCTGCCCGGCTTGCGCGTAGGCGCCGAGCGCGATGCGCTTTGCAGCCCAGGCGAGATCCGCGTCGCTGCAGACGATCGCTGCCGCATTGCCGCCGAGCTCCAGCACGACGCGTTTGCGTCCCGCGATCGATTTGAGATGCCAGCCGACCGCGCTCGACCCCGTGAACGTAATCATCTTCAGGCGCTCGTCGGTCGCGAGCGCCTGCGCGACTTCGACCGGGGCGTGGACCACGCGCAGCGCGTCCTTCGGCCAGCCGGCCTCGTGTACGACGCGCTCCAGTTCGAAGGCGCAGAGCGGCGCCTGCGGCGGCGCCTTCAGCACCACCGTGTTGCCGACGGCAATCGCGGGCGCAACTTTATGCGCGACGAGATTGAGCGGAAAGTTGAACGGTGCGATCGCGCCGATGGCACCGAGCGCACGCCGCGTGGTCAACGCGGTGTAGCCGACGCCGGCGGCGGTCACGTCGAGCGGCAGCACCTCGCCGACCGGGCGAGTGACTTCATCGGCCGCGAGCGAAAAGGTCGATATCGCGCGTTCGACTTCGGCGCGTGCGAAGCGGCGCGGCTTTGCCGACTCGGCGATCATCGTCGCGATGAATCGATCTTTCTCGCGTTCCAGTCCGGCAGCGATGCGGCGCAGCACGGCCTGACGTTCGTAACGCGGCATCGCGGCCGCAGCCGGCGCCGCCGCAACCGCTGCGGCGATCGCCCGGTCCATCGCCGCCGCGTCGATCTCGCTGACTTCGCCGACCTGACGCCCGTCCCACGGGCTTCGTACGATCACCCGGGTAGTATACCGCGCATCGCGTCGATGAGCGCGGCGTCTTCGTGCGGCTCGACCGTGCGCAGATCGAGCACGACGCGTCCGTCGTCGACGCGCGCCACGATCGGCCGCTCGTTGCGGCGCAGACGCGCGGCGAGTTCGCCGGGATGCGCGCTCGGGCAGGCAAGGCCGATCGAAGCAAGCCGCGCATGCGGCAGCGATCCGCCGCCCACCAAGCCCTCCACGCCGGCGATCTCCCAGCCCGGCGCCGCGGCCGCGATCCGGTTCGCGCGGGCGCGCAGTTGCTCGAGCGGAGCGGCGAGCATGCGATAAAACGGAATCCGCTCGCGCGATTCCTTGCTTGCGTAAAGGCGCAGCGTGGCGACGAGCAGCGCAATCGTTACCTTGTCGACGCGCAGCGCCCGGACGAGCGGATTCGAACGAAGACGAGCGACATGCGCACGAGTGCCGGCGATGATGCCGGCCTGCGGTCCGCCCAGCAGCTTGTCGCCCGAAAATGCGACCAGCGACATGCCGTCGTTCACCGCATCCTGCACCGTGCGTTCGTGCGGCAGGCCGTACTCGCGCAAATCGACGAGCGCTCCGCTTCCCAAATCCTCGACGGCAGCAATGCCGGCGCGGCGGCCGAGCGCCGCCAGTTCGGCCGGCGTCACGTCGTGCACGAAACCATCGATCGTGAAGTTCGATTGATGCGTGCGCATCAAGAGTGTCGTGCGGGGCGAGAGCGCGCGTTCATAGTCGCGCAAATAGACTTTATTCGTCGTTCCGGCTTCGACGAGCCGCGCGCCGCTGCGCGCAAGAACGTCGGGGAGGCGAAACCCGCCACCGATCTCGATCAACTGATTGCGCGCGACGACGACCTCGCCGTTGCGCGCAAAGGTATCGAGGATCAAGAGTATTGCCGCGGCGCAGTTATTGACGACCAGCGCGTCTTGCGCACCGGTGATGCGCGCGAGCAACTCGCTCGCGTGAACGTAGCGCGAGCCGCGCTCGCCCGCGCCGAGATCGAATTCGAGATTCGAATAGCCCTCCGCGACGGTGCGCGCTTCGTCGAAAGCGGCCGGCGCAATCGGTGCGCGCCCGAGATTGGTGTGCAGCAGGGTGCCGGTCGCATTGATGACCCCGCGCAGGCCGGCCGCCGATCGCTCCTGCGCGCGTAGCACGAGCCGCTCCACGATCGCCTCGAAGGCGGGCGTGCTTTCGCTCGCGCGCACGCGATCGAGTTCGGAGGCAATCAGCTCGCGTAAAGCATCGCGCCCCACGAGAACCTCGTAGGGCGCGACGGATGGATCTTCGAGCAGTTTGTTAACGGCCGGGATCTTGCGCACGGTAGAAATCGCGATTTACGCGACGTGCTTGGCGAGCATCCCCGATATAACATTCTCGGGAACGTAGCCGACGATCCGGTCCACCGGCTGGCCGTCCTTGAAGAGAATCAAGCACGGGATACCGGAGACCTGATACTGGCCGGCAATGCTCGGGTTGTCGTCGGTGTTCAGCTTGACGAACTTCGCCTTGCCGCTGTTCGCCGCGGCGACCTTCTCGACCACCGGCGAGAGCATCTTGCACGGGCCGCACCACGGGGCCCAAAAATCGACGAGGACCGGCTGTTTACTGCCCAGGACCTCGTCCTGAAAATTCGTCTGACCGACGTCTGCTAAAGCACTCATAGGATAAAAGATTACTACCTCCGCTGGGTTAGAACCCCTGGGACAGCGACTAGGTTGCCTCGATCTCCGGCGGCTCGCCCGTGATGCCGGTCACTTGCTCCGCCTGTTTGCCGAGATTGGTGATCGCGATGACCTCGTCGCCCTCGCCCAGACGCTGCAGGCGAACGCCCTTGGTCGAGCGGCCGGCCTTGCGAATGTCGTTGACGCGGATCCGGATGACCTGATTGCCGCTCGTGATCATCAAGATCTCGTCTTCGGGCGCGACCATGATCTGATCGAGCACCTGACCGATGTCCTCGCGCTCGCGCGCAAAAGCCTTGACGCCCTTGCCGCCGCGTGACGTGTGGCGATAGTCTTCGATCGGCGTGCGTTTCCCGAACGCCTGCGTCGTCACCAGAAGCACTTCCTTGCGATTGTCTTCGATGACGTCCATCGCTACGATCGTATCGCCCTCGTCGAGCGTCATCGCCTTGACGCCGCGCGCGTTGCGCCCCATCGGACGCACGTCCTTTTCGTTGAAATGCACCGCCATGCCGGCCGAGCTTGCGAGGATGATGTCGCGCGTGCCGTCGGAGAGATCGACCGCGAGCAGCTCGTCGCCTTCGTCCAGATTGATCGCGTTGAGGCCGTTGCGCCGAACGTTGGCGAATTCCGCGAGCGGCGTCTTTTTGATCACGCCCTTCGCGGTCACCATCACCATGTAGCGCCCTTCGACGAACTGGTGGATCGGGAAGACGGCGGTGACGTGCTCGCCCGGCGGCAACGTCAACAAATTGACGAGCGCCGTGCCGCGCGCGGTTCGCGTCGTGTCGGGAATCTCGTAACCGCGCAGGCGATACGCGCGCCCCTTGTTCGTGAAGAAGAGCACGTGATCGTGCGTCTTGGTCACGAAGAAATTGCGCACCACGTCCTCGCGCTTGAGATTCGAAATGCCAGTTACGCCGCGCCCGCCGCGATTTTGCGTGCGGAAGGTGTCGATGCCGACCCGCTTGATGTAGCCGCCGACCGTGTAGGTAACGACGACGTCGACATTGGGGACGAGCTGCTCCATCGAGATCTCGTCTTCGGCGAATTCGATCGTCGTACGGCGCTCGTCGCCGTGCTTTTTCTTCAGGTCGATCGTTTCGCTCTTGACGATCTGCGCGATGCGGCGCGGGCTGCGCAGAATGTCTTGCAGCTCCGCGATCGTTTTGATCAGCTCTGCGTATTCTTCCTCGATCTTCTTGCGCTCGAGCCCGACCAGCGTGCGCAGACGCATGTCGACGATCGCCTGCGCCTGGATATCGGAGAGGCCGAACTCCGCCGAAAGCTTTTGCTTTGCTTCGTCCGTCGTTTCGGACCCGCGCACGATCTGGATGACGCGATCGATGTTGTCGAGCGCGATGCGGTAGCCTTCGAGCAGATGCGCGCGCTCTTCGGCCTTGCGTAGATCGTAGCGCGTCCGGCGCGTGACCACGTCCTTGCGGTGCGCGATGAAATGCTCGAGTAATTCTTTGAGATTGAGTACGCGCGGCTCGAGCGCGACCGAACCGTCGGCGCGCGGCTCGCCCACCGGCACGAGCGCCAGCATATTGAAACCGAAGCTCGATTGGAGGGGCGTGTGCTTGTAGAGCTGATTGAGCACGACCTTCGGCGTCGCGCTCTTCTGCAACTCGACGACGACGTTCATACCCTTGCGATTGGAGAGATCGTCGAGACGCGAGATGCCTTGGATGCGCTTCTCGGTATGCGCTTCGGCGATTGCTTCGACGATGCGGCTCTTGTAGATCTGATACGGAATCTCCGTGATCACGATCTTGTGACGGCCCTTCTCCTCGATGATCTCGGCCTTGCCGCGCATCGTGATCGATCCGCGACCGGTGCGATAGGCTTCCTTGATCGCTTCAGTTCCGAGAATCGAGCCGCCGGTCGGGAAGTCCGGACCTTGGACTTTCTCGATGACTTCGTCGATCGTCGCGTTCTCGTTGTCGATGAGCAGCTCGATTGCGTCCGCGATCTCGCCGAGATTGTGCGGCGGAATATTCGTCGCCATGCCGACGGCGATGCCGCTCGAACCGTTGAGCAGGAGCTGGGGCAGCTTGCCCGGCAGCACGCTGGGCTCGGTTCCTTGGTTATCGAAGTTGGGAACGAACGCAACCGTCTCTTTCTCGATGTCGGCCAGCGCCTCGAGCGCTAAGCGCGCAAGACGCGCCTCGGTATAGCGGTACGCCGCCGGCGAATCGGGATCGATCGAGCCGAAGTTGCCGTGGCCGTCGACCAGCGGATAGCGCAGGGTGAAGTCTTGCGCCATGCGGACGAGCGCGTCGTAGACCGACGAGTCACCATGCGGGTGGTAGCTCTTGAGCACCTCGCCGATGATACCGGCGCACTTGCGGTGCTGCTTGTTTGGGTCCATCCCCATTTCGCGCATCGCATAAAGGATGCGGCGCTGGACCGGCTTGAGGCCGTCGCGGACGTCGGGCAAGGCCCGCGACGCGATGACGGACATAGCATACGAGAGATAGCTCTCCCGCATTTCGTCTTCGACATTGACGTGTTGAACGATATCGTTGTGCATCGACAAATAAATGAGCACTACACTTCGCGTAGTGCTCTGGCGCGCAGTTGCGCGCCCTCACGCCGACTACGCGGCGCGAGACCCCTTTCTGCTCAGACAGGCTTTCCTTATATGTTCGCTTTTTAGGGCGGGTCTTCCCACACCGGGATACCCTCCTCGTCCACGTTCTCGACCGCGAGATCGTCGAAGGAGATGGCACCCTCGGGAAGGGGCGACGGTGCCGGTTCGGCCGCGAAGGCATCGGCTTCGCTGAACGCAGCGGCTTCGGCGGCGAAGGCCGTATCGAAGTCGGGCTCGGGGGCATCGAAATTGACGGCCGGACGCGGTCCGCTCGGCGCGGGCGGCGGAGCGGCACTGAAGACCGGATCCTCTTCGACCTCGGGCGGACCGCTCAGGCTCTCGACCGTCGCACCGATGCGCGCCTTGGCGGCCTTCGCCGCATTGGCGATCAGCGCGAGATGATCTTGGACGGACTGGTGCAGCTCTGCTTCGAAATCGCCGCTCGACATGTCCGAAAGCTTCGCCGCAACGCAGCGTCAGACTTTCCCGACCCTCGACGCCTTCGAGAGATTCGCCGCGGCGTTCGCGCGTACGCTCGTACCGGGTGACGTCGTGGCCCTCTCGGGCGAGCTTGGTTCGGGCAAGACGACCTTCGTTCGCGCGGCAGTGCGCGCGCGTCACGGCGAGGATCAAACCACCAGCCCCACCTTCACGTTCTGGCACCGTTATCCGGGAGATCCTCCGATCGATCACTTGGATTTGTACCGCGTGGATCGTCCGCAGGAGTTGCACGAGTTGGGCCTCGAGGACGCATTTGACGGCCGCTCGATTGCATTCGTCGAGTGGTGGACGCACGCGCCCTCACTCCTTCCCGTCCGGCGCTACGAGATCGCGATCGAGGGAAGCGGCGACCGGCCGCGCAGCGTCGAGGTAAAAGTGCCGGCATGATCGTGCTCGGACTCGACGGCGCGCTGGGCGGTTTCTCCGCCGCGATTGCACGTGACGGCGACCTCGTCGCGGCGGAGTCGCTCGCGGGCAACGTTGCGCTCGAAGCCGGGCTCGGCGCACTCGCCGCGGTGATGCGCGCCGCGAATCTCGCACCTTCGCAACTCGATCGCCTCGCGACCGGCATAGGCCCGGGCGGCTTCACCGGCCTTCGTATCACGATCGCGTACGCGAAGTCGCTCGCGCAGGCATGGAACCTGCCGCTCGTTGCCGTCTCCTCCTTCGACGCGCTCGAGCTGGGCTGCGGCCTCGCCCGCGCGCTGACCGTCGTCGAGGGGCGTTCAGGTGTCATCTCCGCGCGCTACCGCGACGGCGAGACGGCGGTGCGGGCATCCGGGCGCGTCGCCGAGGTGCTGGCGGAGGTGCTGCGCGGCGCACGCGCCGGAGTTCTGCCCGTAATCGGCGCACCGGAGGACGTGCTCAGAGCACTCGCCGAAGCCGGGTGGACCGTGCAGCTGCTTCCCGTGCTCCATACCCCGGCCGCTGCAGCCGTCGCGCTGCTCGGCGGCAGCATGCCCCCGGCGCCGAGCGCCCACGAAGTTCGCGCCGAATACGGCGAGTTGCCGGCAGCGAAGGTTCCCCGCTTTCGATGAAGGCCGAACTCTCGCGTGCGCATTCCGGCCGCCCCGATCCGCTCGTCATCGCGCCGATGAGCCACGGCGATATCGGCGAGGTGCTCGCAATAGAACGCGCGTCGTTTACGACGACCTGGCCGGCCGACGCCTTTTACAACGAGCTTCACACCAACAAGCTCGCGCACTACTTCGTCGGACGCATCGGCGCCAAGATCATCGGATACGGCGGAATCTGGGTCATCTTCGAAGATTCACACATCACGACGATCGCGGTCGATCCCGCTTTTCGGGGACGGCGTTACGGTGAAACGATGCTGCTCTTCCTCCTCGACGTCGCGATCGAACGCGGCGCGTCGTGGATGACGCTCGAAGTGCGAGAGAGCAACACGAGCGCGCAGCAGCTCTATCGCAAGTATGGTTTCACGACCGTCACCACGCGCAAGGGCTACTATAGTGACAACAACGAGAACGCGCTCGTGATGTGGGCCGGTAACCTCAAGGGCGACATCTTCCGCGCGCGCATCGAAGCGCTGCGCGCGCGTTTGGCTTCATAGCGAGCATCGATTCTGACGTACGCCGAACTCGCGCGAGCCGTGCGCGCACACCTCGATCAGGATCACCGCTACGAACACTCCGTGCGCGTGGCCCGCGCCGCCGAGCTACTCGCGCAGCGGCATCGTGTCGATGCGAACAAGGCTCGGCTCGCCGGATTACTGCACGATCTCGCACGCTTGTACTCCGGCCCGCGTTTGCTCGAGGAATGCGAACGGCGCGAGATTCCAATCGGCGAGTTCGAACGGCACAATCCGATCGTGCTGCACGCGCCGCTCTCCGCGGCGCTCGCGCGCGAGGAGTTCGGCGTCGACGATTCCGGCGTACTTTCGGCGATTGCAAAGCATACGCTCGGCGATGCCGAAATGTCCGCGCTCGACTGCGTCGTCTATCTCGCCGACTCGCTCGAGCCGGGACGCGATTTCCCGCAACGCGAAGGCTTGTGGGAACTCGCACTGAGCGATCTTCCCGCGGCGATGGCGGCGACGATCGTAGCCTCGATCGAGCACTTGCACCAGAACGGCCGCGAGCCGGCGCCGCAGACGCTGGCGGCGCTGCGCACCTTTGAGACCATCGCACGAGAGGGAGTTACACCATCGCTGAACTGATCGACGTCGTACGCGACGCCGCGCTCGATAAAAAGGGCGAGGATTTCATCACGATCGACGTGAGCGGAAGAACGATTCTCGCGGACACGTTCGCGATCGTAACCGGCCGCTCGAAGATTCAAACGCGCGCTATCGCCGATGCGATCGTCGAACGCTGCCAAGCCGAAGGCCACCCGGTCAAGCGCGTCGAGGGTTACGCCGACGGCACCTGGATTTTGCTCGATCTCGGCAACGCGATCGTCAACGTCTTCACACCCGAGCAGCGCCAGTTCTACAATCTCGAACGGCTGTGGAGCGAAGTCGAGAAACGGCAGGCGCAAGGATCATGAGCAACCGCATTCGCGTGGTTCACGAGACCCGCTCCAAACGCGCGCGCCGCGAGTTCTGGAAGCGCGCGTTCATCTGGGCGTTCATCGTGCTCTTCGCCTTCAGCGTCGCGGGCGGCGTCATCGCCGTCTCGTTCTTGCGGTGAAACTCCGGGCGCGGCCCGGGGATACTAGGAACCGGAGGACCACCGTGCGCACCAACGTTTTCTTTCGCCTGCTTGCCTCGGCCGCGATCGCGGTCCTATCCGTCGCGCCCGCCGGCGCTGCCGGCACGCCCATTCAAGACGGCGCAGGCATGTTCTCGCAGGGGACGATCTCGCAGCTGCGCGAGCAGATCGAGAACTTCACCGCGCAGACCGGAAAACAGATCGTCGTCGTGACCGTTCCCTCGCTCGACGGCAAGACCGCTTCGGCGGCTGCCGAGGCGATCTTCCAGCAGCAGAACATCAACGGCATGTTGATCTTCATCGCGAAGAACGATCGCCAGGACTGGTTTTTGCCCGACAGCGCGACCGCGCAATTCTTTCCCGAGTCGACGATCGTCTCGATCCGTCAATCGATGGAAGCGCTCTTCAAAGCAGAGGACTACGACGGCGGCATCACCGCCGCCGTAACCGGCGTGCTCAACGTCTTCCGCGCGCACCTCGGCAGCCTCCAGGGCGCCGGCGCGCAGCCTCAGAGTTATCCCGCGGTCCCCGCGACGACCGCAGTGCCCAGCCGTAGATCGGGAGTTCACATCGGTATGTTCACGTTCATTCTGCTCTGCATCGTCGGGTTTTTGATCCTGCGATCGATCTTTCGCGCGATGTCGGGTCCGCGTTACTACGGCGGCGGCATGCCGGGCGGCGGGCCGGCAGGCCCGGGTCCGCGATACGGTCCGGGTTATGGCGGCTACGGTCCCGGGTACTACGGCGGCGGCGGCGGATTTTGGAGCGGCCTGCTCGGCGGCCTCGGCGGCGCATGGCTCGGCAACGAGATGTTCGGCAATCAAGGCACCACGATAGTCCAACAGCCGGGCGGCGCGATCATGCCCACCGGCGATCAAGGCGGCTCGTGGGGCGCGCCTGATGCGGGTGGCTGGGCGAACGATGCCGGTCAAGCCGACATGGGCGCGGGTAGCGGCGGCGATTGGAGCGGCGGCGGATTCGGCGACTTCGGCGGCGGCGGGGGATTCGGTGGAGACGGCGGGGGCGGCGGCGGCTGGTGAGTGCGCCCTCCGCGGGGTAATTGGATAAGCGCAAGCTCATAGAGCGTCACATAAGGCGAATGCAACGCGAGAGGCATTCGCCTATTCTTTTTTCAAATGACGAGGCTTCTGATGTGCGCGCCGACGCATTTCGGCGTGACGTACGACATCAATCCGTGGATGACGCGAAACATCGGCAGCACGACGGCGCACGCGCAGCGCCAGTGGGAACGCTTGGTCGCGCTCTTGCTCGACGTCGGGCACGCCAGCATCGAGCTCGTGCAGCCGCATCCCGGTTTACCGGACATCGTCTTCACCGCGAACGCGGCACTGATCGCCGACCGGCTCGCGATCCTCAGTTCGTTCCGCTATCCCGAACGGCGCATGGAGGAGCAGCGCTACTTGGAGCGCCTGTCTTCGCTCGGATACGCAACGACGCGCCTCCAAGGCGCGTTTTTTGAAGGCGCGGGTGACGCACTTTTCGATCGCCGTCTTCCGCTGCTCTATTTCGGTTACGGCTGGCGCAGCGATCACGCCGCCGCCGCGCAGTTGGAACGCCTCTGCAACGCGCGCGTGCTGCCGCTGCGCTTGATCGATCCTCGTTTTTATCATCTCGATACCGCGCTCTGTCCGCTGGGCAGCGGGCACGTCATGGCGTATCTTCCCGCGTTTGCGCCAAAATCGCAGGCGCTTTTGCGCATGACGCTCGGAAGCGAGTACCTCATCGAAGTGAGCGAACCCGACGCGCTCGCCTTCGCGTGCAACGCCGTCGAAGCGGGCGATGCGATCGTGCTGCACGCTGCAAGCCGCCCGTTGCGCGATCGTTTGCACGGTGCGGGGTACGAGGTTTTCGAAACCGAGCTCTCGGACTTTCACAAAGCGGGCGGTTCGTCGAAGTGTTTGACGCTCAAACTCGACGACGGTCCCGTACGGCGGGCGGGATTGCAGGCGCTCGGTTAGCTCACGAGCGACAACGACGTAGGATCGACGTAGTACACGCCCGGTCCAACCGTTGAGTTCGGATAGGCACAGATCTTACCGCCGTCGGGCGTGAAGATCTCGACCAAGCCGGGTGGTCCGCACTCCGTTTGCGTGAGGCCGGCCCAACCGAGGGCTCCCCAACCCGCGCCGGCCCATGCGCCGTAGCCGCCGCCCCAATATCCGGGCCCGGGCTGCACGCGTTGCACCGGAGGGGGATAGGCGACCGGCGTGCGCGCCTGATAGCGCGGAAGCGGATGCGGCAGTGGTCGAACCGGGCGTACCGGCAACTGCGCCGGGGCGGGACGCGCCGCGAGGTGCACCGCGAGGACGAGGGCTGCAATCACCAATGCTCACCTCGATTCCCGCGCATCGTACGCGCAGCACTTGAGAACTGCTTGCTACACGCCGCGCGGAGGCTTCCGAAAACGCGGCAGAGTAGCCTGCGACTATGCGACGTTTCCTTTGCTACACGCTTGCGGCGTTCTTCACGCTTTCCTCCGGCGCGCTCGGCTCGGCCGCCGGCCCGGCTCATGTCGATAGCTCGTATCTCACATCGCTCTCGTGGCGTTTGATCGGGCCGCTTCGCGGGGGTCGCGCGCTCGCAGTCACGGGTGTGCCGGGCGAGCCCGACCACTATTATTTCGGAGCGGTCGACGGCGGTGTGTGGGAGAGCACCGACGCCGGGCGCACCTGGAACCCGATCTTCGATAACGAGCACATCGCGTCGATCGGTGCGATCGCGGTCGCGCCAAGCGATCATGCGACGCTCTACGTTGGAAGCGGCGAGGCCGACATGCGTTCCGATATCGCGTACGGCGACGGCATGTACAAATCGACGAACGGCGGCAAGAGCTGGTCGCATATCGGCTTGGAGGATACGCGACAGATCGGCGCGGTCGTCGTCGATCCGCGCGACGCGAACGTCGTTTACGTCGCGGCGCTCGGCCATCAATACGGACCGAACACCGAACGCGGCGTCTTCAAAACGACGGATGGCGGAAAGACGTGGAACCGCGTCCTCTACAAAGATCAGAACACCGGCGCAGTTTCGCTCGCGATCGATCCGCAGCACCCCGATACACTCTACGCCGCCCTCTGGCAAACGCGGCGTCCGCCGTGGAACACCTATCCGCCTTCAAACGGCCCCGGGAGCGGACTCTACAAAACGACCGACGGCGGCGCGCATTGGACGCAGCTCGCAAACGGCCTTCCCGCCAAGGTCGGTCGCATCGGCATCGCCGTCGCGCCGAGCGATCCGAGTCGCGTCTACGCGCAGGTCGATACCGGACCAGACATCGCGAACGGCGGCGTCTACCGCTCGGATGACGGCGGCGCGACCTGGAAGCACATGGCCGGCGGCGCTTCGCAGCGGCGCATCTGGGAGCGCGGCTGGTACTTCAGCGGTATCACCGTCGATACGAAAAACCCCGACGTCGTCTACGTCATGGATACCGCGACCTATCGCTCCGACGACGGCGGTAAGACGTTCAACGCGATCAAGGGTTCGCCGGGCGGTGACGACTATCACACACTCTGGATCGATCCCGGCGATCCGACGCACATGATCCTCGCAAGCGATCAGGGCGTGCAAGTCAGCCTCAATCGCGGCGTGACGTGGAGTACGTGGTACAACCAACCGACCGCGCAGCTCTACCACGTGATCGCAGACGATCGTTATCCTTACTGGGTCTATGGCGCGCAGCAAGATTCCGGCGCGATCGCCGTGCCGAGTCAGTCGATCCAAGCGAACATCAATTTCATGGACTGGCGGCCGATGGACGTCGGCGGCGAGAGCGGCACGATCGCACCCGATCCCGGCCATCCCGGCTTTATCTTCGGCGGCAACGATGCCACCTACGAAGATCTCGCAACCGGTTGGGAGCAGAGCATCGATGCGGTCACGGCCTATCCGTTTCATATCTGGCGGCAAACCTGGACGCTTCCGCTCATCGTCTCGCCCGTCGATCACGCGCTCTATACCTCGCGCCAACGGGTTTTCCGTTCGCGCGATCGCGGCAAATCTTGGACGATCGTCAGTCCCGATCTCACCGGCAGTGCCGGCGAGGATCACCCCTCGAATCTCGATCCGGCTACACTCGCCGATAACGACGGCATACCGCGCCGCGGCGTCGTCTATGCGCTCGCAGCCTCGCCTTTCGACGCGCAGACACTCTGGGCGGGAACCGACGACGGGCGCGTTTGGGTCACCCGTGACGGCGGCGAGCACTGGACGAACGTCACACCCGCGCAACTGACCCCGTGGAGCAAAGTCGGAGCCATCGAACTCTCGCGCCTCGACCGCAATACCGCGTACATCGCAATCGACCGGCACCGTCTCGAAGACTATCGTCCCTACATCTATAAAACGAGCGACGCCGGCGCGCATTGGAGCGCGATTGCAAACGGAATTCCAAACGGCGCCTTCGTCAACGTCGTTCGTGCCGATCCGACGGTGCGCGGGCTCCTCTACGCCGGCACCGAACGCGGCATGTACGTTTCGTTCGATGACGGTGCGCATTGGCAATCGCTCCAGCGCAATTTGCCGATGAGTTCGGTGCGCGATATCGACGTTCACGACGGCGACCTCGTGATCGGCACGCACGGACGCTCGATGTGGATCATGGACGACATCGCGGCCCTGCGCCAAATGGCGCGCGCCGTGAGTGCAGGCGGGAACTATCTCTTCACGCCGCGCCTCACCTACCGGTTCCGTCAAGCCGGCGACGAGGGAACGCCCATTCAGCCCGAAGAGCCGCAGGCGCCGAATCCGCCGGTGGGCATGTACGTCGACTACTATCTCGAGGGACGGCCGTCTACACCGGTCGTCATCGACTTCATCGGGCCGCACGGCGAGGTGCTGCGGCATTATTCGAGCGCGCAACACCCCACGCCGATCGATCCCTCGACGCAGGAGATCGCGCCGCGTTGGATCCCCGCGCCTGTAACGGTCGATACCGATCCCGGCGCGCATCGCTTCGTGTGGGATTTCACCACGCACCACGACGGCGGACCGCTCGCACCGCCCGGAAATTACACCGTGCGTCTGCGCGTCGGCGGCGCGACCTTCACCCAACACGTGACGCTGGCGCGCGACCCGCGTATCAACGTCACCGATCGCGATCTGTGGCGCCAGTACGAACTCGCGACGACGATCGACGGATCGATCGCCCAAATCGACGCAGCGCGCAAACATGCACGTGCGCTGCTGAAAGCGGGACGCCTGAACCCGCAGCAGGCGCAAACCCTCCGGCGCGACGTCCTCGGCATACACGCGCCCGGCGATCCCGACGACTCGGTCGGGAAGGCGCAGCGCGACTTCACGACGCTGCACTTCCTGGGCAATGCGTTCGCGAATCTCTTCAACGCGGTCGAAAGCGCCGATGCCGCGCCGACGCACGACGAATACGCCGCGTACGGCCAGCTCTCACACGCTCTCGATCAGACGATCGCAAACCTGGCAAAGATCGCGGGCCCGAA
The DNA here is from genome assembly GCA_035507275.1 of Candidatus Acidiferrales bacterium. Taxonomy (GTDB): domain Bacteria; phylum Vulcanimicrobiota; class Vulcanimicrobiia; order Vulcanimicrobiales; family Vulcanimicrobiaceae; genus Aquilonibacter. The sequence goes on from DATJOG010000014.1 coordinate 30,373, forward strand.
ATAACTTCGGGCCCGCTGGGTTCGCTACTGATTCAGGACGCTGTCATACCATCGCGAGAGGTCGGCCTTGAACAAGACCAACGCTTGCGGGTTGAGATAGACCATGTGACCCGAGGGATAGAAACCCCACGAGATATTCTTCTGCAGCGCCGGTGCTAGGCCCATGTGGTCGAGCGTGTACTGGGTCGCGAAGAACGGCGTCGCGAAATCGAAGTATCCGTTCGCCGAGAAGATTTTCAAGTGAGGGTTGGTCGTCATCGCGCGTGCGAGGTCGGGCGTCACATTGGCCGGCGGATCGTCGCCGTTGTGATGGAAATCCCAACGCGCGCCGAGCACCGGACCGTACGAGGTCGGGCGGTACTGCATGTTCGTCTTGTATCCGAGCGTCTGCGTCATGTAGTCCATGCCGAGCGCCACGAACGCGCCCGAAATTCCGACATCGGACGGATCCCACTGCGGATAATCCGACATCGGCGCGAGGTCCCAGGTCATGTAACGCGAGTCGTAACGGCCGACGACCGTATCTTGGTCGCGCAGCAGCGCTTGCAAGAACCGGAAATACGGTATGCGCAGATTCGAGTTACGGATGTAGTCCTCGGGCAGGCCGATGTATTGATGTAGCCGCGCCACGTCGGCGTTGAACTCGGACGAGCTCAGCGTCGAACCCGCCGCGAGATCGTGGAGATAGTCTCCGCTCGCGAAGTCCTCGACCGTGTGCAGGAAGTTCGTGAGCGTCTGCCCCTGTCCGGCTTTGTGGTGGAACCACGCGGCCGCGGCTTCGGTCGGCAGATAGGTAACATACGCCCAGTCGCCGCCGCCGATCGGATCGCCGCCGTACAACCCGCCCAGGCCGAAGTTGAGGATCGAAGAGAGCAGGACGACGCCGTTCATTTGAACGCCGGCTTCCTGCAGCATATTGACGAGCACGCAGTCGCGCGTCGTGCCGTAGCTCTCGCCGAAGAGAAATTTCGGTGAGTTCCAGCGTCCGAATTGCGTGATGTAGCGTTCGATGAATTGCGTGAACGCGCGCCCGTCCTGATCGACGCCCATGAAGTCTTTGGCTTCACCGACTCCCAGCACGCGGCTCCAGCCGGTATTCGGCGCATCGATGAAGACCAAGTCGGTCTTGTCGATCAGGCTGTAGTTGTTCTCCACGAGTTTGAACGGCGGGCCGGGGATCGATTTGTCATTCGCCGTTTCGATCCGCATCGGTGCAAAGGAACCCATACGCAGCCAAATCGTCGAGCTGCCGGGGCCGCCGTTGTAGAAGAAGGTGACCGGCCGCGTTCTCGCGTCGGCGCCGTCTTTGGTAAACGCCGTGTAGAACATCCGCGCGGTAAGCTGATCCTTGTCGTTACGCAACGTGATCATGCCCGCGCGCGCGGTGTAGTGAATGGTCTCTCCGCCGACGTGCGCGACCGCGTGCGTCACCGCATCGGGCGGTGCAGGCGGAACGTAGGGCGCCGGACTCGGCGCGGCTCCGAGCAAAAGCGCGGTCCCGAGGCAGGCCGCGAGTATGCGAGTCTTCATCATCGCGTCCTCCTAATGTCCGGTTGCGCTGTCGTACCAGCGCGAGAGATCGGCTTTGTACTGCGCGAGCGCAGCATCGTCGAGATAGATCATGTGTCCCGAGTGATAGAAGCCGAAGGTGATATTTCGCTGCAGCGCCGGGCTCAGGTTGAGATGCTGCAGCGTGTAGACCGTCGCGAAGAACGGTGTGGCGAAGTCGAAGTATCCGTTGGCCGAGAAGACCTTGAGATCGGGGTTTTGCGCCATTGCTTCGGCCAGATCGGGCGCGGTGTTCGTCGGCCAGCGGCCGTGATGCGAGAAGTCCCAACCATCCTGGTTCGAGAAATTCGGCCCGTAGATGATGTCGTAGATGTTGGCGCGATACGGAATCGGCGGATTGTACTTGAGATCTTCGCGCAGATATTGGTTGATCGCCGTCGTGTAGGGCGCGTCGATCGACGAATCGGTCGGATCCCAGGGCGGACCTTCGAGCGACGCGCGATCGAGACTCCACGTCGTATACCGCGCATCGAGGCGTCCCGCGATCTCGCCCTGCCCGCGCAGCAGTTCGCTCTCGAACTTGTCGTAGGGTATGCGAATGTTCGAAAGGCGGATGTATTGCTCGGAGAGGCCGGTAAAGCGGCTGAGTTTGCGGATCACGTCGTTGCGCTCCGCGTCACCGAGCTTGTCGCCGCGATACAGCGCATCGAGATACTCGCCCATCGCGAATTGCTCGACCTGGCTGACGAACGTAGCTAGATCCGCCGGCTTGTTCGCGATCTTGTCGTGATACCACGCCGTCGCGGCTTCGGTCGGAAGATAGAAGACGTAGGCCCAGTCGCCGCCGCCGATCGGATCGCCGTTACCGTAATCGAGCCAGAAGTTCAGAATCGAAGATTGCAGAATAACGCCGTTGAGCGCGATGCCGCGATCGTTGAGATAGGCGGAGAGCGCTGCCGAACGCGGCGTGCCGTAGCTCTCGCCGAACAGAAACTTCGGCGAATTCCAGCGATCGAACTTCGAAATGTAGTTGCTGATGAATTGCCCGAACGCCGCGACGTCTTGATCGACGCCGAAAAACGTCTTCGTGTCCACGCCCGGTAGAATGCGGCCGAAGCCCGAGTCGGGCATGTCGATGAAGACCAGATCGCTCTTGTCGAGCAGACTATACGGATTGTCGACGATGCGGTACGGCGGCGGTCCGCTCGGCGTGCCGTCGCCCGCGACGACCCGCACCGGACCGAACGAGCCCATGCGCAGCCACATCGTCGAGCTGCCGGGTCCGCCGTTATAGATGAAGGTGACCGGCCGGGTATGCGGGTTCGCGCCATCCTCGGTGTCGGCGGTGTAAAAGACTTCTGCGGTCGGTTTTCCGTTTTGATCGTGCAGCGTAATCAAGCCGGCACGCGCCGTGTACGCGATCGTCTTTCCGTCGAGGACGATCGAGTGCGACGTTACGGAATCCGGATATTCGCCCATCCCGGACGGCATGCTCGGCGCCGCAGGCGGCGACGGCTTCGCGGGCGGCGGCGCATCGGCCGCGCGTGCGGTTACGGACGTACCCACGAACGCCGCGAGCATCAATATTGAAAGCACACGGTTCATAGGCGCTAGATATCCGAAAGGGGTGCGCCTTCCTTCAGGCCACGATCATGGCATCGTGATAGAGCCGTTTTTTCAGGCGCACCACTGCCCGCTCGATCGAGTCCAGATACGGCAGCATCGTGCCCTTGATCTTCGCCAAACGCTCTTCGCCCGCGGTGGTGATCGAGTAGATACGGCGCGACCGCTTCGTGGGGTGGTCCCACGTAGCCGTAACGAAGCCGCGTTCTTCGAGGCGGCGAAGAAGCGGATAGATCTTGTTCGTATTCACCGCGATGAGATCGCCGCATACCGCTTCGATGCGCTGCATGAGACCGTATCCGTGATCGGGGTGCTCCTTGATCAAGTGCAGGATCAAAACGGGAAAGATCGTTTTGCTCTTGATCGGTCCGCGAATGACTTCATCGACGCGCCGCGACGGCGCGTTGACGCTCACGGCCTCACGCATGCGCGTGCGCGTGAAGATCGACGGCATACGCGCGGTCGATCGCGCTTCGGTAGCGCTCTTCGACCACGCGCCGTTTGATCTTCATCGAAGGCGAAAGCTCGCCGCTCTCCACCGTAAACTCGCGCGGCAACACGACCACGCGCCGAATCTGTTCGAAGCTCGCGAGGTCGGCCGTTTGCTTGCGCACTTCGGCGGTAACGAAGTCGATGACGTCGTCGCGCTCCGCGAGTTCATCGGGCGGCACGCTCGCCGGAATGTTCATCTCGACGCGTACGAGATCCCAGTTGGGACAGATGAGCGCGGCCGGATGCGGCCGCCCGTCGCCGATGACCATCGCCTGTGCTACGAAGACCGAGCGTTTGATCGCCGCTTCGACGCGCGCAGGGGAGACGTATTTGCCGGTCGCCGTTTTGAAGACTTCTTTCTTGCGATCGGTGATGCGCAGAAAGCCGCGAGCGTCGACCTCGCCGATGTCGCCGGTGTGGAACCAGCCGTCGGCGAGTACCGCAGCCGTTGCGTCGGGATCGCGGTAGTAGCCTTGCATGATGTTGCGTCCGCGTGCCAAGATCTCGCCGTCCGGCGCGATCTTGATCTCGACGCCCGGTATCGCCCTCCCGACGGCGCCGTATTCGTTGTCGCTCGAACGGCTCACGGTGAGCACCGGCGAGGTTTCGGTCAATCCGTATCCCTGCATGATGGGCACGCCCATCCCCAGGAACGTCATCGCGACGTCGACGTGCAGTTTCGCGCTGCCGCTGCTGAGGTGATCGACGTTATCGAGCCCAAGTACTTTGCGCAGCTTCTCCAAAACCAAACGCTTGGCGAGCGCATATTGCAGGGAAAGCATTGGATTCGCGCCGTTTCCAAAGGTTTGCGCTTCCATATACTCGCGTCCGACGCGCAGCGCCCAGGGCACGAGTTTGGCCTGCAGGCCGCCGTTCTTCATCGCTTGGCCTTGCACGCCCGCGAGAATGCGATCGAAGATACGCGGCACGCTCGTCATGTAACGCGGGCGCACCTCCTGCATGTCGGCAAGCAAAGTGTTGGGATCGTGGCAGATGTTATAACGCACGTGCGAGAGCAAGTAGATGTAAATCATCGTATGCTCGTAGATGTGCGAGAACGGAAGCACCGAAAGCACGCTTTCGCCGACGTGCAGCCCCTCCAAACCATAGTCGAGCGCCGACTGCGCGTCGAAACCGATGTTGTCGTGCGAGAGTACGACACCCTTGGGCACGCCGGTCGTGCCCGAGGTGTAGATCAGCACCGCGAGATCGTCGGGCTTGCTCGAGACTTCATACTCGCCGGGAAGCTCGGGGTGCGCCGCTCGAATCTTCGCGCCCCGCGCTTCGAACGCGGCGAGCGAATCGTCGCCGTTCGCGTCGATGACGATCGAGCGCGGAAGCGCGATGTTGGCGGTTCGCAAGCGCTCGAGTGACGCCGGCGTGTCGATGAAGAGCAGCTTCGCTTCCGAATGTTTGAGAATGTACTCGGTGTGATCGAGCGCCTGCGTCGGATAGATCGGAACGACGACGCATCCAGCGAAGAGCGTCGCGAAATCGCAGATGATCCAATCGATGCAGTCGTGCCCGATCAGCGCGACGCGATCGCCCTGCGAGAGACCGGCGTCACGAATCGCACATGCAAGGTCGAGCGTACGGTCGAGCACGCGCTCCGACGGCATCGGCGTCCACGCACCGTCGACGCGCTCGACGAGCGCATCGGGGCGAGGTTCGCTCAAGGCGCGCCGGATCAGCTGCGGCAGCGTCTCTTTTGAAGGAAGCGAGAGGGACATGAAGCCGCACTTCGCCGGGAGCGAGATTGATCATTCTATCAAAGGCGCAAGTACGGCTGTGCGCGATCCAGGCGGCTCTGCGTCAAGCCTGCGACGTCGAGCAACTCGTCAAACGTCGTAAAAGCACCGTCCTGCTCGCGGATTTCGACGATGCGCTGCGCGATCGTCGCGCCGAAACCGGGCACCGACGCAAGCTCGCCGGCAGAGGCGGTATTCACGTCGACGACGCCGTGCGTCTTTGTGCCGCGCGAGCGCTTGCGCTTGGTGCTTGCGGCGGTTTCGGATGGTGCGCCAAGCGCCGGCGCGACGATCTCGTCGCCGTCTTCCGCGCGCGCGGCCAGGTTGATGGCAGCGGGATCCGCGTCGCCGCGTAGGCCGCCCGCCGCCCGCACCGCGTCGTCGACGCGCGCTCCTTCGGCGAGGGTGTAGAGGCCGGGGCGCCGCACCGCGCCGACGACGTAGACGACCGCATGCGCCGCGGCGGCGCTCGCCGCGCGGCGGTGGAGTCGCGAAAGCGGCGCCGGCGTCGCGAGGCCCTCGCTTGTGAGGGGCGCGTGCGCAGCGGGGTGCCAAATCGCGAAGGCGACGAGAATGATTACGGCCAGGATGACGGCGATACGAAGCATCACGTCATTCCTTCACGCAGAAGCCTGCGACCAGAAAGGGTGCGCAACGTCCTGCGTCCCAAGTACCATCCTCTCTATGGCCGATTCCTACGACTTCCGCGGCATCGAACGCCCCTGGCAGCAGCGCTGGGAGCGCGACGGCATCTATCGCGCGCACGATGACGACTCACGCCCGAAATACTACGTGCTCGAGATGCTTCCGTATCCCTCGGGCGATCTGCACGTCGGCCACGCGAAGAATTACACGCTCGGCGACGCGATCGCGCGCACGATGCGCATGCTCGGCTACAACGTCCTCCATCCGATGGGTTGGGACGCGTTCGGCCTGCCCGCCGAGAACGCGGCGATCGCGCGCGGGATCGACCCGGCGGCGTGGACGACCTCGAACATCGAAAACATGCGCCGTCAGCTGCGCCTCATGGGGACCAGCTACGACTGGACGCGTGAAATCGCGACGTGTCTGCCGGACTATTACCGCTGGAATCAATGGCTCTTCTTGCGTCTCTACGAGAAAGGCCTCGCATACAAACGTGAAGCGCCGGTCAATTGGTGCCCGCACGATCAAACCGTGCTCGCCAACGAACAGGTGATCGACGGTCGCTGCTGGCGTTGCGATCATCTCGTCGAACGCCGCAATCTCTCGCAGTGGTTCTTGAAGATCACGGACTTCGCCGAGCGTCTGCTCTCGGGACTCGAAACCCTGGAAGGCTGGCCGGAGCGTACGAAGACCGGACAGCGCAACTGGATCGGCCGCAGCGAGGGCGTCGAGTTCGCCTGGGCGATCGACAAGCTCGACGCACATGTCGTGCTGTTTACGACGCGCATCGACACCGTATATGGGGCGACGTTCATCGCCATCGCGCCCGAACATCCCGTCGTCGAACGCATCAAGACGATCGTCTCCGCGAAGCACGCCGCCGACATCGACCGCTTTGCCGAGAGCTTGCGCTCGAAGTCCGAGCTCGAGCGCACGAGCTTGATGGAAAAGGAAGGCGTTTTTACGGGCGCCTACGCGATCAATCCGCTCTCGCGCGAACACGTGCCGATTTTCGTCGCAAATTACGTTCTCGCCGAGTATGGAACCGGTGCGGTGGGAGGCGTCCCGGCGCACGACGAGCGCGATTTCGCCTTCGCGAAAAAGTACGGCCTGCCGGTCGTACAAGTCATCGTGCCGCCGGGCGAGGAAGTCACTGCGCCGCTGGAAGCACCATATTGCGAAGACGGCCGCCTGATCGCAAGCGACGATTACAGCGGCATGTCGAGCCAACACGCGCGCAGAGCGTTGGCCGAGCGCGTAGCCGCGATGGGCATCGGAGAGACGAGAATCAACTATCGCTTTCGCGATTGGCTCGTCTCGCGCCAACGTTATTGGGGCACGCCGATTCCGATCGTCTACTGCGCAGAGTGCGGCGAAGTTGCGGTACCCGACGAGCAGCTGCCGATTCTGCTGCCGCCGGACGTACCGATCACGGGCGAGGGCTCGCCGCTGGCGCGCGACGCAGCCTTCATCAACACGACGTGTCCGAAGTGCGGCGGGCCGGCTAAACGCGAGAGCGACACGATGGACACGTTCTTCGAGTCATCGTGGTATTATCTGCGCTATCTCGATCCGCGCAACACGCACGCGCCGTGGGATCCGGCAATCGCCAAGCGTTGGATGAACGTCGATCAATACATCGGCGGCGCGGAGCACACCGTGCTGCATCTGCTCTACGCGCGCTTTTTCTACAAGTTCTTTCGCGACCAAGGCTGGGTGAGCGGAAGCGACGAGCCGTTCGAGCGCCTCTTCCATCAGGGCATGGTACTCGCGAACGGTGAAAAAATGTCGAAGTCGCGCGGCAACGTGACCGGCATCGACGAGACCGCCGACACCTACGGCATCGACGCGATGCGGCTCTTCTTGCTCTACGTGACGCCGCCCGAAGATACCGGGAACTGGACCGAGGAAGGTATCACCGGGCGCGTGCGCTTCCTCAATCGCGTGTGGCGCGCATGCGAGCCGCATCTGCAGCGCGCGCGCACGCAATCGCCGCGCACGCTACCGCCGATGCAAAGCAGCGGCGAGCGCGCGCTCGTGCGCGCGGTACACGTGGCCGCCAAATCCGGTATCGACGAGGTTGCCTCGCGGCGCTTCCATTTCAACACCACGATCGCCAAGCTCGACGAGCTCGTCAATGCGATGACGACGTTCGCCGATACTTCTTCGCCGGCATACTCCTACGCCGTGCATGCGCTTCCGCTTCTCATCGCGCCCTATGCGCCGCACATCGCCGACGAGCTGTGGTCGCGCATGGGATACGCGCAGTCGGTGCACTTGGAACGCGTGCTGGAACCCGAAGACGAAGCGCTCGCGGTCGACGAGATCACGCTGGTCGTGCAGGTGAACGGCAAGGTCCGCGCGCGCATCGCGGCCGCCCCGGACATCGGCGAAACCGAGGCGATCGAGCTCGCGCTGCTCGATCCGCACGTGCGCACGCATCTCGACGGAAAGACGATCCGCAAACGGGTCTTCGTCCCGGGCAAGCTGCTCAACCTCGTCGCAGGATGAACGACGCCCGCCGTCTCGAGGCCCGGGTGTGCGTCGTCGGCGGAGGTCCCGCCGGAATCATGCTCGCGTATCTTCTCGCGCGGGCCGGGCATGCGGTCGTCGCGCTCGAAAAACACGGAGACTTTTTGCGCGATTTTCGCGGCGATACCGTACATCCGTCGACGATGACCGTGCTCGACGAACTCGGCCTGCTGGAAGAATTCTTACGGCGGCCGCATTCGGAGATCGTGCAACTGGCCGGGCACATCGGCCAAGACACCGTCATCATCGCTGATTTCAGTCACATTCCCGCGAAGACGAAGTTCCTCGCGATCATGCCGCAGTGGGATTTTCTGAACTTTCTCTCCGAAAAGGGCCGCGCGTACCCGGGCTTTCACCTGATGATGAATACCGCGGCGACCGGCGTAATTCGCGAGGGCGCACGCGTGGTGGGCGTATGCGCCCAAAGCCCTGACGGCCCGCTCGAGATTCGCGCCGACGTCGTGGTCGCATGCGATGGGCGTGGTTCGACGATTCGTGACGCCGTCGGCGTCGCGCCGCGCGATCTCGGCGCGCCGATGGACGTGCTCTGGATGCGCGTCTCGCGCCGCACGGACGACCCGTACGCGGCACTCGGCTTCGTCGGCGCCGGGGCTTTCCTGATTTTGATCGATCGCAACGACTACTGGCAGTGCGGATTCGTCATTCCAAAGGGAAGCGCCGAGACGGTGCACACGCGCGGAATCGACGCATTTCGCGCCGAGATCGTTGCGATCGCGCCCTTTCTCGCCGATCGCGTGCGCGAGATCCGGGATTGGGACGACGTGAAATTGCTCACCGTCGCCGTGCAGCGGCTCGAGCGCTGGTATATGCCCGGCCTGCTTTTCATCGGCGACGCGGCGCACGCGATGTCACCGATCGGCGGCGTCGGCATCAATCTAGCGATTCAAGACGCAATTGCGGCCGCGAACACGCTCTCGCGCGCGTTGCAGCATCCCGGCCCGGTCGGCGACGCGTCGCTAGCCGCAGTCGAGCAGCGCCGCACCTATCCGACGGTGATGACCCAAGGCGTGCAGGTACTCATTGCGCGCTTCGGCGTCGCGAAAGTGCTGCAATTGAAAACGGCGCCGAAGCGTGCGCCGCTCGCGCTGCGCATCCTGACGTCGATCCCCGGGTTCCGGCGCGTCCCCGCCTATCTCGTCGGGATCGGCTTCCGCCCCGAACATGTTGCTACGCAGGCACCAGCGCCTTGAAGTAATTGTAGGTCTCGCGCATACCGTCGATGATCTTGGTCTTCGGCGTCCAGCCGAGTTCGCGCTTGGCGAGCCCCGAATCGAACTGCGCATCGCGCGCGTCGCCCTGGCGCTTGGGCGCATGCGTAACCGGCGCTTCGAAGCCGCTGATCTCGACCAGCGTGCGATAGATATCGTTCACGCTGGTGCGCGCGTTCGTGCCGATCGCGTAGCAGCCGCCCGAGCCCTTCTCGAGCGCCAGGACGTTTAGGTGCGCGACGTCCTTCGCAAAGACGTAGTCGCGCGTCTGATCCCCGTCCCAATCGATGCGCACGCCTTCGCGCTTGAGAAACTTGCCGATGAAGATCGCGATCACGCCGGCTTCGCCGTTGGGGTCCTGGCGCGGTCCGTAGACGTTGCCGTAGCGCAATGCGGTGAAATCGAGTGCCTTTTCGTTCTTATAGAAGCGAAGATAATGCTCGGCGACCATTTTCGAGATGCCGTACGGTGATTCGGGACGCTGCGGCGTAGCCTCGTTCATCGGCAAACGCTCGGGCGTGCCGTACGTTGCGCCGCTCGACGCGAAAATGACTTTTTTCACGCCGGCCTTCACCGATGCATCGAGGATATTGAGCATGCCGATCACGTTGACGTCGGCGTCGAATTTCGGATCGCGCGAGGAGATCGCGACGGAATGCTGCGCGGCATGATGGCTCACGATTTCCGGTTTGAACTCTTTGAAGATCCGCATGACGCCTTCGTCGCGGATATCCATGTGGACGAAATTGGCGCGATCGGGTACGTTGATCCGGCGCCCGCCGCCGTGCTCCCACAGCGAGTCGAGCACGAGTACGTCGTGCCCGGCGGCAAGATATGCGTCGACGATGTGTGAGCCGATAAACCCGGCACCGCCGGTCACGATGATACGCACGGATGGTTTCCTTACCTTTGAAGTCCTTGTCATGGCCGCGCGCTGTCGCAGAGGCCACCGATGGTCACTCGCCACACCTCGGCTCGCGTGCTTCGCGTCGTCGCACTGGCCGCCCTCGTCGGCGTGTCATTCCTTTACGCTTCTTGGCGCGAACACACGCTCGCTCCCGTGCGTGAGACGCGCACGGGACGGTGGCGCGGGATAATTCTCGATTCACGCGGCGGCGAAGGAGGTCTTTTCACCTATACGTTTGCCATCGACGACGGGCCGATAGCGCTCGTTACGCTGGCGCAACGGGAGCCAAGCGGAATCCGCGCGATCGTGCGCGGGCGTATCGAGCCGCTCGATTCGGCTCGCAACCCCGGCGAGACGAGCGAGCGCACGATCGAAGGTGAACACGGCATTCGCGCTCGCATCGAAAGCGCAGCGTTGATCGCGACGCTCGGCGAAGATCACGGATGGCGCGCATCGCTCGCGCGGTTGCGGGAGCGCGGGCACGAAGCGCTGCGCGAGCGTCTGGGTGAGCCGGCCGCATCGATCGTCGCCGGCGAGTTATGGGGCGAACGCGCGCAATTGCCGCCCGATCTGCGCGCGGAATTTCAAGAAACCGGCACCGTTCACGTGCTGGTCACTGCGGGACTGCACGTCGGGCTCGTGGCGTGCATCATCGCGTGGGGCTGCGCGCAGCTGCGCGCGCCGCGCACGGTTTCGTGCATTGCCGGGATCGCGGCGGTGTGGCTCTTTGCGGCGTTCAGCGGTCTGGAGCTGCCGGCGTTGCGCGCCGCGACGATGGCGACGTGCGCGCTTGCCGCGCGCGCCTGCGGGCGAGCTGCGCTCTCGTGGAACACGCTCGCCGTTGCAGCGGCGGCCGTCATCGCGGTGATCCCCGGCAGCATCGAGGCGCCTTCCTTTTGGCTTTCGTTTTGCTGCGTCGGCGCGATTTTCGCACTGGGCACCGCACTCGACGACGCGTTGCGCAAGCTGCCGCTGCCGGAGCGCGCTCGGGAGGCGTTCGTACTCACGCTCGCGACGCAACTCGGAACGTGGCCGATCACCGCCGCGATCTTTTTGCAGTGGTCGAGCTATGCGCTCCTCGCGAATCTGGCGGTCGTGCCGTGCGTGCCGGTCACTATGCTCTTGGGCGCGGCGCAACTGGCGCTGGGCTGGTGCGCGCCGCTCGCGCAAGCCTGCGCAAATCTCAACGGCTGGATCGTCGCCTGGGTCCTGGGTGCGGTGCGCACGCTCGGTTCGCTCCCGGGCGCGACGCTGGTCATGACGCCGGCGCCGCTGTGGTGCATCGCTCTCTACGAGGGCGCGCTGCTCGCGACAGTCCCGCTTATCCGCCGCGGCGGCGTGACGCTCGCGCTAACGTTCGCGTTGACGGCTGCCTCGCTCGTGGTCAACCCGCCGCCCGCGTACGACTCGCCGCTGCGGATCACCGTGCTCGACGTCGGACAAGCAGATGCGATCGTCATCGAGACGCCCGCGCACCATGCGATTCTCGTCGATGCGGGCGGACGGCTCGAGCGCGGTCCGCAAGGCGACGATTCCGTCGCCGAACGCGTCGGCGAGCGCATCGTCGTCCCGTTTCTCATCCGCGAAGGCATCCATCGGCTGGACGCGCTGATCGTCTCGCACCCGCACGGCGACCACGTTGGTGGGTGTTCGCCGGTGCTACGCAAGCTGCGGGTTGCCGAAATCGCCGACAGTGGGCAAACGTATGGCGGGCATGCGTATCATGATTGCCTCGACACGGCGCGCGCGAACGGCGTGTCGATCGTGTATCCGCGCGCGGGCGATGTGTGGCACACGAATGACGGCGTGACGCTTCGCTTTATCGGACCATCGCTGCCATTTATCGGCGGGAAGAATGCGATCAACGACAACTCCATCGCGTTCATCCTGACATACCGCTCATTTCGCATGTTGTTCACAGGCGACGCCGGCGTTGCTGCGGAGCAACGCTTCTTAGACGAGGGCGTAGATTTGCATGCTGATGTCCTGAAAGTCGGACATCACGGCTCGGCCTACGGGTCCTCGCCGGCGTTCATCGCGGCGGTGCATCCCCGCTATGCGATCATCTCCGTTGGCCGCCATAACATGTTTGGTCATCCCGCACCGTCCACGATCGAAACACTCGAGAACGCCGGCGCCAAGGTCTATCGCACCGATGAAGATGGAGCCGCTATAATCGAAACGAACGGCATCAGCGAATCAGCGCGCACCGCAAGAATCGGGCCCCAGGAGCACTCGGACCTTACCCCACGGCCCGGGAGGCGACAGTCCGGCGTCGAAAAATCTCGGGCGTGCGGAGTCCCGGATAATCGGCCATGGGATCGCTTCGGAATGCGATTGCGGCATTATTTCTCGTCCTCTCCCTGTCGTACACCGTGCTTCAGTGCCTCGCGGGTTTTGGCGCGGTGGTACCGATCGGAGCGACTTTTGACTTGCGTAGCGGCGCCGTCATCTCCGTACAACCCGGTTCGGTTGCCGCGACGGCAGGGATTAGGATTGGCGATCGGGCTGATTTTTCACGTGGCGGCTGGCAACTTCATCTTTCACTCGACCGCTTCAGGCTCACGACTGGCCAGCATTTTGCGCTGCCACTCATACGCGACGGCGTGCCGCTTCAGGTAGCCCTCGTTGCTCCTCGCGCGAAGCCGCCGGCTGATGCAGTAACCCATTTTGTAAGCGCCCTTATCGCTCTTCTGTACGCCGGTTTGGGCCTCGTCCTCTATATACTCCGGCGCAATACCTCGTCGTTGGTGTTTCTCGGCTACGCATGCTGCGCGATGTCGTCCGATAATCTTGTCTTCCTTTGGCTCGCGCCGCCTGCATGGATGCCGTTCGCTATGCTCGTGGCCACGGTGTTTACTACAATCACTTCGTTCGCGCTTTTGTATTTCTCGTTCGTCTTTGCGAATCAAAGTCAGCGGGTCCAAAGCATACGACGCTACGTCCTCTATCCTGCGGTGATGGCTTTTTTCGCCCTTTACTACATTCACTTCTATGGCTTGACCGTTTGGGACGCGCCTAATACGTATGCAGTCTACAGCACGCTTGAGTGGATAATTTTCGCTGCTGCGGCAGTGGTGGTTTCGATTCGCGTTGACCGGGATGCAGGCGTATCGACGCGGTTGCGCTGGATTGCTTTTGGCGTTTGGATTAGTGTACTGATTCAAGGCGCTTACTTCATCGAGCAAAATGTTACGGCCACTGGCCACCCACAGGAGGGCGCTACGCCGATCATTCTGCTCACCCTTTGGTTCAAGCCGGCCTTCTTCTGCTTTGGATACGCACTCATGCGAACCCGCATTGTGGATGTGCGGCTCGTTGGTGCGCGCGCCCTGGTATATGGTCTGCTTACGGCCTTTCCCATCGGTCTCTTTAGTGCCGTAGAGTGGTTCTTTGCGCGAGAGCTAGCCGATGCACGGCTTGCAACGTTCGTGGAATTCGGCGTTGCGATTCTTTTCGGCGTGTGGCTGCAGGCTCTCCACAAGCGCATAGATCGGTTTGTCGAACAGATCCTCTTTTCTGCCAGACACCATGCGTTTCGTCGACTGCGTCACGCGATTCACGCGCTCTCATCGGTCGATCGTTCTGAGACGGCGATTTCTATGCTGTCAATCGAGCCTGCGGACGCTCTGCATTTGGGATCCGCTGCCGTGTTCGTCGAACGCGACGGCGTCTTCGAACGTTGCAGCTCGATTGACTGGGATGGTTGCACAACGCAATTGCAATTAGATGACCCGCTCGTATTGTTTGCGCGATCCCAGCACAAGGCGATCAGATTGAACGATGTTGCCCCGTCTGCCAGCAAGGCGCCCCAGGGAGACGCTAAGCCCGAACTTGCCATTCCGATCACTGCCCATCACCGTACGATAGCAGTCGCGCTGTTCGGTCGGCATTCTAACGGCGAACATCTGGATGCAGACGAAGAGGAACTCCTGACGGAGCTCTCACACGCTGCTGGCGCCGCGCTCGAACGCTTGCAATCGGTGGAGCGCGTGCGCGAACTCGAAGCGGAGAACGCGCTGTTGACGAAGGGCGTTCGCATTTCCTAGCGCTGCGGCCTGGACTTCCGGCGCTACGGCAGCCACCTTGGGCTGCCGGTGTGTGAGTACAGGACTTTATGAGACCACGTTGGTGGATGCCGGCCAGTGCTCGACAAGATTCGCGTCGCGGAAATTGCCGACAGCGGGCAAGCGTACGGCGGGCATGCGTATCACGATTGCCTCGATACGGCGCGGGCGGATGGCGTGCCCGTCGTCTATCCGCGCGCCGGCAACGTGTGGCGCACGGACGACGGCGTAACGCTGACGTTCATCGGCCCCTCGCTGCCGTTCATCGACGGCAAGAACGCGATCAACGACAATTCGATCGCATTCGTGTTGCAGTATCGCTCGTTTCGAATGTTGTTCACCGGCGACGCAGGCGTCGCTGCGGAACGACGATTCTTGGACGAAGGTATCGATCTTCACGCCGACGTGCTCAAAGTGGGACATCACGGTTCAGCCTATAGTTCGTCGCCTGAATTTATCGCAACCGTTCATCCGCGTCATGCCATCATCTCCGTAGGCCGCCATAACATGTTCGGCCATCCCGCACCGTCAACGATCGAAACGCTAAAAAACTTCGCAGCAATCGTCGATAGAACGGATGCAAATGCGGCCGTCATCATCTCAACTAGTGGAAAAGATGTTCCGGTCGTTAAACCCCTCATTAAACCCCTCATTCAGCCCTAGCGTTCGGTTCGAGCAAAGCGTCGGAGCACGCTGGCGTCTAGCCAGCGCACATTCCCGCGTTCACGACGAAGCGCCCCAGCTTGTTCAAGCGCCGTAATCGTACGAGACGCGACATCTTTCACCGTTCCGGCAGCGGCTCCGATTTGCGTGAGCGTTAACAGCCGCAGTGGCTCGCGCGCCTCGCTCATTTCGTCATCGACGGCAAACTGCAGCAGGTAACGCGCAATGCGCTCGCGTGCCGTCAAATTGACTTGCTCGGCCAACAGCGCGGTCGTGCGCCGCACGCGGTGGGCCAGCGTAACCGCAAACGCTATAGCCAGCGTGCCGTACGTTCTTGCGGCGGCTAGCACATGTTCGCGCTGAATGCTCGCGTAACGCAAGTTCTCCGAAACCACGACAGTCCGCGCCATTTCTGCACCGCCATCGAAGATGGCAGAAACTCCGAAAAATTGTCCGCCGAAAATGAGTTCGTATTGGTGCTCCTTGCCATCATCGCCGATAGCTGCCATTGCAATACATCCGTCCACGACGAATCCGAGCCGCCCCCAGGTCTCGCCCGCTTCATAGATGACCCGGCCGCGACGCGCCTCGGACACCTGGGCTTGCTCGACGAGCGTCTGAAGCACGGTAGCCGGCACGTCGGCAAACGCCGGATCCCCGGCAAGGGACCGCAGCATCTGGTAGCGGGCAGCGTCGATGACCTCGGGGCGCATCTCCCGTCCGTTCGCCAGAACAGGCGAAAGCCTCTACTCATGGGACATCAGAGGCTTGTTTATCGTTATAAGTCTATATCTTGTGGACCATTATGCCGATAGGATACGTGAAAGTCATCACAAGGAGGCAAGCATGCTCTCGGCCCTAACGCGTGAGACGCCCTTAGGCGCCACGATTACCGCGATCCGGGAAGCAATACGCGACGACCGAGTAAGCTCGCTCGCGGGCACGCTTGCCGGTCAGTACCGGCGCGGCTCGTTCAACGATTCCGACCTTTACCCTCGGGCGCGCAACGAACGTTACGCGCGCAAACTGCTCCATCGCGATCCGCTCGGCGCATTCGTCGTTGTCGGAATGACGTGGCTACCGGGGCAATTTGCGGCGATTCATGATCACGCGGGGCTGTGGGGCGCAGAGATTGTTACGCACGGAACAATGCACGAGACAACGTATTTCGTCGCGCAGTCGAACGGCGATCGGGCTCAATTGATCGAGCGCGGCGCATCATTCGCAAGCGCGGGAAGCGTGGGCGTCATATCTCCCCCGTTCGACGTCCACCGTTTTGGAAATTCCGGAGCATCAGTTGCGCACAGCATACACGTCTATGCGGGGGAACCGCTTACGGCAACATCATTCCTTCCCGCGGACGGTTGGCATCGCGTGCAAAAGGTCAGACTGAGCTACGATGACTAACCTTGTTACGATCGCCGGCGGCGGAGCGAGTGGGCTTCTCTTCGCGCGCGCCCTGCTTGAAAGATCGTCCTCCGTACACGTGCGGATCTACGAACAGAACGCGCTGGGCGCTGGAACGGCATACTCGACACGATGTCCAAGCCACATACTGAACGTCCCAGCGGAGCGCATCTCCGCATTTCAAAACGCGCCCGATCACTTCGTCAGTTACCTCGAACAACATCATCCTGGTGTTTATGGTCGCCACTCGTTCGCTCCACGCCGCATCTTCGGTGAATATCTCACTTCAATCGCCAATGAAACGCTAGCGCGCTTCGCCTCGCGTTTCACGCACGTGCGGGCGCGGCTTCATGACGTAGCCGAAGATGTTGACACGCTGGTGCTCGCAACGGGGAACGAATTACCTGTGGAGCTTCCGGCATTGCGCGGAGCGGTCCAAATTCTCAACGATCCGTGGAACTCGACCGAAATCGCCATGATCCCACGCAATGCTGACGTTGTGATTGTTGGGTCAGGCCTAACCGCCATCGACGTACTTCTCGACCTGCGAGCAAATGGCCACGCTTCCAAAGTACGCATTGTTTCGCGGAGCGGTCGACTACCACACGAACATCGCACCGGTTCCGCTATTGCACGCGTCGATGCAACCTCGTTGCGGGCTTTACTTGCCTCAGTGCGAGGGGCCGGACGCCACTGGCGCACTGCTATCGACGGACTTCGGCTAAATACAGACACAATCTGGCAAGAGCTTTCGCCCCGCGAGCGCGAGCAGTTCAGGCGTCATCTGGCGCCATTTTGGAACATCCATCGTCATCGAATGGCGCCCGAAATTGCCGTCCTGCTCGCCTGCGAACGCGCAAATGAAACGCTTTCCTTGCACCGGTCGTCACTCTTAGCATCAGCAGCGCTCGGGGAATTCGAGGGAGCCGTTGTGATTAACGCGACAGGATCCAATCAGCAACTGACGCGCTCGCGCAATACATTACTTCGAATGCTATGCGAGCGGTTCATCGTTCCTGGTCCCTTCGGAATGGGCGTTAAAGTTGATCCACGCGGTGCTGTCATCGATAAGCGTGGCATCCCGTCGACCCGCCTTTTCGCACTCGGGCCCCTGCGGATTGGGTCGCTGCTTGAAACGACCGCAATTCCGGAAATTCGTCAGCAAGCGGTCACCCTCGCATCCTTCCTGCTGGAAGGCCCGCTGGCCAAAGACGCGCGGCCGGGGTGTGAGTCAAGGATTTTATGAGATCACGTCGGCAGTTGTGCGCCAGTGCTCCGGCGTCTACGCGTCGACGAGATCGCGGACAACGGGCCACGAACTTTATGTGGCACAATAGACGGCACCGGCACTCGGAGGTAACAAATGATAGCGCGAACATGGCACGGTAGGGTGCCGCTCGAGAAATCGAATTCATATCTCAAACTCATGAGAGAAGTCGCAATTCCGGACTACGCGAGGACGCCGGGCAATAAAGGTGCGTTCATTCTTCACCGGCTTGAATCAGACGCCGCGCACTTCATCATGTTGACCTTTTGGGAGTCACTAGATGCAATCAAGGCTTTTGCCGGCGACGACGTCGAGCGAGCGAAGTACTACGATTTCGATGCGCAGTACTTGCTTGAAATGGAGCCGCTCGTTCAGCATCACGTGTTGTATGACGGATAGCTTTTTCGCTTAAGCACCCGCCATCTTCGCGGTTTGCGCGGCTGAGCCGAGCGTCCGACGCGTAGGCGAAAGGAGTAGAAAGAACGCTACGACATGCATGACCATCAGCAGCGGTACATAGACGATGGGAATGTAATAGGCCGCCCCCAGCTGTCCCGCAGAGGCAGGAACGCCAAAATAGATCGTGCGTGCAACGGCGTCGATCAGGTCCACGGTGCCGACCACGTTAAAGGCAACGATAAGACTCCAGAACAGCGGCTTTACCCGGAACGAAAGTAACGCGCCGATCGCTAGCAGCGACGTCAAAAGGTCACCGTAGGCCGTCGGCACCGCAAAGCCGGTTGCAAGATTCGGACCAACCACCCCGGGCACAACGAAGACCAGTCCCACATAGCGAAATGCGTTCAGCACCGCGATCGCCCGCTGGGCCTGCGCGCGATCGAGCGACTTCAGCCAAGGAAGGATGTAGGCGGCGGCGACGAGCGCCCATACCACGAGCGCGAGGAGCAATTGGGCACGAAAGATGTTTATAACGGTCATGTGACTAAGTGCCTCTTCGTCGGTACCATCCGGTACCAGCATAATGATGCTATGGTACCATACAGTACCAGATCGTCAAGAGATTTTTTACAACATGCAAGATCAAGACGACGCGCTTCGACGCGAGCGCATTCTGAGCGCTGCTATCTCGGTTTTCATAAAGGAGGGCTACGCACAAGCGAGCACCCTCAAAATCGCGACGCGCGCGCAGGTCTCAAAACGGGCCCTTTACGAGCTTGTCGGCACAAAACAGGAACTCTTGGCGGCCTGCATCAGCGAGCGCGCCAAGAGATTTAGCGCCCCCGCCGACACGTCGCCACCCACCGATCGCGATGCGCTAGCTCGCGCGCTGACCGCTTTCGGGGCGACCCTCATGCGCGAGGTGAGCGATCCAAACGTTGTTGCCGTCTTCCGCCTGGCGGTCGCCGAAGCCGTTGCGGCGCCCGAGGCCGCGCGGGCCCTCGAATCGCTGGGACGCGATGCACGCCGCAATGCTCTGAAGGGGATCCTAACGCAAGCACGAGCGGCCGGCCTCGTAACCGGTGATCCCGCAGAAATGGCCGAGCACTTCTTTGGCCTGCTGTGGGGCGATTTACAGGTCAGCCTCTTGCTGCGCGTCGCGGAACGACCAACCGTGGCGGAGGCTACGCGACGTGCTCACGCTGCCGCAGCAAATTTGCTAAGGCTGTACCCAGCCGGGTGATGCGATGGTAGCCTGGTCATTTTGATGAGAACAGGTTATCATTATCAAATAGCCGAGGGAGCAAGAAGACCATGCCCAGCCAGCCAAGCCGAAAGACCAAACAGCGAGACGCCTTGCGGGAGGTCTTGGAGCGTTCCGAGCGACCGCTCAGTATCGGAGAATTGCTCGAGGCTGCCACAAAGCGTATCGACGGGCTCGGCGTTGCCACCGTCTATCGCACCGTTAACGCTCTATTGGAAGACGATGTTGTCGAGGCGGTAGCGATCCCAGGGGAGCCGGTACGGTACGAACTCGCAAACAAGGGACACCACCATCATTTTCAATGCGAGAAATGCGCGCGTGTGTTCGATATCGCCGGCTGCATCGACAATATCCGCAAGCTGATACCACCGAAATTCCGCGTTCGAACGCATGAGCTTACGGTGTACGGCCTATGCGGATCGTGCGCTCGCTAGCCAACACCTCCTTGACATCGCTTATTGATATGCTATTCTCAATAACAGACCTTCTCCAAACAAGGAATACGCATGTCAACAAGACTTTTCGTGGGCAACCTCCCCTTTTCTATGACCGAGGACAGCCTCAAAGCACTTTTCGAAACCGCGGGGCCTGTTGCTTTCGTTCGAATCGTCATCGACCGCGAGACTGGCAGACCGAAGGGTTTTGGCTTCGTTGAATTTGAGCGACCGGAAGCGGCCGCCACCGCCATCGCCGAGTTCTCCGGGCGCACGATCGCGGGACGCGCGCTGGTTGTAAGTGTGGCGCGACCGCGCGAAGCTGTGGGCGCGGCGCGACGCTAGACGTGAAGCCCTCCACGACATTTACTATCAGTCGCGCCGGCGGTGCGATCCCCGAGTTCGCACTGCACGAACAGTGTTGCTACCATTATGGACGCATCGACTCGGTGCGTGCGTGCCTACAAGAGCACCTCATCGCGTTACGAGAGCGAGCCGATGCGCTTAGCGCGATCCTCGCAACCGACGATCCCGAAAAGGCCGAGCGCTTGCTCATCGATCCGGTAAGCGTTCTCGTAACCGAGGTTGCTCTTCAACCCCGAAGCGAGGATATCGCATTCGACCGACTCATGACCAGTGCGTTTCGTCAGGACATTACTTGCGATCAGGACTAGACCGACCCGTCACAGCGGCGCCGGTGGAGCGCCAGTCCTACGAACACGGCGACGAACGTTAGCACGAGTACCGCGACCAGACTCAATCCGAATACCAAATCGCTTCGTTCGTCCGCGTGAAAGCCGAAGTACGGTGCGATTTCATACCCCGCGACGGCCACGGCAAAAGCCGTCACGATCCACAACCAAAGGCGGGCTACGAACGGAAATCCGTTCGAACGATGAGCGACGACGTGATGGACGAGAAATCCGTCGAGTACGTCGGTTAGCACCAGGCCGGCGCAGAACGCAGCGCCCACCAGCGTGCCTGTAAGAAAACCGCCGCCGTGCGAGAGTGCAACACCATAGGCTGCCAACTGACTCGAGGTTTCAAACCCAAGGCCGAACAGCAGCCCGATGGGCAGGGCGACCAATGGATTACGCGCTTCGCGGAGCACTCGCGGCAAGAGCCGTGCCTTCGCGCCGGCCGCGCGCACCTCGTTACGCAACAAAGCGCGAAGGTTCACTGCGGCAATCAGCAACAGAATCGCAATCGAGAGCCATGTGCCGAGTGTCTCGAGCCACGCGGCGTGGCCCGCTACGGCAACGGTCAACGATGAAAAGAGCACCGCGAGCGACAGGACCGTGATCGAGTGACCGGCGGCAAAGAAAAATCCGGTGAACCGGCTGAGGCGCGGCTTGTGCGCGTGCGAATTTCGCGTCACGTTATCGATTGCCGCAAGGTGATCGGGGTCGGCGCCGTGGCGCATCCCCAGCACGAACACCGTCAGCGTGCCGAGACCGCTCATGCAATCTCCGGGGCGCAGCAAAGGATCTTACCGTCAGTCGTACCGATAGCGAGCAGTGCGTCGTCTGCCGACCACGCCATTGTCGACACGACTTCGGGTGCTGCGAATCTCGCTCGAGAGGTCGTGTCGATGTGTGGCAGCCACATCCGCAGGTCCCCGTCAGCGGCAGCGCTCGCGAGAATTCCCGCGCGCGAGAACGCCAGGGCCGTGATCTTCTCTTCGTGCCCCTCGCAGACGATCGGCTCAGTCCCGCGCGGTCCGCGCCCGCCGCAGTTCCAAATGGTGACATCCACGCTGCCGCCGGTTGCGAGGAAGCGTGAGTCCGCGCTCCAGGCGAGTTCCTGAACCTTGATCGGATAGCCGGACATTTCGAGATCTTTGCCTTTCGCGACGATCCAGAAATGAACGGTGCAGTCTTGGTCGCCGGTCGCGATATAGCGCGCATCCGGGCTCCACGCGAGCACCAGTGACGAGCCTCGCCAACTGAAGAGCTTCGCGCGCGCGTCGAGATCGGCACGCCACAGGTGCACGCCGCCGTATCCACTGCTTGCAAGGATCTCGGGTTCGCCCGCGTTTGTTCGCGGCTTCCACGCGATATCGCTCACCGTGTTCTTCAGCGAAGGCAGCGCTCGCACGAGGGTCCCGTCCGTATTGAAGATCGACACGGCCTTGCCCGCAGCGACGCCGATCGAGTTTCCGGATGGGCTATACTCTGCACGGGCACCCCAACGATCCGGAAGTTCGCACTCGGCTGCAAGGCTGCCGCCGGCCACGTCCCAAATGCGCATCGCGCCGTCGTGTCCACACGTTGCGATGCGCTCGCCGCCGGGCGAAAGCGCGATCGATGCAAGGCCAAACGTGTGTGCACTCCAACGACGGGTGAACTCACTCGTCGCAACGTCGATGATGCCAACCTCGCCCTCGATTCCGCCCGCAACCAGCGTGCGACGATCGGCACTCCAGCGAAGGCCCACTATATGACTCTCGAGCGCAACACTCCAGAATTCGTGGACCCCCTCGCACTCCTCGACTACGCCAGGCATTTTTCAAATCCGCTGACGAGTTCCGCTCGATCCAGGTTACGACCGATGAAGACCAAGGCGTTTCGGCGCGGTCCATCTTCCCATTCGCGATCGGGACCACCGCGAACGAGCATGTGCACCCCTTGGAAGATCCAACGGCGATCGTGGCCGCTGACGTTGAGCACGCCTTTCATGCGGAAAATGTCTTGTCCGCGGCGCGCGACCAAATCGCGCAGCCACTCGTTGAACCGGTCCGCGTCGATCGGCGCGCTATGCTCGATGCCGACCGAGGAGATCGTTCGATCGTGCTCGTGATCGGGTTTGTAGTAGCGACTGAAGGACGCGGGCAACTCCGTCTCGCCGGAGACAACAGTAAGGTTATATTCTTCGGGTCGATGCTCGGTGAAGATCGCGTAGTAGCCGGCGCGCGTAATCTCGAGCGGAAACGACATCGGCTCGGCGGTGAGCTGCAGCGTCATCGGATCGCTCGAAAATGCGAGCGTCACGTCTCGATACGTCGCCTCGAGCGCCGTTTCATCGGCGCGTTCAAGGGGGCGCACGACGACCTTCATCGTGGCATCGGGTCCCGGTTGCAGCTTCAACCGTGCCGTGCCCGCTGCGAGTCGGAAAACGCCCGCCCACTCGAAGGGATGTTCGGGCTCGAGGAACTTGGCATCGACGGCCTGCGCACGCGAAAGCGTGAAGGCACCGACATCCAGGATTTCGTCAATATCGACCGCAGCGTTTTGGGCGCGCAGTACCTTCGCCGCCGAGTTCATCGAGCGAATGCGCGCATCGAGAAGCGCGAGGTCGATCTCGTCGACCAAGTCAGTCTTGTTCAAAATCACGACGTCGGCGAACGCGATCTGTTCGCGTACTTCGTTGCTGTCGTGGAGGTGGGCGAAGACGTGCTTCGCATCGACCAGTGTTACGATGCCGTCGAGACGTAGCTGGCTTGCGATCTCGTCGTCGACATAGAACGTCTGCGCGACGGGGCCCGGGTCGGCCATCCCGGTCGTCTCGATCAAGATGTAGTCGAACTTCTCCTTGCGCTTCATCAGGCTCGGGAGAATGCGAATGAGATCTCCGCGGACGGTGCAGCAAATGCAGCCGTTGTTCATCTCGAAGACTTCTTCGTCGGCATCGACCACCAACTCGTTGTCGATGCCGATTTCACCGAACTCGTTGACGATCACCGCGTACCGCTTGCCGTGCTCCTCGGTGAGCAAGCGGTTGAGCAGCGTCGTCTTGCCGGCGCCGAGATAGCCGGTCAGGACGGTCACAGGGATCTGCGGCCGGGTCGTCGGGGTCTGAACCGTCGCGGACATGGCAGTCTCCAAAACAATGGCGGCCGTCACGGCTACCTCTGTGGAGGCGATCCTAGTCTATGTGATACGTTGTATCAATTCATGATCGCGAGATGCTGGCCATGCCGCCTCTCAGGCTGACCGTTGCACTTCCACCGTGAGATGCGAGAGCGCCGGAAAGCGGGACAGGCGGGCATGATAGAACTCCGCCCCACGCGGCTTCGCCGTGGTGACCGCCA
>DATJOG010000015.1:0-3830 GCA_035507275.1 Candidatus Acidiferrales bacterium
GGCGGCCCTGTCAAAGCCAGACAAAGGTGGCAGGTGCGGCCTTAAGGGAAGCAAGCCGACATGATTGCCCTCGTACTCGCGGCCGCGCTTGGCGGCGCGACCGTCGCCTCCGCCGACTCGCGCTGCAATGACCTCCACATCAACGAGATTCAGGGGGAGCTTCAGAACTTCGCACAGCATCCGGCCGGCGCGAGCAAGATCACGGAGCGCAGCATCGCGATCGTACAGGCGCAAACCGACGCGCAGCAGGAGCGCGTCATTTTGCAGGGCGTTTGCAGCGAGGGCGATTTCGTCCCGCTGGGGGCGCGCTTGTTCGCGCTCGATGCCTGGGCCGATCTGCTCAGCGAACGCAACGGCGAGGGCTCCTCGCCCGACCTCTGCCCCGGGACCGACAAGAAAGTGATGGCCGGTGCCGCGGCTAGCGCTTGGCTCAAACTCGCGCTCGCAGCCGCCGCGCCAAAGCCGCCGGCGCTGGTCGCGACCCTCGTGCCGCAGGTCCAGGCGATGGCAACGCAAGCGGGCCTCACGCTCCCCACCTTCTCCGAGACCTCAGCCTACTGGGAGCAGAAGTACGAGGCTGCCGCCAAGCAAGCGATCATCGACTGCGCTTCGCAAATGTCGCCGCCGCCGCGCGAATGATTTTGAGAACGATTCGCAAATAAAGCCCATATCATGGGAATTCGGACCGACTACGCGACGCGACCGCGTGAACAGATCGCGTCGATCCTGCGCGCGCGCAAGCGCTTCAGCTCCGCGGGTGAGATTTACGAAGCGCTCCGAGGCGCGAAAACCAAAGTCTCGCTCTCGACCGTCTACCGCACGCTGGAGCGTCTGCTCGAACGGGGCGACGTGAGCATGCGCGTCGACCCGGCCGGCGAGTCGACGTACATGCTCTGCGAACCCGAGCATCACCATCACCACGCGATCTGCCGGCAATGCGGGAAGGTCGAAGACGTCGATTGCACGGCGATCGAGCAATTCGCCGACTCGCTGCGCTCGCTGCACGGCTTCCAGCTCGACGACCACACTATGGAGTTCTTTGGACGGTGCCGCACATGCCGATGAAACGTCTCGCCATGCTGTTCGCAGCGCTGCTCACCGCGTGCAGCAGCGCGCCGGGCAACACTACTGCAAAAGGCCCGATCTCCGTCGTCACCTCGATCTCCACGTTCAACTCGCTGGTCGAAGGCGTCGGCGGCAATCTCGTGCGCGTGCAGAGCCTCGTGCCGGTCGGCGCGTCGCCCGAAGATTACGAACCCACTCCGCAAGACGCGGTGACGCTTTCGCAAGCCGAAATTCTCGTCGAGAACGGCGCGGGCCTCGAATCGTGGCTCGCTCCGCTGCTCAAGAGCGTCACCTCGAAATCGCTGCGCGTGGTGGTCGGTGCGGACGGATTGCGGGTCAAGAACCAAAATCCGCATCTCTGGATGAATCCCGAAAACGCGAAGGTTTATGTCGCGAAGATTCGCGACGCGCTCGTCGCGGCCGATCCCGATCATGCCGCGCAGTATCGCGCAAACGCGCGAGCGTATCAGGCAAAACTCGACGCGCTCGACGCCTGGATCCGGCATCAGATCCAGACGATTCCGCCTGCGCACCGTTACATGATCGTCTTCCACAACGCCTGGCAGTATTACAACGATCGCTACGGCATCACGACACTCGGTTTTATCGAGGCGAATCCCGGTCAGGATCCCAATCCGGAGCAGGTCGCGCATCTGGTCGATCTTGCGCGCGCGCATCACGTCGGTGCGATCTTCAGCGAGCCCGAATACAGCAAGAAGCTCGCCGATCAAATCGCGAGTAACGCGGGCGTGAGCGTCGTCACCAATCTGTACGACGATTCGATCGGAAGCGACCCGCGGGTGCGCGATTACATCTCGATGTTGACCTACGATACGAACACGATCGTGAAGGCGTTGAAGTGAACGCGCCGGGCGGCGCCGTGGCCGTTCGCATCGAGCATCTGATCGTCCGCTACGGGCGCGCGCTCGCGCTCGACGGCGTAACCTTCGATCTGCACTTCGGCGAAGCGCTCGGCATCGTCGGTCCGAACGGATCGGGTAAGTCGACACTGCTCAAATCGATCGCGGGTCTGCTGACGCCCGCGAGCGGCGAGATCTCCGTCCTCGGCGCGCAGCCGCGCGACGTGCCGCCCGGCGCACTTGCCTACGTGCCGCAAATCGAGGCGGCGGACTGGTCGTTTCCCGCGACGGTGTGGGACGTCGTCGCCATGGGTCGCTTTCCGCGGTTGCATTTCTGGCAGCATTTCGGCATCTCCGATCGCGATGCGGTCAAGGAAGCACTGCAGGCGGTGAAGATGTACGAGCTGCGCGATCGCCACATCTCCGAACTCTCCGGCGGGCAGCAGCAGCGCGTCTTCGTCGCGCGGGCAATCGCGCAGCGTCCGCGCCTGCTCCTGCTCGACGAGCCGACGACCGGCGTCGATGCCGAAACAGAGGAGGCGCTGCGCCGTGTCGTCCGCAGCCTCGTCGACGACGGCTTACCCGTGCTGATGACCACGCACGATCTCGATCGCGTCGGAGAGTGGTTCGATCGTCTGCTTGTACTCGATCGCAAAGTGCTTGCGCTCGGGAGGCCCGAAGAGGTCGTCGAATCCGGCGCTTACACGTCGATTCGCGAGCATGCCCACACGCACGGTCACGTGAGAATGACCTGATGGACGCGCTGCTCGTCCCCTTCCAATATGCGTTCATGCAGCGCGCTTTCGTGGCGGCGCTCGCGGTCGGTTTACTCTGCTCGATCATGGGCACGTACGTCGTGCTGCGCAAGCTTTCGTTCATCGGCGACGGCCTCGCCCACGCCTCGTTCGCCGGCATCGTCATCGCCTATCTGCGCGGCGCCAACTACTGGGCCGGGGCGGCGGCGGCGACGATCATTACCGCCCTGGGCATCGGGTTCGTCCACCGCCGCGCGCGCGTCTCGCTCGACACGGCGATCGGCGTGCTGTTCACCGCCGCCTTCGCGGTCGGCATCTTCCTGATGTCGCGCTCGACCCGCGCGACGGTCGACCTCGAGAGCTACCTGTTCGGCAACATCCTGGGCGTCTCGCCGTACGATCTCGCCATGGTGCTGGGCCTGGGCCTGGCGACGGCGGTGATCGTCGGCGCCCTGTGGCGCCCGCTGCTCTACACCTCGTTCGACCCGATCGTCGCGCAGGCGGCCGGCATTCGCGAACGTTTCGTCGACGACGCGCTGCTGGTGATCCTGGCGCTGACCATCATCGTGTCGCTCGAGCTGGTCGGGATCGTGCTCGTCGCGGCGCTGCTGGTGACGCCGGCAGCGGCGGCCGCGCAGCTGACGCGGCGCTTCATCCCGATGATGCTGATCTCGTGCGCGTTCGGGATCACCTCGTGCGTCGGCGGCCTGTACGCCTCGTTCCAGCTCCACGCCGCCAGCGGCGCGACGATCGTGCTGCTGGCGACGGTGATCTTCTTTCTCGCGCTGATCAGCTCTTCAGCGCAGCGACGGCGGGTTTCTCGAGCAGCGAACCGATCCCGGTAACGGCGTCGAAGCCCTTGGTCACGGTGCAGCCGTCGGGCTGCAAGTCGCTGCAGCCGCGCACCAGCGGCGCCGGCGTGGGCACCAGGCCGACGTAGTCTTTCGGCAGCGGGACGCGGCGCGGGCGCAGCGTGTTGTCCTTCCAGCCGCGATCGTTCTCGCGCTGCACGTCGCGGAACGCCTCCGGTGCAGTCTTGGCGAGCACGTACAGGTCACCGACCGAGGCCAGGCGTTTCTGCGGCGGGACGAGGCTGTTGATCGCGGCCAGCGCCCCGCCGACGATCGCCGCGCTCTCGCTGGTGCCGCCG
>DATJOG010000016.1:0-24144 GCA_035507275.1 Candidatus Acidiferrales bacterium
CCTCCATGAACACGCGCACGGCGGCCTGCACGCCCGACCCGGCGGTCAGCTTGTGCCCGGCCTTCAACAGCTCCATCTCGAGCGCGCCGAGCATGCCGAGGATGTCGGTCTGCGAGATGTCGCCCATCGTGCCGATGCGGATGATCTGGCCCGCCAGCTTTTCCTGTCCGCCGCCGAGCACGTAGCCGTGTTCGACGCGCAGGTTCTTGCGGATGTCGTCGCCGCTGATGCCGGCGGGATTCTTGATCGCGGTAACGGTCACCGAACGCACGCCGGGCGCCGCGAACAGTTCGAGGCCGACGGCTTCGGCGAACGCGATGATCGCGTTGGTGTTGCGTTCGTGCCGCGCCCACACGTTGGCCGCGCCCTCTTGCGCGTAGCGGTCGAGCGCGACGTCGAGCGCGTAGGCAACCGACACCGGCGGCGTGCACGGCGTTTGCCCGATCGCTTGGAAATCCAGCGCCTTCTTCAGATCGAGATAGTAGCGCGGGCTCTTCACGCTCTTCATCTTGTCCCAGGCGCGCGCCGACACCGCGACCATCGCCATGCCGGGCGGAACCCCCAGGGCTTTTTGCGAGGCCGCGCAGACGACGTCGAAGCCCCAGGCGTCCATCGTGAACTCGCTCGCCGCGAGACCGCTGACCGAGTCGACGAGCACGTAGGCACCGTGGCCGCGGATCGCGTCGCCGAGCGCCGCCATGTCGTTCTGGATCCCGGTCGAGGTCTCGTTGTGCGTGAGCACGACGCCCTTGATCTCGCGCTTGGTGTCGCGTTCCAGCCGCGCCTTCAGCGCGTTCGCGTCGACGCCCTGACCCCACTCGGTCTCGAGAATTTCGACGTCGACGCCCCAGGTGCGCGCGATCTCCGCGAAGCGGTTGCCGAACACGCCGACCGGCGCCACCAGCACCTTCTCGCCGGGGCCGAACATGTTGGTCATCGCC
This sequence comes from Candidatus Acidiferrales bacterium, assembly GCA_035507275.1. Classification (GTDB taxonomy): domain Bacteria; phylum Vulcanimicrobiota; class Vulcanimicrobiia; order Vulcanimicrobiales; family Vulcanimicrobiaceae; genus Aquilonibacter. Next base: position 942 of record DATJOG010000016.1, read on the forward strand.
GCCTCGAGGCCGCCCGTGCCCGAACAGCCCAGCAACAGCACGTCGCCCGTGGTGCCGAAGATCGGCTTGAGCTTGCGTACGATCGAGGCCTGGAGTTCCTTGAATTCGGGCCCGCGATGGTCGATCATCGGCTTGGCCATGGCCGCCAGCACGGGCTCGGCGACGGTCACGGGACCGGGGATGAACATCAGCTGCTTGGACACGATTCCTCCGTCAAATGAGTGCGCTGGATAGCTCCACTGTTGTATCCTGCGAACATGCAATCCCCCGAAACGGTTCGCCTCAGCCTGTGCTCGCGATTCGGCGGATGTGCGAGCAAAGTCGGCGCGGCCGATCTGGCCCGGGTCCTCGAGGGCGTCCGCTTCCCCGAAGATTCCAAGGTACTGGTAGGATTATCCACCGCCGACGACGCCGGCGTCTACCAGTTGAGTCGGGATCTGGCGATCGTGCAAACGGTCGACTTCTTCACGCCGATCGTCGACGATCCGTTCGATTTCGGGCGCGTCGCCGCAACCAACGCCCTCTCCGACGTTTACGCGATGGGCGGTACACCGGTCTGCGCGCTCAATATCGTGGCGTTTCCCGAATCGCTCGACCTCGCGGTGCTCGCGCGCATTCTCGAGGGCGGCGCGACCGTCGCGCGTGCCGCCGGAGTCGCGATTCTGGGCGGCCACACGATCAAGGACGACGAGCCGAAATACGGTATGGCGGTAAGCGGCACGATCGATCCGCGCTGCATCGTCACCAACGCCGGCGCCAAACCCGGTGACGCGCTCGTGCTGACCAAACCGATCGGGACCGGCATTCTCACCACTGCGGCAAAGCGCGACGCGATTTCCTATTCCGGCTTGCGCGAGGCGATCGATTGGATGACCACGCTCAACGCCGGTGCGGCGAGCGCCATGCTCGCAGCCGACGCGCACGCCGCTACCGACATTACGGGCTTCGGCGTGCTCGGCCACGGCGGCGGACTCGCGCGTGCTTCGGGCGTGCGCCTTATCATCGACGCGACCGCGGTGCCGGTCATGGACGGCGTGCTCGATTTGATTCGGCGCGACGTCGTGCCCAGCGGCACCAAGAATAACGCGCGCACGCACGCCGCGTTCACGGCCTTCGCGCCGGCGATCGATGAAGCGACGCGCATGCTGCTCTCCGACGCGCAAACCTCCGGCGGACTCTTGATCAGCGTTGCTCCCGAACGGCTCGAGCTGCTGCGCGGCGCCTTGCGCGCCGCAAATGTGCTCGATGCGGTGATCGGCGAGGTCGCGGAGGGTGCGGGCATCACCGTTCGGTGAGGGCGGCCATTCGCTCGCACGAGCAGTACCGCTGGTACGCGCTCGCCGTCATCATGCTCGGAAGCATGATGGGCACGCTCGACGCGTCGATTGCCAACGTGGCGATGCCGACGATCGCGCGTGCGTATCAACGCTCGGTCGCCGACACCGAGTGGGTGATCCTCTCGTTCATGCTGGTCACCGCATCGACGCTGGTGCTTTTCGGCCGCCTCGGCGACATCTTCGGACAGAAGCGCATTTATCTCATCGGATTCGCGGTCTTCGGGACGAGCTCGCTTGCGTGCGCGTTCGCGCCCTCGCTCGGCATTTTGATCGCAGCGCGCGCGGTTCAAGCGCTCGGCGCGGCGATGCTGCTCTCCTCGAATCAAGCGCTGATCGTGGACACGTTCCCGGCAACGGAGCGCGGCCGCGCGATCGGATTCAACGGAGCCGCGGTCGCGGTAGGCCTCTCGATGGGCCCGATCATCGGCGGCGCGATCGTGACCTTCGGCGATTGGCGGTGGATCTTTCTCATCAACGTGCCGATCTCGGTGGCTGCGATGATCGGCGCGATCTTCGTGTTGCGTCCGGTGCAGCAAAAAGGCGGAGGGCTGGACCCGCTCGGCGCAGTGCTTTCGATCGTCACGCTCTTTTCGGCATCGCTTGCGCTCTCGCGTTCGCACATTTGGGGCTGGTTTTCGCCCCTGACGCTCGGTCTTCTCGCGCTTTCGCAAGTGACACTCTGGATCTTCGTCTTCGTCGAGCGGCGCGTTCCGACGCCGACGCTCGATCTCTCGCTCTTCAAGATCCGCATTTTCGCCGTCTCGTCCTTGGCGGCGTTCGTCTACTTTGCGGCCTTCTCAGGCGTGATCTTCATCGTGCCGCTCACCGCGCAAACCGCGCTCGGCGATCCTGCCTTCACCGCGGGCTTCTTGCTAACGCCGATCACCGCGCTCAATATCGTGCTGGCTCCCACGGCCGGAGCGTTATCGGATCGCGTGCCGGTGCGCTACGTTTCGACGGCTGGTGCGCTGGTCGTTGCGCTCGGGCTTTTTCTGCTCTCGCGGCTGCCTCCGCTTCCCTCGACCGGTGAGATCATCACGGCCCTCGTCATCACCGGCTGCGGCACCGCCGTGTTCACGCAGCCGAACAACAGCGCGATCATGGGTTCGGCGCCGTCCAACCGCCGCGGCATCGCCGCGGGAACGCTCGCGACCGCGCGCACCAGCGGTCAACTGCTCGGCGTCGCGCTCGCGAGCGCCGTCTACTTCGCCCACACGGCGAACGCCGGAGGACTCGCCAAAACGTTTGCTCCAGCCAGTTCCTATTTCGGCTTCGTCGCGTTCGTCATGCTGGGCGTCGCCGCGCTTTCGTGGATGCGAGAATAATATGCTGCAGCCGTTTGGAACCAATGTTTGGATCGCCGACGGACCGCCCGTCACGGTGGTCTGGCCGCTGCGATTACCGACGCGCATGATCGTCGTGAAGCTCAGCAACGGCTCGCTGTGGATCGAATCGCCGGTCGACGTATCGACAACCGAAATGGACGAGGTCGCGCGGCTCGGCGAGGTCGTGCACTTGGTCTCGCCGGCGCGGCTGCATAACTGGCGCCTCGCGTCGTGGAAGGCGCACTTCCCGAAGGCGCGCTGTTGGATGACGCCCGAGATTCTCACCGACACGCCGCCCAGCCAATGGGCGGACGACCTCGATCAGGTCGTCTTTCGCGGCAACGCGTTCGCTCGCGAAACCGAATTCTACCACCGCCCATCGCGCACGTTGCTTTTCAACGATTTCATCCAACGTAACGCCTTGACGGGCGGACGTCTGGCCATGCCGATCGATATCAAACTCAGCATTATAGAGAAAGAGCTTGCGCGGCAATCGCTGCGCAAGCTCCTCTCATGGGATTTCGATAAGCTGATCATCGCACACGGCGACGGCGCTAGCGCCGGCGCGAAGGAATCCGTCGCGTCCGCGTTGCGCTTTCTTTTGCCCGCTTAGCGACCGTAGCGCCCCCTCGGTCACAAACAATAGTGCCTTCGACCCATTCGTGGTCAAAGGCACTTTGTTTTCACGGCCCTTCGACTTCGGCGCTTCGCGCCTACGCTCAGGGTGACAGGGGGACTAACGCTTGCGGGCGGTGCGACGGCGGCGTTCAGCCGTTGTAGCCACGCGTGTCGCGCGCTTAGCGACGCCGTTGCGGCGCCGCAGCGGCACCACGTTGGTCGCGCGTCCGTCTTCGCCGAGCGGAACCGGCGCGATCACACGCTTGCCAAGCGCGTGATGCAACACCTCGCTGATCTCCTCGACCGGCACGAAGGTCATCGTATCGCGCACTTCCTTCGGAATGTCGTCGAGGTCCATCTCGTTACGTTTGGGGAAGAGAATTTTCGTGATGCCGGCTCGCTTCGCGCCCAGCACCTTCTCTTTGAGACCGCCGATCGGCAACACTTGGCCGGTCAACGTGATCTCGCCCGTCATCGCGAGGTTCGGATCGACTTTGTATCCGGTCAGCATCGACGCGATCGCCGTTGCCATCGTGATACCGGCCGACGGGCCGTCTTTCGGCGTCGCGCCCGCAGGCACGTGCACGTGGATGTCGTGCTTGGTAAAGTAGTCTTCAGCGATGCTGAGTTCGGCCGAACGCGAGCGCAAGAACGAAATCGCGGCCTGCGCGCTTTCCTTCATCACGTCGCCGAGCTGACCCGTCAGCACGAGCTTGCCCGTGCCCGGCATCGCCGAGGCTTCGATGAACACGATGTCGCCGCCGACCGGCGTCCATACCATACCCGTCGCTACGCCGATCGATGCGACCCGCTTCTTCACTTCGTTGAAGAAGCGCGGCTTGCTCAAGTAGTCGGCAAGGTTCTCAGGTTTGACGCGCGCTTTGAAGCGCGGGTTCTCCGCGATCTTGCGTGCGACTTTGCGGAAGACGGTGCCGATCTCGCGTTCGAGATTCCGGACACCCGCCTCGCGGGTGTAATCGTTGATGATCCCGCGCAACGCCGTGTCGCTCAGCTGCGCCTGCGTCTCCTTGAGGCCGTTGGCGTTACGCTGCTTCTTCACGAGGTAGCGCTTGGCGATTTGGAGCTTTTCCAGTTCGGTGTAGCCTGCGAGCTGAATGATCTCCATGCGATCGCGCAGCGGCGGCGAGATCGTGTCGAGCGAGTTGGCCGTGCAGATGAAGAGCACTTGGCTCAAATCGAATGGCAGATCGAGATAATGATCGCGGAACGAGTTGTTCTGCTCCGGATCGAGCACTTCCAGCAGCGCCGACTGCGGGTCGCCGCGGAAATCCGCGCCGACCTTGTCGATCTCGTCGATCATCATCACCGGATTCTTCGTGCCGGCGTCGCGAATCGCGCGGATGATCGTGCCCGGCATCGCGCCGATGTACGTACGGCGATGGCCGCGAATCTCGGCCTCGTCGCGGACGCCGCCCACCGAGAGGCGCGCAAACTTGCGTCCCATCGCGCGTGCGATCGATTGCCCGAGCGACGTCTTCCCGACGCCCGGAGGTCCGACGAAGCAGAGGATCGGGCCAGTCAGCTTCTTTTTGAGTTTGCCGACCGCTAAATACTCGATGATACGTTCTTTGATCTTCTCGAGATCGTAGTGGTCCTCGTCGAGGATTTCGCGCGCCTTCTTGATGTCGATGTGATCGGGCGTCTCAGCGCTCCACGGGAGCTGCACGAGCCAATCCAGATAGGTGCGAATGACGCTGTATTCCGGACTCGCCTGCGGTACTTTTGAAAGCCGGTCGAGCTCGCGATCCGCGGCCTTGCGCGCATCCTCGGGCATCTTGGCTTCTTCGATCTTCTGACGCAGTTCGTTGTTCTCGGCCTGCTGCGGATCGACTTCGCCGAGTTCCTCTTGAATCGCGCGCAGCTGCTGGCGCAGATAGAATTCGCGCTGATTCTTCTCCATCTCGCGCTGAATGTCGCTCTGGATCTTGTGTCCGAGTTCGACGACCTCCAGCTCCTTGGTGAGCAACAGCGTGAGCTTGCGCATGCGGCGCGCCGTGTTGCGCTCTTCGAGCAGCGCCTGGCGATCCGCAGTCTCCAAACGCATCGTCGAAGCGACGAAGTACGTCAAGACGTTGGGATCCGTGATGTTCTGAACTTCCATCTCCATCTCGCGCGGCGCTTGCGGCAAGTAGGAGAGCAGTTTCTGAAAGAGGCCCGCAAGGTTGCGCTGCATCGCTACGAGTTCTTCGTTGTCGACGGTGACGTCGGGAAGCTCGGTGTAGGCAGCAACCATATACGGCTGCTCTTGCGTGAAATCTTCGATCTTGAAGACGCTCTGGCCGGCAACGATGCAGCGGATCGTACCGTCGGGAACCTTCAGCATCTTCTGGATCACGCCGATCGTGCCGACGCGCTGCACGTCACCCGGGCCCGGGTTCTCGGTCTCGCGATCTTTGAGCACGGTCAGGCCGATCGGTTTGCCTTCGCGCAACGCCTCTTCGACCAACAAAATGCCCGGCTTTTTGACGACCGCCAGCGGAATCACGGTGTTGGGAAAGAGCACCGCCTCTTGCAGCGGCAGAATGCCGATCAAGTTCGCGGGAATAACGGATTTGGCTTTGCGTTCAGCCATCTTCAGGATAACGTCCTCTTCACGATCATGCGTATCTCGGTGCGCGCCGAGGGCACGTAGGCCGTCGACGAAATGGGCAGCGCAATCACCAGCACGCCGTCGGCGTAGGTGGCGTGCGTGTCGCCCAGCAGATCCACCGGCACCGGCAGGCGGAGGCGCTTGGCAAAGGAGCCGTAGGAAATCTCTTTTTGAATGAACGACCCGCGGCGGAACCGTACCGGCTCGGCCCGCAGGCCCGCGATGGTCAAGAAGCGGCCGTCGACCTCGACCCGGAGGCTCTCCGGGTCGGCGCCGGCCACCTCGACCGCGACCACCACCTGGCCCCGCTCCTCGTCGATCACGACGTCGGCGTTGGGCTCAAACCCCAGACGGGGCCGTACGATAAACTCCATGGCTCTATGTCCCTAGATTCGCAATCTTAGCACTCAGTTGCACCTTCTGCTAGCCCCCTCGGCGTCCCGGCCCCTGGCCTGGCGGCAAAATCTGCCGATTCTTCTACTTAGAGGGTGTCTTTGTGGACACCCTGGTTTTAGCCGTGGGCAACCTTAGGCGAAAGGGAGGGGCAATGCACGTAGCCGTCGTCGACGACCAGGAGTCGTCGCTCGCTGGCTTCTCGCAGATTCTTCGGCGCGTCGCTGACATCGAACCGATCTGCTTCAAGAAAGCTTCGGACGCCCTTCATTGGGTCGGCGGCGTCGACCCTGCATTCATCGTCGTCAGCAACACGCTCGCCGATATCCCCGGCATCGATTTTATCCGGCGTATGCGTTTAATTGACGGCCGCGACCGCACGCCCGTGATTTTCACGACGAGCAAGCCCGACCGCGATCTGCGCCGCGCCGCCTTCGAACTCGACGTGTACGCCTTCCTCGAGAAGCCCATCAACCCGTCCGAATTCCTCGTGCACGCGATGCACATCGTCGACACGCGCCGCGAACGCACCGACATGCAGGCCCGCCTCAAGGAAGCCGGGTCGCGCACGAGCGCCCCCGCCGCGCCGGGCGCCGCGCCGAACGCGCAGATGATCATCGAGTCGATGCTCGACGTCGCCTCGTTGCACGATCCGTCGATCGTTCTGCATCACGACCTCTCGTCGCAGATTGCGATCGCGCTGGCGCGCGAGCTCAAACTCACCGACGACGAGCTGCAGATGCTCACCGTGGCATCGCGCATTTACGACATCGGCAAGGCGGGCATCCCGCAGCGTCTTCTCGAGAGCCGCAGCACGGCGACGCAAGCCGATCGCGTTACGATCGAGCGGCACGCCGACGCGGGGACGCGCCTGCTCGCCGGACGCGACGACGCCGTCATGCGCGCCGCGACGGTCATCGCGCAAACGCATCACGAACGTTACGACGGCTCGGGATATCCGCGAAAATTGCGCGGCTCCTCGATTCCGATCATGGGCCGCATCGTGGCAGTCTCCGATACGATGAGCGCGCTCTTGCGTGCGCGCGGAGATCGCCCGGCGCTCTCACTGGCACAAGCGATCGAGGTTGTCGAGAAGGGTTCCGGGACGCTCTACGATCCGGCCGTCGTCAACGCGGTACGCGGGAATCTCAACGAAATCTCCCGCGTCGTACACGAAGCGCAGCAGCGGCAAGCGCAGGCAAGTTAGCGCCGGTGTGGTAGTGGGGCAGGAATGTCCACGCTGCGACGTCGGCTCAACGCTTTCGACCTGACGCTGATCACCATCGGCTCGATCATCGGGTCGGGGATCTTTCGCAATCCGGCGGTCGTCGCAACTCGCGCGCATCTTCCCGCACTCGCGATCGGCTGCTGGGTTGCCGGCGGCCTCATCGCGATCATCGGCGCCTTCGTGTTTGCCGAGCTTGCCGCACGGCGCCCGGAGAGCGGCGGAATCTATGCCTATCTGCGCGATGCGTATCACCCCGCCGTCGCCTTCGTCTTCGGCTGGACGCTGCTGCTGATAGCCGACACCGGCGGCACCGCGGCAGCCGCAGTGCTCTTCTCCGGCTATGTCATTCCGCTCACGGGGCTGCAGATCGAACCGCGTGCGATCGCGGTCGCGACGCTTGCGATTCTCGTCGTCATCAACGCGCTCGGTGTGCGGCAGGGCGGAACCTGGCAGAACGCGCTCGTGATCCTGAAAGTGGTTGCCATCGCGGGCTTGATCGGTGCCGGTCTCTTCGCGCATCCGGCGGCGGGCGCAAGTGCGACCTTACCCGGCTTCGATTCGAATGCCGCGTTGCTCGGCGCGTTCGGCTTCGCCATGATTCCCGTGCTCTTTGCCTATAACGGCTTCCAAGGCGCGACCTACATCACGGGCGAGACCGTCGAACCGGAACGCACGATTCCGCGCGGCTTGATCTTCGGCGTCCTCGCGGTCATCGCGATCTACATACTCGTGAACGTCGGCTGCCTGCGCGTACTCGGACCGGCCGGACTGGCGGCAACGAAAGTGCCTGCCTCCGACGTCGTGCAAGCTGCGTTAGGACCAATCGGCGCGCGCTTGATCGCGATTGCGATCGCGCTCTCGACGCTCGGCTTCATGAGCACGCGCATGCTGGTTTCACCCCGCATCTACTATCAAATGGCGGCCGACGGCACGTTCTTCAAGCAGATAGCCTACATAAATCCCCGCACCCACGTGCCGACCATCGCCATCATCGTCGAGGGCGTCATCGCGGCCGCAATCGCGCTGAGCGGCACCTTCGATCAAATCGTCAACTGGGTCGTTGCGCCTGAATGGCTCTTCGTCGTGTTCGCCGCGGGCGCAATCTTCATCTTCCGTAAGCGTGACGGCGACGGCAAGAAGCCAACCGTGCGCGTGCCGTTCCATCCGTTCTCGACGATTCTGTTGATGGCGGTCTTGCTCGCGATCTTCGTCGCCCAAGTAGCGATTGCGCCGCTCGACACGCTGTACGGCACGCTCGTGATCGTCGGCGGTATCATCTTCTATTTCGCCTGGCAGCGCTTTGTCGGTACCTCAAGCCCCACGCCTGCTCCGTAAGCTCGGCGTCCGCGACGCGGCGCTGATCGTGATGGGCGGTATCGTCGGGTCGGGCATCTTCGTCAATCCGTCGGTCGTGGCGCGTCTCGTGCACACGCCGTTGCTCTCCATGCTCGCATGGGTGCTCGGCGGCACGCTTGCGATCATAGGCGCGGGGGTCTTTGCAGAGCTCGGCGCGCGGCGGCCGTATGACGGCGGCGTCTATGCCTATCTTCGCGACGCGTATCATCCCGTCGTCGCGTTCAGTTACGGATGGACGCTGCTGCTCGTCTCCCAGAGCGGCGGCACTGCAGCTTCGGCGGTGACCTTCGCGTTCTATCTTCCGGCCATCACCGGCATCACGTTGACGAGCGTGCAAGCAACCATCGTCGCCGTCACGGTCATCGCCGTATTCACGATCGTCAACTGCCTGGGTGTCCGCGAAAGCACGACGACGCAAAATGGATTCATGGTCGCGAAGATCGTCGCAATCGCCGCCGTGATTCTCACCGGGTTCTTTGCCGCCCACGCCGCGGCTCCGTACGGAGCGCCGGTCGTGCTGCCGCACGATTTCAATCCGGCGGTCGCGATCGGACTCGCACTCGTGCCGGTGATGTTCACGTACAGCGGTTGGCAGACGTCGAGCTTCATGGCCGGTGAAATGCGCGAGTCGAATCGTTCGCTGCCCCTCGGGATGCTCTTCGGCGTGCTCGGCGTGATCGTGCTCTATCTCGGCATGAACGGCATCTGCCTCTTCGTGTTGGGCCCGCAGGCGCTCGCAGCGACGAATACACCTGCATCGGATATCGTGCAAGCGGTCGCCGGTCCGCTGGGCGCCAAGATCATGGCCGGCATCGTCGCGCTCTCGACGCTCGGGTTCATCGCGAATCAAATTCTCACGTCGCCGCGCGTCTATTTTCAAATGGCGGCCGACGGCACGTTCTTCAAGCAACTCGCCTGGATCAGTCCGCGTACGCACGTCCCGATCGTCGCGATCGCGGTGCAGGGCGCAGCCGCGATTCTCATCGCTTGCTCGGGTCGCTACGACCTGATTCTGAACTGGGTAACGAGCATCGACTACGTCTTCTTCGGATTTGCGGCCCTCGCGATCTTCATTTTCCGCCGGCGCGATCGCGAGCACGGCGCTGCCGAGCCATGGTTTCTGATGCCGCTCCATCCTTGGAGTACGCTGATCTTTCTGATCGCCGCGTGGTCGATCGTACTCGACGTGCTGATCAAGTCGCCGAAGGATACCTTCCTCGGCGTCGCGGTGCTCGTGACCGGCGTTCCGGTCTATTACGCCTTCCGTCGCCTTCACAGCCACTTTACCTAGCCCGGGCCAAAGGTTAGCCGTCCGATAATCTGGCTGCGGCCGAAAATGGGCACACTAAGGGTGTATGTACCGCGTGGTCATCGTCGACGACGACGAAGCAACCCTCAAATTGTATAGTGCCGTGATCAAGCGCGTCCTCGGCGAGGCGCCGATCGCGTACGCTGATCCGCGTGCCGCCCTGGATGCGCTCGAAGATCTGCGTCCAGCGCTCGTGATCGTCGACTATTTCATGCCGGAAATCGACGGACTCGCTTTCACGCAGGCGATGCGGGACCTGCCGATGCACGCCTTCACGCCGATCCTGATGCTCACGGCAAACAGCGATCGTTCGCTTGGGCCGCGGGCCTTGCGCGCCGGAGCGACCGCCTATATCGAAAAGCCGATCACGCTCAAAGAGTTCAGCGCGCATCTACGGCGCTTCGCGCTCGTGCAGCCGCAAAGCCGCGTCACCTACGGCGAGATCGTCATGCCGACCGACGAGCGCGATACGATCGAGCGGCTGCATCGCACGATGCGCTCGTGCAGCCGCGAGCTGGCAGACCACGCCGAACAGGTGCGCGACGTCGCGGTCGCACTCGGCGAGCAGATGCGCCTTTCTTCGGGAGACATCGAGGCGCTGCGCACCGCGGCGCTCGTCTACGACATCGGCATGCTCTCGGTCCCGGAGCGCGTACGCATGATGCCGTCCGCGTTGCCCTTGCGCTGGCGCAGCATCGTCAACAGTCACGTCGACGCGGGCGCCGCGATCCTCGGCGGCGGGACTCGTCCGCTCTTGCGCGAGGCCGAATCGATCGCGCGTTTTCACCACGAGCGTTGGGACGGTTCGGGCTATCCCGACGGTCTGATGGGCGTCGATATTCCGCTACTAGCACGCATCGTCGCCGTTGCCGACACGTACGTTGCGCTCGTTTCCGAACGTCCGCACCGCATCGAGTTCAGCGAAGTGCACGCGATCGCGCAAATCCGCGGCGAGAGCGGCAAGGCCTTCGATCCAGATGTGGTCGACGCGTTTACGCGCCTAGAGGGGCGCCTGGGCGAGTTCCGCCGCTCCGCTTGAGGAGCGCCGTCAAACGCTCCATCGCCTCGGCGTAGCCTTCCTGCGCGCCGCCTTCGAGCATGTTGTCGCGCTCTTCTCGCGTCTCGAAGAACTGATGTGCCACGAGCGTCGTGCGCCCGTCTTTTTCGATAAGCGTGTGGCTGCAGCGGCTGACGCGATCCGGCCACGGTTCATAGACGAACGTCATCACGACGCGCTCCGGGACCACGATCTCGAGATACTCACCGCTAAACGCGTGCAGTCTCCCGTCGGGCTCGTACTGCAAGAACCGGTATTTCCCACCCACGCGAAAGTCCATCGCGTCGACAACGGTTCGTAAGCGCGCAGGGCCCCACCAATTCGGGATGTGCTTGGGATCGTACATCACTTCGAACACGAGCGCCCGCGGCGCATCGAACGTGTATTCAAAAACGAACTCGCATTCCGAAGGCAGTGTCAACGTCGTCATACATTTGCCTTTCGAGCGAAGATCGGCGCGAATTGCGCGCGAATCGGCCAGGCGGTAAGAAACCAAAGGATCAGCGCGACGATCGCCGGAGGAAACCCTTGCGGATTCATCGTGGCGTGAAACGTGAGGATGTTCGCGAGGACGGCTCCCAGCGCGACGATCGCGAGCGGCACGTACTGACCGGTCAGCAGCATGATCCCGCAAATGAGCTGCACGCCGAAGATCAGCACGTAGTATCCGGATCCGCCTACGGCCGTCAGGAAGTCCAGCAGATAGCCGGGCGGAAACGCCGGCGACGGAATGAAGTGCAGGAAACCGTTCAAGCCAAACACCGTGAACATCACGCCGAGCAAAATGCGAGCGACGGTCGATACGATCTTCATGCTGCTATACCCGTGCCTTTACGTTTGTCATAATGCGTCCTCGTTTCGTTGCAGTTCGGCCAAGTAGCTGCCGAGCCGGTCGTAGCTCTCTTCCCAAAAGCGCCGGTGTTCTTCCATCCATTTCGCGAGCGGCTGCAAGCCGCGCGGATCGGCCCGGTAAAACGTCTTGCGCCCCTCCCTGCGTCCAACGATCAGCCGGGTTTCTTGCAGCACCTTGAGGTGCTGCGAAACGGCGGGCTGCGAGACGCCGGCGCGATCCGTGAGCTCCCGCACGCTCGCCTCGCGGGCAGAGACGATTCTTTCGTAGATCGCTCGGCGTGTCGGGTCGGAAAGCGTCCGCATTACGGTGTCGACGGGAAGGGTCGCGGTCACGGGCAAATCATAAGTCCATACTTATGCATTGTCAAGCGGCCCAAGCGGGCGCAGCGGCGAAGGCCCGCCCTCATCGCCATCCGAGGAGGAGCTTCCGTGATCGAGACCTCTCCCAGCTCTAGCGACAAAGTGGCCGCCCTGCTGACGCATTTGGGCGGCATCGTTTTTGGATTCATCCCATCGCTCATCGTCTATCTCGTGAGTAACGAGAATCCGTGGCTAAAGAATCAAGCGCGCAACGCGCTCAACTTTCAGCTCACGATGCTCATCGCGTGGGTCGCCGGCTGGGTGCTGACCCTCCTGGTCATCGGCCTTTTCGTGCTATGGGCGGTCGGTATCGTGATCCTGATCTTCTCGATCGTCGCGGCCGTCAAAGCCAATCAAGGCGAGGCGTACACTTATCCCCTAACGATCGAATTCGTCAAGAGCTAAAGAGCGCGTCCCATTCTGCGCGCCCGATGCGCAGCTCGTCCTCTTTGAGATCTTTGAGGGGAGTCGCGGTGAGTTTCTCGCGTTCGCACAGATCGGGTACGCCGGTGTCGACGAAGAGCAGTCCCGTCACGAACTCGCCGCGTCCGCGCGTCTCGTGAATCAGTTCGAGCGCGCCAATGCGGCTGGTTGCGTCGTACTCACGGTCGACCTTGCGCAACAACACGCGTGAGCCGTCCTCGAGTTCGATGTCTTGCACGCTTCCCGGTTCGTAATCGACCGTGATTTCTTCGCGCGGCCGGATGAAATCCGGGGCGTTGATCTCGACGTCGTGCTCTTTGACGTAGGCGTAGCTCTTGGTCGAACCCTCGTGATCGTTGAACGTCACGCACGGGCTGATGATGTCGATGATCGCGGTTCCGCGATGCGAGAACGCGGCCTGCAAGAGCGGCACCAGCTGCTTGCCGTCACCCGAGAACGAGCGCGCGACGAAGCTCGCACCCAGCTCGATCGCGAGACCGCAAACGTCGATCGTGGCGAATTCGTTGGGCGTTCCGTTCTTCAGCGTCGAACCGACGTCGGCGGTCGCCGAGAACTGCCCTTTGGTGAGCCCGTAGACGCCGTTGTTCTCGATCAGATAGACGCAATCGACGTTGCGGCGGATCATGTGCGCGTACTGCCCCAAACCGATGCTCGCCGTATCGCCGTCGCCGCTGATACCGAGCACGAGCAGGTCGCGATTCGCGAGCTTGGCGCCGGTCGCAGCCGAGGGCATGCGTCCGTGCACGCCGTTGAAGCCGTGCGCTTGTTCGACGAAGTACGCCGGTGTCTTCGAGGAACAACCGATGCCGCTCATCTTCGCGAGGAGATGCGGCGGCGCACCGTAGTCGTAGAGTGCTTTGATCAGATGGTTGGTAATCGAGTTGTGGCCGCATCCCGCGCACAGTGTCGTCGGAAGACCTTTATACACGTCGCGGCTAAGGCCGATCAGGTTGACGGTCATTCTGCTACCACCGCGGGTTCACGCTCCGCCTGCAGCAGCGGATCGACGATGGCGTGCGCGTCGATCGGCACGCCGTTGTAGTGACGGATCGATTGAATCCGTGAGATCAAGTGGTTCGCGAGCTCGATGCGCAGCAGCCCATAGAGCTGCGCGTCGCGGTTCTGTTCGACGACGTACACGCGCTCGTGGCGCGAGATGAAAGCCGCCACGTCGGGTGAGAAGGGCAGCGCGCGCACGCGCATGTAGTCGGTCTCGATGCCTGCCGCGTGAAGGATATCGCGCGCTTCGACGACGGCGTGGTGCGTCGTGCCGTAGGCGAGAATGGCGATCGGATGACCGCGCTCCTCGACGATAGGCTGCGGCACTTTGGTGCGCGCGGTCTCGTGCTTGTGCGTGAGACGGTCGAGGCCGCGCTCCCACACGTCGGGCAACTCGGAGTAGCGCGCCTCTTCGTCGTGACCCGTACCGCGCGTGAAATAGCCCGCGCGCGCGTGATCGGTGCCGGGGAGCGTGCGATACGCAATGCCGTCGCGATCGACGTCGAGATAGCGTCCCCATTTCTCGAGTTTGTTGAGATCTTTCACGCTCAGTAATTTCCCGCGGTCGAACGGCTTCTCGGGATACGGCAGCGGCTTGGTCATCCACGAGTTCATGCCCAAGTCGAGATCGGAGAGCACGAAGATCGGCGTTTGGAAGCGATCCGCGAGGTCGAACGCCTGCATCGCCATATCGTAGGCTTCATCGACGGTCGCAGGCAGCAGCACGATGTGCTTCGTATCGCCGTGCGAGAGCGTGTACGCGAACGCGACGTCGCCTTGCATCGTGCGCGTCGGGAGACCGGTCGACGGGCCCGCGCGCTGCACGTCGAAAATCACCGCCGGAACCTCCGCGTAATAACCGTAACCGGCCCACTCCGCCATCAGCGAAAGACCCGGGCCCGACGTCGAGGTCATCGCACGCGCACCGGCCCAGCCCGCCCCGAGCACCATACCGATCGCCGCGAGTTCGTCCTCAGCTTGCACGATCGCGACGCGCTTCTCGCCCGTCGCCGGATCGACGCGATACTTTTCCGCAAGCGCAATGAAGTTTTCGCAGAGCGAGGAGGACGGCGTAATCGGATACCACGCCGCGACCGTGCAGCCGCCCATGACGCAGCCGAGCGCGGCGGCGCGGTTACCGTCGAGGAACGATAGTCCGTCGATTTTCCCGCTCATGCGCTCGAGCGCAAAGCGATCCCGCTTCGGCAGATGCTCGCGCGCGTACGCGAAGCCGATGCGCGCCGCTTCGACGTTGGTGGCCGCGGCTTTGGCTTTCCGCTTGAATTGCGCGCCGATCGCCGCTTCGACCTCGGCTTCGGGAATGCCGAGCAGTTCCCCGACGACGCCGACGTAGATCATGTTGAGCAGATATTTGCGCAGCGCACCGTCGCTGAAGCTGGCTTTTGCAAGCTCGTTGAACGGCACCGCGTAGTAGACGATGTCGTCACGCAGAATCTCGCCGTCGATCTTGTAGCCCGCTTCGTGCACGACCACGCCCCCGGCCTTGACGCCGGCGATGTCGGTGCGATAGGTTGCGGTGTTGAGCGCGACCAGCACGTCGACGTCGCGCGTGCGGCACTGATAGCCCTTCGATGAAATACGAACGTCGAACCACGTCGGAAGCCCCTCGATATTGGAGGGGAAGACGTTCTTCGGTGCGACCGGGATCCCGAGACGGAAGATGGCGTTGGTCAGAACCAGATTGGATGATTGACTGCCCGAACCGTTGACCGTAGCAACCCGGATGGTGAAATCGTTGGAGACCCGTTGCTGCATGCTTTAGAGTACCTTAGTGAGGACCGCCGTTAGCCCTCCCAGAAGAGAGGGGCGCTTATCGTTCTTGCTGCGTGTGCCAAGAGCTCGAATGTCTCGACGGAGAGCGCCCCGGGGCGGCGCGCCTGCCGCCGTGGCGAGCAGGGGCACCGGCGGCTAGCGCATCGCCGTAACGTTACACGCAGCCTGGAGTACGGATTACAATCATATGAGCGCGCTTTAGCGCGCCGCCCATGTTGTCGATGACTGAGGTGTGAGGGCTGCTGCACTTGCGCGCGCGACGGCATTTCTTGCGACGGGATTTCTGCTCGCGTACGCCCCTATCGCCATCGACGCACGCCGTGCTCCGCCGATCAGCGCCGGCACCACGACGATCGAGGGACACGTGGTGCGGTACGTCATCGCGCGGCTCGATCGAGTGAGGGTGCGCGCCGCGCTCGGGGGTCCCAACGTCGGCGACACCGCCTGGCTCGCCGACATCGCAAAGCACGATCACGCAATAGCCGCCATCAATGGCGGCTATTTTGAATGTTATAACAAGAAAGCGCCGCGCAAGAACCTCGATCAAACGACCGTCGTGGACGGTTCGCTGGTCTTCAAGGGCGACGTCGGCAGCGTGCTCTACTTCGATCGCGACAACCATGCGACGATCATGCGCATCCCGCTGCGCATCGACGGCTCCCTCGACGGCAGCGACGTCTATCCGAACAACTGGTACGCCTACTGGATCAACCGCCTTCCCGGACCGAGCGAGGAGACGATCACCATCTTTACGCCGGCGTGGGGCAGGACGACAGGCTTACACGGCGGGCCGCAGATTCAAGTAACCGGCGGCGCCGTCTCGCAAATCAACTACGGACCGACCGTGATTCCACGCGACGGATACGTCATCTATTTCCGCGGCGAGCCGCGCGTCGCGTTTCACTTCTGGGTCGGCCGGCGCGTCTCGTACACCATAACGGCGGAGGACGGATCCGGCATCGGTGATTTCGCGAAGGCTTGGCAGGCAATCGGCGGGGGACCGCAGCTGCTCGTCGAGGGTATGGAGTTTGCCGATCCGCGCGCCGAGGGTTTCAAGGATCCGAAGATCTTTCGCGCCGGCACGCGCAGCATGGTCGGTATCAGCGAGGATCAGTCCGAGTTGATCTTCGCCGTTGCGGACGGCACGCTGGACGAAGACGCCCACATCATGAAGACGCTCGGCGCTTACGATGCAATGAACCTCGACGGCGGCGCCTCGAGCGGTCTGTGGGCAAACGGCAAATACCTCGTCTCACCCGGCCGCCGGATCAACAACGCGCTCGTGTTGACGCGCTAGCTCATCCGGCGGATCGAACGGTCGAAGGCGAGTTCCCCGCGCCAAGGGCGCCGATCGCAAACGTCCAAGCGAGAAAGGCGATAACCGCAGCAATGAGGATCAAGTAGAGCATTCCGGTCACATCGGACGTATCGAACGCGCCGGGTGCGCGTACCAGGCCCGCCATCGCCGCGATCACGCTCAACGCGAGCGTGGCGACCGTTCCATAGCCGACGCTCAGCGTGGCAAAGCGAAGCCGCGACCAGTCGTTGAAGACCGGTGTGTACGCCGTGTAGATCGCGAACGAAAAAACGGCCAACGCGCAGAGCCCGTCACCCGTCAACGAACCGTCGGCGAGAGTCGCGAGGTCGCCCTTGGTGATCACGAGAAAAACGCCGGTAAAGGCGAGTGCGAGCCGCGAGCGCAACGAAGAGTGCCGCGTGCTCCGCGCTTCCGCGTGCGACACCGTTGAGCACGAACAGATTGAATCCGGCGATGCCTGCCGCCCCAATGCCGAAGAGCAACCAGCGTCGCGGCCCCACGACAAACGCCTTGGGCCCTTCGGCAACGAGGAGCATGACCGCCAGGATGACGGTCGCACCAACGTAGCGGATGCAGGTCAGCCAATATGGATCCCACACGGCGAGCAAGTGCGCCATGATCGAGAACATGCTTCCCCACGACGTGACGGCAACGAGGGCGGCGAGCACGCCGAGGCGATGCAATCTGCCCTCGCTAGTTGGGCGGATAGGCCGGCAGATCGGGCGGCGGCTGCGGCACGTGATGCGGGTGCTTATTCAGCTCTTGCATGAGGTAATTTACCGCCGCTTCGAGTTGCGCGTCATGACCGGCCATCCACTGACCCGGATCGGTTTCGACCTCGATGTCCGGACTGACGCCGTGATTCTCAATGACCCATTTTGAATCCAGTCCGTACAAGCTATCTTCGGGTACGGTGATGTATCCGCCGTCGAGCAGATTCCAATTGCCGCGGATGCCGCGAACGCCGCCCCAGGTGCGCGTGCCGATGAGCGGCCCGAGACCATATTTGCGGAAAAAGTACGGGAAGATATCTCCGTCCGACGCCGACCAGTGATTGATCAGGCAAACCTTCGGCCCGTAGATCAGCTGCCCGGGAATCGTGTTTGGAGCGCCTTCGCGATTGGTACTCATGCCGACGAGTATCCGCCGCAACCGCTCGAGCAGAATCTGATCGATGAAGCCACCGCCGTTCCATCGATCGTCGACGATGAGCGCCTGCTTGTTGAGTTGCGGATAGAATTGCCGAACGAACTGATCCATGCCGAGCGCTTCCATATCGGACAGATAGATGTAGGCAATCTTTCCGCCCGAGAGCTTGTCGACCACCTCGCGATTATGGTCGATCCAGGCTTTCTCGCGCACCGAGAGCTCGTTTTGCAGCGGCTGCACCGTCACGTGACGCTGTTCGCCGTTTGGACTGTTTGCGATCGTCAGCGTGACCGGCTGACCGACGAGCCCCACGAAGAGGCTGTACGGGTTCGCCGGCGCCTTGAGTTCATGTCCGTCGACTGCGAGCAGATAGTCGCCTTCACGAACGTCGACGCCCGGCTCGCTGAGCGGGCTGTTGTATCCAGGCCGGGTGTTGTCACCCGGATAGATCCTCTCGATTTTGTACCGGCCCGACGCGGAGTCGAGCGCGAAGTCGACACCGAGCAGCGCGGTTGGAACGGCCGGCGTCGGGTTGTCGTCGTCGCCGCCGCCGACATAGGTGTGCGAGTTGCTCAGCTCGCCCTGGACCTCTCCGATGAGATAGTTGAGGTCCTCGCGCGAACCGAGCAACGGCAGCAGTTTCGCGTAGGAGTCATGTACTTTTTGCCAATTAACGCCGTTCATCGCCGCATTGACGAAGAGATCCCGCTCGAGCCGCCATGCATTGTTGAACATCTCCGCCCACTCTTCGACCGGCTCGATGCGCGCACGCATGTGGGAGAGATCGAGCGCTCTTGCGCTCTTGTCGCCGTCGGCCTTCGCCGGCGCGATTCCGTACGCCGCTCCCTCCTGGTAGAGCACCGTCGTCCCGTCGGCCGATAAGCTGTAGCTGTCGAGGCCGTTGACGACGACGGCTTCGGAACGCTGGCTCATGTCGTAGACATCGAGCGCCGTCTGCTCGCCGGGTAACGGTCCGTCGATCGTTTGCGGCGGCGTCGTTTCGAAGAAGAGCTTGTCGCCGCGCGCGTCCAGCGTCGCGTAGTCCGCAGAAGGAACCGGCAGCGCGACGGCGCGCTCCATCAATCCGTCGAGATCGATCTTGATCGCCTTGCTCGCGGAGGCGGCGGCAGCCGCGTGGTGCTCCTCCTCGCGAACGGGCAGCGCGCCTTCATCCGAGAGCGGCGCGAAGGGTGATGCTTCGGCTTTGCGGAGCGTGGCCACGTAAACGCCGACGGTTTTTATGGTCGCGACGTTCAGCTCGGTTTCGCTGAACGTCGCGTTTTCGTGGCGCTGCGAAAGAAAGTACAGATACTTGCCGTTCGGCGAGAATACCGGCGCCCAATCGTTCGCCATCGGCTCCGAAACGTTCGTCGCTTTGCCGCTTGCGATGTCGTAGAGCCAGATATTCGTCTGCTCGTTGGCGCCGGTCAAACTGTATGCCAGCCACGCGCTGTCGGGCGAGAAGCTCTCGTCGTGAATCTCGCTGTAGATGTTGCTCGCCACTTCGGTCGTCTTGCCGCTGGCGAGATCGAGCAACCAGAGGCGGTGATTCGCATCGGAGAAGGCGAGGAGCTTGCCGTCGGGCGACCACACCGGCTGATAAAAGAAGCCGGATTTGAAATGCGTGACGATGCGCTGCGGACCGCCCTCCGCCGGTCTGAGCGCGATCTCTTGCTCGCCGTCGCTGTCGGTCGTGTACGCGACCGTTCTGCCGTCGGGCGACCAGCTCGGATGATCCTCGTCGGCTCTGCTGTTATCCGAAAGGTCGCGCGTCGCGCCGTGCTCGGCGGGCACCGTGAAGAGGCGGCCGCGAGCGCTGAAAACCGCGCGTTTCCCGTTGGGTGAAAGCGCGTAGTCGGTGTCGCCTGCCGTGTCGGCGGAGCGAATGAACTTCGAGGCATCGACGTAACGCGCGCCCGTGCGCGTCCCGTCATCGGGCACGCTCACGTGAAGCTGGTGCAATTGCTCCGACGGCAGATCGAGCACGTAGAGCGACCCGCCGTCTTGAAAGACGATTCCGTTGTTGCCCAAGCTCGGAAAATCGATGTCGTAGTCGGTGAAATGCGTGACTTCGTGCGACTGGTGCGTGTCGAGATCGTAGACCCAGACGTTCTCGCGACGGTTCGCGCCGCGGTCGGAGAGGAAATAGATTTTCCGGCCGTACCACATCGGTGCGGTACTCGTGCCCTTCCAATCCGTGATCTTCTTGAGCTGCTTGTCGTCGAAATTGTAGGTATAGACTTGTTGCGCGAGGCCGCCCGTATAGCGCTTCCACGTGCGGAAATTACGGAAAATGCGATTGTAGGCAATCGACTTTCCGTCGGGGCTGTAGGTCATGAGGCCGCCGGTGTCCAGCGGTAACGCCGTCGGCAATCCGCCCGCGAGCGGAACTTCGAACAAGCGCGAGATCCAGCTGTTGAACGCGGTGCGCCGCGAGAGGAACACGATGTTCTTCGAATCCGGCGTCCACGTCACGACCATGTTGTTGGGGCCCCAACGCGTCGGCGCGCGCGGCACGACGTCGGAGTGAAAGGTCAGGCGTCTGGCAGCGCCGCCGCCAGCCGGAATCACATAGACGTCTTGATTCCCTTGATAGCTTGCTGTGAACGCGATCCACTCGCCGTTGGGCGAGAATCGCGGCATGAGATCGTAGCCCGGATCGCTCGTCAAGCGGCTGGCGACTCCGCCGCTGCGCGAGACCTCCCAAAGATTTCCGTGTGCCTCGAATACGACCGTCCCGCCGTGAAGCGTGGGGAAGCGCATGAGCGTTTGGTCCGAAGCGCGCGCCGGAACCGCCAATAACGCAACCAGCGCCAGCAATAGCGCGCAGCACTGAATTCTCACAAGCCCACCTCTCACATTCGCACGTAAGGCCAGCTTAAATCGATGCGTTCCGCGTTTCCTGCACAAAGAAAAAGGCCCCGCGTTCGGCGGGGCCTTGGGATATAGTATCCGCAGGATGCGGATGGCTACATCATGTCGTAGCCGCCCATGCCGCCCGGCATTGCCGGTGCTTCTTTCTTCGGCTCGGGCTTGTCGGCGATCAGGGTCTCCGTCGTGAGGATGAGCGCGCCGATCGAAGCTGCGTTTTGCAGCGCCGAGCGCGTCACCTTGAACGGCTCCACGATACCGGCCTTGAACATGTCGACGATCTGACCCGTCATGGCGTCGAAGCCTTGCGGCGCCGTCTTGCCCTTGACGTTGTTGACCTCGACCGAACCTTCGTAGCCCGCGTTGTACGCGATCTGACGAAGCGGTTCTTCGAGCGCCTTCTTGACGATTTCGATACCGATCTTCTCATCGGCCCACGTCGTCGCATGGCCGTTGCCCTTCGGCGCCTTTTCGGTGTACTTGTCGATCGCCTTGATCGCGTGCACGAGCGAGGCGCCGCCTCCGGGGATCATGCCTTCCTGAACGGCGGCACGCGTCGCCGAGAGCGCGTCTTCGATGCGATGCTTTTTCTCTTTGAGCTCGGTCTCGGTCGCGGCACCGACTTGGATCACCGCAACGCCGCCCGAGAGCTTCGCAAGACGCTCTTGCAGCTTTTCACGATCGAAGTCCGAGTCGGTCTCTTCGATCTGCTTTTTGATCATCTCGATACGGCCCTTGATGTCGGCAGCTTTACCGTTGCCGTCAACGATGGTCGTCTCTTCCTTGGTCACGGTCACGCGCTTTGCCTGACCGAGCTGGTCCGGCGTCACTTTGTCGAGCTTGAGACCGAGCTCTTCCGAAATCACCGTCGCGCCCGTGAGCGTGGCGATGTCCTTGAGCATCTCCTTGCGGCGGTCGCCGAAGCCCGGCGCCTTCACCGCAACCGACGTGAACGTGCCGCGCAGCTTGTTCACCACCAGCGTCGCGAGCGCTTCGCCCTCGACGTCCTCGGCGATGATCAGCAGCGGGCGCTGCACCTGCACGACCTTCTCGAGCAGCGGAAGAATGTCGGCGATCGCCGAGATCTTGCGCTCCGTCACGAGAATGTACGGGCTGTCGAGCACCGCTTCCATACGCTCGCTGTCGGTGACCATGTACGGCGAGATGTAGCCCTTGTCGAACTGCATGCCGTCTTTGGTCTCGACTTCGGTCTTGAGCGTACGCGATTCTTCAACCGTAATTACGCCGTCTTTGCCGACTTTCTCCATCGCATCGGCGATGAAGGTGCCGATCTCTTTGTCGTTCGCCGAGATCGACGCGACCTGCGCGATCTTCTCCTTGGTGTCGACGTTCTGCTTGAACGAGCCCATCTCGTCGACCGCGACTTCCACAGCCTTCTCGATGCCGCGCTTGATCAGCAGCGGGTTCGAACCGGCGGTCACGTTGCGCAGACCTTCGCGGATGATCGCTTGCGCGAGCACCGTCGCGGTCGTCGTGCCGTCGCCGGCGATGTCGTTCGTCTTCGACGCGACTTCTTTCACGAGCTGAGCGCCCATGTTTTCGAACGTGTCGGAGAGTTCGATTTCTTTTGCAATGGTCACGCCGTCGTTTGTGATCGTCGGCGAGCCGAATTTCTTGTCAAGCACGACGTTGCGGCCCTTGGGTCCAAGGGTCACTTTCACCGCATCGGCAAGCAGGTTCGCACCACGCTCGAGCGCGCGGCGCGCATTTTCGTCAAATACGATTTGCTTTGCAGCCATGATTTAGTTCAAATGCTCCTTAAACGCCGGCCGGAACTTTGTCGACGACGGCGAGAACGTCTTTTTCGGATACGATGAGGTACTCTTTGCCGTCGATCTTGATCTCGGAACCCGAGTACTTCGAATAAATCACGCGATCGCCGACCTTGACGGTCATCGGAAGCGTCTTGCCATCGTCGGTCACGCGGCCGGTTCCGACCGCACGGACGATGCCCTCTTGCGGCTTTTCTTTAGCGGTGTCGGGCAAGAAGATGCCGCCCGAGCTCTTCTCGTTCTGCTCGACGTGCTCGATGACCACGCGATCGGCCAAAGGCTTGAGATTCACGTAAACCTCCAAAACTGTGGGAATTTAGGCGTTGGCACTCGCAGCAATGGAGTGCCAGCCCCGAAATCTTAGCAGACGGAGATTAAGAGTGCAAGCC
>DATJOG010000017.1:0-50785 GCA_035507275.1 Candidatus Acidiferrales bacterium
TCCCACTTGGGCCTCCGGAAGAATCGAACCCAAAGGACATCGTCTTCGACTTCAAATGGTTGCCGGAATGGGCCAAGAATGGGCAACAGCTTAGAGTTCCCGTCGCACCTATCTATCGCTTTATCGCGGTTAGGCAGTAGCAGGGCGGCGTCGAGGCACTGGGCGTTCGACGACTTCATGAGCGTTAGTGGTAATGCGATCGGCGGCAAAGTGCGCTATTCTTCGTAGATCGTCAGCGCTCGCACCGCCGCGCGCGGCGACCTGGAGCCCGTTCATGGTCATTTGGATAAAAGCGGCCGCGTCATGAACGTCCATCGCCGCGTCAACCTCGCCTCTTTCTTGACCTTCGCATAGTCGCTCGACGAGTCGAGCGAAAATACGTGGCCCTCCCGTTGCTCTCAAGGCTGCGAGATCGGGGTCGGTCATGCCGAATTCCCCCACGGAACTTACGCCTAGGCAGCCCAGGGCTCGTTGCGCGTCGTCGTCGACGACGAGCCCGGAAAGCAAGTCGCGGATGCCTTGCGCCGCAGAAAGTGGGGCGTTGAGCCGCTTCACGTGTGCGGCTGTAGTCCGCTCCACGTAAGCCGCGATCGCTTCCAGGTAGAGGCGCCGTTTGTCGCCGAAGGCGTTGTAGAGGCTTTGACGACCGATCCCTGCGCCCTTAAGTAGATCCTCCGTCGATGTCCCGGCGTACCCTTGCGTCGAAAATATTTCAATCGCTTTTTCCAAAGCGACCGCACGATCGAACTCGCGTGGCCTGGCCATTGGATGAGGATAACCGTTTTTGACCGGCCCGTCAATAATTTTATTGACACTTCAGTCAAAAACATTTAACCTTGTCGCTATGGCTAAAACGGTGCTGGTAACCGGTGCCTCTCGAGGCGTTGGCGAAGCGACGGCTCGGCTGTTTGCGGATAAGGGCTGGCAGGTTGCTGCGACGGCTAGGAATCCGGCACAGATCGGCGCGTGGACGCAAGCATCGAACGTCGCCGCTGTCCGCCTAGATGTGACAGATTCGGAATCCATTCGTCTCGCCGTCGAGGCGATCGAACAACGCTTCGGCGGAATAGATGTGCTCGTCAACAATGCAGGTGCCGGCCTCGGAGGCCCCCTCGAGAGCGCGACCTACGACGATTTGGTGAAACTCTTCGATCTAAACCTTTTCGGTTTGATCTCGACGATGCAGGCAGTGCTGCCTTCCATGCGCAGGCGCTCCTCGGGCGTTATCATCAACGTATCGTCGGCTGCCGGCCGCGTTGGTTTCCCGTTCTTGGCGCCCTATTGCGCTTCAAAATTTGCGGTGGAGGGGCTCACGGAAGCGATGAGCTACGAACTTGCGCCGTTTGGGATTCGCGCGAAGCTCGTTGCGCCAGGTGGAATAAGAACGTCATTCACGCACCCATGGATACAAAATGCTGCATACGAGCCGTCCTCTACCGTCGTTCACGATCGCTACTCATCTGGAATGCAGAAGTCTGCGGGCCCTGAGGGTGTGGCAGATGCAATTTATCGCGCCTCGACCGACGGCAGGTCACGTCTGCGGTATACGGCCAACGGTGCAAGAGAGCTCTTGACCCTCAGGCGATTGCTACCCGATGGCGTTTGGCGCCGATTGATCAAAACTTCAGTGCTGAAGACCTCGCGCTAACCTCGGGGCCTCGAAAGTTGGGAAATAGGATCGGCGTGGAGCGAAGGGAGGCCGAGGAAATGGATGTATCGGCAAGTCTTCCATCCTTCGGTGAACTCTTACGAGACTATCGACGCAGGGCGGGCTTTTCGCAGGAGGCGCTGGCTGAGCGCGCGGGGCTAAGCGCTCGAGCCATCGCCGCGTTGGAACAAGGACTTCGGCGCGCACCATACCGCTACACCGTTGACGCGCTGGCCGAGGCACTCGACCTCGCGGATTTCGCTCGCCGCGAATTCGAAGAAACCGCTGCCCATGCGCGCCAGCGCTCTCGCGACACGGGCACAAACCAGCCGACCGTTTCAGGCAATATTCCGGCACGCCTGACCTCGTTCGTCGGGCGCGACACGGAAATGGCGGAGCTCAAAGCGCTGCTGGGCGATCATCGGCTGGTAACGGTTACCGGTTCGGGCGGAGTTGGCAAAACACGCATCGCCACCGAGATGGCCCGTGCATTTCTTGGCGAGCGTTGGAATGAAGCGTGGTTCGTCGATCTTGCGCCTATCGAACGCGGAAAACATGTGGCTGGGGCGATCGCGGAGGTCCTCGGCAACGCTGCGGCACCCGCCGCTATGGCGCTCCCGTCTCTAGCGGCACAGCTGCGCCGCCGCGAATGTCTCCTGATCCTCGATAACTGCGAGCACGTCATCGACGAGGTCGCTGCGGCCGCGAGCGCAATATCGCGCAACTGTCGAGGGATCACGATACTAGCGACAAGCCGCGAACGTCTCGCAATCGACGGCGAACGCGTTTATCGATTGCCCTCGCTCTCACCGGTAACGGCGCTACACCTTTTCGAGGAACGAGCCAAAGCTGGTGACGCAAGGATTACGTTCACCGCGGACGAGCGAGAGACTGGCGCATGGATTTGCCGGCAACTCGAGGGCATTCCACTTGCGATCGAACTGGTAGCTCGGCGCGTGCCCACCCTCGGCCTGGACGTGTTGAACGCACGCCTGCGGGACTACGTCGTCATCAGTGGCGGACGCGATATCCCGCAGCGTCAATACGCGATGTATGCAACGATCGCTTGGAGCTACGACCTGCTGCGCAAGGCGGAGCAAGAGTTGCTGCGGCGCCTGTCGATCTTTCGCGGTGCGGTAACGCTTGAAGCTGCCGAGGATGTATGCGCCTCGGGCGAGCTTGCGCGAGAGCAAGTCGCTGCCCACATGTCGCAGCTCGTAGATAAGTCGTTGGTCGAGTTTACGAGCGATGCGGGGCGAAGCCGCCGTTATCGGTTGCTCGATTCTGTACGCACCTTCGCCGCAGAGAAACTAGCCGAAGCGGATGAGCTAGTAATGATCGCGCGATCCCATGCGAGGCGAATGGCAGACGTTGCCGACGAGGCGGATGAGCTGTACACAACACCAGATCGAGGTGTATGGCATAGACGCTTCGCCCCAGAATTGGATGATGCGCGCAGCGCGATCGAGTGGGCGCTGAACTCCGAGACCGCCGACGATGTGGTCCTTGCGGGCCGGATTCTTGGCGGCTTGCGTGGATTGTGGCTCGACGGGGAGCGACGGACTGAAGCAGGGTGGTTGGCGGAACGTGTACTTGCGCGATTAGACGGCGAACCGCCATTCATTGTGGCGAGATTGCTGAGGATTGCCGTTCAGGCAGCGCCCAACAAGCCAGCGGTGGTCGCCGCCATCGAGCGCGCGACCCCGGTTTTTGAACGTATCAATGATAAGATCGCACTCATCGGCACGCAGTTACACCTTGCGCAGCATTGTGCGATACGCGGTGAGTTTCCTGAAGCCGACGATGCGCTCGCTCGTGCCTTCACGCTCGCCGCGGATGAAGGTTTGCAGCAATCGGGGATGTATTTTTTGATGCTGGAGCATCGCGGCGCTAATTATGCTCGTTCCGGTCGTCTCGAAGAGGCGCGTGCCGACTTTGCCGAACGGCGGCAACGTCGAACCCTGCTTGGGATCCTCGATCATCGCGAGGATGCGCACTGGGAGGCCGAGATCGCCTTCATCGCGGGGAATCTGCACGAAGCGATCGCGCTACTCGAGCAGGCAATCGCGTATCGCGGAGAGACCGGTACCTGGATCGATGCGCCAAGTAATCTGGCCGCTCTGTATCTCACTCTCGGCGACAATGCGGCCGCGATGGCGCTATTGCGCGGTGGGCTCGAGCGTCCGCCATTTTTGCGTCTGGGAAACGACAATATTCCTGACGCGCTAGCACTTGGGGAACTTGAAGTCAGGGGTGCTGTCGCGTTCATTCAACACATGGCCGCAGTCGCGGCTCGATCTGGGCAGCTCGTAACCGCTGCACGCCTGTACGGATACACCGACGCCCGATATCAAGCAGTTTGTGGCTTTCGCGAGCCGCTAGAACGCGCAAGCTATGATATCCTCATCGCGTCGCTGCACGAGCAACTTGCGACCGAGGAGATCGAGCGCTACGCCGCCGAGGGCGCGCAACTCGATCTCCAGCAAAGCGCCGAGCTTGCTTTGAGCGTCATACCCTAGCTTTTGGCCGCAAGGAGGATAAGTTCGGCTACTTCCTTCGGACGTGACACCAGCGATGCGTGGCTGGTTGGAAGCGTAATTGTCGTCGCATTCATCCGCGAAGCGAATTTCTTCTCCAGATCAGGCGGTATCATCATGTCGTCCTCCGAGACTTGATACCAGGCCTTGATTGATTTCCACGCGGGCGTCCCCATTTTGTCTCCAAAGATAGCGCCCCCCACGGGCCGTTGCACGGCGGCCAGTACCGTGCCCTCGGAATGCGGCAGGTCGCCGGCAAAATACTCCGGGAATTTCGCGCGCTCGATGTAGAGCAGTCCGCCCGGTCCGGGAGCGACGAACTTTGCTCCGGGTCCCGGTGGGAAGCTGCCGAGTGCCTCGCCCTCATCGGGCGCAAACGCAGCAATGTAGACGAGCGCTTTGACATTTTGCGCGCCGTGAGCCGCTGATGTAATGACCGCTCCGCCGTACGAGTGACCGACGACCACCGTGGGACCTTGCATCGCGTCGATAGCAGCTCGCGTATTTGCGGCGTCGCCGGACAGACTGATCATTTGATTCTGCACGGCGACCACGTTGTGGCCGGCAGCCTGAAGAGCCGGGATGACCTTGAGCCAGCCGGAGCCGTCAGACCAAGCTCCGTGAACGAGAACGATATTGACTCCACCGGTAGAAGCCATTGCAGGTACTCCTTTTCCGTAAGCGAGGACGGCGGCGCCCGCAAGGGCCGCGCTCTTCGCTAAAAATGATGTACGTTTCATCGATTGAGTCTCCTCATGGACTTCAGTCTCCGATACGGCACCGTGTCCCACCAGACACACTTAAGCCGACAGAAAGTGTAGTAGTTGTGTCTAGCGGCACATTCGGGTGCGGTCGTTATCGCAGCTATCGGCCTCGGAGAGATCACGGCGATTCAAGCGCTGATGAAGTTTCTAAGGCGCCATTACAGCAGCAGCACATTGCCGATGTGACAGATTATGTGGTCCGGTTTGCCAAACTATTGATGAACCAACAGCAGCTCTCGAGGCAATCGAGCAGTCTTACGACCCCACTTACGATCCCTACAACCCCGCCGATATGCCGAATGATTGCACGCTATCGCCCAATGGGTCTATTACTTGCAACTCGTCACCGGACCAAATTCGGGCGCGACGTTCATATCCGCGATGAAATAGCAATGGGACGCCGGATTACGCGGCGCTTGATTCGATCTTCCGCATCGCAGTTACTAGCCGTTCCAGGATGGAGAGGGGCGAGCGCAAAGCGGAAGTAGGCTACCAGAATAGTTGGTTTGGGGCGTGCGGTTTTACCCAGACGATGAGATCCCAGAGCGTCGGAAACTCGAAGATGGTCGGAACGTAGCTCGCGTTCGGCACGCGGCCCATCTTCACCAACGTGTCGGCCGAGGGGTCCGATAGACTTCCGCCGGCGGCCGTGAAATCGTTGTTCCACACGTATTGGTCGTAGATCATTTTCCCGGTATTCGGATCGTGAATGACGTAGTGGATGTGCCCGTTGAACTCGAACCAGCGGCAGGGGTCGATGCCCCACCGTTGCGGGCGCGGTTCGCCGCTCGGCCGCGGAACCGAAAAATCGGCGCCCATGAGATTTCCGCTCGTGTCGTACCAAAGCTGGCTCGGATGCGTCGGGTCCGAGTTCCACTGCCGGTTGGCATAACTGATCGCGCCCGTGTCGTCGGGTGCGGTATAGCGCACGTATCCCGCCGCGACGGCGTCGGCTGCGTGCGCGAAGCGCACGCTGATGTCGCGCTGCACGTTCTGCACGAACGCCGTTTCGCTCGCTGAAAGCGGGCCCTTGCACGTCGCCGTTTCGTCGGCTTGCGCCGGAGCCGCGATGGCAAGCGCCGCAATGATGGCACAGATGCTGAAACGAATCATGATACCGTTTCGCAACGCGCAACCTTTTACGTCTGTGACGACCGCGGCGGCGGCTTCATCTTTGCGGTCACGCGATCGATCGCCGCCTGCGCGTCCTTGTAGCCGGCCTTCTCCGCTTGTTGATACCACTCGATCGCCGTCGAGTAGTCGCGCGGAACGCCGCGGCCGCTCTCATACATCGTGCCGATGTTATACATCGCGAGTCCGCTGCCGTCGGCCACGCCGCGCTTGTACCAGGCTAGGGCTTGCGCGCCGTCGTGCGCGACGCCCACGCCGTAGTCGTACATGTAGCCGACCTGCACCTTAGCGTCGGTGTAGTCGTCGTTGGCCGAGCGCTGATACCAGGTAAAGGCGGTCGCCTCGTCCTTGCTCACGCCGTTGCCGTCCTCGTACATCTCGGCGATGATGTATTCGGCCTTCCCGTCGTGCTGCGCGGCGGCTAATTGATACCAGTGCATTGCTTTCGCGTAGTCGACCGGCACGCCGCGGCCGTTTTCGTAGAGAATCCCGATATTGCTCTCCGCGATCGAGGCGCCTTTGGCCGCGGCGAGCTGATACCAGTGCATCGCTTGCGCGTAGTCTTGCGGCACACCCTGCCCGATGTCGTAGAAATAGCCAACCTCGGTCATGCCCGAGGCCGACCCGTCGTCGGCCGACTGTTTGAACCAGTCGAAGGCCGTCTTGAGATCTTTGGTGACGCCGTTGCCGTGATAATAGAGCATTCCGATTTCGTACTCCGCCGGTGAGTAATGCTGCGCGGCCGCTTTCTGCAGCCACTCCAGCGCCGTCGGGTAGTTTTGCTCGACCCCGGTACCGTCTTCGTAAAGCACCGCCAAGTGGTACTCGCCGACGTCGTTGCCCTGCGCGGCCCCGAGCTGGTACCAATGCAGCGCGGTCGCGTAATCCTGTTTGACTCCTTCACCGTAGTAGTACATGTTGCCGAGCACCGCTTGCGCCAGCGCGTAATTTTGATCCGCCGATTTACGATATTCGTCCATCGCCTTCGCGTAGTCGACGGGCACGCCGTAGCCATTTTCATAGAGATAGCCCAAGCCGTATTCGCCGCGTGCATAGCCTTGCGCCGCGGCGAGCCCGAACCAGTGCAGTGCCTGTGCGTAATCCTGCGGTACGCCCAGACCGTCATCGTACAGCGTTCCGATGTCGTACTGCGCAATCGGGTTGTCGTCGGCGGCGGCCAGCTGATACCAATGCATCGCCATCTTCGGATCAGCGGTCACGCCTTCGCCCTTGTGGTACATGAAACCGATCTCGGTCTCGGCGTCGGAGTAGTCTTGCTGGGCCGCAAGCTGGAAGTAGTGGAGCGCGGTCGCATAATCTTGCGTGACGCCGTGCCCGCTCTCATACATGATGCCGACGTTATACTCCCCGACGTCGTAGCCCTGATCCGCGGCGGCTTGATACCACTTGAGCGCGGCCGCGTAGCTCTGCGGGAGGCCAAGTCCGAATTCGTACATGTAGCCGATCTCGTTTTCCGAGTACGAGTCGTTCTGCGCGGCCGCGAGACTCAGCCACTCGTACGCGGCCTTATAGTCGACGTTCACCCCATAGCCGTGTACGTAGATCGATCCGAGATTGTATTCCGCTACGACCTGCCCCTGATTGGCCGCAAGCGCATACCAGTGACGTGCCTGCTGGTAGTCGAGCGGAACGCCGCTCCCGTCTTCGTAAAGCACGCCGATGTTGTTCTCGGCATCCTGCAGCCCTTGCGCGGCGGCCATCTGATACCAGTGCAGCGCCTGCGCGTAATCCCTGGGTACGCCGCTGCCGTAGTAAAAGAGCAATCCGACGTCGTTCTGCCCGTTGGGATCGCCTTGATCGGCCGCGCGTTTGTACCATTGGTACGCACTCGCATCGTCACGCGGAACGCCGAGCCCGTAATAGTACATGTTCCCGATCGCGACTTGCGCGGGTGCAAACCCGCTGCCCGCTGCGAGCTGGTACCAGTGGAACGCCTCGGCGTTGTCATGCGTCACGCCGAGCCCGAAACCAAAACGCGCGCCCATGTCGTATTGCGCGACGGGATCGCCGGCCGCGGCGTTCTTCTCGTCGTGGACGAGTTCGGTCTCCGCCTCTGTTTGCTGTTTCTCGATGCGATAGGTGATCGACGAATCGCCGCCCTGCGCTTTCAGCGCGTCGACGCGTTGAATGGTGCCGCCTGCATTGATGAGCTGCGAGCCGGTGCTGGTCGTCGCGTTGGCGCTGCCGACGAGACTTCCGTAGCCGACCGTTGACGCGCTCAAGCTGTTGCCCGAACTCGTGGTGCTCCCGAGCAGCTCGGCTTGCACCGACCCCTCCGTACACGTCACCGTGAGGCTCGTCGGCTCTACGTCGACCGAGAAGATGGTGGTATGGTGCGAGAGCGTCACGCTCTGGGCGGTGACATGAAAGAAACTGAGCGGGTCGTCGAAGGTCGCTTTCCCGCCGCTCACCGCCACCATTTCTTGCGACCCGGTATACCAAAAGGTGTCGCTGGAACCGGGCTCGAGCGTCGCTTTGCTGCTCCGCCCGCTCGTGTCATAGTCGACGACGACCACGTCGTGCTCGCCGACGTCGATACGCGTCTCGTCCGGAATCGCCTCGCCTTGCGTGACCCCTTGGCCTTTCGGAAGCACTTTGCCGTTCAGGTCGCGCAGCGTGACGTCGTCGATGCGGGATTGCGGGTTCCCGTCGCGCATGAGCTGCGAAACGTGCAGTTGCGGTGGCGCGGCTTGCGCGTGCAGCGGCCAAGCAAACGCGAGCGCCAGAAGCACCGCGGTCGTACCGGCGGTGCGCCCGATCTTTGCGACGATTTGTTTCACGATGCCCTCCATCGCCTCCGGATGGTCGTCGAGGTTTACGTACTGTACGTCATTGACCGTGACGGGAATCTCCGGCGTGCCGTGCACCACCGGAAGCATGCAGCCCGAATCCGGTCCGCGTTCGATCCACTTGGTGTGCGCGCGGCGCAGCTCGGCGTTGCAGTGCGGGCGTTCGAAGTAGCGCGCGGAGTAGACGGGAACGACGACGCGGCTCCCGTCGATCGCGCGATAGATTCGATCGTGCCACGCCGTTCCGGTGTGAATCTCGGCGGTATCGAAAAAGAGTTTGAGCTTATCACCGTCGGGCAGGCGCGCGTTCTGCAGTGGCGCGTAGACGTGTTCGAGCACCCACGCGAGATCGTCGTGCGCGTAGCTGATGAAGACGTCGTAATCGACCGGCGCCTCTCTGCGTTCTTCCTCTGCATCGATGAGTTCGCGTTCGATCTCTACGCCGCGCACCACGCACAGCCCCGCGGCAAGCGTCATGCCGATCGAGATCAGCGAGACTTGCGATTGGAGCGACTGCGACGATGCGAACATTTGAAACAGCGCAAATCCGGCGAAACCGACGCCGAGGGCTAAGATCGCGGCCATCCACGGCAGAAACCGGCGGGCCGCGCGCAACGGCATGCGACGCAGGAACAGATACCACGCCGCGAATGCCAGTGCGACCAGTGCCGCGAAAGTCGGCACGTACATCATCAATAACCCATCGAGCTGGGTCATCGCTGTGCGCGTTTTTCCCGATCCGACGGTCTGATCGAGGCGATTGCCAAGCGCCCATCCGAGCAGTTCGGGTCCGCTTTCCGAACAATACACCGGCGCATTGGGTTTACTGCACTGCCGCTGGAAATCGGCTTGCATGCCGGTCACCGGACGATCGTCTTCGAGCGTGCCTAGGATGACGTAATTTCCGCCGAAGTCGACACCGGCCGGAAACGGACGCTGGGCCGAGATCGCGGTCACGCTCGGCGGAGTTCGCTCGAGCGACTTAGCCCCGACGAAGACTTCAACGGACTGCGGATCGCACGAAGACGCGACAACTTTCGGATTCAATGCGAGATCCGGAATCGACCATACGTCCGGAATCGACCACGAGCCTTTGATGCCCATCGCCGTGTAGCACGTCTGATAGAAGAGTCCGCCCGAATCCGGAAACGAGACGTGCGTGTGTCCGGCAAGCAGGGTGGCATAGATCGCCGGATCGAGCGGATCCAACGGTCCGTTGACGTCGCCGCGGTCGTCGACCGGCATCTCCTCGGTTGCGAAGACGTTGATGCCGGCGTCTTTCGCGCGCGCAATCGCGCTGGCGAGCGACGTACTCGCACCGTGCTGCGCTGCGCACGGGATCGGCGGGATCGGATCGAACTCGAAATCGAGGATCACGCCCGCGGGGTGTTGCTTGTGTTGGACGAGATTGTCGAGGAACGCAGCCATCGTGCAGCGATTGCGGTTGCGCGCCGCGATCGTTCCCGAGTCGTCGATCTGCACGTCGACCAGCTGCACCTGCGAATTGAAGGTGATGGTGCGCGAGGCGCTCATGCCGCCGAGGTAGCGAATGTCCAGGTCGTGCCAAAATCCGGACGCCCACAATGTGATTGCCGTCATGAGTGCGGCCCACGCCACAACGAGGATCAGGCTCTGCCAAAGCCATGAGGGGAGGCCCTTGAGCACCATGCACTACCTCATCGTGCAGGTACTTCTTGCGCCCTCCGAACAGCTCCCGTTATGCAACGTTCTCGCTTTCTCGCCGCCGCGGTCCCGATGGCCGCCTGCGCCACTGCCGCCTGCGCCGGCAAAGGCCGCGAAAGTATCGGCCTGGTCGAATCATCCGCGCAATTCGATCTGGAGGCATTCGAACGCGCCGTCGCCACATCCGCGCAATTCCGGCAAGTGTGGGACGCGAATGTGCTGGAGCCGCGCATCCTCGGCAACGTCAAGAACAGTCTCAACGGCCTGCAATTCGGCTTCAACGAGCCGCCCTCGAACATGGCGATGGCCTTCGTCGCACACAACACGTCGAATCTCTTACTCTACGACGACACCGCTTGGACGACGTATCTGCTCGGCCAGCTCTACGGAGTGAAGGATCCCACCGGTGCGATCGTGCCGACGAATATTTTCGCGCCGGCGCGCGCGACGAGCGCGACCAGCGATCCGAACGACGTGCACGGCTTTTATCAAGACGCCTCGATCCAGGCTCTGCAGCGGCGCGGCGTGCGCTTCTTCATCTGCAATGTCGCGCTCGTGCAACAAGCCGAAGAGATCGTTCGCGCAGGTGCCGCCAAACAGAGCCCGGACGACGTCGCACAGGCGCTGCGCGACCATTTGCTTCCCGGAGTGATGCTCGTGCCCTCCGGCGTCTCCGCGCTTGCCTATCTGCAAAGCAAGCACGGCTATACCTACGCGACCGGCGGTTAGAGCGAGCCGGGGTCGGCTTCGATGCCGTGCAGCACGAAGCCGCCGAGGTCCTTGTGCGAGTAGAACGTGCCGTGCACGGTGATGGTCTGTCCGGCCGCAATCGCGGGTGTGCCAAGTACGACGACATGGATGCAGCGCTGCGCGCAGAGCGCGAAGTGTACGTAAGCGGCGCCGTCTGCGAGGTGTGCTACGCGTGAGTGCATCGCTCGCCCCGTCACGTCGACATGTTTCCCGTCGTAATCGCGGGAGACGGTGGTGATTTGGACGATCGTCACCATGAGCAGCACTGCGAACTTTGCGATCATCGTCCTCTCCTACAGTTGCAGCACGCCGACGTTGCCCACTTTATTCTCGGTGAACCAGATATTACCGTCGGGTCCGACGGTAATTCCGGTCGGCCCCACGCTGGCGGTCGGAATTTGATACTCCGTGATCGTTCCCGAGGTCGTGATGCGCCCGATGGCGTTGTTGCCGTTGTCGGCGAACCAAAGCGCGCCGTCGGGACCCGCCGTGATGAATCCGAGATTCGCGGAGCTATTGATGTAATACTCGCTCAACGTTCCCGAGCTGGACATTCGGCCGACGTAGTTGGTTTCC
This sequence comes from Candidatus Acidiferrales bacterium, assembly GCA_035507275.1. Taxonomy (GTDB): domain Bacteria; phylum Vulcanimicrobiota; class Vulcanimicrobiia; order Vulcanimicrobiales; family Vulcanimicrobiaceae; genus Aquilonibacter. The sequence goes on from DATJOG010000017.1 coordinate 11,900, forward strand.
GTGAACCAGGTCGCGCCGTCGGAGCCCGCGGTCGTCACGTACGGCTTTTGGGTCGTCGCCGGAGAGAACTCGCTCGCCGTGCCGCTTGCGATGCGCCCGATCGCATAGTTGTCGCAATCGGAAAACCAGATAGCGCCGTCCGCTCCGAGCGCGACACCATAAGGCAGCGCATTGGCAACGGGAATCGTTATCTCGTTGAGAGTTCCGCTCGACGTGTTGATGCTTCCGACCACGTCGCCGCCGCATTCGCTGAACCAGATGTTTCCGTCGAGACCGGCCGCAAAGGTATTCGTATACTCATAGCTTTGCCCGGTGAAGACGCTGATGACGCCGCCGGTCGTGATTTTGCCGACGTAATTCGTATTGAAATCGCCGAACCACACGTTCCCGTCGGGACCGAGCGTGTCGCCCCACGGCGTATCAAAGTCGTCGCTCGATAAGGGATACGATTTATAACCCGTGCCTTTGTCGGTCACGTAGCTGACCGCGTCGCCGCCGGCCTCGGTGAACCAGAGATTGCCGTCTGCGCCGGTCGTAATACCGAACGGTGCGTCGGCACCGACGCCGTACTCTTGTATGGTCGGCGATGCCGGTGCGCTGCGCAGCTCGTTGGTCACGGCGATTTCAAAGGTGAGCGTGCCGTCGCTGATCGCGAGACTGCAGCCGCTCGACGAGACGGAAGTCCCGCCGACGACGAGCAGCGTTGCGCTCGTACCGCTGCCGATCACGGTGCCGACGCTCAAAACATTGCTGCAGCCCGTCGGCGTCGCGGTATACGCCGTGCCGCCGCTCGCGGTCGGCTCCGAGATCATCAGCACGTGCTGACCTTCGGGATAGGTGTTGAGCGTGGCCGGCGACGGCGAGTAAAACACCGTCGGATTCGTAACGAAGAGCGTCGGCGTGACCGTCAGCGACTCTTGCGTCGCGCCGCCCTGCCCGTTGTAGGCGGGAGCGGTCAGCGTGACGTTCGCGTTGTACCCGGCGCTGCCAAGACCATCGTAAACGGCTTGCACCGTGTCCGTCGCTTTCGTCAGCGTCACCGACGCAGCCGGTGTGCCGCCGTTGAGTGAGAGCAGCACGTGCCCGCTTCCGCCGGACTCGCTGACGGTCGCGACGATCGGGTTCGCATACGGCGCGTTCGACGAACCCGCGGTGATCGGATTGTCGCCGAAGTCGGTGGGCGCGATCACGATTGCGAAGGTCACCGAGTGCCCGTCAGCCGGCTCGTTGAAGCTTTGCGGCGTCGCGCCGATGCCCGCGACGATCGCGCTGATCGGCGCATCGACCGTGTTGGTCGCTCCGGCAGTAATCGTCTGCGTCACGCCCGCCACGCCGAGTTCGTGCGCGCTTGCCGGGATCGCGCCGCTCACGGGCGCTGCGTCGTAGAGCGCAAAAACGAAATAATCGCTGCCGGCGGGCGCCGAGATCGTGATCGTGCAGGTTCGACCGCTGGTCCCGCTCGTGCAGGCGCTGCTCGTCGAGGAGATGTCCGCAACGGTAGTCGCGAGCGCGGCCGTCTCGTTGGAGGCCGCGTAGGTCGTGACTTGCGCGCCGTTAGCGCTCGGAGAGACGAAGGCACGGCGCTTGTTGCTTCCCGAGGGGGGCGCGTTGGGAATCACGATCCTGAACGCAACGTTGCCACTCTTCAACGCGGCGCCGTTCGGACCGGCCGGCAACGGCACGGAACCGGCGCCTGAACCCCCGCCCGAGCACGCCGCGAGATCCAATGCCAAAACGAACGCTAGTCCCAACGAAAGCCTTCGCATCGAAAGCACTTTTCGCCCCACGCGCAGGAGCGCCTTTCGATAACGCATAAGCGCAAATTATGACGCGCCCTGCAGTGACGGTAGTCATCTTTGCGCTTGCACTTTTGCTCGCGGGATGTACGCCCGCATACGTCGTTCCGTCGAGCGGCACGGCATTGACGATCACGTTGCCCAGCGGTTCGACGGGCACGGCGCTTGCACTCAGTGCGGCCAACCAAACGGCAACGGTGACCGTCGGCCAAAGCGGTTATACCGGAACGATCGGCGCGCAGTCGAGCAACACCGCAGTGGTCACGGTGTCGCCCGCGTCGGCCACGGCTGCAAAGGTCCGGGACGATAGCTCGTCCACGGGCGCAAGCTTCACGCTCACCGCGGTCGGAGCAGGCACCGCGATCGTTACGTTCACGGGTCAAGGGAGCTCGGCAGAGCTCACGGTTACTGTCACGATTACCAGCGGGGTGGTAAGCATACGGCAGGAGCGTTCCAGGACGACGCGTTCCGCGGCGTAGATCGGAACGACGCGTTCGCCCTCGCGGCGCGTTGGCAATCGCCGGTCGTCGTCGATAACGGAATCTACCAATATTGCACGACGTTAAACAGCGCTTTCGCATGCTGGGGACTCACAGCGGATGCTAGCGAGTCTGCAACGGCATCGTAACTACCGTCTCTATTTTGCGGGACAACTCGTCTCGCAGATCGGCACCTGGCTGCAAACGGCGGCCCAATCGTGGCTGATTCTCGAGTTGACGCACTCCGCGCAGCAGGTTGGCGTACTCGGCTTCTGCTTCTACAGCCCATACGCGCTGCTCGGTCTCGTGGGCGGCGCGCTTGCCGACCGCTGGGACCGGCGCATGACGCTGCTGTGGGGGCAGGTCGCGATGGCCGTCTGCGCCGCGCTGCTCGCGACCGCGGTCTTCGCGCATTTTGCCTCGGTCTGGTTCATCGACGCCATCGCGGTCTTGCGCGGCACGGTGCTCGTCTTCAACAGCCCCGCGCGACAAGCGCTGATCGTGCAGCTCGTCGGCCGCTCGGAACTCGGGAACGCGATCGCGCTCAACTCGAGCCTGAACAACGGTACGCGTATCATCGGCCCCGCGCTTGCCGGCGTGCTGATCGAAACGACCGGGCTCGGCACCTGCTTCGCACTCAACGCGATCAGCTTCATTCCGGTGATCTGGGCGATCGCGGTGATGCGCACCGGCGAGTTTCACGCACAGGCCGAGCAGCGGCGCTCCGGAACGCTGATGGAGTCGATCCGCGCAGGCTTGCATTACGCTCGTCACACCAAAACCGTTGCAATCGCGCTCGCCATGATGTTCGTCGTTTCGTTCTTCGCGATCAACTTCAACGTGCTGCTCCCGGTGCTCGCAGCGCAAACACTGCACGGCGGCGCGCAGACCTACGGCTGGATCGCCGCCATCTTTGGTTTGGGCGCGCTGATCGGCGCGCTCGTCGCCGCGTCGCGTTCGCGCGCCTCACGCACGCTGCTGATCGTCGCGTGCGCCGTTTTCGGAGTCGCGCAGTGCGTGCTCGCGTTGCAGCACCGGTTCGACGGCGTCGCACTTGCGCTGCTCGCGACCGGAATCGCGTATACGATTTATTCCGCGAGCACCAATGCGCTCGTGCAGCTCGCCACGCCCGGTTTCCTACAAGGGCGCGTGGGCGGGCTTTACAACTACGTCTTCATCGCGAGCGGCCCAATCGGCTCGCTCCTCGCGGGCTGGCTCTGCGATTACGGCGGTACCGGTCTCGCCTTTCTCACCGGGGGAATCGCCGCGATCCTCATGGCGCTCGCCGGCATCCTGACGCGGCCGTGGCCGATGCCGACCGGAACGGTCAGGCGAACTACGTCGTAGCCTCGAGCGCGGGAACCGCGTCGCCGTCGAGAAAGACGCGCAGCTCGGATGACGAGAACTGCACGCCGCTCCAGAACGGGCCGAACTCGCCGAAGCGCGCGCTCGCTTCGTCGAAACGCATGTCGTACACGAGCTTTTTGAAGACGAGCGGATCGTCGGCGTAGAGGTCGACGCCCCACTCGAAGTCGTCGAACCCGATCGAACCGGAGATCACTTGCGTCACCGCGCCGTGATACATCCGTCCGACTCGGCCGTGCTCGGTCATCATCTTCGCGCGTTCTGAAAAGGGAAGCATGAACCAATTGTCCGCGCCGTCGCGCTTCTTGTTCATCGGATAGAAGCACGCGTAGCGGCGGCGCGGAATCTTCGCCCACAAACGCGGTCCGACGTAGGGACTCTCGGCCTGTTTGCGTACGAGCTCGTCGAAGGCCGCGATCCACTCCGGCGTCTGCGGCGTCATGCCGCGCTCGGCGAGTTCGGCGTGAATCTTGCCGGTTGCGTCGTACATCCCGAGCTCGAGCACCGAGACGTACGATCCGAGCGGCTGCAGATATTCACGCACCTCGAGTTTATCGACCAGCGTCTGTGCGTAGGCCAGACCGTCGTAGGTACGCGCGTAGTGCGTGAGCATGAGATCGCCTTTGTGCCCGACGATCTGCGCGAGACCCACGTCGCCGTCTTTTCCCGACTGCAAATGCTCGACGAGATCGCTTGCATGCGCGGCATATTTCGCCCGGCGCTTCTCGGGCAATCCGTCCCAGGAGCGGCGATCGAACGCAAACATGCGGTGGAGAATCCACCAGCCCTCGAGCGACTCGGGTACGTTGGGATCGCGCATGGGGTTCGTTATGCTCCTCGTTTGAGTGCTTTGACGCGCCGCATCTCTGCTTCGACCTCGGCAACCAGGGCCTCGGGCCGCTCGCGGTATTTCGCCCAGAGTTGCGGCATGTGGGCGATATCGTCGAGCACGCGCGTGTATACGCTGTTGACGGGTGTCGCAACGCCTGCGCGCTGTCCGGCCGCGGCCACCGCGCCGTTGAGCCAGTCGACCTCGGTTTGCGGCCTTCCCGCGCGAAGATCGAGCAGCAGCGACGGCGGCTTGGTGCCGCGGCCGCGCGCGATCCGCGCGCCCATAACGGTGCGCGCGACGGGACTCGGCAGCGAGGCGGATGCGAGCAGCGCGCGCACGGGGTAGCGCGGCAAATCGATCGGCTTGATCTTCAACGCCGCCATGGCGGCACTGACCTCACGAATCATGCGGATTTCGAGCGCGAAGATCTTCTCGAAGTGAATCATGCGCGCCGGCAGCACGTTGAGAATCGCGCAGCTCGCGTTTGCGACGACATTGAGCGCGAGCTTGCTCCATTTGAGCGCGCGCCAATCCTCGACGACGCTGACTTTGAGCCCGCTGCTGGCGAAGGTCGCGACCAGCCAGTTGAACGCGCTCTCGCCGACCGGCGCAAAGGCGAGCCCGCCTTCTTTCGCCGCGGAGGTACGGCCGTCGCGATCGCGGTCGACCGGCACCGTGAGCGCGGCCGCAACGACGTTCTTCGCGCCGAACGCATCCGCGAGCTTCTCTTCGTTGCCCACGCCGTTCTGGGGTGAGACGAAGACGCACTTCTCGGGAAAGGCGATCGCTTTGCGCAGCGTCGCGATGGCGCCGGCGGTGTCATAGGCCTTCGTTGCGACGATCGCAACGTCGGCGTCGTAGTGCGTCACGTCGTCGAGCGAGCGCGGCGCGTAGGCGACCTCCACACCGATCGACTCGAGCTTGTCGCCGAGAAACGAGCCGACGGCACCGCGTCCGACGATGTAGACTCTCATCGCGCGGTGCCCGTGCTTCCGAAGCCGCCCGCTCCGCGCGCACTCTCCGGCAATTCTTCGACGATTTCGAAATGCGCGCGCGAGACCGGTGCGATCACCAGCTGCGCGATGCGATCGCCGCGTTTGATCGTGACCGGTGCGGAACCCAGATTCGCCAAAATCACGCCGATCGGCCCGCGGTAATCGGCGTCGATCGTGCCGGGCGTATTCAAGCACGTCACGCCGTCGCGCAACGCGAGTCCGCTGCGCGGCCGCACCTGCGCTTCGAATCCCGGCGGCAGCGCGATCGACAAGCCGGTTGGAATCAACGCGCGCGCACCCGGTGCGAGCGTGAGATCTTCCTCGACGGCGGCGCACAGATCGGCGCCCGCCGCAAGCTCGCTCATGTACGAAGGAAGCGGAACGTCATCCGCCCCGGGAAGCCGCTTGAGCGCGACCCGCACGAGCGTATCCATAGAAGGGGTCATTTGGAAAGAAGCTGCGATAACTCTTCCCGGAAGCTTTCGATATCGCGGAAAGATCGATACACGCTCGCGAAGCGAATGTACGCGACCGGATCGAGCGTCCGCAAAGCCTCCATCAATTTCTCGCCGACCATCGTCGAGCTGACCTCGCTCTCCCCGCGCGCGAAGAGATCGCGCTCGAGATCGGCGGCGACGGCCTCCATCTGCCCCTCGGAGATCGGCCGCTTCTCGCATGCCTTGCGCAGGCCGCTGAGAATCTTCTCGCGGCTGTACTGCTCGCGGCGCCCGTCTTTCTTGACGACGAAGAGGCGCGGGGCTTCCATACGCTCGTACGTGGTAAAGCGATGCTTGCAGCGCGGGTCCAAGCACTCGCGCCGGCGACGAACGACGGTTTCATCGTCGCGAGAGTCGACGACACGCGTTTCGCTCTTGCGACAGGTCGGGCAGATCAGTTCTTCACCTCTACATATAGTAGGTGCTCGTATTATACGGTACTACCCCTAGTAAACGCAAAAAAGCCGCGCAGCGTGCCCGCCGGCGGCTTTTCGAAACTCGCGCAGCTGATGCGGCCAGCCTGCCCGTGCAGGCAGAGCCTACGAGGCGGCGCCGATTTTGAACATCTTGGTCCCGCACTCCGGACACTTGCCTTCCGTCGCGGGGCGGCCGTTCTTCATGGTGATCTGGACTGCGTCTTTGATTTGGCGTTTGGTCTTGCACTTGACGCAATAGGCTTCTGCTGCCACCTGAGGATCCTCCAGAGCTTCGGGCTGGGTGCGGCTCCCCGTATTCGGGTACGCCCCTACGCCTCCTGTGGGGGACCCTTGGCATCGGCCCCCTTCGGTGGGATGGCTTACCCGTGGATGCACCGCAGTACACCGCCCGCAAGCTCTTCGAGGCACTCCGGGGCGAGCGTGGCTTTGCTTGCACGAGCGCGGGCCTTTGGCGCAGCGGCGCGCTCGAAGGCCTAGGGCGCCCGAGTGTGGCTCTGGTGGGGACCCGCGCGGCAACGCCCTACGGCCGCGGGCTCGCCCGGGCCTTTGCACGCGACCTCGGGGCCGCCGGATGCTGCATCGTCTCAGGGCTCGCACTCGGCATCGACGCGGCCGCCCACGAAGGCGCGCTCGACGCCGGCGCCCCGACGGTCGGGGTCCTGGGCAGCGGACACGCCCGCTTCTTTCCGCGGCGCAATCTGGAGCTGGCGGAGCGCATGATCGCGGGTGGCGGCGCGGTCCTCTCGCCGTGGCCTACCGACCAGATCGCGCAGCCGTGGCATTTTTTGGAGCGCAATGCGGTCGTCGCCGCGCTTGCCGACGCCGTCGTCGTGATCGAAGCGCCGGCGCGCAGCGGAGCGCTCAACACTGCCGGCTGGGCCGCGCCGCGCATCCCGGTGCTCGCGGTTCCCGGCGACGTCGATCGCGCGCACACCGCCGGATGCCACGCGTTGATCCGCGACGGCGCGATTCTCGCGCGCTGCGCCGCCGACGTGCTCGAAGTGCTGAAATTGCACGCGCCGCCGCCGCTACTCGCGGTCGAACGCGAAGGGCCCGCGGGCGCGCTTCTGCGCGTCATGCGCAGCGGCGAATGCGATCTCGACGAGCTGGTCGACGCTACCGGGATTGCGCCGGCGCAGGCGTTGGCCGAACTCGCGATGCTCGAGCTCGAAGGCGCGATCGAACGCCGCGGCGCAACGCGTTATGCATGCAGCTCCGGCTCATAGCCGTCGACAAGATTCGCAGCGCATACGTTGCCGATGCGTGCGCCGACTTTCGCAAGCGTCTCGCGCCCTATTTTCCGTACGAAGAGCTCGAAGTGCGCCCGGCGCACGGGGGCGACGCACAGCGAGCGATGCGTGAAGAGGCCGAGCGGATCCTCAAACACATCCGCCCCGACGAGCGGGTCTGGCTGCTCGAACGCACCGGCACCGCGTTTTCGAGTCCCGCGTTTGCACGCGCGATCGACGGCATCACGCATGAAGGCGTCTCGCGCCTGACCTTTGTCGTAGCCGGAACCTTTGGTGCCGACTCGTCGCTACGCGAGCGCGCCGGCGTGCTGTGGTCGCTCTCGCCGTTGACGTTCTTGCACGAGTGGGCACGCGCTATCGTGCTGGAACAGCTCTATCGCGCGGCGAAGATTTTGCGGAATGAACCCTACCACTACTGACGCCATGCTGCCCGACGACGCGCTCGACGCGTTCGCGCGGGCGGTCGAAGGTATCGTGGCGCGCACCTATCCCGGTGCGCCGCCATCGCCCGTGCTCTTCGAAGCGCCGCGGCGTCCCGAGTTCGGCGACTTCGCGACCAACATCGCGTTCACGCTCGCGAAGACTGCGCGCCGCTCGCCGAACGACGTTGCGAACGCGCTCGTCGAGGAGCTGCACGCGGAAGCGCCCGGTGTGGTCGCGCTCTTCGCGTCGATCGACGCGGTAACGGGATTCATCAACCTGCGCCTTGCGCCGCCGGTATGGCAGGCGCTCGTCGCTGCGATCTTGCGCGACGGCGCGAACTTCGGGCGTGCGCTTCCGCGCGGCGAGCGTATCTCGCTCGAGTTCGGCAGCGCGAATCCTACCGGACCGCTCGTGGTCGTACAGGGACGCACGCTCTCGATCGGCGACACGCTCGCGCGCGCGTTCACGTATTGCGGCTACGAGGTTTACGCCGAGTGGATCATCAACGACGCCGGCTCGCAGATGGAGACGCTCGGGCGTTCGCTCTTCGCTCGCTACATGCAGCACTACGATCCGGCATTTCCATTCCCGGAGGATGGCTATCCCGGCGAGTATCTGGTGACGATCGCTCGCGCGATCGCAGCGCGCGACGGCGAGAAGTGGCGCGATCTTCCCAGTGCGCCGTACGCGCAGTTCGCCAAAATCGGCCGCGACGCGATTGTTGCCGAACAGCAGGCGACCGCGCAGCGCTTCGGCGTGCACTACGATCGCTGGTATAGCGAGAAGCTCGATCTGCGCGAGAGCGGGCGCATGGACGAGGATCTCGCGAAGCTGCATGCGATGGGGCTCATCTACGAAGCCGGCGGCGCGAAGTATTTCCGGACCTCGGAGTTCGGCGACGACAAAGATCGCGTGATCGTCCGCAGCGACGGAAGCCCGACGTATTTTGCTCCCGATATCGCGTACCACTACGAGAAGCTCAATCGCTCCGAGCGCGCCATCGATATCCTCGGGCCCGATCATCACGGCTACATCGGCCGTTTGAAAGCCGCCGCGGCGGCCATGGGCTTCCCCGGCAGGCTCGATATTCTCATCGCCCAGCAGATCACGCTGATGCGCGGCGGCGAGCAGGTCAGCATGAGCAAGCGCGAGGGCAACATCATCACGCTCGACGAGATTCTCGACGAAGTCGGCGTCGACGCGGCTCGCTTCTTTTTCGCGATGCTCGCGACGGACTCGCCGCTCACGTTCGACCTCCAGCTCGCGGTCGAGCAGAGCAGCGACAACCCGGTCTATTACGTGCAGTACGGTCACGCGCGCATCGCCTCGGTCCTGCGCCGCGTCGAGCCGTCCGACGTGGATGCGGCCGCGCGCGCGCCGCTCGCGGCCCTGACGCACCCCTCCGAAATGGCGCTTGCCCGCCGGCTCGCCGAGCTTCCGCGCGTCGTCGCCGGCGTCGTCGAACACCTCGCGCCGCACCGCCTGCCGAAGTACGCGCGCGACGTTGCGACCGAGTTCCATCAGTTTTACACGGAATGCACGATCCTCGTCGACGAACGCGACGTCCGGCTCGCTCGCCTCGCGCTCTGTATGGCGACGAAATCGGTGCTCGCCGAGGTGCTTGCGCTCATCGGCGTCAACGCACCGGAGACGATGTAGGCCCCAAACCTAGCTTTTGTCGAGTCGAATGGTGAGCCACGGAGCGACGAAGTAGCGCCACAAGATCTTCATGAGCGCAGCCGCGGGAATGCCCAAGAGCAAACCGGGGATGCCGAAGAGCTCGCCCCCGGCAAAAACCGCGAACATCACGCCGATCGGCGAAACGCCGACCGATTGCCCCATGATCTTCGGAACGAGCACGTTGTCGCTGATGCGTGCGACGACGAACATGATGACCTGCACCCAAAGGATCATCCAGCCGCCTTGCGGCGCGCAGAGCACGACGGCGATCGCTTGCGCGATGACCATGCCGATGACCGGAACCGCGTAGGCTACCGCCGTGATGATGCCGATGATCAACGAAAACTTGAAGCCGAAGATCGCGGTGAGCACCGTGACGACGACGCCGGTGATCGCGCTGACCACCACTTGGCCGGAGATGAAGCTGCCGAACGTTTCGGTGATCTCGGTCGCGAGCTTACGCGCGGTTTCGCGCCGGCGCATCGGGAAGAGCGAGGTAAAAGCATCGACGATCTGGTCGTCGTTGAGCAAGAAAAAGAACGAGAGCACGATCGCCGAGAACGCGATGAAGAACGCAGTCGCCGTTCCGATGAGGATCGTCCCGAGCGAGTTGAGCGAACCGGTCACGAGCGCGGTGAGACTCTGTCCGCTGAGCTGGCCGATGTCGAGTGCATTCTGCGGCAGGTGCAAACCGGGAACGTGGAGCTGCAGCCAATCTTGTACGTCGTGCGACCAGGCCTCGATCGCGCCGACGTACGAGGGCGCGTTGGTCACGAGCGACTGGAGTTGCGCGAGCGTCAACGGCACGATTACCAAAAGGCCGAGCACGATGACGATCGTCAAGACCAGAAAAACGATCGAGATAGCGAGCGGCTTGGGGACGCGGCGGCGCGTCAGCAGTCCGACCACCGGCTGTACGCCGAACGCGATGAAAGCGGCGATCAGGAAAATCGCTATCGTGTGCGGGATATGGCGCACGAAGATGTAGAGCGCGATCAGGATCACGAGCCCTACGATCGCGACGAAGACGCGCCGCCACCCTCCGGGGCTTATAGCGTTTTGCACAGCAGCAACCGTTCCGTGCGATAGCCGGCTCGTTCGTAGAGCGCGCGCGCCGCGGCGTTCTCTTGCGTTACCATCAACGCCACGTACGGGGCTCCGCGTTTGCGGGCTTCATCTTCGGCTCGTTCCAGCAGCGCCGAGCCGATCCCCGCCCTGCGCGCTTCACGCTCGACCGCCATGTAGACCACGAAGGCTTGATCGTCCCCGGTGACCTCGTCGGGAAGCGAGTTCAGCAGCAAGAGAAATCCCGCGCGCTTGCCGCCGGACTCGGCGATGAGTGCGACGTGCTCGCGCTGCGCGACGATCTCGAGCAGCCGCTCGAAGTTCGCGAGCACCGACGCCGGGTCGGCCGGACGCAGCGACGACGCGCTGTCCATCGCCGTGCGTTTGCCGAGCGTCTCGATGAAGACGCGGTCGGCCTCAGTTGCGCCGCGAACCAGGATCGTCAATGGCTTGACCGGCCTTGCATTGCGGACATTCCGCCGGTTCGTAGGATTCGATCGGCATGTCGAGCAGCGCAAACGTTGGCACGCCGAAATCGGCGGCAGCCCGCTGCACGATGACGCCGACGCCCGCGACCGCGGCGCCCGCTTTGCGTACGACGTCGATGACTTCGCGCACCGAAAGGCCGGTGGTGACGACGTCTTCGACGACCAATGCGCGATCCTGCGGCGTCAGCATGAAATTGCGGCGCAGCGTCGCAACGCCGTTCTCTTTCTCGACGAAGATCGCGTCCGTACCGAGCTGCCGCGCGACCTCATAGCCGAGCACGATGCCGCCGACGGCGGCGCTCACGACGACCGTAGGTTCGAGCGAACGAAAATGCTTCGCGATCTGCTTCGCGACCGCTTCGACCAGCGGTGGGCTTTCGAGAACGCGAAATTTTTGAATGAAACGATCGCTGTGGCGCCCGGAGCTCAGGCGGAAGTGCCCGTGCAGGAGCGCTCCGCGCTCGCGCAACGCGCGTTCGAGATCGAACTCAGACAAGCGCCGCGGCCATTTCGTCGAGCACCGCGCGCGCGGCCGCGGCGGGATCGCTCGCCTGCGTGATCGGCCGTCCGACGACGATGTAATCGGTGCCCGTGGTGACCGCCTGCGCGGGTGTCATCACGCGCTTTTGATCGCCGTGCGCTTCGCCCGACGGACGGATGCCGGGTGTGAGCGTCAGGAAATCCTCGCCGAAGAAGCTTTTGAGACCGGCAACTTCGTGCGCGCTGCAAACGACGCCCGCGCACCCGGCGTCGCGCGCGAGCGCGGCGAGCCGCGTCGCGTTCTCTCCCGGGCCGCCTTGCAATCCAAGTTCCGCGAGATCTTCGGGCGCGTGACTCGTGAGAATCGTGACCGCGAAGACGAGCGGTGCGGTGATGCCGAGTTCGCCGGCGCGGCTTTGCGCAGCCTCGGCCGCCGCGCGCATCATCTCGACGCCGCCGAGCGCATGCACGTTGATGATATGGGCTCCCGGGCGAACCAGCTGCGTCATCGCGGCGCCAACCGTGCGCGGAATATCGTGCAGCTTCGCGTCGATGAAGTAACGAACGTCGCGCGCCTCGCAGTACGAAAAGATACGCTCGGGATAGCCGTAAAGAGATTCCAGTCCGATTTTGAAGATCACGTCCAGCTCGTAGAGCCGATCGATCAATCGTTCCGCGTCGTCGGCCGAGGGAACATCGAGCGCGACGATCAGCTGCGCCATCCGGTTATCCTTCGTCTCCTTCGTATTGGTAGGCATTCGAGAAACCCACGTTTGCCTTTCCGACTATCTTAGCCAGCGACCGGACGTTGCGCAACCGCAGGTATTCTGCCAGCTCGTCGACGATGCGAATCGGAATCTGCGGGTCGGTGAAGTTTGCGGTTCCGATCGAGATCGCGCTCGCGCCCGCCAGGAAAAACTCGAGCGCGTCGCTCGTGGTTTCTATGCCGCCCTGACCGATTATCGGGATCTGCACCGCCCGCGCGACTTCGTAGACGGCGAGCACCGCAATCGGGCGAATCGCGGCGCCGGAGAGCCCGCCCGTCACGTTTCCAAGCCGCGGATGCCATCGCTCGACGTCGATCGCCATGCCGCGCACGGTGTTGATGACGGCCAGCGCATCGGCACCGGCGGCTTCGGCTTCGCGCGCGATCGACGCGATATCGGTGACGTTGGGCGAGAGCTTCACGATCAGGGTCTTGCCGGTCGTCGCGCGCACCGCGCGCACGACCTTGGCGGTGAGATTCGGGTCGCACGCAAACGTCTCGCCCTCGCTTGCGACGTTGGGACACGAGATGTTGACCTCGAGCGCGTCGATCTCGTCGCGCGCCGCGAGCCGTTCGCTTACGTACGCGTAGTCGTCGATGCTGAAGCCTGCAACGCTGCCGACGACGACGCACGGCCTGCTTGCAAACTTTGCGACATCGTGTTCGAGATACCAGTCGATACCCGGATTCTGCAAACCGATCGCGTTGAGCATGCCGGCCGGCGTATGCACGAGCCGCGGCGTCGGATTCCCCAATCGCGGCATACGCGTGACACTCTTGAGCACGATCGCGCCGAGCCGTGAAAGATCGACGAACGGTTCGAACTCCTCGCCGCTGCCGTAGCAACCGCTTCCCATGAACGTCGGGTACGGCAGTTCGAGCTTGCCGATTTTCACGCTCAGATCGACGCCGCTTGCATCTACCATCGCAGTTCGTGTGCCCAGAAGACCGGGCCCTCCTTGCAAACGCGCGCGTACACCACGTCGCTGCCGTTACGCTCGGCGGGCGGAAAACTCGGCGCTTGCGCGGAGCTGCGCACGAGCGGTACGACGCATCCCCAGCATCCGCCGACGCCGCACGCGAACGTCTCCTCGATCGAGAGCTGCGCCGGCACGTTCATCTCGCCGGCGACGCGCGCGACCGCGCGCAGCATCGGCGTCGGACCGCACGCCAAGATCGAATCGGGAACGTCGTTCGTTTGCGCGAGCAGATCGGTGATGTATCCCGTGTATCCCATGCTGCCATCGTCGGTCGAGACAAGCAGCTCGCAGCCGTCGCGAACGAAGCGCTCGCGATCGACGAGCAGCTCGGCGGTGCGAGCGCCATAGTAGAGACGCACGCGCGCGCCGCTGCTAACCAGCCGCTGCGCGGCCAAGAGCACGGAGGCGATGCCCGTTCCGCCGGCGACGATCGCAACGTTGCGCGCACCGTCGATTGTAAAGGCATTGCCAAGAGGGCCCGCAAGCTCGATTTGCTCGCCTGCGTGCAACTCGGCCAATTCGGCCGTCCGCTTCCCGACGACGAAAAACAGGACGCTTGCACGGTTGCCACGCGCTTCGTAGACGCCGAGCGCGATCGCCGCGCGCTCGCCGCTTGGCGGCGCGATCATGACGAAATGCCCGGGCTGCGTCACGCGCACGAGTTCCGGCGCGTCGAATCCAAGGAGCACGACGCCCGGAGCGAGCTCTTGCCGATCGAGCACGATCGCGTGATGGAGAGATGCCGACGTCGTTACGCTTGCCATACGCTTGGCGGCGTTTTCGCCAAATTTTAAAAAAAGTCCGCGCTAAAGACTGAACCTCGATGCTACAAAAGCCGTTATAGATAATAGAGAGTGGAAACACTCGGAAAGGAGGGTCCGCAGATGGCAGGTCTTATGGTCTTCAAATCGCTAGCCGACGCGCTGCGCGCGGGTTATCAGGTCTACGATCGTACTGCGGACGGGTATCTCGTACGGACGAGAACAACCGCAGGATGGGCAATAGCGCTGGTGTCCTCGAAGTAAACCCTCCGCCGAGCAACGGCTTCATAACGTAGATTTCTCCACCTCCAGCAGCAACGATCAACGCCGGTTCTTCAAGAGCCGGCGTTGTCGTGTTTTTCGATCTCGGGTGTCGATCCGGGCCGCCATGCGTAGGGTCCGGGGGGCGCCTGCGGCGGCGGGGGCGAACCGCCGGCGCTCGGCGGCGGCCCGAAGGTCGTTCGTCCGCTCGGATGGCCGAAGGCCGGGAACTGTGCGCCGTTGAGGATCGCGTTCACCACTTGAGCGATACCGACGAACATCGGGATCAACCCGCCCAGCAGCCACGGCCCGAGATAGAAGATGTGCGCGAGGGGGCCGATCGAGCCGAGCCCGATCAAAAGCGCGAGGCCGATGAAGCTGAGCGAGATGCCCTTACGCAGCTGGCGCTGCGCGTAATAGTAGTCGTCGTACGTGCCGGGCGGCGGAACGCCGCGCTTGCTCGTCCAATGCGGCGGCGGAACTTGCGCGCCGAGCGGCGGCATCGGGCCGGAAAAACCGGCCGGCGGCGGCACCATGCCGTGGCGGATCATCTCCATCCGCTCGGTGTGCGAGGCGATCCGCGAGAACAGCCAGACCGCCATCGGCGCGCCGAAGATCAAGAAGATTGCGAGCAGTGCGACGATGTCGTCCATCTCGTGGCTCATAGGTTACAGGCTCCGTTCGTCACTCACAGACGCGGTCCCCAGCCTTCGAAGGTGGGGCGCAAAGCTTGGGCGGAGTCTGGGGTACCGCCCGAGGGAATCGTCGGCCGCGAGCCGTGGGGGAGCGTTTTGTTCAGCGTCGTCGCAAGGACCATGATGGGGTGGGACCTCCGTAGTTCGTCCTGCCACAGATACGGTGCGGCGGCCCAGGTGTTTCAGGGGCCGGGCGAAACACCGCCCCCCTCTCGCGCGTACCTCGAGCGTGGCTGCAGCACTAGCGGAGGCACGCCGTATCGTTAGCACGGGACGCCCCGCGCCGGAGGACGGCGAGCTCGTGGCGATGACGCTCGAAGGACGCTCCGACGCGTTCGCGATACTGGTCGAGCGATACGATCGCGCCGTCTACCATCTCGCGTACCGCACGCTGCACGACGTAGAAGAAGCGCGCGACGCGGCGCAAGAGGCCTTTTTCAAAGCATACCGCTCGCTGCGCACCTTCAAACCGGGCGCGAAGTTCTCGACCTGGATCTTCGCCATCACCTATCACGCGTGTTGCGACCGTCTCAGCCGCCGTAAACGCTATAGTAATGATGAAATGCCCGAAACGGCCGACCCGGGCCCCGGCCCGGAGGCACAGGCCATCGCGCTCGATCAGGCTCGCCGCCTGCACGACGCGATCGAAGCCCTTCCCGAGAAATACCGCACCGTCATCACGCTGTATCACCTGCAGGGAAAGCAGTACGATGAAATCGCCGAGGTGTTGGGAATGCCGATGGGAACGGTGAAAACCCATTTATTCCGCGCCAAGGAGCATCTGCGCAAGCTCCTGCGTGCGCAGGAGGTAACCGAATGAAATACGACGACGATGATGCACTCGATGCAGCGCTCTTCGCATTACCGCTGGAGGAGCCGCCCGCCGGTCTGCGTTCGGCCATCCTTCACGCGACGATTTATCGCCCCGCGCCGCTCTTTTCGTTCCGCGACCTCATCGTACTCGGCGCGCTCAGTGCCGTCGTCGTCTGGCTGATCGCCGCGATCGTCGCGGGCGGCGGCTCGCTCTTCCTCCATTCGCTGCAGGCGATCGGTGAAGCGACGCTACGCGGGCTTGGCAATCTCGCGCTGCTCGCATGGCTCGCGGCCGGCGGCGCTACCGCCATCTGGCTCTCGATTTTCACGGGATTCCAACGCCGCCCGGAGGGCAAGGCGGCCGACCGTCGCTAAATCCGCTCGGGTATGAGTGAGCCGGATAAGCGCTTCAAGGTCCTCGTCATCGAGGACGACGCCGCTATCGGGCGCGTCTTGCAGCTAGAGCTCGAACACGAGGGTTACGAGGTCGAGAGCGCGCGCGACGGGCTCGAGGGGTTGGAGAAGGCGCTCAAAGAGCCCGATCTCGTGATCTTGGATTTGATGCTGCCGCGTATGGACGGCCTCGAAGTCACGCGCCGCATTCGCGCCAAAAGCCGCGTTCCGATCATCATGCTCACCGCAAAAGATCGCGTTCCCGATCGCGTGAGCGGCCTCGACGTCGGCGCCGACGACTATTTGACCAAGCCTTTCGCCACCGAAGAACTGCTCGCACGCGTGCGCGCACGCCTTCGCGAGAAGGCGCCGCACGGCAACGTGATCCGCCATCGCGATGTGGTGATGGATCGCGATCGTCACGAAGTAACCCGCGGCGACAAGGCGATCTCGCTGACCGCCAAGGAGTACGCGCTGCTCGAATACCTGCTCTTGCATCGTAACAAAGTACACACGCGCGATGAACTCTTCAACGGCGTGTGGGGCAGCGATTTCCTCGGCGACTCCAATCTCATCGACGTATACATTCGGTATCTGCGCGGCAAAATCGACGAAGGGTTCGACGAGAAGCTGATCACGACGGTGCGCGGCGTCGGCTATACGATCAGGGATTGAGCATCTCGCTTCGGTGGCAAATCGCCGCCGCCTACGCGCTCCTGCTGGTCGCCGCACTCGGCGCGGCTAGTGCGGCGATCGTCTGGCGTTTCCAGGCGATACTCTACGACGAGGCCCGCTCGCGCGTCGACGCTACCATGTCCGAGATCGCGAGCGCGGCGCAGCCGATCAATCCATTTCCCTTCGGAAACGTGGTCGACGAGTCGTTTCTGCAGATCTTCAATAGCAACAACCTCGCGGCGTGGCAATCGCCCACGACCTACATTCAAGTCGACACGACGAAGGGCTATCCGATCGCACGCTCGCCGAATCTGGGCGCGCTGAGCATTCCGCCCGCTACCGCGCTCGATACGAAGCATGCGCGCGATTTTCGCACGGTCACGGTCGACGGCAGGCCATTCTTGGTCGAGGACCGGCTATTGCGCAGCGGCACCTTCTCGGTGATCGTGCACGTCGCCGAGTCGCTCGACGAGCTCAATCGAACCTTCGCGCAGACGAGCCGGACGATCGTACTGATTCTCGTCGTCGGAGCAGTGCTCGTCGTCGCGTTCTCGTTTCTCCTCGCCTCGCAGGCGATCGGCCCGATCGCGCGGCTCTCCAAAGCGATGCACGAGATCGGTTCGGAGCGGCTCGACCTGCGATTGCCGGGCGCGCAGCGCCGCGACGAGATCGGTGAGCTAACGCGCAGCTTCAACGATCTGCTCGCGCGCCTGCAAGAAGCGTTCGCGCGCGAGCGGCAATTCATCTCGGACGCGTCGCACGAACTCAAGACGCCGCTCACCTCGATCAACGCCAACGCTCAGCTCTTGCTGCGCTGGGGCGATAGCGATCCGAGCGTACGGCGCGAGAGCCTCGAAACGATTCAACACGAAAGCGCGGCGCTCGCCGACATGGTCAACGGCATGCTCATGCTGGCGAAAGCCGACCGCGGCGATGCGATTCCGAAGGAGCCCGTCTCGCTCTCCCTCGTCGCGCAAGAGGCGGTGCGCACGGCCGCACCGCGCGCCGCCGAAAAGGGACTCACGCTCGATCTCGACGCGCCCTCACCTTCGCCGCTGGTTGAAGGTGACGCGCATCTCCTGCGTCAGCTCGTCAGCAATCTCGTCGATAACGCAATCAAATTCACGAGCGAGGGCGGTGTGACGGTACGCGTCGGCGAGGACGAACGTCACGCGACGATCGAGGTCGCAGACACGGGTCCCGGTATTCCGGAAGAGGAGCTTGCCAACGTCTTCGAGCGCTTCTACCGCACCGACAAAGCGCGCTCGCGCGACGTCCCCGGCACCGGTCTCGGCCTCGCGATCGTTCGGTCGATCGCGCGGGTGCACGGTGGCGATATCGAGGCACGGAGCGCGCCGTCGGGCGGTGCGCTCTTTGTCGCACGCTTTCCCAAGATCGCGCAGTCCCTCACCTCGTCTTCATGAAGGCGGGCCCGCCGAGCATCTATCATCGTGATGTGATGGCGACCACTTGGCGGCGGGGGCTCGCGGGGCTCCTGTCCGTTTTTGTGTTTATGGCCGGCACGAGCGCGCGCGCCCCTGCCGCGAATGCGCTCATTCCCACGACCGGTGCGCCGTTCGTCTGGATCCAGCTCGAGAGCGGTTCAGTGACGATCCGCACCTGGGATCGTCCCGGCATCGCGCTCGAAGCCGACCCTTCGGTTACCTACAACCACGCACCGCCGCGCATGGTCGGATCGCGCGTACCGCAGCAGATTCCGCTCTGGTCGCAGACGGTGAAAACGCCGCAAGGCGAACTCGATCTCGCGCCCGAGCCGTTCGTGCTGCCGCCTTTTGCGCCCGGAGAGCATGATGCGCTGATCCTGCGCGGAGCGGGCGCGGTCACGCTGACGGTTCCGGCGCAGACGCCGCTCGTGCTCGCCAACGTGCGCCTCGGCACCGTCACGGTTGACGGCTTTGCCGGAACGGCGCTCGTCGCGCACGTGACCGCCGGCGAAGTGCATCTCACCAACGTTGTGACGACGGCCGCGATTCAAGTCAACGACGGACCGGTCTACATCTCGAGCTCGACGTTCGAGCGCCTGCGATTGCGTACCGGGCGCGGTAACATCTTCATGGACAACTGCCGTTCGCGCCAGATTCAAGTCACGACCCTGGTAGGCTCGATTCTCTACGATGACGGCGCCTTCGATCCGGGTCTCGCGCATTTCGAAACCGACCGCGGCGCGATTGCGATCGGTCTTGCCAGCGGCGCGCAAATCGTCGCGCACTCCGGCACCGGTCGTATCCTCTACGACATCGGCTCCGAAGGCAGCGTCAACCGCAACGGACCCGACGCGCAAGCATCGCTGATGGGCGGCGGTCCGGTCGTTACCGCATCGACGCTCGAAGGGCCGATCATCTTCTATCGCGGCTCGATTCACGACTACCCGGAACTCGAACGCGCGCTGCCCGTGCGCATGCGGGACGAAACGGGACCGTAACCGCCAAGTCCGTTAAGAGAAACGCATTACAACAGATACTTTCGCATCATGGCCATGTCGAGTTTGAATGTGTGCTGCGGGAGCACTGCTTCGACGCCGTAGCCGCAAGCTTCGAAGAACGTCTGCGCGCTGCGATTGTGCGGAACCATCGCCGTCATCTTGTGGCAGTTGTAGTAGTTCGCAACGCCGGCCATCTCGTCAAGGATTGCACGCCCCACACCTTGGCGGCGACGCTCGGGAGCAACCACCAGGCGGTCGACGTGGCCGAGCGAGGCTGCGACGCGTAAGAGCCCGGCGGCGATCTTCGCGTCGCCGTCCATCGCGGCAAAGCCATACGACTGCTCGTGCCAAATGACCGGAAATTCATAGAGCGCGCGCAGCGCTTCACGTTCGTGAGCGATAAAGAACGCGTCGAGCGACTGCGGCTGCAGCCGTACGATCTCAACCGGCAACAGCCGCCACCTCGGTGTCGAGATCGACCTCGAGCCCGTCGTACGCGGCGATTGCCCGTAAGCCGAGATCGTCTTCGAGCTGCTGCGCGAGCTTACGCGGGTCGGCCTCGAGCATCTTCGTGCCGAAGTGCTGGAAGAGCGCGACGCGCGGCGCGACCTCTTCGACCACGCGGCGCGCGTCTTCCCATGTCAAGTGATCGACGTTCATGCCGTCGGAGAAGCGCAGCACGTTGACGATCAGCACGTCTGGTTTGTGGGCCGCGTAGTCGGCAGCGAGTCCGTCGAAGTATTTGCCGCAGGGCAGATAGGCAACGCGCATGCCGTGCGCGTGGAAATGCATGCCATACGTTTCGACCGCATGGTGGTGCGCGATCGACGTGCGCATCTCCACTTCGCCGATCTGGTACGGACCGCCGTGCGCTTCGAGCACCTCGATGCGTTCGACGAATTTCTGTGCGTACGGAAGTACGGTCGGTTCGCCTTCGAGTGCGTCGCGCGGCGCGAGCAGAGTGCCGCGCTTGCGAAAGCCGCCCGAGGTCATGGCCTCGATCATCGCCGTCGCATCGGAAGCGTGGTCGAGATGTTTGTGCGAGAGCGCGATCGCGGAGAGCTCGCGCGGATTGCACGGCGGCACGTGCGAAAGCGCGCGCACGAGTGCGCCGGGACCGGGATCGACGTGGATCTGCGTCTCACCAAACCGCAGCCACATACCGCCCGACGCGCGAAATTGACGCGCGACGACGAAACGCGCGCCGCCGCTGCCAAGAAAGAGGACGCTGTTCGGCATCCTCAGGCGATTATAGGCAGTTGTTCGAAATTCCCGGCGAGGATGCTCTGCGAGGGACGGCCGAGCCAGCGTTCGAGCACGGTTGCGTAGACGCTGCGAAAATCAGTCGTGAAGCGCACGTTGCCCATATTCGTATCGCTCAGATCGGGCGCGACGCCGTAGAGGCCGCCTTTGACGCCTCCGCCGATCGCGAAGAGCGGCGAGGCTTCGCCGTGATCGGTACCACGGCTTCCGTTCTCCGCGATACGCCGTCCGAACTCGCTGAAGGTGAGCGTCAGCACGCGCGCGTCGTTGCCGTGCGCCGCGAGATCGGCGTAGAACGCGCCGATCGCGTCGGAGAACTCGCCGAGCAGGCGATCTTGCGTCTCTTTCTGGCTCACGTGCGTGTCGAACGAGCCATGCTGAACGTAGAGCACGCGCGTGCCGAGCCGGCTGCCTGCGATTTGCGCGGCGAGCGCGAGGCTGCGGCCGAGCGGCGTCGCGGGATAGGATGCTTCCGTCTTGTACCCGGCAACGAGCTTCGGCAGTTCCTCGGAGCCCCGCTGCGCGTGATCTTCGATCTCCGCGACGTGCGCGAGATAAGGCGAGGCGAACGGCAACGTATCATCCGTAGCAAGTTCGGTGTAGGTGCGTTTCGCGAGCGCGTTGCGGTCGCTGATCAGCCCGTACCCGCGCAGGCTCGCGATCGAGGGCACGTCGACTTCATTCGAAACGAGCACCTCGGGCTGCACTTCCGCCAGCGCGATTCCGTTGAAGAGGTTGTTCTTCGGAAGATTCGCATCGTCGAGATAGCGGCCGAGCCAGCCCGTGTGCTCGTAGCTCTGCGGCGCTGCCGTTTGCCAGATCTCGGTCGAACGGAAATGCGAGTGATCGGGATTGGGATAGCCGACGCCCTGTACGACGGCGACCTGCCCCTTGTCGTACATCGCCTTGAGCGCGCGCATCTGCGGATTGAAGCCGGTGTTTGCGTCGATTGCGAGCACGTCGCTCTGCGCGATTCCAAGCGTCGGACGCATGCGATAGTAGAGCGGGTTGCCGTGCGGCACGACGCAGTTCAGCCCGTCGTTTCCGCCCTGCAGGTTGATCAGCAGGAGTATGCGGTCGCCGGCGCCGGGCAACCCCGGCAGCGGCGCATCTGCCAACGCGCGTCCGAAGACGTGATCGGCGTTTGCGACGACCGTGATACCGGAGAGCGCACCGAGCAGGAAGCGTCCGCGTTTCATCATCTTTTCTTATCCCAGTTGATAGGCCGGCATGGCCATGGCAAGGTACACGGCGCCGCGCGCCGTTCCCGCGCCGCCAAGATATGCCGCGAGCTGATCGTAGGCTCGCGGCGTCGCGTCGTTCTGCAGCAGCGTGAAAAGGATCTCGCGCGCGGCTTTCCCCGCATCCCCGGGCAGCTGCGCGGCCCAGCTCGATTCGTTCATCTCGCGCCCTTCGACGAGGCGCGCGATGTAGTTGTCGCGCGCGATGAGCATTTGCGAGGTGAGCCAGTGCGCGCCGCCCGGCCAGCCGGCAACATTCGGCGGATGGAAGAGCACCTGGCCCATCGCGCGCAGCGCCGCGGGCGTGCCCACGGCAATTTGCGTCAATCCAAGCTGTTTGTGCACCCCGACTGCGAACTCGACCGGGCTCTTCACCAGCGCGCGGTATGCGCGCTCGGAATAGAAGACGTTACTCTGCAGCAGCACCGAGAGCGACGGCGCGAGCTCGAAACGATTGCGCGCGATGACGTTGGCAAACTCGTCGACGAGATCGGGCTCGGGATCGTTGTAGACGAACGCGTTGAGCAGCGCCGAAGACCAGAAGCGCTCGCAAGTGCGTTGCTGGTAGATGATGTCGACGATATCCGAGCCGTCGAAGTCTCCGCTGTGCGTGAGAAACGTCTTGTAGCCGTCGTCGTGCGTGCGCGGGTTGGCGAAGAACGTGCCGGTTCTCCGGTCGACCGTCCAACCGGTGAAGGCTCGTGCCGATTGGCGGACGTCCTCCTCGGTATAATTGCCCAGCCCGAGCGTAAAGAGCTCCATTAGTTCGCGCGCATAGTTCTCGTTCGGATGCGACTTGTTGTTTTCGGCGTTGTCGAGGTAGAGCAGCATCGCCGGGTCTTTGCTGAGCGCAAGCGTCAGGTCGTGCAGATTCCCGAGCGCGTTCTCGCGCAGCAGTTGATTCTGCGCGAGCACCAGATCCGGCCAGACGCCCTTCTCGATTGCGGCAGTCGTGAAGTGGCCGTGCAGGAAAAACGTCATTTTCTCTTGCAGCGGCGCGGGCGTCGTCAGCATACGATTCAGCCACCACATCTGCAGCGCAACGATGTCCGCCACGGCCTCGCGGCGTTGATCTTTGGTCGGACGTCCCATCGCGGGACGTCCCATCACGGCAGGCGGCGGCGAAAAGCTCGACGTGCCGGGAAAGTGGATGAGCGAGGCAACCGCGCCGGAGGGACTCATCGCTGCGTAACGGGCGATCTCTTGCGGCGTTCCGCCGAAGCCGGCGCGGCGAAGCAAATGCGCCGCTTGCCGATCTTCCCACGCTCCCCGATATGCCGAAAGCGCCGTCATCACATCGAGTTGCCCTGCCGGGCGCATGTATCCAGCGGCCATACGCCATTCTAACGAAGCCCGGCCGCGCAACGTCATGAAGAACGGGTTAGGAGCAGGCCGCCGCGAAACGCGACTCCTCGTGAGCCTTCTTGAAACCCACCTCGAGCGGCAGAGCGAAAGCTTCAAGCGCAACGCCGAGCGCATGAGCGGCCTGTGCGCGGAGCTGCGCGAACGCCTCCTCGCCGTCCGCAACGGCGGCGGACCCGACGCCATCGCCAAGCATCGCGCGCGCGGCAAGATGACCGCACGCGAACGCGTCGATACGCTGATCGATCCCGGTTCCGATTTTCTCGAATTTTCGGCGCTCGCCGCGTTCGACATGTATGATAACGACTCGCCGGGTGCGGGCATCATCACCGGCATCGGCCGCGTCGAGGGTCAGGACTGCATCGTCGTCGCCAACGACGCCACGGTCAAGGGCGGCACCTACTATCCGATGACCGTCAAAAAGCACTTACGCGCGCAAGAGATCGCCGAGCAGAATCACCTGCCGTGCATCTACCTGGTCGATTCGGGCGGCGCGTTCTTGCCGTTGCAAGCCGACGTTTTTCCCGATCGCGATCACTTCGGGCGCATCTTCTACAATCAGGCGCGCATGTCGGGCAGCCGGATCCCGCAGATCGCCGCGGTGATGGGTTCGTGCACCGCGGGCGGCGCCTACGTACCTGCGATGAGCGACGAGACGGTCATCGTTCGCGGAACCGGCACGATCTTTCTCGGCGGGCCGCCGCTGGTCAAAGCTGCAACCGGCGAAGAGGTAACCGCCGAGGAGTTGGGCGGAGCCGACGTGCACACGCGCATCTCCGGCGTGGCCGATCATTTCGCCAATGACGACATGCACGCGCTCGGTATCGTGCGCGAGATCGTGCGCAATCTGCATCGCGAACTGCCGCGCCAATGGGATCGCAGCGAGCCGCAATCACCGGCCTACGACCCGCGCGACATCTACGGCATCATCCCTGCCGACAGCCGCGTCGCTTATGACGTACGCGAGATCATCGCACGGCTCGTCGACGCGTCGGAGTTCCACGAGTTCAAGGCGCGCTACGGCACGACGCTGGTCTGCGGCTTCGCGCGTATCGAAGGCCATCCCATCGGCATCCTCGCCAACAACGGCATTCTCTTTTCGGAGAGCGCGCTCAAAGGCGCTCACTTCATCGAGCTGTGCGCTCAGCGCGGTACGCCGCTGCTTTTCTTACAAAACATCACCGGATTCATGGTCGGCAAGCAGTACGAAAACGGCGGAATCGCCAAGGACGGCGCCAAGCTGGTGACCGCTGTCGCGTGCGCGGAGGTTCCGAAGTTCACCGTGGTGATCGGCGGCAGCTTCGGAGCCGGGAACTACGGCATGGCCGGACGCGCGTATTCGCCGCGCCAGCTTTGGATGTGGCCGAACGCGCGCATCAGCGTGATGGGCGGAGCGCAGGCCGCAAGCGTGCTCTCGACCGTCAAGGGCGAGATGAGCGCGGAGGCCAAGGCGGCGTTCGAAGCGCCGATCCTCGCGAAGTACGAGCACGAAGGCAGTCCGTACTATTCGACGGCGCGCCTGTGGGATGACGGCATCATCGACCCGCTCGACACGCGCCGCGTCATCGCGCTGGGCCTCGACGCCGCGGCGCATGCGCCGCAGCCGCCGACGCGATTCGGCATCTTCCGCATGTAGAAGTAGTTGGGCTTTTCGACCCACTTGCCGTTCGTATATGTAAGTATCGCGCTCGCTTTGGATTTCGTCGGGCAGCAATTCGCCGCATGCGGGCCGTAGTACGGACCGCTCAAAGCGAGCGAATCGCCCTTCGGCGAATGTACGATCGTTGCCGAGAGACCGCAGTTGTTCTCGACCGTCACCAGGCGCACGACCTTGCCGCTCTTCGCGTCGTAACCGAAGATCGACACGTCGGCCGAGCCGCAGTCGGCGCCGACCTGTTGCGTCGCGACGACGAACTGCTCGATGCCCGGCCCCATCAGCTGCGCCGCGCCGACGATCGAGCCCGACTGCGCCGGATACCACATCGACGCATCGCTCGTATGCTGCAGCGTATCGAACGGTCCGCCGTCGCGCGGCGACTGGTACTTCAGCTCGTAGACGGCGCCGTCGATCGCGTAGATCGAGAGATACCATTGATAGAACGGCATGCCGGCGGAGGTGCCGACGAGCTTCTTGCTGAGCACGCCGCGCCATTGACTGTGCATCGCCTGCCCCGCCAGATAGACAACCTGGCTCTGCAGCACCGTGCCGGGCGGCGGCGGACTATAGGTGAAGTGCGCCGGCTCCTCCGAGCGCGCGGTCGCCGCGACGCTCATGAATCCCGCCGCGGCAACTGCCGCGAGAAAAACGCGAATGCGCTTCATGGTATCCCCCATAGTGTGCGCGTGTAGAGCACGGCGAAACCGATGCGGCGAAAATTCTGCTCCGATATGCTTCCGGGCCTGGTCGTAACGCGCCCGATTTTTGCGCCGCGTTCGATCGCGCGGGCCGCGCGATCTGCAATGAGCGCGCTCTGCAGGCCCCGATTACGGTACGCGGGCGCGGTGCCGGCGCCGAAGAAGCCGGCCAGATCGCCGGTTACGTCCATGCACCCCGACGCGATGATGGCGCCGTTCTCGCGGATCTCGAGCGCGGTGACCTGCGGCTGCGTGCAGATCATCAACCCCACGATGAGATTGGATTCGTCGCAGGGCTTCCCATCGAGAAACGCCGTACCCGTCGCAAGACTCCACTCTCGTGAGTCGCGCATCTCGACGACACGCGGGTCGCGCCGCGCGCCGATCGCGAGCAGATCCGCCGCGAGCGGGTTCTCGTACTCGAGCGGCACGTAGCCGAGCGCGACGAGCGCATGCACGAAGTCCGCGTCGGCGTACGGCGAAAGGCGCACGCGCGGCTGCGCGCCGCGCGAGCGATAGAACTCGGTGACCGCCAGCGCCTCCTCGTGCCCGGCGCGCTCCCACAACCCGATGCCGAGTGCTTCGGAGATCGGCGATCCGATGCCGGTATACGCGGCGATACCGCCGCCGATCGCTACCGTTGCCGGATGCAGCGCGGGGAAGCGCTCGCGCGCATTGCGCACGCAAAGGTCGAGCGCGTGTACTTCGGCGCGCTCGATCGTATCGCAAAACTCGCGATTGATTTTCACCTGCGGGCTATATGCCCGCGTACCACTCGTATCCTTGGTCTTCCCAGTAGCCGCCGCCGCCGGAATAGAGGTTCGCGAAGCTACCGACGACTTCGATGCGTCCGATCCACTTTGCGCTCTTGTAGCCGAGCTGGGTTGGAACTTTCAGACGGACGGGGGCGCCGTGATCGGGCGAGATCGGGCTATCGTTCATGCGCATCGCGAGAATCGTCTGGGGATGACGCGCTTGGTGCAGATCGAGACTCTCGTAATACGGCGTTCCTTGATCGTCCTTATCCATGCAGTGAAAGACGACGTAACGCGCGTCCGCGCGCGGCTCCACCAGATCGAGGATCGTGCTGAGCCGGACACCGCTCCACTTCGCGATGACGCTCCAGCCCTCGACACAATCGTGCCGCGTGATCTGCGTTTCGTTACAGAGCCGCTCCAGCATCGCGATCGGAAAGACGCCGCGCCGCTTCACCGCGCCGTCTACCACGAGCTTGTAGTCACGAAATCCGTCGCGCACGAGGCCGGCATAGTTGGCGTCGTCGGGCGTCGGAAGACTATCGATCGGAAAGTCCGGGCTGATGTCGCGTTCCTGATACTCCTTGGCCAACCCGTGCGTCCCGATCAGCGCGTGGTTGAGTGCTTGCGTCGAGCCGAGCAGGTTGTGAAAGGCCGCGTTGTCATTGAGCGCCGTGCCGATCGGCGAACAGGCGGCGAGCGCCGAGGAGATCGACGTTGCGACGAAGAGCCTGCGTTTCACGGACCCACCTCGTCGTTCTTGCCCAAGCGGTACCAGCCGGTGATCATCGCGTTCATCTGATTGAAAAAACCTTGCGTGAGCACTTGAAACGTATGAACGAGAAAGAATCCGATCAGCAGCAGCATTGCCACAAAGTGCCACAGGCGCGCGAACTGCCGCCCTCCGAAGATCCACGTCAAGGGGTGCGCGATCGCGTCGATGCCCGGCGAGAGCGCAAGTCCGGTCAAGACGATCAACGGCGCGAGCACGAACAGCACCGTTGTATACGCCGCCTTTTGTAAGGGATTGTAGACGCCGTGCGGCGGCGGCTCTTTGCGCAGCTTGAAATAGTAGGCCTGCATCGGCCACAGTTTCGGGAGGTCGCTCGGTCGCAGAACCATGTCGCGCAGGTTGCCTTTGATCGCGCTCGACGCCACCCATGTCGCGCCGCAGATGATCATCACCCACGCAAAAAAGAGATGCCAGCGCCGTCCGTCGGCGAGATCGCGATAGGAGGGAATCGTGAGCCAGCCGGGGATCGCAGTCTCGTCGCCGGTGGTGTGAATCTCGAAAACGCGGTGGGCCGGGCTGGTCGTGTCCGACGCATCCAGGAAGGGCGCCGCGTTGAAGATCTGCAGGCCGCTCGAGACCATGGCGGCAAAGGCGATCACCCAGAGCCAATGGCTCAGCCGCGTCGCGACCGCGTAGCGATAGATCCGCTCTCCCGCCTTCATTTCTACCACTATACGCCTCCCAGGCGGCCCTGGATCAAAGGCCGAACCACGACCCTTCGCATGGCAACGATCCAGGTCACCACCGAGGGCGCCGTCGCGCGCGTTACCCTCGCGCGCCCCGAGGTTCGCAACGCCTTCAACGCCGAGGTCATTCGCGAGCTGCGCGACGCTTTTCTCAACCTTTCGAATGATGAAGCAATCCGCGCCGTGATCCTCTCCGGCGAAGGAAAGTCGTTCTGCGGAGGCGCCGACGTCAATTGGATGCGGGGCGCGCTCGATCTCAGCTA
The DNA here is from genome assembly GCA_035507275.1 of Candidatus Acidiferrales bacterium. GTDB lineage: Bacteria > Vulcanimicrobiota > Vulcanimicrobiia > Vulcanimicrobiales > Vulcanimicrobiaceae > Aquilonibacter. The sequence goes on from DATJOG010000017.1 coordinate 40,192, forward strand.
TGACGAGAACGTCGCCGACGCCGAAGCAATGAGCGACATGTTTCGCGCGATCGATCGCTGCAGCAAGCCCGTCATCGGTCGCATTCACGGCGCGGCCTTGGGCGGCGGCGCCGGCCTGACCGCCGTTTGCGACGTCGCGATCGCGGCGGACGATACGCTCTTCGGCTTCACCGAGGTCAAACTCGGTATCATTCCCGCCGTCATCTCGCCCTTCGTGCTCGCGAAGATCGGCGTTTCGCACGCGCGCGCGCTCTTCCTCACCGGCGAACGCTTCGACGCTTCGCGTGCGCGCGCCATCGGCCTCGTGCACGAGGTCGTCTCGAGCGAGCAACTCGATACCGCGATCGAACGCGTCGTCAACGAGCTGCTGGGCGCGGGACCGAGCGCGGTCGCGGCCGCGAAAACACTGATCGCGCGCGTCCGTGCCGCAAGTTACGACGAGACACGCGGCATTACCGCGAACGCGATCGCGAAGCAGCGCACGACCGCCGAGGCGCAAGCGATGATGCGCGCCTTCCTCGACCGCGGCAAATGATCGCGCGCCTGCTGATCGCCAATCGCGGCGAGATCGCGGTGCGCGTCGCGCGCGCGGCACGCGAAATGGGCATTGCGGCGCTCGGCGTCTACTCCGAAGCTGACGCCGGTGCGTACCACCTGCGCTTCATGGACGACGCGCGCTGTATCGGCCCGGCGCCAGCGAGCGAATCCTATCTCGAGATCGATGCGGTGATCGCGGCGGCGCACGCGATGAATGCCGACGCGGTGCATCCGGGCTACGGCTTTCTCTCCGAACGCGCGGCATTCGCGCAAGCGTGTATCGACGCGGGGCTGGTGTGGGTTGGACCGCCGCCCGGTGCGATGGCCGCCATGGGAAGCAAGATCGACGCAAAACATCGCGTGCGCGGCTCCGGCGTACCGGTCGTGCCCGGCTACAACGGTGAGGATCAGTCGCCGCAGCGTTTACGCAAGGAAGCAGCGGGCATCGGCTTTCCGCTTCTGATCAAAGCAAGCGCGGGCGGCGGCGGCCGCGGTATGCGCGTGGTCGGGGCGCTCGGCGAATTCGACGAAGCGCTGGCCGCGGCAAAGCGTGAGGCGCTCGCCGCATTCGGCGACGACGCGGTGCTGCTCGAGCGCTATCTGCGCGATCCGCGCCACATCGAGTTTCAAATCCTCGCCGACGCGCACGGCAACGTGATGCACCTCGGCGAGCGCGAATGTTCGATTCAGCGGCGCCATCAAAAGGTCGTCGAAGAGGCGCCGTCGGTCGCGCTCTCGCCGCAGCTGCGCGAGGAGATGGGCGCGGCCGCCGTGCGCGCGGCACAGTCGGTCGGCTACGTAAACGCGGGTACGTGCGAGTTCATGCTCGATAGCGACGAGCGCTATTATTTCCTCGAAATGAACACGCGCTTGCAAGTCGAGCATCCGGTGACCGAGCTCGTCTACGGCATCGATCTCGTGCAGTGGCAGCTTCGTATCGCAAACGGCGAACGTTTAACGATCGACCGTATCGACGCGCGCCCGCGCGGCTGGGCGATCGAGACGCGCATCTACGCGGAGGATCCCGCCAATCACATGTTGCCCTCGACCGGGCGCATAACGGCGTGGGCGCCGCCGCAAGGTCCGGGCATTCGCGTCGACGCGGGCGTTACGTGCGGCAGCGAGGTCGGCGTCTACTACGACTCGATGCTGGCGAAGCTGATCGTTTTCGGCAGCGACCGCCCACAAGCAATCGCGCGTCTCGAGCGCGCTCTCGACGACTTTGCAATCGAAGGCGTGCGCGCGAATCTGCCGCTGCTGCGCTGGATCGTACGCGACGAATGGTACCGGGATGGGCGCACCACGACGAGTTTTCTCGCGCAGCGGCTCGACGAGGCGATTTTTGCGCCGCGCGAGGTGCCGCGCGAGGCCGCGCTCTTCGAAATCGCGCGGCGGCTTCGCAGCGGCGAGGTACCGTGGCGCATCGGCGGTGTCGGCATTCCGGTGTGGATCGCATCGGGCGCGAGCGAATTCCGCGTCTGGGCGACCGCGCTCGAAAACGGGCGCTGGCGACTCACCGGCGACATCGAGAGCGAACTCGATCCGGCCGGTCTCACCGATTCCGGCATCGCGTTCACCACGATCGCGCCGCCGGCCGCGCAATCGAGCGGACAAGCCGCCGCTGCCGGTTCGGGCGACGGACGCGTCACCGCGCCGATGCCCGGTAAAATCGTGAAGATCGCGGTCGGCACGGGCGACGCGGTCGAGGAGCACGCGCTGCTGATCGTGCTCGAGGCGATGAAGATGGAGCACCGTATCGAGGCATCGTTTGCCGGCACCGTGGGAGCCGTGCTGGTGAACGACGGTCAAATCGTAACCGGGGGCGCGCCGCTGGTGGAACTGCGCGCGGCGGCGAAGGGATCGTAACGAGCATGGCACTGCCACAGTCGGTAACGATCGTCGAGATGGGCGCCCGCGACGGGCTCCAAAACGAACATGCGCTGATCTCGACCGCCGACAAGATTCGCTACATCGATCTGCTCTCACAGACCGGGCTGCGCTGGATCGAAGCAACGTCGTTCGTCAGTCCGAAGGCGATTCCGCAACTGGCCGATGCAGCCGAGGTTTTTGCCGGCATCGCGAAGGCGCCCGGCGTGCGTTATCCGGTGCTCGTGCCGAATATGAAGGGCTACACGCGCGCGCGCAGCGCCGGCGCCGACGCAATCGCCGTCTTCACCGCCGCCTCGGAAGCGTTTACCAAACGCAATATCAACATGACGATCGACGAATCGCTCGCAACTTTTGCCGATGTGGTTGCGACTGCGAAACGCGACGGCGTGTGGGTGCGCGGCTATGTTTCGACCGCGTTCGGTTCACCTTTCGGTGACGCCGTTACTCCGGCGATGGTCGTCGACGTGAGCCGCAAGCTGATGGAGATGGGCTGCGACGAACTCTCGATCGGCGACACGATCGGCGTCGGCGTTCCGAGTCAAGTCGAGGCGTTGACGCCCGCGCTGCTCGCAGTGGTGCCGCTCGAGAAGCTCGCCTATCATTTCCATGACACGCGCGGCACGGCGCTTGCGAATCTCTACGCCGCGCTGCAGCACGGCGTACACATCTTCGATAGCTCGGCGGGCGGTCTGGGCGGTTGTCCGTACGCGCCGGGCGCTACCGGCAACGTGGGCACCGAAGACGTGCTCTACCTGCTGCACGGCATGGGCATCACGACCGGCGTCGACATCGCAAAGGTGCGCGCCGCATCGCGCTTCATTCGCAGCATTCTCGATCACGAACTCACCAGCAAAGCCTTCCAGGCAATGGAAGCCGCCGACACGCGGAGTACCGCTAACGCATGATCCTTCGAACCGGGCTTCTCTACGACGGAACGCTTGCCGCGCCGCGGCGTAACGTCGACGTCGTCGTCGACGGCGGGCTCATCACCGAGATTCGCAGCGCCGCCGAAGGCACGCACGCAGATCTCAGCGCGGCGTGCGCCATACCGGGCCTCGTCAACGCGCACGTGCACGTTGTCGGCAGCGGCGAGCCGAATACGATGGCGGCAATCGCGACCGCATCGCAGAATCAAGCGATGGTTGCCGCGGTCAATAACGCTGCGAAATCGCTGCGCGCCGGCGTGACGACCGTGCGGGATCTCGGCTCGCATTTCGGCATCGCGCAGGCGCTGCGCGAAGCAATCGACGCCGGCAAAGTCCCGGGGCCGCGCATGCGGGTAGCCGGGCGCGCGTTGTGTATGACGGGCGGCCACGGCTGGTTCATCGGCAGAGAAGTCGACGGGCCGTGGGATGCGCGCAAGGCGGTACGCGAAGAGCTTCTCGCCGGTGCCGATTGCATCAAAGTCATCGCGACCGGTGGCGTGCTGACCAAAGGCGCCGTCCCGGGCAACGCGCAGCTCCTTCCCGAAGAACTCGATGCCGCGATCTCCGAAGCGCATCGCCACGGACTGCGCGTCGCGGCGCACGCGATCGGCACCGAGGGCATCAAGAACGCGTTGCGTGCCGGCATCGACTCGATCGAGCACGGGCACATGCTCGACGACGAAGCGATCGAGCTCTTTCTCGCGCGCGGCGTGCGGCTCGTTCCGACCCTTGCCGCGCCCACGTGCATTCTCGAACACATCCACGACGGGTCCCAGCCGTCGTGGGTCGTGGAGAAGGCGGAGAAAGTCAATGAAGCGATGCTGCTGAACATTCGCCGCGCGTACGAGTCGGGCGTGAAGGTCGCCGGCGGCTCCGACGCCGGCACGCCGTACAACGACCACGACAACTACGCACAGGAAGTCATTCTCATGCACAAGCTGCTGGGAATGACGCCGCAGCAAGCGGTGCATGCGGCGACGAACGTTGCGGCCGAGCTCATCGGTTTACATCGCGGCGTGCTGGCCGCCGGCGAGCCCGCCGACATCGTGATGACGGCGCACGACATAACAGAAGACATATATACCTTGCGTCAACCCTTGCACGTCTTCAAAGCGGGAGAGACAATCTCTCGTTAATCCGGACTTTAGCGGCTAAAAAGGACCCGACGCCGCCCGACGATCAATAGCGCTGGGTGAACGATCTTGCCGGGCTGCGGCTCGCGGTCCTCGCGCCTATCGCGTGGCCCTCGCCGCCGCCCGGGTACGGCCCCTGGGAACAGATCGCTGCGAATATCGCCGAAGGCATGCGCGCGCGCTGCCTCGACGTGACGCTCTTCGCAACCGGCAACTCGCGCTTCTCCGGCACGCTCGCGTCGGTCGTGCCCACCGGACTCAACCAGGATCCCGCGTTGAACGCTGACGTTTACGCCGCATTGCACATCGGCGAACTCTTTCGCCGTGCGTCCGAATTCGATCTGATTCACAACAACTTCGACTGGAAGCCAATGACCTACGCGCTCGCGACGCGCACACCGCCGTTGCTCACGACGATTCACGGCTTCTCGTCTCCGCAGATTCTCGGCGCCTACTACGCGTGCGCGCAGCGCAGCTTCTTCTGTTCCATCAGCGACGCCGATCGGGATCCCGGGTTAGCCTACCTCGGGACCGCGTATAACGGCATCGACCCCGCCGAGTTTACGTTTCGCGACCGGCCGGGCGACTATCTCGCTTTCCTCGGACGCTTCCATCCCGAAAAAGGTACGCATCTCGCGATCGAGATTGCCAAACGTGCAGGTACACGCCTGAAGATCGCCGCGATCGCGCATGACGAACGCTACTTCAACGAGATGGTCGCGCCGCACATCGACGGCGATCGCGTACAGTTTCTCGGGGCGGTCGAGCGCGAGGCGCGCAACGAACTGCTGAGCAATGCGCTCGCGCTCGTACACATGACGACGCGTCCGGAACGCTTCGGCCTGACGATGATCGAAGCGATGGCATGCGGCACGCCGGTACTCGGCGCGGCGATGGGCTCGGTTCCGGAGATCGTCGTCGACGGTGTGACCGGCTTCGTCTGCGCGAGCGTCGATGAGGCGGTTGCGCGCGTGCCGCAGCTCGCGTCGCTCGATCGCATCGACTGCCGCACGCGCGTCGAGCAGACGTTCACGATCGATCGCATGGTCGACCGGTATCTCGACGCCTACCGGCTGGCGATCGCGCAAAAGCTTCCGCCGCCGCCGACCGCCGAAGAACTGGGCTGGCGAGCGCACGATTGGTGGGACCGCCCGATGGCGTTCACCGACATTCCGCCGAAGCCGCGCGCCTAAGCCCACCCGAGCTTCGCGAGCGCCGCTTTGGCGCGCGCAATGGCCGGCTCGTCGACTTGACCGTCGACGAGCATCGTGAAGTGTCCCATCTTGCGCCGGTTGACCGCGTGCCGCTTGCCGTACATGTGCAGCACGATCGACGGATCGGCGAGTAACTCCGCCTCGCCGGTGAGATGATCGCCCGTGCCCGCGCCGAGCACGTTCATCATGATCGCGCTCGAGAAAAGCCTGGGCTCGGCGAGGGGAAGGTCGCAGATCGCACGCACGTGTTGCTCGTATTGCGAGCACTGCGTCACGTCGATCGTGTAATGGCCGCTGTTGTGCGGGCGCGGCGCGATCTCGTTGACCAAGAGCTCGCCGCTCGCGAGCAAGAACATCTCGACGCAGTAGGTGCCGACGATGCCGAGTTTCTTGCCGACCGTCGTCGCGATGGCGCGTGCGCGCGTGCGCGCGTTTTCGCTCAATCGCGCCGGCGCGACGGTCATCGCGAGAATGCCGCGATCGTGCGTGTTCTCACCGGCAGGATAGCATACCACGGCGTCGTTGCTGCCGCGCGTCGCGACCACGCTCAGTTCGCGCGCGAAAGGAACGACGCGCTCGTAGATGAGCTGCACGCCTTTCGCGGCGGAAAAGGCCGCGCGCGCTTCGTCGAGCGAGGTGATACGCCACTGTCCTTTGCCGTCGTACCCGCCGTGTACGGCCTTGAGTATCGCGGGAAAGCCGATGCTCATGCCTGCTTCGGAGAGATCGTCGAGGCGGTTGATCTCGGCGAAATCCGCGGTCGCGATGCCGCACGAGCGCACGAAGCGTTTCTCGAGCAAGCGATTCTGCGTGATGCGCAACACGTCGCTCGAAGGCGTGACGCGATAGCCGTGCTGCTCGAGGTATTCAACCGATTTGATCGCGATGTTCTCGAATTCGTAGGTCACCACGTCGGTACTGCTGCCCAGACGTTCGATCGCGGTCGTGTCGTCGTAGGCGCCGACGATCTGCTCGTCGGCGACCTGCCCGCACGGCGAGTGCTCTTGCGGATCGAGCGCGATGACGTCGAAGCCCATGCGTTTGGCTTCGAGCGCGAACATCCGGCCGAGCTGGCCGCCCCCGATAACGCCGATCTTTTGAATCACGGGGTGCTCGACGCCGCCGCGTCGTGCATCCGTTGCACGTAAGCCGCAAGCAGCGCGGCGACCGTTTCGTCGTGCAGCGCGACGATACGCGCCGCGAGCAGCGCGGCATTCACCGCGCCATTGACCGCCATCGTCGCGACCGGCACGCCCGGCGGCATCTGCACGATCGAGAGCAGCGAATCAACGCCGCCCAAAGCCTTCGACTGCACCGGAACGCCGATGACCGGCACCAGCGTCTTGGCCGCGACCATGCCGGGAAGATGTGCCGCGCCTCCCGCGCCGGCGATGATCGCCTGCAGCCCGCGCGCCTTCGCGCTTTCGGCGTAGGCGAACATTTCGTCAGGCATACGGTGCGCCGAGACGACGCGCATCTCGCAGGGAACTTGCAGTTCCTCCAGCGTCTCGCGCGCCGGGAGCAGTATCTCCCAGTCCGAGCGGCTTCCCATGATGATGCCGACGAGGGGCTGCGGTGGTTGCGTCACGTTGCAGGCGCTTCGAGTCGCGGCGTCGGACGACCTACGGCAATGTCCGCGTTTTTGCTTGGTGTGAACTACTGGCCGCGCCGCAGCGCGATGTACATGTGGGAGCGCTTCGACCTCGGTGAGATTCGCGAGGACATGGCGCACATCAAGGAACTCGGTCTGGATATGGTGCGCTTCTTCTTGCGTTGGGACGACTTTCAACCCGAGGCCCGGCGCATGGATGCGGCGATGCTGCGCCGTTTCGACGCAATGATGGACGCGATCGCCGACGCCGGTTTGTGCGCGATCCCGACGCTTTTCTGCGGGCACATGAGCGGCGTCAACTGGCTGCCCTCATGGTCGCTCGATCCGAGCACACCGCACGGCCGCTTTCGTACGGTCGCGCACAACAAGGTCGTGCCGTATGGCATCGGCGATTTCTATCACGACCCCGCGCTCCTGGGCGCACAGGAGTTTTTCGCGCAGGCCGTCGGCGAGCGCGCGCGCGCGCACCCCGCCCTCTACGCGTGGGATCTCGGCAATGAGTTCTCCAACCTTCGCGAGCCGAAAACGCCCGAGGACGCGGCTGCCTGGAGCGCGCGCCTCACCTACGTGCTGCGCGAGAGTTCGGGAGGCAGCGTAACCGGCGGCACGCACGGCGAAGACGTCGAGCGCGACCGGCACCTGCGCCCGTCTTCGCTCGCGGCGCCGTGGACGATCGCGACGATGCACGGATACTCCGTCTACGCAACATTTTCGCGCGGTCGGCTCGACACCGAGGTCGTTCCGTTTTACGCGCAGCTCATGCAGTCGTTCACCGGCAAGCCGCTACTCTTCAGCGAGTTCGGCAACCCCGAATATTACGGCAATACCGATGAAGAGATCGCCGGCTATGCGGAGGCCGTCCTCGAACGTTTGCACGCGATCGGCACGATCGGCGCGATGTGGTGGTGCTGGGCGGATTACGTGAATGCGATGCGCGACGTGCCGCCTTGCGACCAAGCGCCGCACGAGCTGACCTTCGGCATCACGCGTGCCGACGGCAGCGAGCGGCCGGTCGCGCGCGCCCTGCAAAAATTCGCGGCGCAGCGCCGCCCGGTGCTCGACGTTGCGCCGCCCATTGCCGACGAGACGTCATTTTATGCAAGTCTTCCAGAGGGGATCGATGCGCTCTATCGTCGTTACCGGGGCTAGCTCGGGCATCGGAGCCGCACTCGCGCGCCGCGCCGCCGCGCGCGGGTGGAGCGTGCTCGCGGTCGCGCGCCGCGCGGATCGCTTGGACGCGCTTGCGCGCGAGATTCAATGTGAGGCGCTCGTCGCCGACGTGCTCGCGCCTTCCACTCCGAGCGCAATCGTCGAGCGCGCGCTGCGCGCGTTCGGCAGGATCGACGTCGTCGTCAATAACGCGGGCGCCGCGCACGCCTCGACGCTGCTCGAGGAGAGCGAGGTGCAGATCGAACGGCAGTGGCAGCTCCACGTAGGCGCACCCTTGCGCATCGCGCGCGCCGCGCTGCCGCACGTCGAGCAGTCGCACGGGGGCTTCGTCTTCTTCGGCTCGGGTCTCGCGCGCGTGCCGGCGCCCGGTTACGGCGCTTACGCGCCTGCGAAGGCCGCGGTGCGCGCCGCGGCGATTCAACTGCGCCGCGAATTGCGAGCGCGCGGCGTCTTCGTAACCTACGTCGATCCGGGCGTGGTCGACACCGAGTTTTCGCGCGCATCGGGAATGCGCGAACATCCCGCCTGGTGGCACGCAACGCCCGATGCCGTCGCCGCAGCGATTCTGCGCGGCATCGAACGGCGCGCGTCACGCGTCAACGCAGTGCCGTGGCAAACCGCCGCGACGGTTTTCGGCGAATGGTTTCCCGCGCTCGCGGATCGCGCGATGGCCTCGCTCGTCACGCCGCCGGCGCAATCGCCCCCGCCGCCTGCAGTCGAGACGGCGCCTGCAGCAACCTCGCTGCAGCGCCGGATGGAGCGCGTGAAATTGCCAGTGTCGTTCGTGCGCGAGCTGCTCGCGCCGGGCACGGAGATCGATCTCAACGAGGCGGCGATGCGCTGGGCCGGTATGCCGAACAAGAACGAACGCGCGGCGTTGCGCGAGGTGCTCGACGCGCTCGCGCGCGCCGGTTTCCTGCAGCCCGAAGGAGAGGAGCGCTGGCGCGTGTTACGCGGAGCGACCGAAGCCGAGATACTTCACGCCGATCGCGAGAAAGAATAACACCGTCGCGAGCAGCACGATGGTTGCGCCGCTCGAGCTGCGCAGAAAATACGATAGATAGAGGCCGCCGACGGTGCTCGTGATGCCGAGCAGCGCCGCGAGAACCATCATCGGCGTGAAGCGTTTCGTGAGCTGGTACGCGGCCGCGGCAGGCGTGACGAGCAGCGCCGCGACGAGAATGATGCCGACCGATTGCAGCGCTACGATGATCGTCAACGCGAGCATTACGAGCAGCACGTATTCGATCGTGCCGACGTGCAGGCCGCTCGCCTTTGCGACGACCGGATCGAACGACGTGTAGAGCAGCCCGCGAAAGAGCACCACAACGGTCGCGGCGATGAGCAGTGAGAGAATGCCGATGAAGAGCAGATCCTTGGGGCTCACGCCCAAGATGTCGCCGAAGAGAAAGCTCTGCAGGTCGACCGCATAGTTCTTCAGCCGGCTCATCAGAAAGACGCCGAGCGCGAATGCGGCGGTGAAGAGCACGCCGATCGTGGTATCGAGCGAGATGTTTCCGCGCCGGTGTACGAAGCCGATGCCGAGCGCAGTCAAGACGGCGATGATCGCGGCGCCGACGTAGTAGTCGAATCCGCGAATGTAAGCGATCACGATGCCGGCGAAGGACGCGTGCGCGATGCCGTCGCCGATGAACGAAAGCTTGCGCAACACCACATACGTGCCCATCACCGAGCACAGCAGCCCCACCGCTAGCGCCGCAACGAACGCACGCTGCATGAACGCGTACTCAAAAGGAACCAGAAGCCCGTTCATCAGGCCGTCCGCGCGTGGCCGTGGGTGTGGGTGTGTTCGCGAATCGATGCGTAGGCTCCGGAGGCGACGACTTCGGCAGGCGTTCCGAGCGCCAGAACGCGCCGATCGAGCACCAGCAGCCGATCGAACCATTCGCCCACGCGTTCGAGATCGTGGGTCGTCATCAGCACCGGCAGGCCGTCGTCGACGAGCGAGCGCACCACGCGGCGCAGCGCCTCTTCGGTTTCAGCGTCGACGCCGGTCGTCGGCTCGTCGAGCAGCAGCAGCCGCGGCTTCTGCGCGATGGCGCGCGCGACGAAGACGCGCTGCTGCTGGCCACCGGAGAGCTGGGCGATATG
>DATJOG010000018.1:0-68285 GCA_035507275.1 Candidatus Acidiferrales bacterium
AGCGTCCCTCGACTACGCTCACTGCGTTCGCTACGCTCGGGATGACAAGGGGAAGCGTCCCTCGACTACGCTCACTGCGTTCGCTACGCTCGGGATGACAAGCGCGCTCGGGATGACAGGGTTACGCAGTCCAATCCAGCAGCGATTCCCACTGGGGTTTCGGGAAGCGCTCTTTGCTCTTGATCGCGTCGACGTACTTGCGTTTACCGGCGCGATTGCCTTTGCCCAACATGATACCGCCGACGAGGCGATCTTGCCAAAAGAAGAGTGCGCGGTACCAGCGTTTCTCGCGGTCGATCTTTCGTGCGATTTCGAGCTCCGGCTGCAGATCGGGTGAGAGCCCGAACTGCGTGATCGTTTGGCCCTTGAAGAGCAGCGACGAATACTCCGGCACGTCGTGGTACGTCTCGCTGCCGCCCATCATGTTCTGCGCTACGAGCTTACCGTGCGCGCCGGCATTGTTCCAGGTACCCATGCGATAGCGCATCTCGAGAATGGGATCGTAGAAATCGGCGATGTCGCCGGCCGTGAAGATGCCTTTGACGTTGGTCTCGAGGTGGTCGTCGCAAAGGATACCGTTCTTACTGACCTCGATCGGCGTGCCGGCAACGACCTCGGTATTCATCGTGAGACCGAAGCCGACGCCGTAGCAGTCGGCGGCGATCTCAGTCCCTTTTTTTGTGCGAACTTTGGTCACGACGCCGTTCGAGCGCACGAACTCCGCAACTTCCTCGCCGTAGTGCATGTGCACGCCATCGTTGCGCGCGGCTTCGTCGACGAATTCGCCCGCTACCTCGTCGAGCAAGCGGTGCAGTACGTGCGGTCCGCGGATGATCCAGTGCGTCTCGACCTTGCGCGAAGCAAAGGCCTCGGCCAATTCGTAAGCGATGAACGAACCGCCGACGGCAACCGCACTTTTGGAGCGGTCGATCTGTTCGGAGATCGCACGGGTATCGTCCAGATACTGAAAGTTATACACATTCTCCGCGCCCGTGCCGCCCGGCGCCGGCGCAGGGTTGGGTCGTCCGCCGGTCGCGATCAAGAGCGCGTCGAACGGGTACTCACGTCCGCCGGCGCTCACCGTACGCCCCTCGGTGTCGATCGCCTCGACGCGCGTTCCCAGCTTGAGTGCGATGCGACGCTCCTCGTGATCGGCGAAGTCGCGCATCATGACCTTCTCCTCGGGCAGCTGCTTGCGGAGCATCGGCGGCAGCGAGATGCGGTTGTAGAGGGGATAGGGTTCGTCGCCGAAGAGCGTGATCTCGCACGAGGGGTCGTGCTTACGCAACTGCTCCGCTGCGGTCGTCCCGGCAAACCCGTTTCCCACGATGACATAGCGTCGCGCTTCGGACATAATAGGTATATGGACGTTCGGCTGGTGCAACTCCTGGGTTCGTTCATCACCGCGCGCAACGAGTATGCGCTGGTGCGACTCGAGTGCGCGATGCACGACCCTGCCCTGCCGGCGCCGCCGTTGATCGATCGGCTTACCGACGCTTCCGAGCGAGCGCTGCGCGACGAGTGGCCGGCAATCGAAGGACAGCTCGAAGCGGCGCTCGCCTATGGGAAACATTTAGCGCGCAGCACCGGTAAACGCTGGAGCGAGGACGCCGCCTACCGGGCGTTCGACCGCGCTCTGCGCGAACTCGATCAGTACGCGCGAGCAATCCGGTGGGTCCTTACCGTTACCGAAAGCGAGGATGCTTCGTGAGTACCGATGATTTTATGGCGAAGGCGATGGAGCAAGCGCGAGAGCTCCAGGCGAAGATCGCGCAGGCGATCGGCGAGAGCGACAAACTGCGCGACGTGTTGATGGAGCAGGCGCGCCAGAGCGCAGACGCGACCAACGAACAGACGAAGGCCGCGCTCGACAATCTCGAGTCGGCTATGAAGACCGGCTCGGAATTTCTCCAGAAATTCCTGCGAAACGAATGATCGAGCTGGATTTGGCCGCAAATCTAGCCGATGAGCGCGAGTTCGATCATCATTTTGAAGCCAACCTCGAGCGCCCGCTCGTCGATGTCGTAGCGCGAGGAGTGCTGCGGCTCGATGCCTAGCTCCGCTCCGCGCACGCCGACAACGAAGTACGCGCCGGGACGCTGCTGCATCATGAACGACATATCTTCGCCCCACATCACGATATCGTGCGGGTCGACCACATTCTCGGCGCCGATGCTCCGCGCGGCGGCAGCGCGCACGACGTCGTTCATCGCCTTGTCGTTGATCGTCGCCGGATAGATCCAGAAGTACTCGTACTCGTAGTCGAGGCGTAACGCGTCGCACACGCCTTCGATCATGCGCTCCATCCGCTCGGGAATCGAACGGCGGACGTCCTCGGCGAAGGAACGTACCGTGCCCTGCAGCTCCGCGGTATCGGGAATCACGTTGAAGGTCGTGCCCGCGTGCAGCGAGCCGACGGTAATGACGGCTGGATCTTTCGGGGCGATCTCGCGGCTCACGATCGTCTGCAACATCGCGACCAGCTGCGAGGCGCCGACGATTGGGTCGACCGTCAGCTGGGGCATCGCGCCGTGACCGCCGCGGCCCTTGAGCGTGAGCGTGAAGCGATCCGACGAAGCAAAGAAGGCGCCGTCGCGCACGCCGATTTTACCGACGTCGAGACCGCTGTACAGATGCAGCGCAAAGCAGCGCTCGACGTGTGGATTCTCGAGCGCGCCGTCGTCGATCATCAACTTATTACCGGCTAGGCCTTCTTCGGCCGGCTGAAAGCAGAAAACGATCGTTCCCGCGACGAGTTCGCGGCGGCGCGAGAGCGCGCGCGCCGCGCTCAGCAGAATCGCCATGTGCCCGTCGTGGCCGCATGCGTGCATCGCGCCGCTGCGCGTCGAGCGATACGGAACATCGGCCGTCTCATCCATCGGCAGCGCGTCCATATCCGCGCGCAGCAACGTCACGGGTCCGGGACGCCCGCCTCTGAGCGTAGCGAGGATCCCCGTCTTCCCGACGCCCGTACGAATCTCGTCGAAGTCGCACGCGCGCAATTCGCGCTCGATGAACGCGGCGGTCTCGAATTCTTTGAGCGAGAGTTCGGGATTGGCGTGAAAGTGACGGCGATACCGGACGAGCTCTTCGACCGGGACTTCAATCGACGTGGAGAGCATGCCCTTTCCTTCTACCCGCCGCCCCGCAAGTCCATTTCCTCACCGCCGGTTATCGTCGATCCGGAAAAAGAAATCGTAGTAGCCGCGCACGGGGGCACAATACGATTGCGCAGGCGCATAGGTCGACCGCCGCGCGAGCGCGAGTACCGCGTTATCGAGTTGCGGATAGCCCGAACTCGCGATCACCCAGGCACCGTCGACGCCCCCGCTGTCGCTTACGGCGACGCGCACGTACACGCCGAACACGCCCACCACGCCGATGCTCGACGTATCGAATGACAAGTTCGGGCGTGATTTCTGCACGACACCGGCGAAGGGCGCGCTGCAGTCCCGCGTGAAGCCCGCCGGCGGCGCGATGGGCTGCGCCTGGAGCACCAGCGAGGAAGCCTGCGGCAGCGACAGCGCGACGGCAGGTTCCCCGACGAGGCTCGAGGCGACCCTCGGGGCGGGAGCCGGCGGCGAGTCGCAGCCAACCATGCCGCGCGCGTCCCAGCCGTAGTCCGGATCACCGGTAGCTTGCGCCTGCGCGATGAAGACGGCGAAAACATGCGCTGAGGTCGGAAGCTGCACGTAGAGCGTCGACGAGCGGAAGGTGCGGCGCGTGTACGTCGCGCCGCGAATGCCTCCGTGCACTTCGGTCTGCGCGAGCGCGACATTCGAGAAGTCGGCTTGGTACCAGCCGACGTTGCTCTCCACGAACAACGAGCCGGAGACGCTGCGCGGACCATCGGACTCCAGTTGGAGGCCGATGACGCTCGGGGCTACTACTTGCGCGGGAGCCGCCAACCCCGCCGGACAGTACTCGATAGCGTCCGCGAGAGCACGTGCGGTGCATAGGCTTGCAGAGAACAGCAAGAACGCGAACGCGACGATGACTTTGTTTCCAGGGCAGAAGGACGAGCGCGGCAAAGCCGTACGGGCCATAGCGGCGCGCTTACGCTCGCTCGCCAAGCGGGACCTGCGGAGAGGATTTCCCTTGATCCGCTAGCACTATCAATCACAGCCTGGGGACGGACTTGATGGCAAAAACCGACACGAAAGCCAAAAGCTTGGACCGTCGCGGACTGAGCGACGACCAGCTGCGGCAGATCCTTCGCAACATGCTGTTACAACGGCAGCTCGACAATCGCGGCTTTCAGCTCAATCGGCAAGGTAAAGTACCCTTCGCCCTCGGCAGTGAGGGGCACGAAGCGCTGCAAGCCGGCGCAGCGATGGCTTTCACGCGCGGTAAAGACGTGCTCGCTCCATATTATCGCGATCTGGGCCTGGCGCTTGGTGTCGGCCTTTCGCCATATGAGATCATGCTGTCGATCTTTGCCCGCGCAGCCGACCACAACGGCGGGCGTCAGTTTCCCAATCACTACAGTTCGAAGTCGCTCGGGATCATGTCGTTTTCGTCGATCCTCGCGGCGCATCTCCCACACGCGGTCGGCGCCGCCTATGCGATGCTCTATCGCGGTGAGACCGGACGCGCGGTCCTCGCCACCTGCGGCGACGGCACGACCAGCGAGGGCGAGTGGCACGAGTCGATGAACTTCGCGTCGATTCACAAACTGCCGTTCGTAATGCTCGTCGAAAACAACGAGTGGGCGATCTCGACGCCGCTGAGCAAGCAGATGGCGGAACCAGAGATTTGGAAGCGTGCGCAAGGGTACGGGATTCCCGGTAAACGCTTCGACGGTTTCGACCCGATCGAAACCTACGCGTGCGTCAAAGAAGCACTCGATCGTGCGCGCTCGGGCGGCGGCCCCACGTTGCTCGAAGGAATGTGCTACCGCTTTCTCGCGCACTCCACCGACGACAACGACATGACCTACCGTACGCGCGAAGAGGTCAGCGAGCATCGCAAGGACGATCCGGTGCCGCGCTTCGAGCGTATCATGGTCGAGAGCGGCGCCGTCACCGAATCGGATTTGCAGGCGCTCAAGAAAGACGTCTTGCGCGAAACCAACGAAGCAACCGATAAAGCCGAAGCGATGCCCTTCCCGCAAGCCTCGGATCTCTACAAGAATCTCTACGAAGGAGCATGGCAGCCGTGGCAGTGACCACCGGGTCGAAGGTACTCAACAATGTCGAGGCCGTGCGCGAAACACTTTACGAAGCGCTCAAGAACGACGATCGGACGCTCATTCTCGGTGAAGACGTCGGCTCTCGCGGCAACGTCTTTCTCATTACCAAAGACTTCATCGACGAGTTCGGCCCGCAACGGGTCATCGATACACCGATCGCGGAGGCGTCGATCGTAGGCATCGCAGTCGGAATGGCGATGGAAGGGCTGCGCCCGATCGCCGAGATTCAATTCGCCGACTTCATCTATCCGGCGTTCAACCAAATCGTCGGCGAGGCGGCCAAGACGCGCTATCGCAGCAACGGCGAATACACGTGCCCGCTCGTGATTCGCACGCCGTACGGCGGCGGCGTGCGCGGCGCGCTCTCCCACTCGGTCTCGATCGAAGCGCTCTTCTACCACGTTCCCGGATTGAAGATTCTTGCCCCCGCCTTCCCGGCCGACGTCAAAGGTCTGCTCAATGCGGCGATCGACGACCCCGATCCGGTGCTCTTCCTCGAGCACAAGAAGACGTATCGCCTCATCAAAGGCGAGGTGCCCGACGGCCATTACACGATTCCGATCGGAAAAGCCAATGTCGTGAAAGAGGGCACGAAACTCACCGTCGTTTCCTACGGTCTCTACGTGCACTGGGCACTCGAAGCGGCGCGCACGCTCGAAGGCGAGGGAATGTCGGTCGAATTGATCGATCTGCGTTCGATCCGTCCGATGGACAAGATGACGATTTTGCAGAGCGTCGAGAAGACGCGTAAGCTCCTCATCATTCACGAGGACAATAAGTTCGGCGGTATCGGCGCCGAAATTTCCGCGATGGTCGCCGAAGAGGCGCTCTTCGCACTCGACGCGCCGATTCGCCGCCTCTGCGGGCCAGACGTTCCCGCAATGGGCTACGCCGAGACGCTCGAGCACGAGTTCATGTCCTCGCCGGCAAAAATGGCCGACGCGATGCGAGAGCTGGTGGCGTTCTGATGGCAACGACGATTACGATGCCCCAGCTCGGCGAAACGGTGACTGAAGGCACGGTCGCGCAATGGCTCAAGAAAGTCGGCGATCCGGTTGAAAAATACGAAGCCTTCCTCGAGGTTTCGACCGATAAGGTCAATGCCGAGGTTCCCTCACCGGTTACCGGTGTGATCAAACAAGTGCTCGTCAAAGAGGGCGACACCGTGCCCGTTGGGACCGCTATCGCGGTAATCGACGAGGTAGGCGCTGCGCCGGCGCCGAGCGCGCCGGAGAGCAGCGCGGCCCCGCAGACGTACGCGGAGATGGCGAACAGCGTACAAGAAGATCCGGTGCCCGGTTTCAACATTCCGCAGAGCGATCCAAAACCGAGTGCAGCCAACGGTAACGGCCGCTCGCGCAGCGAGAACGTCGTCGCCGGCTCGTATGGCGAAGCGGACGCGATGCGCAAAGCCTCGCCGGCGGTGCGCAGGCTCGCCCGCGAACATCACATCGACATTCGCACGCTGCGCGGAAGCGGGGCCAACGGCCGCGTTACGGCCGACGACGTGCTGACCGCGGCGCGCATGGGTCCCGCGGCCGCCGTCGGCGCTGCGATCGCGAACGCTCCGGCGCCGCCCTCCGGCACGTCGACCTACGGCAATCCCATTCCGGGAACGCTCGTGCCGCTCACGCAGGCGCGCCGCATCATCGCGGAGCGCATGGTCGAGTCCATTCACACCGCGCCGCACGCGTGGACGATGACCTCGATCGACGTGACGAACCTCTGGAAGTGGCGCGTGCGCGAAAAAGACCGCTTCGAACGCGAGACCGGCTACAAGCTGACGCTGCTGCCCTTCTTTATCCGCGCCGTCGTCGAATCGCTCGCGTCGTTCCCGCTGATGAACGCCAAGTTCACCGCCGAGGGCATCTACGTCAACAAAGACGTGAACGTCGGCATCGCGATCGGCTTGCCGACGACGCTCGTCGTTCCGGTGATCAAGAATGCCGATAAACTCTCGATCAAGGGACTGGCGATCGCGGCCGGCGAGCTGATCGAGCGGGCGCGGCGCGGCAAACTCGGCGCCGACGATTTGGCCGGCGGAACGTTTACCGTGAACAACAACGGCGCGAACGGCTCGTGGGCCTCCGCTCCCATCATCAATGCCGGACAGGCCGGCATCATCACCATGGAGACGGTCGAGAAAAAATTGCTCGTGCGCGACGACGACTCGTTTGCGCCACGCTACGTGATGAACTCGTGCCTCTCGCTGGATCACCGCGTCGTCGACGGCTACGTCGCGAGCGGCTTTCTCGCCGACCTCAAGAAACGCATCGAACGCATGACCGCCGACGGAGCATTATAACGATAATGGAAACGATCCACGCAATCGAAGAGCTTCTACGTCTTCCCTCACCTGCACCGCTGCCGCTCGGACTCGCTGCGGACGGCGCGACGCTCTGGATGGCAAGCCGCGAGACACACCGCATCTACGCAATCGATGCGGCCAAATGGACGGTGTTCGAAGAAACGCCCGCGCCGGGCGGGCCGTTCGGCATGACGATGGTCGGCGACGAGCTGCGCGTGATCCTCGGATTCGGCGAGAAGGACTACGACCGTTACATCTACCGCTTCATCCCGGGACACGGCTTCAAGAGCGATCGCATCGCGTGCCCGGATCTCACCGGCGCGCATCTCGCCTTCGACGGCGACACGCTCTTCCTCTCACAAGCGTCGTATCAAAAGATACTCGCGCTCGACGGACAAGGAAACGTGCTGCGCGAAATCGCGCTTGCGCGCAAGCCGGTCGGCATGACGATCGTCGACGGCTGCTTCTATCTCATCACCGGCGACGATGAGTTCGAGAATCTCGAGTTCTGGAGGGTCGACGCGCGCACCGAGGAGGCGAACGTCACCGTGCTCGCCTCCATACCGTTCGATGCGCGCGGCCTCACCTATGACGGCTCGCGCTTTTGGACGAGCCACCGCGACAACAACGAGATCGTCGCCTTCGCGAAACCCTCAGCCTAGCACGAGCTCCAGGTTCGCAAAGCATCTGCCCCAGCCCGCGGCATGGTTGTCGCGCTGCGCTTCGTCGCGGAAGTCCTCGTGCGTTAGCGTGAGCTCCGTATCCGCGCCGCGAGACACGAAATCGAGTGTCAGCAGCGTTTCCTTTGCGAGCGCGGGTTCATCTTCTTCCCATTGCCACGTGCAGACGATCCGCGTGGGACGCGTCAGCTCGCGATAGGTTCCGTACGCAACGAGCAGGTCTCCGTCCGCTTTGTGCATCACGATCCGGTAGCCGCCGCCGACGCGCACCTCGGCTTCGACATTGGATGGGATGTCGGCCGACCGCATGAATTCGCACATGATTTCCGGTTTGACCCATGCATCGTAGACGCGCTCGATCGGCGCTTTGAAGACGTGCTTGAGCACCAGCGTGGTGGGGAGCGTCGTCGTGGTATCGCTCACGATTGGTTCTTCCTTTCAGGATTGCGCTCGAAGTAAGCGTCCAGTTTGGCGAACGATTCCTCCCAGAAGCGGCGCTGTTCGTCGATCCAGGATGAAGCTGCCCGCATCGCAGCCGGACGCAGGCTGCAGTGATGCACGCGTCCCTCGATTCGGCGCGCCAGCAAGCCGGAGCGCTCGAGAACTTTGAGGTGCTTGGAGATGGCCGGCTGCGACATCGAAAACTCGGCCGCAATCTCGCCGACGGTGAGGCGCCGCTGCGCCAGCCGCTCGACGATCCTGCGTCGCGTCGGGTCCGAAAGCGCTCCAAAGACGCCGTCCAGGCCGGTCTGATTATTAACCATCTGGTTATATATTAGCAGAGCGCACGCCGCAAGGCAAGGCACGGGCGGCATCGCTGCCGGGCACGAATAGCGCCCGCATGCACGGATCGGATCTGGGTCTCGAAACGACGCTCGTTCACGGCGACCGCACGAGCGGCAGCGGACCCTCGGTCACGCCGCCGATCTATCAAACGTCGACGTTCGCCTTCGACGATGTGGACGCTATGGCGCAAGCCGCGCAAACGCCCACATTCGAGCGCTTCTACACGCGCTACGGCAACCCGAATCACGGCGCCGTGGAACGCATTCTCGCCGAAATCGAAGGCGGGGAAGCGGCGATGGTCAGCGCCTCCGGCATGGGCGCAATCGCGTCGACGGCGATCGCGTTGACCGCGGCGGGTACGCACGTCGTCGCGCAGCGGATGATCTATGACGGCACGCGCGCGCTCTTGACGCGAATTCTGGATCGCTTCGGAGTGGAGTGCACCTTCGTCGATCAGCACGACGTCAGCGCGTTCGCAAGCGCGATGCGTCCGAACACGCGTCTGGTCATGCTCGAATCACCGAGTAACCCGCTCCTGGGCATTACCGATATCGGCGCAGTCGCGCGCGTCGCGCACGAGGCCGGAGCGCTCGTCAGCATCGACAACACGATCGCGACGCCGGTCAATCAGCGGCCGCTCGAATTCGGCGTCGACGTCGTCCTGCACAGCGCAACCAAATATCTGGGCGGCCACTCCGATCTCATCGCGGGCGCCGCCGTTGCTTCACGCGACCTCATCGCGCGCATTTGGGAGGCTCATCACGTTTTGGGCGCGACGCTCGGACCATTCGAAGCCTGGCTGCTGCTGCGCGGCTTGCGCACGCTCGAGATGCGGGTCGAACGGCACAACGCCAATGCGCTCGCCGTCGCGCGCGCGATGGAGGCGCATCCCCGCGTCGCGCGCGTCTATTATCCCGGCCTCGCCTCACATCCCGGCGCCGCGATCGCGCGCGCGCAGATGCGCGGCTTCGGGGGTCTGGTAAGCATCGAGATCGACGGCGGTTTCGACGAAGCGCGCCGCGCAATCGAGCGGCTGCAGCTCTTCCACTCTGCCGCGAGTTTGGGCGGCGTCGAATCGCTGGTCGCGCAACCCGCGGCGATGTGGCCGAAATCGAGCGCCGCGGCCGATGCGCGCGCGATGGGTATCATCCCGTCGCTGCTGCGCCTCTCGGTCGGTGTCGAGCGCGCCGAGGACCTCATTGCCGACCTCGAGCGAGCGCTCGCGCCCTAACATGAAGCCAAAGCTCGATTTTCCCGTCGACGAGCACCTGGCGCGCCGCCTGATCGGCACGCAATTTCCCCACCTGCGCGACGCCAACGTGCGCCACATCGGTTCGGGCTGGGATAATGCAGCGTACCTCGTCGAAGAGCACCTCGTCTTTCGCTTCCCGCAGCGCGCTATCTGCGCGCCGCTGATGCGCAAAGAACTCGCGACGCTGCCGAAGCTGGCGCCGCAGCTGCCGGTTCATATTCCCCGCCCGGCCTACGCCGGCGAGCCCAACGACGATTACCCCTATCCTTTCGGCGGCTACGAAATCTTGCTCGGCGTCGAGGTCGAAAAACGTGCGCTCGACGACGGCCAATACGCACGCCTGGCGCACGATCTCGGAGATTTTCTGCGCGCGCTGCACGGCGTCGATCCGCAACCGTTGCGCGAGGCCGGTCTCCCGAACGACGAGATCGGCAAGCTCGATCCCAAACGCCTCGGCGTCGAAGAACCGCCGCTCGAGGGTCGCCTTTGCATCGTGCACGGCGATCTCTACGAGAAGCATCTGCTGCTCGACCAGCACAACCACCTATGCGCGGTCATCGATTGGGGAGACCTGCACTACGGCTCGCCCGCCGTCGATCTCTCGGCGGTGCACATGGTGCTGCCGCCCCGCGTCCACGACGTATTTCTCGCCGCATACGGGCCGGTCGACGAGCGCAGCTGGCAATTCGCGCGCTATCGCGCGCGCTATCACCAAGCAATGCGCGCAAACGCCTGAAGTACAAACTCGGCACGAGCGCGAAGACGACGGCGTCCCGCCATGCAGATCCGAAAGCACTTCCGCTTTGAAGCGGCCCACGTACTTCCGTACCACCCCGGCAAGTGTGCCCGCCAGCACGGTCACTCCTACCGGCTCGAGGTCGCCGTGCGCGGACCGCTGCAGTCCGACGGGCCTGCGCGGGGAATGATCGCGGACTTCGATACGATCAAGCAGATCGTGCGCTCCGAAGTCGTCGATGTACTCGACCATCAAAACCTCAACGATTTTCTCGAAAACCCGACCGCCGAACAGATCGTGATGTGGATCTGGCGGCGCCTCGATCCGCTTCTCACCGGGCTCGACGAGCTGGTTTTGTGGGAGACGCAGACGAGCAACGCGGTGCTGCGCCGCACGGACTTCGGCCCGGGCGTTTGATCGTGCTGCAGCTCGCGGAGATCTTCTACAGCATTCAAGGCGAGGGCACGTGGAGCGGTACGCCCGCCGTCTTCGTGCGTCTCGCCGGATGCAATCTCGCGTGCGATTTTTGCGACACCGACTATTCGCTGAAGTTCTTCGCCGGCACCGATGAGGTCGTCCGCATGGTCGAACGAGAGGGCGGCGACTGCCCGATGGTCATCTTGACCGGCGGCGAACCGCTCGCGCAATCGGAGACGGCGGCGCTCATCGAGGCGCTGCGCCGAAGCGGACGCCGCGTCCACATTGAGTCCAATGGCTCAATCTTTACCGAGCTGCCGCAGGACGTTTGGCTCACCGTATCGCCAAAAGAGCGAGTCGATCCGCGAATGGCGCGACGAGCGAATGAAGCCAAGCTGATCGTCGACGAGCGAGTCCCCGAAGAGCATCTTCCGCTTTTCTCCGACAAACCGGTGATTCTGCTCCAGCCCGAGGGAAACAAACAGAAGAACGTGGAGATTGCGCTCGAATATGCGAAGGCACATCCCCGGCGTTTTCGACTCTCGCTTCAGACACACAAAATGATCGGAGTCCGATGATCCTACTGGTTTGCGCGGTTGCGCAAGAACTCGATTGGCTGGGTCCGCGCGCCGGTGTGGAGACGCTCGTGAGCGGCATCGGTCCGGTCGACACCGCGTCGCGTGTCACACGCGCTCTCGCGGCCAAGAGTTACGACATGGTCGTCAATGCCGGCATCGCGGGCGCCTTCGACGGCGTCGCGCACGTCGGCGACGGCGTCGTCGTCGGCGAGGAGATCTACGAACTGCAGCAAGAGACCGGCGCCCCGCTGGCGCTCCCTCCCAACAATCTGGTCTTCGATCGGGCGCGATCCGACTCGCAGCTGATCGAGGCGATCACCTCGCTGGGTTTCCCGCTCGTGCGCGGCGTCACCGTATCCACCGTGACGGCGACCGACGCGACGGCAAAGCGATTGCACGCGCGCGGCGCCGAGATCGAGTCGATGGAGGGTTTCGCGGTGTTGCGGGCCGCCCAGATCGCGAACGTGCCGGCGATCGAAGTCCGCGGCATCTCGAATATCGTCGGTGACCGCGAGAAGAGCGGTTGGGATCTCGATGCCGGGATCCAGGGACTCCGGCGCGTGCTGAACGCGACGCTCGATCTGCTCTACACTATGGCGCATGCAGACTCCGACTGACGTTCGCACGCACACGCTCGCGTACTCGCCCTGCCCGAACGACACCTATATCTTTGCGGCGCTGACCAACGGCCTGCTTGCAAACGCGCCCAGCGTACGCGTGCGCTTTGCAGATATCGAGGAACTCAACGCCGCCGCTTCGCGCGCGGAATTCGAACTGACGAAGGTCAGCTACGGCGCGATTCCGCACTTGACGCGCGAGTACCGCATTTTGCGCGCGGGCGGCGCGCTCGGCCGCGGCTGCGGTCCGCTGGTCGTGACGCGGCCGGGCGTCGCTCGCGATCTTTCCTCGCTGCGCGACCTGCGCGTCGCGATTCCCGGCGAGCGGACGACCGCGTTCATGCTCCTGCAGCTCGCGCTCGGCGGCCGCCCGCAGACGGTACAGATGCGCTTCGATCGCATCATTCCGGCCGTCGCGCGCGCAGAGATCGACGCTGGACTCATCATCCACGAATCGCGCTTCACCTATGGTGAAGCCGGGCTCGTGAGCGTCGCCGATCTCGGTGAGTGGTGGGAGCGCCTCTCCGGCATGCCGATTCCGCTCGGCGCGATTCTCGCGCGCAACGATCTGGGCGATGCGCGCGCATCGGAGATCGACGAAGCAATTCGCGCGAGCCTGCGTTTCGCACGCGCGAACGAAGCGGCGATCATGCCCTTCGTGCGCGAGCACGCCTTCGAAATGAGCGACGAGGTGATGCGCAAGCACATCGCGCTCTACGTCAACGAGTATAGCGACGATCTCGGCGACGACGGCGTCGCCGCGGTGCGAGAACTCTTCGCTCGCGCTCGTTCCGCCGGTATCCTCGAGGCCGATGCAGCGCCGCGCTTTTCTCGCTAGCCTGGGTGCCCTGCCGCTCCTCGGCGCAGCGCTGCCGGCGGCCGGCGTCACGCTCGGCGACGAGGTCTTTCTCGCGCAGACGTGGCGCGAGCTCGAGGGGCGAAGCGTCGGTGTAATCACCAACCAGACCGGCGTCACCTCGCGTTTGGAGACGCTGGTCGACGCGATCGGACGCAACCCGTCGATCCGTCTGCGCGCGATTTACGCGCCCGAGCACGGCTTTCGCGGCGATCGTACCGCCGGCGCTTACGTACCCTCGTACACCGATGGCGCGACGGGGCTGCCCGTCTATAGCTTGTACGGACCGACGCGGCATCCGAGCGAAGCGATGCTGCACGACGTCGACGTTCTGCTCTTCGACATCCAAGACGTCGGCTCGCGCGCCTACACGTTCGTCTCGACGATGGCGTACGCGATGCAAAGCGCCGCGCAGTTCGGCAAGGAGTTCTGGGTGCTCGACCGCCCCAATCCGGTCGGGAGCACCGTCGAGGGGCCGGTCCTCGAACCGAGCGAGGAGTCATTCATCGGGCTTTATCCGATCGCGATGCGGCACGGTATGACGATCGGCGAGCTTGCACGTCTCTTCAACGAACATTTCGGTATCGGCGCGAAGCTGCGCGTGGTCGCGATGCGCGGATACACGCGCGAGATGATCTGGCCCGACACGGGATTGCAGTGGGTCCAAAGCTCGCCCAACATTCCGACGTGGCAGACGACCTTTCCCTATCTCTGCACCGGATTGATCGACAACGCCGGCGTCAACGGCGGCGTCGGAACGACCAACCCCTTCTTCTACGCCGGAGGCTACGATCTCGACGCCGGCGCGCTCGCTGCCCGCCTCAACGCACTCGACCTGCCCGGCGTGTACTTTCGTACTGCCTCGTGGTCGCCGATTGCGGGATTCTGGAAAGACAAGGAACTGCGCGGGGTCGAGCTGATGATCTTCGACCCGCGGAGATTTCTCGCGGTTCGCACCGCGGTGGAGATTCTATGCGCGGTGCGCGAGATTGCGCCGCGCGCGATCGTGATCAGAAAGCCGGCGTCGCTCGACCGGGACTGGGGAACGCCCTCGCTGCGCGAGGGACTTACGGCCGGACGGAGCGCGGAGGGGATCCTAAACGGATGGGTCCAACGGACGGAGGCGTTCCGCGCGCTGCGCGCGCATTATCTCCTCTACTAGAGAGGTGTACATGAAGCGGTTCTTCGTTCTCGTTGCCATACTGCTCGCGACCAGCGCACAAACGCCCCCGCCCGACTCGCTCCGCCACCTGGTCTATCACGTCAGCACGACCTTCGAAGAGCCGCAACACGTGGCAAGCTACGGAGGTACGGCAACCGGAATGGCGACGGGCGGCGGAGTCGGAACCGTTACCGTCGACATCATCGCGGTCGCGAAGGACGGTGGTCTCGTCGCACGGGCGACGCAGCAATACCAAACCGACGTCCGGCCGACGGCGCCGGTGACCTGCGCGATCTATAGTGACGGACGCGTCATCTGCCCGCCCGGGTCGACCGCAATGCCACCCGCGATCAACGTGCTCTTCGCGGCGCTGGGGAGATACTTCTACGACCCCTCCGCCGTCGCAGCCGACGGCACGTGGTCGACATCCTATCAGACCGACGGTGTGAAAGCCCAGTCGCACTTCACGCGCAAGAGCGCGGCCGACGCGAACCCGGTAGTCATCGACGAAGTGAGCGATGTCACTCCGACCGAGAGCATACACGCCGGGTGGCATTCCACGACGCACATCGTCTACGACGCGTCGATGTCGGTGCCCGATTCGATTCATGACGTCGCGACGGCCATCGAGCGCTCGGGAGGCACCGCCTACACGACGGTCGACCTGACGCTGCAGTCGGACTCCTTCGCGAAGAAAAACGGAAACTGAAGGCCGGCGTTCTACGCCGCACCCGGAAGCTCGTCGACACGGCGAATGATATTCACCGTGCCGGCGAGCGGAAATGCACGCACGGCAGTGTGGACGCGATCTTCGAGGGCGACGCACGTCACGCGGGCTTGTAGCTCCGATGCGCGGCGCAGCAGCCCCTGCAGCGCCGCGATCGTTGCTTCCTCGAGATTGGGGAACGTGTCCATTACGACGATGATGTTTCTCCGGCCGGCCGCCACATAGCGTTCGACCTGCGAGAGCAGCGCCGCATCGAGCGGTTCGCTTTCGCGCGCATGACCCGTGATAAACGCGAGGTTATGCTGTGTCATCGTGCTCCTATCGTACGCGAGGCCGCTCGCGCAGGCATTAGCCACACGGTAAAGCGCGCGGGCGCCGGACTATACAAGAGCCGCGCCGGCGTCGTATAGTTGGGCATGGCGCAATCGCTCCTGGACCCCCGCTTCGATACCGATGCCTGCGGCGTCGGGTTCGTCGCGGCCCTCGACGGACTTCCCTCGCGCGAAGTCGTCGACCGGGCGCTCGTCGCGCTGAGCCGCCTCGGACACCGCGGCGCGGTTGCTTCCGACGGTCGCAGCAGCGACGGCGTCGGAATCTTGACGCAGCTCCCCAGGCCATTCTTTGCCGCCGACGCCGCCGCGATGCTCTTCCTTACACCCGGCGGCGCCGCGTATGAAACGGCAGCCTTCGAGCGGCTTACCGCCGAGCACGGCTTCGTAGAGATTACGTGGCGCGACGTACCGATCGACGCGTCGCTTCTCGGCCCCAAAGCTCGCGATGGACTCCCCCGAATTCGGCAAGCGCTGCTCACCGCAGCACCGACGGAACATCACAGCAACGGCGCCGACGAACTCGAGCGCCGTTGCTCACTCCTGCGAAAGGCATTCGAACGCATCTGCCCGGATGCGTACGTCTGCTCGCTCTCCTCGCAGACCATCGTCTATAAGGCGCTCTGTGCGAGCGGCGATGTGGCTGCGTTTTACCCCGACCTCGCCGATCCGGCGTACGCCTGCACGTTCGCGGTCTTTCACCAGCGCTACGCAACCAACGTCTTGCCGCGCTGGTCGCTCGCGCAACCCTTCCGCCTGCTGGCGCACAACGGCGAGATCAACACGATCTGGGGGAATCGCGCGCGTATGGAGGCGCGCCGCGCTTCGCTCCCCTCCGCCTTCGAGCCGCTCCTCACCCCGGGTCTCTCGGACTCCGGCAGCCTCGACGAGGTCACCGAACTGCTCGCGCGGCACGGACGCACGATCTGCGAATCGCTGCGTATACTGATGCCGCCGGTCGCGGATCGCCACGAGTCGCTCTTTCATCGCTATCACGCCGACGTCGTGGAAGCGTGGGACGGTCCCGCCGCGGTTGCCTTCGCCGACGGACGTTACGTCGGCGCATCGCTCGATCGCAATGGACTGCGGCCTTGCCGCTACACGATCGACGATCGCTTGATCGTTGCGGGTTCGGAGGTCGGCATCGCCGACTTCGACGCGGAACGCGTCGTCCACGCCGGACGGCTTGGGCCGGGGGAGATGATCGCGTTCGACGTCCGGCGCGCGCGCGTGCTCTTCGATCGCGACCTCGCAGCGCTCTTCGACGCCGGCACGCCGTACAGCGAGCTGATCGAGGACGAGCACCTCGAACCGGTCGAAGCCCCGGCGCTCTCACCGGAGAAGCTCGTCGAACTGCAGCATCGCTTCAACTACTCGCGCGAAGACGTGAAGATGATCCTCGAACCGATGGCGGCCGACGCGAAGGAGCCGTTGTGGTCGATGGGCGACGACGCCGCGCTCGCGCCGCTCGGCCGCACGCCGCGTCCAATCTACAACTACTTCCGGCAACGCTTTTCACAGGTGACGAATCCGCCGATCGATCCGCTTCGCGAATCGCTCGTCTTCTCGTTACGCACGCGACTGGGTCCGTGGCCGCATCTGCTCGACAAGCACGCGCCGCTTCCGGGCCTCGCGCTCGAGACACCGGTACTCTCGCTCGGCCAGATCGAAGCGCTGCACGGCGTCGACCGCATTGCCTGCGTGCTGGAAGGCGACGAAACGCTCGAAGCCGCGCTCGAACGCGTTTGCGGCGAAGCGGTGCATCTCGTGCGGCGAACCGACGCAAAGCTGCTCTTGCTCTCAGACCGCATGTCGGCGCCGCAGCGGCCGGCGATCCCGATGGCGCTTGCCTTGGGCGCGGTGCACCGCGCGCTGGTCGAGTGGGGCGTGCGCACGCGTACCGGCCTCGCGGTCGAAGCGGGCGACTGCCGCGACGTCCATCACGTTGCGGTGCTGATCGGCTATGGCGCGGGCGCCGTATGCCCGTGGCTCGCACTCGAAACGGTGCGGGCGGTGGCGGGAGCGGAGGGCGAAGCGCGCGCGATCCACGCGCTGAATCTCGGCATCACCAAGATCATGTCGAAGTGCGGAATCTCCGTGCTCGACAGCTATCGCGGTGCACAGCTCTTCGACATCATCGGTTTGCACGAAGAGATCGCCGAGCGTTGCTTCGGCCAGCCCTCACCGCTCTCCGGGCGTACCTTCGCACAAATCGAGGAATTGGTGCGCGAGACCTGGAGCCACGGTGAAGGCGAACTACCCGATTACGGCTGGATTCGCTTTCGCCGCGACGACCACGCCGAGATTCACAGTTGGCAGCCGCCGACGATACGCGCGCTGCAAAGTGCGACCGGCGTTGCACGCGGCACCGCGGTTACCGACTTCCCCTCGGCGTGGAGCGCGTACACGCGCAGCGTAGAGGACCGCGGCGTACACGAGTTGCGCGATCTGATGACGCTGCGCCCGTCGGGCGCGCCGCTTCCGGCCGGCGAGGTCGAGCCCGTCGACGCGATCGCGCGGCGCTTCGTGGCGAGCGCGATGTCGCTTGGCAGTTTGAGTCCCGAGGCGCATCGCACGATCGCGGAGGCGATGAACGAGCTCGGAGCACGTTCGAATACCGGCGAGGGCGGCGAGGACGCGCCCTATGCGAACAAGATCAAACAAGTCGCTTCGGCACGTTTCGGCGTGACGGCCGCGTATCTCGCGCGCGCGCACGAGATCGAGATCAAGATCGCACAAGGCGCGAAGCCCGGGGAGGGCGGGCAGATTCCGGGACCAAAGGTCACCGAGTTGATCGCGCGTTTGCGCCACGCGCAACCGGGCGTCACGTTGATCAGCCCGCCGCCGCATCACGACATCTATTCGATCGAAGATTTGGCGCAGCTGATCTGGGATCTCAAGTGCGTCAATCCGCGCGCGGCGGTCGGCGTGAAGCTCGTCTCCGAACTCGGCGTCGGTACCGTCGCCGCGGGCGTTGCGAAAGCGTACGCGGATTTCATCACGATCGCCGGCTACGCGGGCGGCACCGGCGCTTCGCCGCTTTCGTCGATCAAGTATGCGGGCAATCCGTGGGAACTCGGCCTCGCCGAAGCGCAGCAAGTTTTGATGCATCACCATCTGCGCGGGCGCGTGCGGCTGCGCACCGACGGCGGTATCGCCAACGCGCGCGACGTGGTCGTCGCGGCGCTGCTCGGCGCCGACGAATACGCGTTCGGTACCGCGATCCTGGTTTCGCTCGGATGCGACATGGCGCGACAATGTCATCTCAATACCTGCCCGGCCGGCATCGCAACGCAAAAGCCGGAGCTGCGCGCAAAATTCCGCGGAAAAACCGAACACGTCGTGCGCTTCTTGACGAACCTCGCACAAGACGTACGGGTGCTGCTCGCGTCACTCGGGCTGCGCAGCCTCGACGAAGCGATCGGCCGCGTCGATCTACTCGACCAAGTGCGCGACGACGGCGGACTCGATCTGCGCGCGATGCTCGCGCGCACCGGCGACGGGCCGATCCGCCACGAAGGCGGCCGCAACGATCGTCCGGTCGACCGCGTTCCGATCGATCTCGCGTGGATCGAGCCTGCGCTTGCAGCCGCGAAGAGCGGCGAGCCCTTACGGCGGCGCGAGCGCATCGGCAACGCCGATCGCACCCTCGGCGCGCGCCTCGCCGGACGTCTCGCGCTCGAAGAATTTCCGGTGACGCCGGATCTGCGCTTCGCATTGCACGGCACGGCGGGGCAATCGTTCGGCGCCTTCGCGACCGAAGGCATGGTGCTCGAGCTCGACGGCTGCGCGAACGATTACGTCGGCAAAGGCTTGTGCGGCGGCGCGATCGTGCTGCGCGCAACGGGTGCTGTCGGCCGCGGCGATCGCGCGCAGGTCATCATGGGCAACGTCGCGCTCTACGGCGCGACCGCGGGCACGCTCTACGCGGCGGGAACGGCGGGCGAGCGCTTCGCGGTGCGCAACTCCGGCGCGACCGCGGTCGTCGAAGGCGTGGGACAGCACGGATGCGAGTACATGACGGGCGGAACGGTGCTCGTGCTCGGCCCCGCGGGGCGCAACTTCGGCGCAGGCATGACCGGCGGCGTCGCCTACGTCTACGATCCGGACGGCACGTTTACGCGCGAGCAGCGCTACAACGCCGAGTCCGTCACCTGCGATCCGCTCGGTGCCGGCGACGCATCTTTCGTGCGCGAATTATTAGCGGCGCACGTCAACGCCACGCGCAGCCCAAGATCGAAGAAACTACTCGACGACTGGGATGAAACGTCTTCGCATATCGTGACGATTCGCTCCCATTAGTTCGCAAGCGACCTGTCATCCCAAGCGTAGCCGAGCGAGGCCATCTGTCATCCCGAGCGTAGCCGAGCGAGGCCATCTGTCATCCCGAGCGCAGCCGAGCGACGCCATCTGTCATCCCAAGCGTAGCCGAGCGACGCCATCTGTCATCCCGAGCGTAGCCGAGCGACGCCATCTGTCATCACGAGCGCAGCCGAGCGACGCCATCTGTCATCACGAGCGCAGCCGAGCGAGGCCATCTGTCATCCCGAGCGTAGTGAGCGCAGCGAACGTAGTCGAGGGAGAGCGAAGGCCATTGCAGCGTCCCTCGTCCCTCGACTACGCTTCGCTACGCTCGGGATGACAGGGTATGCGTCCCTCGACTACGCTTCGCTACGCTCGGGATGACAGGGGATGCGTCCCTCGACTACGCTTCGCTACGCTCGGGCATGACAGGGGATGCGTCCCTCGACTACGCTTCGCTACGCTCGGGATGACAGGTGCGACTACTTCAGTGCTTCGGCGCGGAGGCGAATTTGGTGCAGCTGCCACAAATGAATGAAGCGTGAAAGCTCTTCTTGCGTGTCCGGCGCGACGTCGATGAACTTCGTGCCGTGAGCGAGCTGTTTAGTTGCGGGCACGTAAAACGTCGAGAGCACCGTTGCGCTCATGCGCATCGGCGCGAACGGCGGCGGCGCGGTCTTCACGGTCTCCGGACGTAAGCCGAAAGGCGTTTGCTTGAAAACCTCTTTTTCGATCGTGAGCTCGCCGATGAAGTCGTCGGGCAGCGAGAAATCGAGGTCGAGAACCGAGCCCTTGATGAAGTCCTCGTCGGTCGAGAGGCGCAGGCCGCCGGCGGAAAGATCGTTGGCCCGGCCGTGACGGCGGCCGGTGCGGCCGCGCAACGTGTACATCACGTCGAATTCGACCGGCATGCGAAACGAGGACCGTTTTTGCGGCGTCTTGGACTTCGCGGTCTCGCCCTTGGACGAGTCGGTGCGCTTGCGCCGGAACAAGAAGGACACGGGAGGAGGGCGTTGTCGCGGGCAGGCCCCGCTTCCTGCTCGCCCAAAGTCACCGCGAATGCTCCACGAACGGCTGGTCGAGGCGCTGGGCGCAGAGGCGGTACTGACGGCACCCGAGGACCTTCGCGCCTACGCGTTCGATGCGTACACAGAGGGCCGTTTCCCAAGCGCGGTGGTGCTCCCGGCGAGTACGCGCGAAGTGAGCGCGGTTGTCAAAATCGCACGCGACTGTGGTGAACCAATCGTAGCGCGGGGCGCGGGAACGGGACTCTGCGGTGGCGCGGTACCGGTTGACGGCGGCGTGGTGATTTCATTCGCTCGGATGAACCGCGTGCTCGCGTACGAGCCTACACGCCGGCGTGCGTGCGTGCAGCCCGGTCTCATCAATCTCGATCTCTCGCGCAAGAGTGCGCACGACGGTCTCTTCTTCGCACCGGATCCTTCTTCGCAGCGCATTTCGACCATCGGCGGCAACATCGCGACCAACGCCGGCGGCCCGCACTGCCTCTCCTACGGTACGACGGTGAACCACGTGCTCGCGCTCGAAATCGTCGGCGACGACGGCGAGGTCTTTACGACCGACATCGATCGCCCCGGTTACGACCTCACCGCCGCGTTCGTCGGCAGTGAGGGAACGCTTGGCTTGGTCACCGCCGCGTGGGTGCGGCTGATGCGTCTGCCGGAATCGGTGCGCGTGTGGCTTGCAACTTTCGGCGACGTCGACGAGGCCTCGGATGCCGTCTCCGCCATCATCGCGGCGGGCATCGTGCCCACCGCGCTCGAGATGATGGACAAAGTCGCAACGCAGGCAGTCGAGGCGGCCTCGCACGCGGGCTATCCAACCGACGCCGCCGCCGTGCTGCTAATCGAACACGCCGGACTCGAAGACGACATGAATCTCTACGAATCGCAGATCGCACGAATATGCCGCGAACATGGTGCAAGTTCGTGGCGCGCGGCACGATCGCAAGCCGAACGAGACGCGCTCTGGGCGGGGCGCAAGGGCGCGGCGGGCGCGATGGGGCGCCTCGCGCCGAACTATTACGTGCAAGACGTCTGCGTGCGCCGCAGCGTGCTGCCGCAAGCGCTGCACGCGGTCGAGCGAATCGCGCGCGAACACCGCCTGATCACCGCCAACGTCTTTCACGCGGGCGACGGCAATCTGCATCCGCTCATCTGTTACGACAAGCGCGACATGAAGCAGGTCGCCGCCGTGATCGAGACCGGCAACGAGATCTTGCGCATGGCGGTCGATCTCGGCGGCACCGTTTCCGGCGAGCACGGAATCGGATTCGAGAAACGAACGGCCATGACCGCAATCTATACCACCGACGATCTCGCCGCGATGGCACGCGTACGCGACGTCTTCGATCCGCGCAGCGCGTTGAATCCCGAAAAAATCTTCCCGGCAGGTGTGCGTTGTCCCGAAGTCGCGCCGGCCGGGTGACGATCGAATCGATCGCGCAAACTCTCGCGACCTGCTCGCGCGAAGGGCGCAGCGTGAGCGTGAGCGGCGGTGAGACGCTGCGCGGCATGGGGTTTCCGACGCAGCGCAGCGGCCTCGTGCTCTCCACGCTCGACTTGAACCAAATCGTCGAGGATGCGCCGGAGGATCTGACGATCGCGGTGCAAAGCGGCGTCCGGTTACGCACTCTGGCAAACCAGCTCGCCAAGCACGGTACGCATGTCCCCTTGGACGCACCGCGCGCAAACGACGCAACCGTCGGCGGAACTCTCGCCGCCGGGTGGCTCGGACCGCGACGCCATCTCTACGGCCGCCCGCGCGATTTCGTGATCGGTTCGATCGCGGTGCTCGGGGACGGAAGTATCGCGCACGCCGGCGGCATGGTGGTGAAGAACGTCTCGGGTTATGACATGAGCCGGCTCTACGTCGGCTCGTTCGGTACGCTCGCAGTTCTCGTCCAGATCAACTTGAAGACGATCGCCGCCCCTGCCGTCGCGCGCATGTTCCTCTTACGTCTGCCCGAACGCACGCGCGAGCGCGCCGTCGCGCACCTCGCCGGCCTCGCGGTCACGCCTGCGGCCGCCTTTTGGATCGACGGGCATCACGGCGCTATCGACGGAGACGAGGGCGACGCCGGGCGCATGGCGATTTTCGTAGAGAGCAGCGAGAACGCGATCCAACGCGCGACGCGCGACGTGCGCGCGGCGATGGGGCGCGCGGGCGTGCCCGAGACCCGGATCGTCGACGCCGGCGCGCGCGAGTCGTTCGAGCGAATCGTCGATGCGTACACCGCGGAACTGGGCGAACGCTCGATTACCTACCGCATGACGGCGTTCCCCGACGACGTCTTACCGCGAGCGGACGCGTGCAAGGCGCTCGCACAGCGTTTCGCGTTGCGTAATGACACGATCGTCGACGCGATGAACGGCGATTTGATCTTCCGTGTGAGCGACCTCGACGCGCACGCCTTCGGCGCGAAGATCGAGGCCTTCGACGACGCCCTGCACGAGGCGGAGCCACGCGCGATGGTGATCGCCGGAAATCATCCTCATCGCGCATTGCTCAACGTCTGGGGCGAACCGCCCGGCGGAATAGAACGCATGCGCGAACTCAAACGCCGCTTCGATCCGCGGGGCATTTTGAATCCCGGCCGCTTCCTGGCGGATATCTAGTGTTCCGCGACATTGCCTTCGCATTTCGCACGGTGCTCGGTTCTCGCGAACGCCTGCGCGCGCTCTTCGCGAGCGGTCCGGGCACCGCGATCGACCTCGTACGCTTCATGACCCGAATCGTGCCGCTCTCGGCGGCGAATCTGGATGCGATCCGGGAGCGCGCGCAGGCGATTCCCGATCCCCAGCTTCGCGCCGAAGCGCTGGCAAGCGTCAACGGAAAAGCTTACCACGTCGCGGGCGCCTGCATTCTCGCAACCTTTCTCCCGGTGCAGAGCGCACGCCGATACGTTGCAATCGTCGCTCCTCTCGAAACGATCTACGATTACCTCGACAATCTCTGCGATCGCCATCCCGAGGTCGGCGTCGACGCCTTTCCGGTTCTTCATCACGCGATCGCCGACGCGCTGGATCCCTCGGCTCGGCTGCGCGACTATTACGCGCGCGGACCTGCCGGTGACGACGGCGGTTACCTGCGCGATTTGGTGCTGCGCACGCAACAGGCGCTGGCCGCGACGCCGCATCTCGATCTGCTGCGTCCGCATTTCGCGCACGCCGCCCAGCTCTACGGGGAAATGCAGACGCACAAGCATTACCCTGTGGGCGAGCGCGAACGGCGCTGCGTCGCCTGGTACGAGCGGTATCGCGAACGCTATGCCGACATCGACTGGCACGAGTTCGCCTGCGCGGCCGGCTCGCAATTTCACGTCTACGGGCCGCTCTTCGAAGCACTTCTCGATCGGCGGGACGCAATCGCGGGAACGTACGATGCGTATTTCCCCTACGTCAGCGCGCTTCACGTACTGCTCGACGCCTTCATCGATCAAGCCGAGGATCGAGAACACGGCGAGCTCAATTTCAGCCGCGTCTACGGAGGCGCGGCCGCGCTGCGTGCGCGCGTCGCCCGGCTCTTCGCCGCAGCCAAGCAGCGTCTCGGGGCGCTTCCCGGCGACCGGGCACACCGCTTCGTCCTCGACGTCATGACGCTCTTTTACCTGAGCCACCCCAAGGTCGCTGCGCAGGGCCTCGAGCGCGAGGCGCGGGCCCTCCTGCGCACGAACGCTCGATCTAGGGACGGACACCACGGAGGGCTCAGCCGCTGAAACGCACGATCGCCGCGCTCTTGAGCGCAAGTCTCCTGTTCGGTTTGGCCGGTACCGCGCGCGCCGACGAGCGAACCAGCGAGCAGTTACTGCTCGACGTGCCCACCGCTGCCGCCGAGGAAGCCGATGCGACGCGCATCAATGCGGAATCGCACTATGCGGGGACGCCGGGCGACCATCACATCGCGCAATGGATGCGCGGCGAACTCGCGAGCGCCGGCTTCCAAGCGACGATCGAGACCTTCACCCACGACGTTCCGTTCTCGCGCGTCGTCGCGCTAGAAGAGCGTAATGGCAAGCGCTGGGTCAAATATAAGATCGGCGAAGAGCCGATTCCGAGCGATCCCGACGGCACGCGCCGCGACGCGGGCCCGCCGTTCAACGCCTGGAGCGGCAGCGGCGAAGCGGTCGCGAACATCGTCGACGCGGGGCACGGGCTCGAATCCGATTATCGCGCGATCGCGGCCAAAGGCATCGACGTTCGCACGCGCATCATGCTCATCCGCTACGGACGCGAATTTCGCGGCAATCTCGCGAAGCGAGCGCAAGATCACGGCGCGAGCGGCGTCATTTTCTTCTCCGACCCCGCCGATGCCGACGGATCGCTGCACGGACCGGCCTACCCGGATGGTCCGTATCGGCCGCTGGGTTCGGTCCAACGCGGCGCGCTGATCGAAGGCGCGATCAAGATACCGGTGCTGCCCGTCAATGCCAACGTTGCGGCCCGCATATTGGCGACCATCGGCGACGGAATCAGCAACCGGCCGTATCGCCTCGTCGTGAAGATGGATCTGGACCGGCACGCCAAGCTTTGGAACACCGTCGGCATTCTGCCCGGCAACGATCCCACGCACACGATCGTCCTCGGCGCGCACCGCGACGCCTGGGTTTACGGCGTTACGGATAACGGCTCGGGTATCGGCGTCGTGCTGGAAACGGCGCGCGCGCTCGGTTATCTCTATCGCAGCGGGTGGCGTCCGCAATATACGATCGTGCTGGTCGGATTCGACGGCGAAGAGGAAGGCGAGCTCGGATCCAACGCCTACGTCAAGATGCATCAAACCGAGCTCGAGCGAGGCTGCATCGCGTATATCAATGAGGACGAGGTCACGACCGGGCAGTTTTTCGGCGCGAGTGCCGCGGGTGCGCTGCGCGACATGATTCTTCCCGCGACCGAATCGATCGAAGATCCGCGAACGCCCGGAGAAAAACTCTATCAGCGCTGGAGCGCGCAACCCGGAGGCACGCGCGTACGCGGACCGGGCGGCGGGTCGGATTTCGAGCCCTTCCTCTACGATCTCGGGATCCCGGTCCTCGAAGTCGGCACGTACGGCATCTTCGGAACCTACCACTCGGGCTTCGACGATTTGAACTACGCGATGACGCAGGCGGACCCGGGCTTCGCGAATCACCGCATGATCTCGCAGCTCGTCGCGCTACTGGTGCTGCGCATGTCCAGCGGCGCACTTCCCTACCGCCTCCTGCCCTACGCGCGCACGATGCGCGACGACGCGCACGCGCTCGCGGGCAAGCAGCACAACGGCGAGCTGGGACCGCTCTACCGCGCGGTCGATCGTTTCGAGTCCCGCGCGTTTCTCGCAGATCGTCGCGGCATGGACGGCAACGCCGAAATCGAGGCCGTGCGGCGGCTCGACAAACTCGTTTACGCCCGTAACGGCTACGCGGCCGTTCCGCTTCCGCTGGTGAACGACGCGCTCGCGCGCGGCGACGAGGCCGCGATTTCGGCCGCGGTGGGACGGACCGTGCACGATCTCGACGACATCACGAAGATGATCGCGGCAGCAACACTCCGCTAGCATGCGCATCGGCGTGATCGGCGCGTCGGGCCTGATCGGGCGCTATCTCGTCGCATCGCTCTGCGCGCGCGGTGACCGCGTCGTCCCCGCTTCGCTGCGCGACCCGTATCAGGCAGCGCTCGCCGTGCGCGACTGCGACGCGGTGGTAAACCTCGCGGGCGAACCGATTCTTCAGCGCTGGACGGCGAAGGCAAAACGGCGCATGTGGAGCAGCCGTGTCGAGGGCACCGCCGCGCTCAACGACGCACTTGCGCTCCAGCCGCGCC
This sequence comes from Candidatus Acidiferrales bacterium, assembly GCA_035507275.1. Taxonomy (GTDB): domain Bacteria; phylum Vulcanimicrobiota; class Vulcanimicrobiia; order Vulcanimicrobiales; family Vulcanimicrobiaceae; genus Aquilonibacter. Next base: position 26,763 of record DATJOG010000018.1, read on the forward strand.
GTCCGCCGACGCTCGTGAACGCATCCGCGATCGGCGTGTACGGTGACGACTTTTTGAGCGAGCTCTGCGTCGCGTGGGAGCGCGCCGCAGAAAGTGCGTCGGAATGCGGGATGCGCGTCGCCATCGTGCGCTTTGGTATCGTGCTCGCCCGCGACGGCGGCGCGCTTGCGACGATGCTCCCGGCCTTTCGCTTGGGCCTGGGCGGCCCCATCGGGAGCGGCCGCCAGTGGATGTCGTGGGTCCACATAGCCGACGCCATCGGAATTTTGCAAATGGCGCTCGACGGAGCGCGCGGCGTCTTCGACGCGACCGCGCCGGCACCGGTCACGAACGCAGAGTTCACGCGCGCGCTCGGCGCCGCTTTGCATCGTCCGGCGTTTTTCACCGTGCCGGGTTTCGCACTTCGGCTTCTGTTCGGTGAGGGTGCGCGCGTCCTGACGACCGGCGAGCGCGTGCTTCCGCAACAGGGGCTCGATGCGGGATATGTTTTTCGCTTCACCAATCTCGAAGACGCACTGGGAGATCTTTTGCGATGACCATTCCGTATGACGACTTCGCGCGCGTGGATATTCGCGCCGGGACGATTCTCAGCGCGGACCCGCTCGAGGATGCACGAAAGCCGGCCTACAAGCTGCTGATCGATTTCGGCTCCGAAACCGGTCAGCGGCAATCGTCGGCGCAAATCACGGAAGTCTACCGCGCCGAGGAACTCATCGGCACGCAAGTCTGCGCGGTCGTCAACTTCGAACCCAAACGCATTGCCGGCTTCGCGAGCGAAGTGCTCGTGCTCGGCATGAACGATCTCGACGGCAACGTCGTGCTCGTGCGACCGCAGTATCCCGTGCCCAACGGCTCGCGATTGTATTAGCGCGATCCGCGCAGCATGGACGCCGCGGCTGCAACGAGCGAGAGCGCGATCGCGGCGCTGAAGACGACCAGCAGTCCGTCGTGGAACGGTGCTGAGATCAGATGCGGGAAAAATTCCTTCCCGGTGAGCAGCGCTCGATTCGCTGCCGGGAGTTTTGCGAGTTCGCCGGTCGGTCCGAGCAGATTCTCGACGGGATTCACGCCGAGAAAGGCTGCGAAAAGCGATGAGGCCGGCGGCAGTGTCGCGACCTGGTGCGCGATTCCAGCCGGGACGCCCTGCGACTCCAGTCCTGCTTGCAGCGTTGCGGGTAAGCGGCTGGCGAGTCCGGCGATCATCAGCGAGAAGAACGTGCCGATCGAGAGTAGATTGCCTGCGTTCTGAAAGGTCGAGCGCATACCCGAAGCTACGCCGCGCTGCTCCGGCGGTACGCTGCCCATGATCTCCGAGGTATTCGGCGCGCCAAACATGCCGACGCCGATACCGTTGAGTGCGATCAAAGCGGCGAACGCCGGATAAGGAAAATCGACCGGTAGCAGCATCAAGCCGATGAAACTCGCGCCGAAGACGAGCATTCCGGTGGTCGAGAAAAAGCGTGCACCGAAGCGGTCGGAGAGAAATCCGGAGATGGGTCCCGAGACCAGAAAGCCGGCCGAGAGCGGCAGCATCAAAATACCGGCCCAGAGCGGCGTGATCTCAAAATCGTAGCCGTGCAGTGGAAGCCAAATGCCTTGCAGCCAAATCACGAGCATGAATTGCAGGCCGCCGCGCGCGACCGAGGCAGCCAGCGTCGCAACGACGCCCGCCGTAAACGAACGAATGCGAAAGAGTCCCAGGCGAAACATCGGATCGGCGGCTTTGCTCTCGATGATCGCGAAGGCGACGAGCAGCGCCGTGCCGCCCCCGAGCAAACCGATCACCATTGGGCTCGTCCAGCCCATCGGCTGCGTCCCGTATGGGCGAATTGCCGAGGTAATCGCGATCAAAATGGCGCTCAAACCGACCGCGAAGGTTATGTTGCCCCACCAATCGATCTCGCCGCGGTGATGACTGCCGACTTCGCGCAAGTTGCGGTAGGCCCAGATCGTGCCGAAGATTCCGACGGGCACGTTGACCCAGAAGACCGCGCGCCAGTCGATGATCGCGAGCACGCCGCCCGCGACCAGGCCGATGAACTGTCCCGCGAGTGCGGCGATCTGGTTGATCCCGAGCGCCAAGCCGCGCTGCGTCGAAGGGAACGCGTCGGTGAGAATCGCCGCCGAATTTGCAGTGAGCATCGCACCGCCGAGCGCCTGGAGCAGGCGCCATCCGATCAGCCACATCGCGCCCGCTCCGCCCACGTACGGGTCGAACGAGAGCATCACCGACGCGCCCGTGAATATCGCAAAGCCCGCGTTGTAGATGCGCACGCGCCCGAACATATCGCCGAGCCGTCCGAGCGTCACCACCAGCACCGCCTGCACGAGCAAGTAGCCGATGATCATCCACAGGAGGTAATCGACGTTCTGCGGAGCGAGCGGGTCGAGCTTGATACCGCGGAAGATCGCGGGTAGCGAGATGATGACGATCGAGCCGTCGAGGACCGACATAAACACCGCAAGGGTCGTATTTGATAATGCGACCCACTTGTAGCGTTCGTCGTGCGCGCGCAACTAGCTCGCCACGGACTCTTTGATTTCGAACTCCATCGCTTCGAGATATTTCTCGGCATCCATCGCGGCCTTGCAGCCGCTTCCCGCCGCGGTAATCGCCTGCTTATAGCGGATGTCGTTCACGTCGCCCGCGACGAATACGCCATCGATGTTGGTCTGCGTACCGTCCGGCGAAATGATGTAGCCGGCTCGATCGAGATCCAGCTGACCCTCGAAGATCGCGGTGTTCGGCGTGTGGCCGATCGCGATGAAGAGTGCATCGGCCTCGTATTCCATCACGCTGTCGTCGTGTACGTTGCGTAGCCGCAGGCCGGCCATGTGCGTCTCGCCGATTACTTCGTCGATGACGGTGTTCCAGATGAAGTCGATTTTCGGATGCGAACGCGCGCGCTCGGCCATGATCTTGCTCGCGCGCAGGTTATCACGGCGGTGAATCACCGTCACTTTGCGGCCGAAGCGCGTCAGGAAGAGTGCCTCCTCCATCGCGGAATCGCCGCCGCCGGCGACGACGATATGCTTTTCGCGGAAAAAGGCGCCGTCGCAGGTGGCGCACGTCGACACACCGCGCCCGCGCAGCTTCTCCTCACCGGGAATATCGAGCCAACGCGCGCTTGCACCGGTCGCAACGATCACGGTCTTCGCGTGATACTCCTCGTCGGCGGTACGGACGACGAACGGGCGCTTCGAAAAATCGACCGCAAGCGCGTCGACGTTTTCGATGCGAGCGCCGAAGCGCTCGGCCTGTTCGCGGAACTTGATCATGAGATCGGGTCCCATGATGCCCTCGGGAAAGCCTGGATAATTCTCGACCTCGGTCGTGAGCATCAATTGTCCGCCGTAGAGGCCGCCTGCGAGAACCAGGGGCTGCAGATTCGCGCGCGCCGCATAGATCGCGGCGGTCAAGCCGGCGGGGCCCGACCCGATAATGAGAACTCGTTCCATCGTTACTCGACTTTCGACCCCCCGGCAGGCGCTCCCGGTTGCGCTACCAGGTCAGCGTCAAGCCGCCGCGCCCTTCGAGTCCGTGGCCGGTCGCCGACGCACCGAACGCGCGGCGATAATCGACGCTTGCAAAGACGCCGATGTGCGATGACACCTGACTCGAAATACCGCCGCCCGCTTGCAGCCAGCTTCCTCCAAGCGCGGTCGGCAGCGTCGTCGGATTCGAACCGTTGAGATCTGCAAACGTCGTCTGTGCCTGCGCGTGGAAGCTGTCCCACACATTCAAACGCAACCACGCCGACTGCGGACGCTGCTCGACGCTCCACGACTTCACGAGCCGCGCGCCGATTCGACCGTAGACTGCCTGGCTCGGTGCGTATTCGATCAAACCGAAATCATCGTTTCCACTGCGCAGCGCGACGTGCTGGTAGACGGCTTGTGCTTGCGGTTCGAGCGAGAATCCGCCGCCCAGTGCGATCGGCGGAGCACCGCCTTCGATCGAGAGTATGTAGCTATTTCCGCAGGTGTGCAGCGTCTGCCCCATTGACGACGCGGCGGCTACATCTTGCAGCGTGTACTGACCCACCGCATCGAGATATGCGCCGTCACGCATCGCGTGCGTCCAGTAGATGCCGAGCGAATATCCATCTAGCGTGGTGGTGCCGGCATCGCCGCCGTACGCCCCTTGAACCTGCGCCTGCGCATGTCCGAGCCCGAGATACCAACCCGCCGTGTCACGATTGCCATTTGCTCCGCTTCGCCGTAAGAGATCGGCACCGAGCTGCAAACCGCCGACGGTGCTCGTGTACTGCGGACCGAACTGCGTGAAGCTGTCGTAGCGGCTGAGAAGATCGCCGCCGGCATAGCCGACCGAGTCGCTGACGCCGAAGACGCGCCCCCAAGCGCGGCCAACGTAGCCGTTCCCGACGCGGTCGTGATACGTGCCGAGTTCGTCGAGGCCGAAACTACTCGCGAGCGCTTGCGCGGCCTCGTCCACCGGCACCTCGACGCGATAGTCGGGAACCTCCTCTTCAGGCACCACCGGACGATGCGTCGGAGCCGGACTCGGCGAGGCGCTCGGCGAGGACGACGGGCTCGTCGAAGGCGTCGGCTTTGGTGTCGGAACACCGGGGCTCGGCGTCGGTTCGACCGGCATCGGCGTATCTGTTGGAACCTCGCTCGGCACCGGTGCCGGCGTCGGCGTCGGCGGCGGCGGGGAGATCGGCGGCAGCGTGACCGAGGGCTCCGGCGTCGGAACCGGCGGGGTTGTCGGTTCCACCGGAATGGTCGGAATCGGCTCCGGGGTCACTTCGGGCGGGATCGTCGGAGGAGCCGGGGTTGCCGGCGGCGGCGTGACCTCGATATCGGTGCGCAGATACCAGTTGCCGTTACTCGCATCGGTGCCGATCCCGCCTTGGAAGAGATCGTATTCATACGCGCCCGCGGCAACCCGGCCCGAGAGCGTAAAAACGCCGATCGAGCTGCCGTCGACCTCGATGAGCAGAATACCGTCACCAATCGTCGCTGCGCCGCTTCCGCCGGCGTTATTCACCGTGACGTACGAACTGCCGGACGTGCTTCCTTGAACGATCATTCGATCGGTGGTCGAATCGTCGGACCCGAGGATCGTGTTGAAGACGATCGTGCCGCCGTAGCCTTTGTAGTTACCCGACACGGTCAAAATCGTTCCCGCGGTGGAAGCAGGGCCGAAGTTTATGACGCCGGCGTTGTTGATCGCAGCAACGGTTTGATTGAATCCGCCCAGATCCATCGTGCCGTTCGAACCAACCCACATGGTCGAGTACGGGCTGAAGACATTCGCCTGACCTGCCAGTAGGGTGCCGCCCTCGATATATGTAGCGCCCGTATAGTTGCTGTTTCCAAACAGCGTCGCGGTTCCCGGGCTTGCCTTGATCAAGAACCCGGTTCCGCTGAACGGCGCATAGATCGTGCCGTTTAGACTGTTACTGTCGATCGTGCCGCCGCCGGCTCCAAGCAGGATCGCATTTGCGACCGCGAGCGTCGTGTTATTCGTACCAAATTGCAGCGTGCCGGCATCAAGGGTGAGATTCGTGAGGTTCGATGCGCCCTGCATCGTCCACGCCGACCCGCCGAGCAGCGACACGTTCGACGTGCTGCCGATTTCGGTGAGCGCCGCTCCAACGAGATGCGAGTTGCTCTGCGCGACGAGATTCAATACACCGCCGTTCACGGTGCCGAGCAAATTGACGCCTTTCAGCGTCGAACCGCTCAGCGTCACGTTCAGGAGATCGTTATTCGTATATATCCCGTAGCTGCTCGCCGAGTTGATCGTGCTTCCCGTCGCGTCGATGCTTGCGGTCTCGCCGTCTCCGTAGCCCAATCCGTACAATGCTGCCGCGCCGCTGCCCGTCGTCTGCACCGAACTTTGGTTCAGGGTGATGCTGCTGCCGGCCGTAACGAGGGCGCCATATGCGTCAGCGCCGCTGGTGCCGATCGCCAACCCGGTTGCAACGATCGATGCGGCCGCCGTACCGGGAGTGTTTCCCGACAAAAGGCCCGCAGCGGCCGTTCCGCCGGTCGCGATCGAGCCGCCGCTCAGGGTGAGCGTCGAACCAAATTGCGACGTAGCGCCGAACGCGCCGTAACCGGTCGTCGTGGTCGTTACGTTGGTGGCGCTCAGAACGCTCCCGTTGAACGCCCCCATACCATTGGCTCCCATTCCGTTGGTCGCAATGCTGCCGCCGCTCAGCTGCACGAGCGCTCCGCCGACAGCCTGCGCGCCTTCCGAATTCTGGCCGTTGGTGCGAATGATCGACCCCGCCGACACGATCGTACTGCCCGATCCACTGGCAAAGAGCGCGGACGCGTTCGACTGATTCGTCGTCACCTGTACGCCGCCGAAAAGATTGATGGCCGCGCCGCTTTCGGCATCCGCTCCGTACGACATGGCGCCGCTCGTAAAGATACTTCCGCCGGTCACGTTGATCGTCGATCCCGTGCCCGTTGCGTAGAGCGCCGCCGCGCTGCTCGCGTTCGTATAGATCGTCGAAGCGCCAAGCAAATTGACGAGCCCTCCGCCGTCGACGACGACGGCGTTCGAACCGACGCCCGTCGTCGAGGTCGTGATCCCGGTCGCGTTGATCGTCGAGCCCGCTCCCGATGCATACAGGGAATAGCTGTTCGAACCATTCGGGTATATCGTCGTGCCGGTGAGAAGGCTGATCGTGCCGCCGGACTGCGCGACGACGGCAGCGGTGTTCGACCCGTTCGTGCCGATCGACATGGGGCCCGTCGTAACGATCGTGCCGCCGTTGAGCGCCCAGAGCGCATATCCCGACGTCCCCGAGCCGTTGGTGTAAATACTGCCCGACGCCGTCTGCGTGGTGCCGTTCGCGACCACTTGCGAGCGCGCTGCGGCGCTCGACGCAAGGATTGCTATGAGAACTTCACAAAGGAATTGGGACTTTCGGCCTAGGTTTCGCATCGCTCACACCCATTGGTATCATCATAGCATGAACGCATGGCCTGATATCCCGCTCGAGGATACGTTTGGCGACTGCCTCCGCAAGGCAATGCGCGGGAACCAAGTCGACGCACGCACGCTCGCACGACAAGCCGGTATTACAGCAGAAGACATCGACGCATGGCTCGCCGATAACGGAACCGCAGGCGCCGAACAGGCGCGCGCGCTCGCCCGCGTGCTGAAGCTCAACCCGGACCGCTTTGCGGAACGCGCCGCGAATGCGTTCGCGCCGCCCGAGGTCGCGATGGACGCCGTGCAGCAGCACACGCAAGACTCGCAGCCCAACAGCAACGGCTACGTGATTTTCCGCGGCGACCGCGGACGCGCCGCGCTGATCGACCCGGCCGGCACGCCGCAGCGCCTGCTGCAGATGCTCCGCGACGGCGGCTTCGACCTCGACTACATCCTCGTCACGCACAAACACACCGATCACTGCGGCGCGATCGCGGCGGTCGCCAAAGAATACCCCCGCGCGAAAATCGTGATGCATCCGCTGGACGCACATGCGATCGGCGGGCTCGCGGCGACGGCGCTACCGGCGAACGACGGCGCGACGTTTCCCTTCGGCGAGGGCGCGCAGATTCGCGTGCTGCACACCCCGGGCCACACCGACGGTTCGGTCTGTTATCTCGTCGATCCGATCATCTTCACCGGCGACATTCTCTTTTCGGGAAGCGTCGGCGGGGCGTACGGCGACAAGAGCACCTACGCCGATATCCTGCGCAGCGTCAGTACGAAGATTTTCACGCTGCCCGACGCGACGGCGATCATGCCCGGGCACGGCCCGCCTTCGACGGTCGGCGTCGAGCGGACGCACGATCCATTCTTCTTCTAGCAGATCGTGCGTTAGCGCGAAGCGGGCGGAACGTTCAGCCGCGAGCCGTCGCTGCTCGAGATCGTTGCACCGCTGCGGTGCGGCGCATCGTCGGTCTCGCGAATCAGTTCGAATTGCACGATCACTTTGCCCGATGACGGAATAGCCTCGGACAGCTTCGTCGGCGAGCACACCTTCATGTCGCAAAAGGCCGCGATCCAACCCTCGGCGACACCACTCGTGCTCAGATGCACGGTGGTGCCGGGCTTCCCCGTGATCGTCAGCCGGTATTTTGCCGCAGCCTGGGTAGCCGTAGGCAAATCACCGCCCGTCCACGGTGAGAGGCTCAACGCCGCAAGAACGAATCCAAACAATGCGACTCCCTTCGTTACGCGCGAAGCTTGTAGCCGAGCGCCATCATCCGCAGCGCGATCGCAAACGCAACGACCGCAAGCAACGCGATCGCGGCGATCGACGTGCCGAGGTGCAGATAACTCTGCCCCGTGTAACTATAACGAAACGCGTCGATCGTGTAGAAGATCGGATTGAAGAGCTCGAGCGCACGAAGCACCGGCGGGAGCATCTGCGCCGACGTGAAGACACCGCCGACGAAGGTGAGCGGCGTGATGACGAAGGTCACGAGCACCGCGAGATGGTCGAACTTCTCGGCGATCAAGCCGAAGATCACGCCCATCGCCGAAAAGAGCAGCGAAACCAACGTCAGCACGGTGAAGTAGAGCAGCCAGTGCACGGGCCAGGTGTGAACGAGCGCGGCCCCGAGGATGGTAATCAGCGCGGCGATCAAATAGGCGCGCGCGAGCGAGCCGAGGACGTATCCGAGTACGATCTCCAGCGCCGACATCGGAGCGATCAGCATCTCCTGAATCGAGTTCATGAAGCGCCCCTGAAAGACCGAACTCGAGCATTCTCCATACGACGAGTCGATCGCTTGCAGCATGATCAACCCCGGAATCAAGAATTGCGCGTAGCTCACGCCCTGCACGCTCTTGATGCTGCTGCCCAGCGCCAATCCGAAGACGAAGACGTAGAGGAGCGTCGAGATGACCGGCGGCCAAATCACCTGGTTGATGATCTTCATGCTGCGAATCATCTCGCGCTTGATCAGCGTCCAAAGCGCTACCCCGTTGAAACTGGCGACTGCGATCATGCGCGCGTCAGCTCCAAGAAGACGTCCTGCAGGCTCGCCCCCTGCGCGATCAATTCTTGCGTCGGCTTTTGGGTGACGATCCGCCCCTCGCGAATGATGGCGATGCTCTTACAGAGCTCCTCGGCCTCTTCGAGGTAGTGCGTGGTCAAAAAGATCGTCAATCCGTCGCGGTTGAGCGAACGCAGCAAGTCCCACAGTTCTAAACGCAGTTCGACGTCGACGCCGGCCGTCGGCTCGTCGAGAATGACGAGTTGCGGCTCGTTGATGAGCGCGCGCGCCAGCGTGAGGCGGCGCTTCATGCCGCCCGAAAGCCGCGTGTACTCGACGTTGGCCTTGCCGGAGAGACCGAAGCGCTCCAGGAGCGCGTCCGCGCGCGCGCGTACCGCCGGCCCGCGCAAGCCGAAGTAACCTGCCTGAAAGATCAGCACGTCGCGAATCGAGAGATAACGGTCGAAGTTATATTCTTGCGGCGCAAGTCCGATCGTGCGGCGAGCCTCTCGCCATTGCTCGCGGTTGTCGTAGCCGAAGACGCGGATCGAACCGCCGCTCGGACGCACGAGCCCGACGATCGCGTTGATCGTCGTCGTTTTGCCCGCGCCGTTGGGTCCGAGAAATCCAAAGAACTCGCCCGCCTCGACGCGCAACGAGACGTCGTCGACCGCGGTGGAGTCGCCGTAGCGCTTGACGAGGTGGCTGATTTCGATCGCAGGTGTTACGGCACGAATCCTTTGAGGCGCCGGTAACGATGACGGCGCAGCGTGGCGATCAACTCGCCACTCCCCGGAATCCCGCAGTCGGCAAGTTGGGTTGCAACTTTCTTCACGTCGAACTCGACGCGGCGGTGCTTGACCTCCCAACCCCCGTTGCGCTCGGTAAAGATCGCGTAGCCGGCACGCGCGTCGCCGTCTTTGGGGAGCCCCGCCGAAGCGACGTTCACGAGCATTTTGCCGCGCCAGATTCGCACGTAAGGCAGGTGCAGATGGCCGAAGGCGATGGCCGTCGCGCGCTCCTCCCCGATCAAGCGCTCGAGCAATGCGTCGTCGGCATCGGGCCAGAGATGTTCGTCGTCGTTGCTCGGGTTCGCGTGTACGACGAGTAGCTGATTTTCGTCTTCGCCGATGCGAATCGCGAAGGGGAGTTCATTGAGCCATCCAAGCCACTTCTCGCCGAGATCGCGCCGGGTCCATTCCAGCTGTGCGTGTTCGGGCGTTTCGAAGCGTTCGTCGCCCGGTGCGCAGAGATAGCGATCCGTATTGCCGCGAATCGACTGCGCGCCGACCTCTTCCAGCCGTTGCAAGACTTTTTTCGGTTTGGGTCCGTCGAGGCAAAGGTCGCCCGCGGCTAGGATCGCGTCGGCGCCGCCCTGCCCGTGCAGGTCGGCCAAACAGGCGTCAAGCCCGACGAGATTTCCGTGGATGTCGGAAAGAACCGCGACGCGCATCGCTCAATCGCGCTTGAGCGCAAGCGCCAGCAGCGACGGCGTAATGCCCACCTTCTCGAAATCGTAGAGATCGATACCCTCGACCACGATGCCCGCTTTGCGCATGCGCGCAAGCGCGGTGCGATAGCGTACGTCGGCGATGACGTGATGCTCGCCCAGGCAAAGCACACCGGCGGCGCGCTCTTCTCCCTGCTCGAGTTCGATCGTGCGAAATCCGGCAAATGCGCGAGCGTCGCACTTCTGCGGGGCCAGCACGATCGTGTCGCGCGCCGGCGCCGCAGCGACCGAACGCAGCGACGTGACGTCGGGCGCGAGCGCGACCTCGACGACGTCGAAACCGTGCGCACGTGCGACGGCGCTGCAGCCCGAGCGTCCGATCTCGTTGCCGCGCGATCCGACGCCGATGAACGCGGTGCGTCCCGCCAGAAGCACGTTGCCGCCGTCGAGCAGGCCGGGCGCGGCAATCGAGCCGGCGATCGGCACGTCCAGCCGCGCGCATTCCGCTTCGAACCGGTCCGCTTCGGCACGGCGCGACATCGCGCTCGGCCGCATGATCAGCGCACCGTCTTCGAAGACGACGGCCGCGTCGCCGATCGCGGTTTCATACGGATCCTCACCGCGCGGTTCGAGGGCGATCGTGTCGACGCCGAAATACGCGAGCGTCTTGCGCAAGATTTCGTGCTGCTCGAGCGCGCGCGCGTAAACCGCGCCCGGTTCACCCGGCAGCGGCGCGGCGCGTTCCAACGCGGCAGTCGGCTTCATAAGGATCGCAGCGCGTAATTTGCCCGTGGGTGTACCCACCAAGCGAGGACCAAAGTCGATCGTCGTCATCGCTTCCTTGTGCTAGGGGAGAGCCTGGTATGTCGACGGATACGGGACCGCTCCGAAGAAATCCGCCATATCGGTCGCGAGCAGGTCCGCGAGCGAGAGCGGCGGCAGCCCGAGCAGCTCCTCCTCCGTCTTGACCACGCTCGCGACTCCGAGGTGCTGCTGACCCACGTAATGGGTGCGCGCGAGCGGCGAAATCACGAGGGCGTAGCTCCGCGCCGGGTTCACGTGGTCGCGCGGGCTCGCAACCCCCTCTCCGACCACGAAAACCGCCGTTGAGGACCAGTGCGGCGTGCCGCTCAGAAAGGCGACGATGCGCCCTAAGGCCTGGTCGGCCTCGCGCATGCCGCCGGTCGAGGACTCCGGCAGCCAGAGGTAGGTGTAGGCCGGCTCCTCGTCGCTCGCGACGAGCCGTCCCATGTCGGCGACGAACTCGGCCGCCCGGGCGTCATCCCCGATCGAAGGGTTCCAGCCCGGATAGTCGAGATCGACGTGTCCATCGAGGGCGGCCAGCCCCGGCACGTCGAGCGTATAGACGCCGCGGGCGCGGCTGTTGCGCTGGGCGGGCTCGGCGCGATAGCCGGAGAGCGCGAGCATACCCCCGTAGTCGCGATACGAGAGCCCGGCTCGCGCGAGCGCGTTGAACAGATAGCCGTCGCGTGGATAATCCTCGGGGTCGTTCCCGCGATCGTCCAGCGGCATCCGTCCGCTGTTGACGTGCACGACGCGCTGCGCGTACAGCGAGGCCGCGCCGCCGAGCGACGCCAACGCGTTTGCGTCGAGGTTCGGGTCGGCGACGTAAAAGTTGTCCGCGATGCCGTACGCGCTCGCGAGCGCGTGCAGATTCGGCGTAACCGATGCGCCGTCGGTCACGTAGGCGGGATCGCCGTTCCCCTCGCCGAGATCGCCGAAGATCGCGTCGTAGCTTTCGTCGCCGACGGAGATGTAGACGACGTGATCGATCGCGCTGCTGCGTCTGCCCGAACGCAGCGCAGGCACGACCGGATTCAGCTTGGCTGCCGTGACCGAACGATTGTAGCGCAGCGCAGAGAGCGTCGCTGCTTCCAGCGGCAAGCGGTGCAAGTCGACCCGCTGCAGCTCGCCCCATCCGTCCACACCCTTCGCCGCAGTGACGAAGAGATAACGTCCGTCGGGCGAAAGCGCGAGCGCCGATGGGAACCATGCGGTTGGAATCAAGCCGAGCCGATGCAGTTTCGCCGGATCGCGCGCGTCGAGCACGGCGACCGCGTTGAGTCCCGCAAGAGCGACGTAGAGACGCTTGTCGTCACGCGAGAGCACCTCCGCGCTCGGCTGCGTTCCGTACGGCGCGTCGACGAAGAGGCGCAAATCCAAGCCCGCTACGACGCGCGGTTCGCCGTCGAGCGCTACGGTTGCAACGCGATCGACGTTGGCCATCGTCACGTATGCATAGGCACCACGGCGGCGCACCACGATCGCGTCGGGGCGCGCACCGCCGACATTCTGCACGCCGTCGGGCACCGGGTCCATTCGCACGTTGGGCGCACCCGCGAGATCCGTATCGATCGCGCCGTCGCTCTCGAGCGAGAAGACCGAGAGCGACGAGGATCGATCTTCGTCGACGGCCGGGTTGGCAAAATTCGGCAGCAGCGACGGAGCGCCGACCGCTGCGTACGAAGAGAGGCCGCCGTTGGTCACGTAGAGGCGGTCGCCGCTAACCGCGACGCCCGCCGGAAAATATCCGGTGCGCACGACCGCACCCGCGACGCGCCGCGAAGCAAGATCGATCGCGGTCACACTATCTCCGAGATCGCTCGTGACGTAGGCGATTCGGCCGCTCGGATCCACCGCGATGGCGTCGGGGAAGCCCGCAACGGCGATCGAGCCGGCGGGTGCGAGCACGCCGTCGCTTCCAAGATCGAAACAGCGCACGAGATTGTGCGCGCCGTCGGAAGCGAGCACGAGCGTCTGCGAGGGGTTCGCCGGATCGCTGGTTGCCGCCAAACCCGTAAAGAGCGCGAGCGACGCATCGCGATAGACGCTGACGACACGCATCGCGTGCGCGTCGACGACGCTCAAGCTATAACCGGCCGCGATATTCGGCGCCGAAGCCGGCGGCGAACCCGCGCTCGAGCTCTGCTCGGCGTTGGCGACGATCGCGTAGCGCCCGTCGGGCGAGATCGCGACGGCGAGCGGATCGGTCCCGACGAAAATCGCGTCGCCGAGCGGCGCTCCGATGCGGCCGTCGGGAAGGACGGCGTCGGTCGCGCGTTCGGTGGAGGCGCCGGCGGGGCGGGATGCTGCGGGGGCGGAGTAGACGGTCAGGGGCGCCGGGGGTGCCGCGCCCAACAAAACGGCGGCCAAAGCCGCCGCAAGGGGTCCTCGGAGATTCACCCGCTTAGGCTACGGACGCGATATCCGTTGAACCTGCCCGGAACCTGCCAGGAAGCTGCGCGAGGGAGGGCGCGCGAGCGCAAGGTAACCGCCGGATATGCGCTTCGTCCTGCTTACCTGGTTGGCTACGCGTGCAGCGATCGCCGCGGTTCTCTACCTGGCGTCACCGCATCCGCTCGCGAGCGCGGGGAACTGGGACGGCGCATGGTACGGCTCGATCGCACTGCACGGTTATCAACATGCCTCGATCGGGGCGCAGCGCGACATCGCGTTCTTTCCGCTCTTTCCGATGATGGCAGCAGTGTTATTGCACGCGGGCCTGCGCTGGCCGCTCGCCGGCATCCTGGTCAACAACGCCTGCTTCCTAGCAGCGCTCTTCGTCATCTACGCGCTCGCGCACGAGCGTTGGAGCAGGCAGACCGCGCGCTGGTGCGTCGCGGTGGCCGCTTCGTGTCCGCTCTCGCTCTTCGCGAGCGTCGCCTATCACGAAGGTGTCTTTCTGCTCTTCAGCGCGCTGGCGCTCTTTGCTACGTTGCGCGCGGATCGCTTGCGAGGCGGCATCGCCGGCGCGCTTGCAAGCGCGACGAGCGCGATGGGCATCGCGCTCGCAGGCGCGCTCGCTCTCGATGCGATCGTGCAGCGCCGCGGCGCGCGTGCAATCGCTTGCGCGCTCCTGGCTTTCGCGGGCGCCGGCGCCTTCGCGATCTTCTGCTACGCGCGCTTCGGCGACCCGCTTTCGTTCGTACACGCGCAGCACGCCTGGCGCACCGCAGGATTCGACGGCGGCGCATGGCTTCGTATCTTTGCGAGCCTGAGCAGTTGGGACGGCCTGCGACGCAACGTCATGGTCGTCGTGCTCGTGCCGCTCGCTGCCGTAGCAGTACTGCTGCAACGCAAAGCGCTCGGCTCGCTGATGACGAGTTACGCGCTCCTTGCGATCGCGCTGCTACTCTTTGCCGGCGAACCGATCTCGGCCGACCGCAACGCCTTCACGTTCGTTCCGGTGCTTCTCGCCTACGGACGCGCGCTCGAACGCGTACCGGTCGCGGGCGGCGCCGCGCTCGCCGCATCGCTCGCGCTGCTCGCCTACGACACGGCGCAATTCGCGAACTTTCACTGGGTCGCGTAGAGCGCCGCACCGATCCGGCGCGCCCCTTCGCGGGCGGTCGCGACGTCGATGTGTCCGAAGGAGAGGCGTAGCGCCGGCGCTCCGGTGCGGGTCGGATAGAAGGGCTCGGCCGGCATGACGAGCACGCCTTCGCGCGCGCACGCATCGAAGGCGGCCTGCGTGGAGATACGCGGCGGCAGCGAAAGCCAGACGTTGACGCCGGCCGCCGGCGGACGCACCGCCGCCCACGGTACGGCTTGCGCGAGCGCGTCGACGAAGGCGTCACGCCGCTCGCGGTAGAGCGCGCGCGAAGTGCGCAGATGGCGCGCATACGCAGGCGAATTCATGAAGCGCCAGAGCGCGCGCTGCGTCAGCGTCGAGGTGAACACGTCCGCGCGCACCTTCGCCACTTCCAGCGCTTCTGCGATCGCGCCGCGCGCGTACAAATAGCCGATGCGCAACGCGGGAAAAATCGATTTCGAGAGGCTCTCCATGACGATCACGCGGCCGTCCGTGTCGAATGCGGCGAGCGGCTGCGGCGCGGCCGCGTCGTAGGTGAGCTGCCAGCCGGTTTGATCCTCGAGCACCATCACGTCGTAGCGGCGCGCGAGCGCGACGATTTGCTTGGCGCGGCGCGCCGGCAGCACTGCGCCGGTAGGATTCTGCGCGATCGGATTGACGTAGAACAAACGCGGGCGGTACTCGGCAAAGACGCGCTCGACGTCGTCGGCGCGCACGCCGTCCGCGTCGCTGCGCACCTCGACGTAGGTGACGCCGCGCGCGTCGAAGACGCCGAGCGTCCCGGAGTACGTCGGACTCTCGCTTGCGACCACGCTGCGGTCGTCGAGCAGCACGGTGGCGACGAGATCGGCCGCTTGCTGCGCGCCGCTGCAGACGACGATATCGCTCGCCGCGGCAGGTACGCCGCGCGATCGCAGCGCTTCGGCCAGCGTCTCGCAGAGATCGCCGTCACCCGTCGACGAGCGATACTGCATCGCTTCGGGCGGATCGTCGAGCAGCGTGCGGTGTACGGCGCGGCCGAAATCTTGCAGCGGAAACGTCTCCGGCGCCGGATGACCGGTCGCGAGCGAGATCGCGCCGGGGTGATCCGCACGCGTAAGCTGCTCCATCACGCCGTCGAGGCGTTGCGCGCGCGCGAAGCGCGAGACGTCGGGCTCCCAGCGGCGCGCGAACGGCGATTGCGGCTCGGGCGGCGACGCCACGAACGTTCCTTTTCCGACGCGCGCAATCACGCGTCCGCGCGCGGCGAGCAGCTCGTAGGCTTGCGACACGGTTACGATCGCGCAGCCGAGTTCGCGAGCGAGTTCGCGCATCGGCGGCAGACGCTCGCCGGGCACGAGCGCTCCCGATTCGATCGCTTGCGCGAACTGGTCGGCTAGCTGAACGTAGAGCGGGCGCGGGTCTCGAGCATCGAGACCGAGCTCAACGTTTGTCGAGACGATAGCCGATGCCGCGTACGCTCGAGATTTCGAGCGGAGCCCCGACTTCGATCAGCTTCTTGCGCAGCGCGGCAACGTGAACGTCGACGACGCGCGTAGGAACACCCGAGGTATCATTCCAGACGTGCTCGAGAATCTGCGCCCGCGTGAGCAGACGGCCTTCCGCTTCGCCCAAGAACCAGAGGAGACGAAACTCGAGCGCGGTCAGCGGAACGTTCGTGCCGTTGTTCAGCAGGGTGTGAAAGTCGCGATCGAGCTGCGCGCTTCCAAGAGCGAGAATGTTATTGCCTTCTTTTTTCTGCGTGAACTTCTCGCGGCGGCGCAAGAACGAAGCGATGCGTGCAACCAGCTCGTTGCCCGAAAAGGGCTTGGTGATGTAATCGTCGGCGCCCAGGCCCAAGCCGAGCAAAATGTCCTGCTCGCGCGAGTGCCCGCTGACCATCAGAATGAAGCAGTTATTGGAGTTGGAGAGCGAGGTACAGACGTCCAACCCGGAAATGTCGGGCAAGCCCACGTCGAGCACCACGACATCGGGTTTATAGGAGTCCGCCAGCTCGAGGCCCTCGGCGCCGCTCGCGGTGACGCGAACCTCGTAACCGGCGCGCTCGAGGACCGTCTGCTCTAAGCGAGCGACGTCCTCGTCGTCCTCGATTACCAACATCTTGGCTAAGGCCACCTACCGCCTCCTCACGAACCCTCGGTTAGCCCCAGGGCCTTCATACTCTAGAATCGAGTTCTTCCTCTTCATTCTTTACCAGCGACCGGCGGGCGACGCCTTCGTCGACGGCCGCAGCCGCCACCGCCTTCGCGACCGCGTCCACGACACGGGTATCGAAAACGCTCGGAATGATGTATTCCGCGCTGCGCTCGTCGTCCGGCACGATCGAAGCGATGGCGTAGGCGGCTGCGATCTTCATGCGATCGGTGATGCGCCGCGCTCGGACATCGAGCGCGCCCCTGAAAATCCCGGGGAACGCCAGCAAATTGTTGACCTGATTCGGAAAGTCCGAGCGCCCGGTCGCGACGACCGCGGCGACCGGCGCGGCGATGTCGGGCATGATCTCAGGTGTCGGATTCGCCATCGCAAAGACGATCGGGTCGCGCGCCATACCCGCGATATGCTCGGGCGTGAGAATGCCCGGAGCCGAAACACCGATGAAAACGTCGGTGCCGCGCAGCACCTCCCCAAGCGAGCCGCGGCGATTTTCGCGATTGGTGTGCTCGGCCAGCCAGCGCCAGTGCGCGTTGTCGTAGCGCTCCTCGCGATTGATCGCGCCGTTGCGATCGACCGGAATCACGTCCCCAACGCCGGCCTCGAGCAGCATTTTTATGGTGGCCGTGCCTGCGGCGCCGCTGCCCGAAACCACGATCCGCAAATCGTGCAGCTCCTTCCCGACGACCTTCGCCGCGTTGATCAGCGCGGCGAGAATGACGACCGCTGTCCCGTGCTGATCGTCGTGCATCACGGGAATATCGAGCGCCTCGATCAAGCGCTGCTCGATCTCGAAGCAACGCGGCGCGGAGACGTCTTCGAGGTTGATGCCGCCGAAGACCGGCGCGATGTGCGCGACCGTCTCGACGATCTCATCGACGTCTTGCGTATCCAAACAGATCGGAAAGGCATCGATGCCCGCGAACTGTTTGAAGAGCGCTGCTTTACCCTCCATCACCGGCAGCGCGCCGAGCGGACCGATGTCGCCCAAACCCAGGACCGCGCTTCCGTCGGTGATCACGGCGACCGTGTTGCGTTTGATCGTTAGCGCGAAGGCTTTGCTCGGATCCGCGGCAATCGCCATCGAAACGCGCGCGACGCCCGGCGTGTACACGACCGAGAGATCGCGGCGCGTCTTTACCGGCATGGTCGGCTCGATGCGAATCTTTCCGCCCAGGTGCGCGAGGAAGGTCGAGTCCGAGGCCGAGATGACGCGTACGCCATCGAGGCTCTCGATTGCGCGGCGCACCTCGTTCCCGATCGTGTCCGAGCTGACGTTGATCGTAACGTCGCGCACGACGCGAGAGCGCGACACCGAGCGCATGTCGACTGCGACGATCTCGCCGCCGGCGTCGCCGATTGCGGTCGCAAGCATACCGAAGACGCCGTTCTCTTTCGGCATCTCGATACGCATGACCAGAGTGAAGCTAATGGAAGGTGGTGACATCCTGTATCAATTCCCGCTCACGGTC
Organism: Candidatus Acidiferrales bacterium; assembly: GCA_035507275.1. Taxonomy (GTDB): domain Bacteria; phylum Vulcanimicrobiota; class Vulcanimicrobiia; order Vulcanimicrobiales; family Vulcanimicrobiaceae; genus Aquilonibacter. Next base: position 45,103 of record DATJOG010000018.1, read on the forward strand.
ATCTCCGCGACGCGAAACGACGGTGCGACCGTCGAGCCGTCGAAGCGGAGATCGCCGGCTACCGCATCGACGCCGGCAAGCATGTCGGCGAAGTTCCCCGCCACGGTGAACTCGTCGATTGGGTAGGCCAGTTCGCCGTTTTCGATCATGAAGCCGCGCGCTCCCCGGCTATAGGTTCCCGTCGCGTGCTCGGTGGCAAAGCCGATCGTATCGAGGACCAGCACGCCGCGCGGCGTCGCGGCGACCAGCTCGGCCAGCGACCCGGTCCCCGGTTCGAGGTAAAAGTTATTGGCGCCGATGCCGCCGCCGGTGGAATTGCCGGTCGTTCGCGCACCGAGTTTACGCGCGTAATAACTATCGTAGAGGAACGTGCGAAGCACGCCGCGCTCGAAAACCGGCGTACGGCGCGTCGCGACGCCTTCGCCGTCGAACGGCGCGCTGCCCAATCGTCCGGGTAACGTGCCGTCGTCGACGATCGTGACGAGATCGCTTCCGATACGCTCGCCGACGCGATCCGCAAGCCAAGAGTTTCCGGCAGCGACTTGCGACGCCGCGACCGCGGCGAAGACATCGTCGATGACGGTCGCCGCGATATCCCGCTCGAAGATCACGGCCGTGCGCATCGTGGCAGGTTTACGCGCGCCGAACATCGCGACCGCGCGCCGGGCCGCCTCCGCGGCCACCGCGCCCGTCTCCTCGAGATCGCGCATGAAACGTCCGGCCGTGCCGTAATGCGCCGTTCTTTTCGCCTCGCCGTCTTGCGCGACCGGTCCGGTCGAACGCGAGGCGCGCGACGCGACGTAGACGCCGCGAAAGCCGTTCGAGTTGGCAAGCGCGATCGTGCTGACTGCGTCGGCGTAGTGCGAACCGCTCGAGTTCACGATCCGTGAATCCGCCGCGCGAATCGTGCGCTCCATCGCAAGCGCATCCTCGACCTTCTGCCCATCGTCGCGCGTCGCGACCGCTGCATCGAGCAGCGCGAGATCGCCTTCGTATGCGCCGCTCTCGTCGGGCAGCGCCGCGTAAGGGTCGCGCGCCACGTAGCGCGCTTGATCGAGCGCCTCGCGAACCGCGGCGCGCAGATGCTCGCCGTCGAGATCGGAGCTTCCGAGCGCGACGTACCGGCCGTCGTCCCAGAGGCGCACTTGAAGGCTCGATCCCGTCGAATGCTCGAGCTTGCTTATCGTCGCGGCGCGGGCTTCCACGTGGAAACGTTCCGCAATCGAGAAGGCGGCTTCCGCGCCGTGAGCACCCGCTTGCATCGCGATATCGACCGCACGGGCCGCAATCGCGAGCGCTTCAGCCTGCGTCATCGGTTCCTCCCACCGTGATCGAGGCGATCTTCACGGTCGGCATGCCGACCCCGACCGGAACGTGCTGCCCGCCCTTGCCGCAGGTGTAATGACGGCGCGCGAGACGCGCGTCGTTGCCCACCGCGACGACCTTCGTCATCGCATCGGGCCCGTTGCCCACGATCGTCGCGTTCTTTACCGGAGCGGTGATCTTGCCGTTCTCGATCAAGTACCCTTCGGCGATCATGAAGACGAAATCGCCCTTGCTGATCTCGACTTGTCCGCCCGCGAACGATTTCGCGTAGAGTCCGCGCTTCGTCGACGCGATGATCTCTTCGGGTGTCGAGCTTCCCGCCGGCATATACGTATTGCACATGCGCGGCTGCGGAAGAAAGCGAAAGGATTGACGCCGCCCGCTTCCGGTGGAAACCGCTCCCATCAGGCGTGCGTTGAGCGTGTCCTGCATGTAGCCCCGCAGCACACCGTTCTCGACGAGAACTTTGTGCTGCCCCGCGACGCCTTCATCGTCGATCGCGATGCTGCCGCGCTCCTGCGGAAGATTGCCGTCATCGTAAATCGTCACCAGTTCGCTCGCAACGCGTTCGCCGATGCGCCCGCTGTAGAGCGACGTGCCGCGGCGGTTGAAGTCGCTCTCGAGCCCGTGCCCGACGGCTTCGTGCAGCAGTACGCCGCCGCCGCCCGCGCCAACCACCATCTCCATCTCGCCCGCAGGCGCCGGCACGGCGTCGGCGTTGGTAGCGGCGATACGCGCGGCGTCGGCCGCCAATATCTCGGGTGTCGCCTGGTCGAAATACGCGATCGACGTGCGCCCGCCGTCGCCCACGTAACCCGAGCCGCGCTCGCCCCGCGCCCGGGCGACCGCCTGTACGCCAAGCGTGATCATCGGGCGGTGATCGTGCGCGAAGAGACCTTCGCTCGTCGCGATCCACACGTCTTGCAGCACGTCGCTCACGTGCGCGTTGACCGCCACGATTCGCGGATCGTAGGCACGCGCCGTTCGATCGGCGCGCTCGAGCAGATCGACATACCGCGCAGCCGGTGCCCAAGCGCTGCGCGTCTCGTCGTAGAGCTGCGCGACGCCCGACTCGCGCAGATCGATGCTGCCGGTCTTTTGCGCCGGAGCGTTACGCGCGATCAGTGAGGCCGCTTCGGCGGCTCGCAGCAGCGCCTCGAGCGAGAGATCGTCGGAGTAGGCATAGCCGGCCGATTCCCCCGTCACCACGCGAATCCCGACGCCCTGCGTAATCGAGCTCGTCCCGTCGCGAATTTGGCCGTCCTCGAGCCGGAACGCGTAGGAGCGCCGCCGTTCGCAGAACACGTCGGCAAAATCTCCGCCGTAACGCAGCGCTCGTTCGAGCAGCCGCCGCAGCGTATCTCGATCGAACATTTCAGAACTCCGCCAGACGATCGACCGCGCGCACGTAGGCGGAATCCGGGTCCCCGGGTGAATCGTTGATGAGAAACGCGAAGCTGACGCGGCCGTGGTGCAACGTCGTGACGTAGCCGGCCAACGAGTCGGCGTCGCTGAGATGACCGGTCTTCGCACGAATGCGCCCGAGCGCGGTCGTGAAATCGTAATCCGTCAGCGTTCCGTCGCGTCCGCCGGCCGGTAAGAGCATATACAGTTGATTGGCGCCGCCGCGCAGCTGCGCGTCGCTCAAGATGCGCGCGAGCGTGATCGCGGCGACACGGTCGCTCTCCGCTAAGCCGCTGCCGTCGACGATGTGCAAACCATCGGTTGGAATGCCGCGCTCGCTAAGGAACGCGCGCTCGACGGCAAGCCCGTTCCGATTGTCGGCCCTCTCTCCGGCATCGAGCGCGAGCGTGCGCATGAGCTGCTCGGCATAGTGATTGTCGGAGACGTAGAGCATGTGCTCGACGAGAGCGCGCAGAGGCGCGGAGGGATGGTCCCAAAGCACGATGGTATCGAGCGGCGCGCGCTGCGTGACGCGCCGCCCCGCTTCGATGCCGGCGTGGCGCAACATACGATCGAGTGCATCACCCACCACGACCGGCATGTCGTGCACCGGGACCCATTGATTGGGTTGCGCTTCGACGGTGTCGCCGTCGAGCGAGACGGCGCTGACCGGTGCCTGAAAATCCTCGCCGTCGTCATCGGGATCCCAATACGGATTGATTTCGGGCCCGCTCATCGCTCCGGCGTCGACGGCGACCGCGCCGTCGATGCGCCGCAGTCCGCCGCGCGCAAGCTGCCGAACGCCGCTGCGCAGATCGTCGCTGGTAAACGACGGATCGCCGGAACCGACGAACCAGAGGTTACTATCGAGCGTCCCGTCTTTCGGCGCTTGCGTAGCCGCGAGAATCGTGTGGAAACGGTAGCGGGGGCCAAGCAAATCGAGCGCAGCATTGGCGACGATGAGCTTTTGCACCGACGCGGGCGTCACGGCGTCGCGATCGCGGTTTGCATAGATGACGCGTCCGCTCGCGTCGATGACCGCCAAGCTGTACCGGTTCGAAAGAGCGGGAGCAAACGCGCCGTCGAGCGCGCGGCGCAACCGCGCGATCTGCGCGGACGTCCACGGCGCGGACGCCGGCACCGCATGCACGGCAATCGCGGCCGCAACGCCGCGCTCCGGCATCACGGCGGCAATCAGCGCGCGTACGAGCGTCCAGAGCGCGAGCGCGATCACGGTGAAAAAGACTCCCGCCGCGATCAGCCGCTTAATGCCGCGAGAGCGCTTCGATCTTCTCTTGGATCGTACGTTGTTCTTCACGAAGGGCATCGAGATCCGAGCGCAGTGCGCTCACTTGAGAGGGGACTTTTTGGGCTTCACGGATGCGCATCGCTGCCTCTGCGGCGTCGCGCCGCACGCGTCCGTCGAACCCGGCGTTCGCGAGCCGGTCGAGCTCGGGCAGCGCGCGTTCGTCTTCGAGCGCCTCCGCCGCTGCAATCGCCGCAAGCACAACCAAAAACATCGGATCGTCGAGCAGTCGCAGGATCGCATCCACGATACGTGCCCGTTCGGGATAGAGCAGCTCCGCCGCGCGCCCAAGCGCACCGGCGGCCGCGCGGCGCAAACCCTCGTCGCGCCCGAGACGAACCGCTTCGAGCAGCGCGTCGACCGCACGCGGATCGGCGAGTTCCCCCAGCCCGCGTGCGGCACCCGCCTCCACCGTTCCGTTCCAGGTGCGCTCGCGCAGCGCGGCTTCGAGCACGAGAAACGCGCGCGGGTCGCGCGTCTTGCCGAGCGACTGCAACGCGGCGGCGCGAACGAAATAAGACGCATCCTGCGCCGCCACGCGCAGCAGTGCGCTCGCGACGCCGGGATCGCGGAAACTGCCGAGCGCGGCGGCAGCCGGGCGGCGCACCTTTGGATGCGCGTGCTGCAGCGCTTCGAGCAATATTTCGCGCGCGAAGGGCGCGCGCGTCTTACCGAGCGCTGCCGCGGTCTCGTCGAGCACGCCCCAGAAAGGATCGCGCTCGAACGCCGCGCGCAACGCCTCGCGTGCGATCCGCGAGCCGTCCTTGGCGAGCTCGCGCGCCGCGCGAATGCGCGCAACCGGATCGGGATCGCCCGCAAGGGCGGCTGCGGCGAGCGCGGGACCGAATTTATACTCGATACTTCCGAGCAACCGCGCACCCGGATCGAAACGTACCAGCAACGGTTCGGCGTCGAGCGGCACGGTGATCGTTTCGTGCGCGCGCTCGACGCTGACCCGAATGCGGCGCTCGCCTGCGAGCGGAGCGGGCCCGGCGTTTGCGGCAGGCTCCGGCGGAACGGCAGCGCAGAAACCGAGATCGACGTCGAAGCGATAGGGCGGATTCTCCTCGTCGACGTGCTGCTTCTGATCGATCGTCACCGTCGCGGCGTTGCGCTTTGCGTCCCACGACACGCTCACCTCGAGCTCGGGATGCCCGCCGCGGTAGATCCATTGGTCGAAGAAGCCGCGCATGTTGCGCCCCGTCGCTTCTTCGATCGCGCGAATGAGATCGATGGTCTCGACGTTTCGCTGCGCGTTCTGCTTCACGTAGTGCGCGATCGAACGCCAAAAACGCCCGTCGCCGAGTTCGCCACGCAGCATGTGCAGCACGGCTCCGGCTTTTTCGTAGAGATGACGGTCGAAGATCTCGATCGGATCGCGAAAGCGATTGCAGACGATCGGACGGCGATATCGCTCGCCGTCTTCTTCGAGATAGCGCGCGACACAGCCGAACACGTCGTACAGATATTCGTCGTATCCCTCGTGTGCTTCTCGCCAGACGCATTCGAAGTACGTCGCAAACCCTTCGTTGAGCCAGGCCTGCGCCCAATCGCGGCAGGTCAGCAAATCGCCGAACCACTGATGCGCGAGCTCGTGCGAGACGAGCGGATCGCTCGAGAAATCGAGGTGCGCCCGTTCGTCGTGGAGCGTGCGATCGGTCTGCGTCGTGGCCGAGGTGTTCTCCATTCCCCCGAAGATGAAATCGGTCACTGCGATTTGCGAGTAACGCGCAAAGGGATACGGGGTACCGATCTTCGCCTCGAACGCCTCGATCATGCGCGGCGTGTTTCCGAATGCGCGCGCCCCGTCAGCTTCACGGCCAGGAAGCACGTAGTAATAAACCGGCGTCTTGCGTTCGCCGGCATCAGCTTGGCGCGCTTCGACGAACGGTCCCGCGACGAAGCTCATGAGATACGTGCTGTGCGGAATGTCTTGGCGATAGGTGAAGCTCGTGCGATCTCCGTCGTCGCGGCGCTCGATGAGCGCGCCGTTGGCTAGTGCGAAGAGCCCTTTCGGCACGACGACCGTCGTTTGCGAGGTCTGCTTCTCGTGCGGATAGTCGAGCGCGGGAAACCAGTAGCGCGCGTTTTCGTCTTGACTCTGCGTCCATGCGTGAGGAACCTTGTCGGGATACTCCGCGGTCGGCTCGACGAAAAACAAACCGTGGCGCGGCCGGCTCACGCGGTAGACGATTCGAAAAGAGACCCGCTCGTTGGGCGCGAGCGGCGGCTCGAAACGTAATTCGACTTTACCGTCGCGCACGCTGAAGGCGAGCGGCTTCCCGTCGCGATGCGCCGAGGCGATCGCGAGATCGACCGCGTCGAGCTCGAGACGCTCCACCGGCTCGTCGTACGCGCGGACGGTCGTCGTGCAGACGCCGTCGAGCGTGCAGCGCTCGAGGTCGGGCTCGAGATAAAGCTCGATGTGTTCGACGTTGACGGCTTTGTCGGGGCCGTACTGCAAACGGGAGCCCGGAAGCGCAAACGCGCGGTGCGTTCCGGAGTCTTCGCGAAAACTCATGAGTGTTCGGCGTTTCGCCCGTCGGCCTGCGTCAACCCTCCGGTTACCGCGATCACAGCCCCAGTTACGAAATCGCGCTCAGGCGCGACTAAGAAACACACCACGTCCGCGATATCCTCGAAGCTTCCCGGGCGGCCGCGCGGGATCGAGCTCGTGCGTTTGCGCACCTCCTCCCTTCCGGCTGTTTTGTCGCGGATATCCCCCGGCTCGACCACGTTTACCGTGATGCCGTGCGACGCTTCTTCGATCGCGAGAACGCGCGCGAACGCGACGAGCGCGCTCTTCGCAGCTTGGTGCAGCGAGAACCCGCGAAACGGCAGCGTGGCGCTCGAGCCGAAGCCGCCGAAGAATACGATGCGCCCAAAACCCGCTTCACGCATCGCCGGCAGCACGGCACGCGCCGCGAGAATTCCGCTGCGCGTATTGGCGTCGAAGGCGCGCGCGTAATCGCCGAGCGAAAGGTTCACGAAGCGCTTGACCGTGAGCTCGCCGACGCCGTGCACCAGCGTGTCGAACGGCCCCTCGGCGGCGACAAGCCGTTCCAGCTCGCCTGCAACGGTCTCGATCTCGCCGTGGAAATCGAGGCGCGTCGCACTCGCGCGCGCGCCGGCGCTTTCAATCGCACGGATGCTCTGCGCGGGATCGTTCGAACGGTAGGTGATGGCGACGCGCTCGAAGCCTTGCGCCGCGATCGCAGCCGCAATGCCGGCCGAAAGTCCGCTCGCACCGCCGGTGACGAGTGCGCGGCGCGTGCGCGGCGTCACCGCAGCGCGCGCATCTGCTCGAGCACCCGCTCGAAAGTCAGCGTATCGACCGCACCGGGTATCAGGAATTCGTCTTCGAAAACGAAGCTCGGCACGGCGGTGATGCCCCGCTCGACGCCGTCGACCAGCTCGCGACGAACCTCGTCGACGCCTTCGTCGCTCGCAAGGTAGCGATCGAGCGCGGCGCGGTCGAGCCCGAGCAGCGCACCGGCGTCGGCAAGCACCGTGCGATCGCTGACGTCGAGCCCGTCGACGAAATACGCTTGAAAAAGAAGTTTCTCGAGGTCGCGGTCGAGCTTGCTCGCGCGAGCGTACGCGATCGCTCGATGCGCGTCGAACGTGTTTGCAGTGAGGGCGCGATCGAAGTCGAACGTCAGGCCCTCTTTTGCGGCCTCGCTCGTGACACGTTCGAGAATCGCCGGCGCCTGATCGCCGAACTTCCGCGCATAGCGCGCGCGCGCGGGAACGCCGGGAATCGGAGCGTCAGGATCGAGCTGGAAAGGATGGAGCCGAATCGTGACCTCGCCGTCGAACGCGGCCAGCGCGCGGTCGAAACGCGTAACGCCGATATAACACCAGGGACAGACGACGTCGCTCCAAATGTCGATGCGCACCCGCGGTGCTTCACCGCTCAGACGCGGAAATCCCAGCCCTGCACGATCCCCTGCGGACGGGCAGGTTGCCGCGGCGGCGGCGGTCCCACCGCATACGCACTCTCGATGGTAACGGTCGACGTTCCGTCATTCCAGTTCACCGACGCTCCTAGCGCTTGCGCGACGAAGCGCAGCGGCACGAGCGTGCGCGAGCCTTCGATGAAGGGCGGCGCGTCGAGCGCTTGCGTCCGGCCGTCGACGACAGCCGACGTCGAACCGATGCGCAGCGAGATCACGCGGCCGCGCGACATCGCGTTGATCGTGCCGCTTTGACAGACCACGCTCGCGCCGAGCCGTTCGAAGATCCCGCGCAGCGGAACGTAGACGCGTCCCGCCTGCACGACCGGCGGCTGGTCGAAGGTCATCGGCGTTCCGTTTACGATGACGTTGACACCGAGCAGCAGCGCAACGTGAAGAGCTCCGATCATGCCTGGGTCTTACCCAACCGGCGCAGTCTCCAACTCCCTTTGCACGGCCTTTCGGTCGGCACGGCGCTCGAAGGCTCCCATCCACGTGTTGTAGATCATCGGAACCAGGAAGAGCGTCAGAATCAACGAGCTCAGCAAGCCGCCGATGATCACGGTTCCGATCGCCTGACGCCACTCCCCGCCCTCGGCGAATCCGAGAGCGAGCGGAAGCATGCCGAAGATCATCGCGGCGGTCGTCATGACGATCGGGCGAAAACGCGTCGCGGCCGCCTGCAGCACCGCGTCGCGCACGCGCATTCCGCGTTTGCAGAGCGTGTTCGAGTAGTCGACCAGCAGAATACCGTTCTTGGCGACTAATCCGAAGAGCATGACGATACCGAGCATCGAGATGATGTTGAGCGATTGGCCCTGTTCCGGTTCGAGTTTGGCCATGAGCGCGAGGAAGATCAGCGCGCCGATGATCGCCATCGGAACCGAGAACATGACGATCAGCGGCTCCAAGAACGATCCGTACAGAATCACCATGAGCATGTACACGAGCATGAACGAGAGGACCAGTGCGATGCCCATGTTGGTGAAAGTCTCTTCCATGAATTGCGTGTCGCCTTGCGCGGTCGTACCGACGCCTTGCGGCAGAAAGCCCGGCTGCTTGAGTTTCGCCTCGAGCGGCCCTTCGACCGCGCCGAGCGAGTAACCGGGAAGCGTGTTGCCGTAAACGTTGACGACGCGTTGACGGTTGAGGCGTTCGATCTTCGTCGGTGCCGTCGTCCACGTGAACGTGGCTACCGACGAAATCGGAATCAACGTTCCGTCGTTGGCGCGGACGCGCACGTTCATCAGCTGATCTTCGTTGGTACGGTAGCTGCGCGGGAACTGCACGCGCACGTCGACCAGTCCGGTCGAAGTCCGGACCTTGGTTGCAACGGCCCCGTCGACGGCAATGCGCGCAACGGTCGCGACGTCGGAGGGCGAAACGCCGAGCAGCGCGCACTTCCCGGAGTCCACGTTCACGTCGAGGCGCGGAGCGCCGTTTTCGTTGCTCGTCTGCACGTTGACCGAGCCCGGTGTGTTGCGCAAAACGTTCGCCACTTTTTCCGCGGCTGGGCCGATCTCGTCTTCGGGACCGGAGAACGAGTAGAAAATCTGCGCGCCCGAGCCGTTGCCGGTATCGCCTGCAACCTGCAGTTCACCGCCCGGCACGAGATAGTCGAGCTTACGAATCTTCTCGATCGTCTTGTTGGTATCGCCGCGGCGGTTCTCTTGCATGTCGGCGCCGAGTTGCGCGTAGTTACCGCCGGTCGACGAACCCCAGCCCGACGGTTTGCGTCCAACGGTCGAGCTCACGTCTTTGACGCCGTCGATCTTCAAGATCGCGTCTTCGAGCTTCGTTACGTAGCGATCGGTCGTCGCGATCGGCGTCCCCGGCGGATAGGTCACGGTCATATTGATGTGACCGGTCTGCTCCTCCGGCACGAAGTCGAAGCTTACGCCGCCTAGCGCGAACATCGCCGCACCGAGCACGACGGGCGCCGCGTAGGTGAGAATCGTCAGCGGTCTGTACGTACCGAGCGAGGCGAATCCGCGCACGCCGCGTCGTCCGCCGCGCATAAACCACGCGATGACGTAGACGAGCGTCATACCGGCCAGCCAGGCGGCGTCTAAGATCAGCGCGTTCGAACCGCCCCCAACCAGCGCCAACGCGTTGAGGAGCAGCAGCGTGCAGATAAAGATCACGAACGTTCCGTGTTCGAGCGCGAAGGGCAGCCACTTCGTACGGTAGGTCTCGAGAATGGCGTCATAGCGGTGCACGAAGACGTTGAGCACGAGAACCGCGACGATCAGAATCCCGATGACTTTGCACAAGATGATCTGCAGTATCGAGCCGATTGCAAACGCCGACGCCGCCGTCACAAGCAACGCGACGTTGACGAAGATGTTATCGAGCGCGAGGAGCCACTGGGGCGTCGCTTCGGAGCGTTGCAGGACGCTCCACTTGGCGGCTAGCAGCGGCGTGAGCGTGAAAGAGACGAACAGCGAGAAGAGCGTCGCGATGACGATGACCGCGCCGAACTCCTTCAAGTACGCGCCGACGATTCCAGGCAGAAACGCCACGGGCAAGAAGACGACCACGTCGACCATCGTGATGGCGATCGCCGCGCTGCCGATCTCGGTGCGCCCGTTGATCGCCGCGCTCATCGGATCCTCGCCGAGGTCTCGATGCCGGGTGATATTTTCCAAGACGACGATCGAATCGTCGACCAAGATACCGATGATGAGCGAGAGGCCCATCATCGACATCGAGTCGATGTGGAAAGCGAGCGCCTTCATCACGATGAAGGTCGAGAGGATCGAGGTCGGGATCGAGATGAGCACGACCAGCGAATTACGCCAAGCGTGCAGGAAGAGCAGCATCACGATCGAGGTGAGGATGATGCCTTCGATCAGCGACTGACCGACGCCGACCAGTGACTTCGCGGTATAGTCGGCCGGCGCGTCGATCTCCGTGAATTTGAGCTGGTTGAACTGGGTCTCGATCGCTTTCATGCGCTCGCGCACCAGCGCCGTCGACTTCAGCTCGTCGGCGTTGATATCGCGGTCGATTTCGAGATAGACGCGCGGCAGGCCGTTATAGTGCGAGATGCTGCGCATCTCGACGTGACTGTCTTCGACGCGCGCGACGTCGCCGATCTTGAGCGATTTGACGGGATACTGGAGCACCGAAACCGGCGAAAGGGGGATCGCCGCGAGATCGCTCGCGTGATCGATGTAGGCGTGGATCGCGACGGTCGCCTCCCGGGTCGACTGCGTCATGATGCCGCCCGGTACGTTGTTGTTGTTGTATTGAACCGCGTTGAAGATATCTTCGAGCGTCGCCCCGGTGCCTGCGAGCGCCACGGGATCAGGCAGCACGTGGAACTCGCGATCGGCGGTGCCGTAGACGTCGACTTCGGCGACGTTGGGCATTTGGCTGATCAGCGGCTTCACCTGATTGTTGACCAAATCGGCGATCTGCGGCTGCGAGAGCGTGCTCGAGCTCACCGCGTAGTCCAGGAGCGGCTCGCTGGCGCCGTTCTTGTAAACGTCCGGCGGATTCAAGTCGGTCGGCATGTAGGTGCGCGCGGTGTCGACGCGACGCTGCACGTCGATGTCGGCAAGATCGAGATTCGTGCCGAGCTTGAACTGCACGACCAGCACCGCCGTGCCTTCTTGCGCGGTCGCGCTCACTTGATCGAGGTGGTCGATGCCGTCGAGCTGGTCTTCGATCGGCTTGATGACCAGCTTCTCCATGTCTTGCGGCGACGCGCCCGGATACGACGCGGCGACGATGACGATGGGGAAAGTCGTTCCCGGCGGATTCGCGCTGCGGCCGAGTTGGAAATACGAAATCGTCCCGAAGATCACCAGCGCCGCGAAGATCATGGCGGTGATGACGGGGCGGCTAATTGCGAAGCGCGTTAACCACACGGTGAAACTCTCCCGAGGCAGCTATGCCTCACACTACGGGCGAGGCTCGGCCGTTGTTTCAAGGCCTAAGGGGCTTTCCGGCCCTCGATGCGGTGCTAGTAACGCGGCCTCCCGCCCTCTACGACGACGTCACCCATAAGAAGCATCCAGGCGTCGCCAACGCCGCCGATGAGCGCTAGAACAATGGCCGCTACGAGCCAATACAGTCCGCTCGATTGACCACATACGAGCGTTGCGCCGGAGATGAGCGTGACCAGCGTGGTCAGCAGGCCCGGTGGACCGATGTTGCGCAGCCGGTCGAGTGGCGTGATCGCTTTGTTCATACGGCTCACGACAACAAGCCCCGTGCCGTACAAGCAGTCAATGACCACGAGTTCTCCGCCCAACACGCGAACCGACTGATGCGGGATCGCAAGCACGACCGACGCGATCAGCGGAAGCATGAAGATCAGAAGAGTCTGAATCGTTCGCCCCCGCAGCGCGGCCTGTTTTACGATCCACTCGCGGTTTAGCTGGACGGCCACAAAGAGCAGCCCCAACAACGTCGCACTGGCGCCGGCCGCAATCTGAGCAACAACGTTCCAATCCTGAACCACTGAGGCCCTCCGTCCGCGCTTCGCGGTCGCACATCCTGCGAGTCGAAGGGCTCGGGATGACAAGGGGTAGCGCACCAAATATAAGAGAGGCCCACTCGGGCCTCTTATATTTGGTGCGCAAGACTGGACTCGAACCAGCACGAGATTGCTCCCGCTAGCCCCTCAAGCTAGTGCGTCTACCAATTCCGCCACTTGCGCACGGGGCTTCCACCGGGCTCCGGCGGACGAACTTGGCTATCCTACGGCTTACTTCATGTTTGGGTCAAGGGCATCGCGCAGGCCGTCGCCGATGAAGTTGATCGACAGGACGGTCAGGAGGATGCAGAAGGCCGGCAGGGCGGCGGCCCAGACCGCGTTGGGATTCTGAATGTTGGCCTGGGCGTCGTTGAGCATATTGCCCCAGGACGCGGTCGGAGGCTGGATGCCGAAGCCCAGGAACGAGAGGGTCGACTCGAGGACGATGATGTTGGCCACGTCCAGCGTCGCCTGGACGATGATCGGCGCGACCGCGTTGGGCAGAAGGTGCCGGAACATGATCCGCAGGTTCCCGGCCCCGATCGCGCGGGCGGCCTCGGTGAACTCCCGCTCGCGCAGCACGAGGAACGAGGCGCGGACCAGACGCGCGACGGTCGGCCAGGAAAGAAACCCGATGATGAGCACGATGACCCAGAAGCTCAACGCGGCCGCGTTCGAGAGTTTGAGGGTCAACGCGAAGACGTGGACTTCCACGTTCGTCTTACTTGCGAACGCGATCGCGGTGAGCACCAAGAGCAGCGGCAGCAGCGGAATCGAAAGGAAGACGTCGGTGAGACGCATGAGCAGCCAGTCTACCCATCCGCCGAAGAAGCCGGAGATCGCGCCGATGACGATGCCGATCATCACCTCGAAGAGCACCGTGAAGATGCCGACCTCGAGCGAGACGCGCGCGCCGAAGAGCAGGCGCGAAAGCTCGTCGCGCCCGATCGCGTCGGTCCCGAGCACGTGCCCGCCGCAGAGCACGGTGCTCACGAAGCAGGGCGGCAGCACTTCGCCTTGCCAATGCACGTTGTCGATCGCATTGGGATCGAAGGGCGCGAGCAGCGGCGCCAAAAGCGCGCAGAGCATGATGATCGCGAGAATGACGAGTCCCACGAGCGCGAGCTTGTGGCGGCGCAGCCGCGTCCAAAACGTGACCTTCGAATAGACGAGCGCTTCTTCGTCTTCGAACGGCTGCGCGTTCGCGGGGATCGACGTCGTCATCAGTTGTACGTCACGCGCGGATCCAGCCACGCATAGAGCACGTCGGCCACCAGATTCGAAAAGACCACGGACGTGGCCAGAATCAACAGATAGCCCATCATCAACGCGATGTCGCTCTGCTGCAGGGCGTTGAAAAACATGCGTCCGGCGCCCGGCCACGCAAAGATCGTCTCGGTGACGACCGCTCCGCCCAGGACCGTCGGAAACGAGATCGCGACCACCGTCACGACCGGAATGAGCGCGTTCTTCAATCCGTGCTTGAAGAGAATCGTCGTATTGCTCAGCCCCTTGGCCGCCGCGGTACGGATGTAATCGGTTTTCATGACTTCCAGGAGCGACGAGCGCATGAAGCGCGAGTAGAGCGCGAGGTTCAAGAACGAAAGGACCATCACGGGCATGATCAGATGTTGGATGCGATCGCCTAAATCGAACGCATCCGTGGTACTTATGCCCGCCGAGGGCAACGCGATCTTGTAGCCGTCGGGCAGCGGTATGCCTTGAACCGAGAGCAGATATTGCAGAAAGAGCCCGAGTGCAAAGACGGGTGTCGATTGGCCGAGGAACGCGAGTGTCGTGATGATGTAGTCCTGCACCGAGTACGGACGCACCGCGGAAAAGATCCCGGCCGATAATCCGATGACGAGCGAGACGATGAAGGAGATGCTCATCAGTTCCAGCGTGGCCGGTATGCGTTCGGCGATCGCTTGGAGCACCGGTTCGGAGTTGCTGGTCGAATAACCGAAGTCGCCGCGAAAGATTTGTCCGAGCCACACGATGTAGCGGAACCAGATCGGTTTATCGAGGCCGAGGTTGTGCTTGAGACGAGCGATGTCGGCCGGCGTGATGTGGGGATTCTGCAGGTACGGCGCGAGCGGCCCACCTGGAGCGTTGTTCAGGATCCAGAAGAGAATGATCGAGATCAGGAGCAAGAGCGGAATCGCCGTAAGCGTCCGCCGCACCACATACGTAAACACGAACGGCGGCTAGTTACAAACGCCGGGCGCGGACACCTTCACCGGCCGTTAAGCTGCTGCTAACTTCTGGATTCCCAGGATTTCACGGGCCTCGGCCGGTCCGGCCACCGGGCGACCGGCCTCCTCGGCAATGCGCACCACGCGCGCAACCAGCTCCTCGTTGCGGGCTAGACGGCCCTTGCTGTAGTAGAGGTTGTCCTCCAGCCCGACGCGGACGTGGCCGCCCATTGCAATCGCGGTCATCGCCATCGCAATCTGCGCGCGGCCGATTCCGGCGACCGACCACGTGCAGCCGGTGGGAAGGTCGCCGACCAGGTCGCAAAGATTTTCCACCGTCGCTTCGAGTCCGCCGGGAACACCGAGCACGAAGTCGACGTGCTGCGGGAAGGTCAGCAGCCCTTCCTTGGCCAGCCGGCGCGCGTTGGCGAGATGCCCCTTATCGAAAATCTCGAGCTCCGGACGCACGCTGTATTGCCGCATCTTCGCGAGAATACCGCGCATGATCGGAAAGCTGTTTTCGAAAACCTCGTCGCCGAAGTTCACCGTCCCGCAGGTCAGCGTCGCCATCTCCGGGCGTAACTGCAGCACGCTCGCGCGTTCCTCGGGCGTCATCCCGATCGCGCCGCCGGTCGAAAACTGGACGATCAGATCGGACGCTGCGCGAATCGCATCGTATGCTTCTTTGAAGCGCCCGAGGTCGTGTGTATTGGTTCCGTCATCGTTGCGGCAGTGCACGTGCACGATCGACGCGCCGGCATCACGAATCGCGCGCGCCGTTTCGGCGAGTTTCGCGGGCGTGTGCGGCAGGTAGGGCGTCTGATCGAGCGTGACTTCCGCGCCGACCGGTGCGCAGGTGATGATCAGGGGCTGCATGAGCGTCAACCTTCAGCGCGGGAGGTGGAACTCCGCCCAGCACGCCGCCAGCACCAGGACGAGCCGCAGGCCGACGAGCGTCAAGTGCACCCAGCCGCGCTCGGGAAAACGTTCGAGCGTCCACGAGAAAAGGTAAGCAGCCAGTGTAAAGACCGCAATCCGCCAGTACTGCCAATGCCAGCCGCGTTCGAGCGCGCGAGCGAAGATCGCGATCAGCGCCGCGATTGCGACCGCATCGATGGCGACACGAAGTCTGCGAATCATTCGAGCGAGTCCAGCGCGCGATACGCGGCGTCGATGACGGCGGCGTCGATCCCGAGCAGCGACGCCAAAGCGATCGCGTCGGAGCCGCGCCCGCGTTCGCCCGTCACTTCCTCCAGCGTGTAGTCCATCGACGCTGCGAGCCTTTCGAGCGCGGCGTTGAGATCTTCTTCCGCCGGCCGCTGCGCGACCCCGTGCAACCCGCGTACCGCGTAATGGCGTGCGCCTGCCGCCTGCGCGAGGCCGGCCAGGTGCGTCGCGGCCAAGGCATCGGCGCCGTCGGCTCGCAGCCGCTCCAACACCGCGACGAGCAGCGCCTTGCCTTCGCTCGGCGTCGTCGTGCGCGCGAACTCATCGAGCAGCACGAGGCGCGCCGGAAGCGATCGTGCCAGAAGCTCCCGCAGCCGTACGATTTCACGCGCGAAGGACGAGAGCAGGCCGCCCCCGCCGTCCTCGTCACTGCCGATGCCCATCCACGCGATCTCGGAGAACACGGGCACGCGCGCGCGCACGGCCGGTACCGGCAGGCCGAAGGCCGCGCACGCCGCGATGAAACCACAGGCGCGAAGGCACGCACTTTTGCCGCCCATATTCGGGCCGGTGACGACCGCGATGCCGTCGAGCCGCAGATCGATCGGCGTGAACGCGCGGCCCTGCGCCGCGAGCTCGAGTTCGAGCGGGACGAAGCGGCCGCCCTCAAACGAAAGTTCGTCTGCGCCGTACTCCGCGACCACGCAGCGATGCTGCCGGACGAAACGCGCGGCAGCGATCAGCACGTCGGTTTCCCCGGTTGCACGCAACGCTTCGTCGAGCGCCGCAGCATGCGCGCGCAACGTCGACGAGAGCCGCTCGCGGACCGCTTCTTCGACGCGCGCGACCTCGCTTGCCGCATCTTCGCGCCGCTTCAATGCAGCGAGCACGCCGTCATCGGCGTCGAGTTCGCACAACACATAGGTGGCCGCCTCGCGCACGACGCGCACGCCGGACGGCAACGGCCCGCGCAGATCCTCGCGCATCACGATGAACTCGGGGAAGGAGATCTCGCGACCGAGCGCGTGCGCCGCCGCCGCGCGCGTACGCCCAAGCGCTGCGTCATACTCCGCTTGCGCTTGCGCGAGCGCTGCACGCGCCCGCCCGAGCGCTGCGTCGAATGCGTCCTCGAGATAGAATCCGAACTTTCCGGCGCGTCCGCGTTCGAGCGCGGCCGCGCACGTGCGCACCGCATCGCCCGCGACCCGCGGGAGATCGGTACAGGCCGAGGTGAGCCCGTCGAGCGCAACGCAGGCGTCGAAGAAGCGCTGTACTTCGAGCAACCCCGCATCGTCGAGCGCCTCACCCATCGACGCGCGCGCAAGTGCGGGCGCCGCGTCGGGCGCCTGCGCAAGCAACGCGCGTACCGCGTCGATTCGCTCGTCGTCGAGAGCGGCTGCGATCCGCGCGATGCGTTCGGCGCGCCGGCGCGCGTCGTGCTCGGCGCCCGGCGCAAAAGGCTCGAGCTGCGCGAACGCGTCGTCGCCGTAGGGACTCGCCGGTGCGAGCGCGGCGCGCAGCCAGCCAAAACCGACGGCATGCGCGCTCGCGGCGTCGAGCAGCCGGGCAGGTTTCACGCCGCGCGCTCCGCCGCGTACACGTCGAAGACCGGAAGCGTCACCGCCTGCGCCACTTCGCGTGCGAAGCTGCGCGGCGCGAAGGCGCGATCGCGTCCAATCGAAGCGATGGTCACCGCGACGACGCGTAAGGGGCGCAGACAACGAATCGTCAGCCGTTCGAAGGCTTGCAGCGCCGCTTTTCCGGTGATCGCGATCTGCGTGGGATCGCGAACGACGATCGCACGCCGTTCCCGCGCGCGAACGAGTTGCGCGACCGCAGCCGGCGTCAGCGCGCCCTCGATCGAGAGCGCGTCGCTTCCTTCCTCGAGGCGCGGCGTTTGCAGCCGCGCGACGAGCGCGCGCACCTCGTCGACGACCTCGCCGGGCGTCGGTGCAGCGGATGCGCCACAAGAAACGACCACGGCGTCTTCACCGCCCGCGAGCGCCGCGATTCGATCGACGGCGCCGTCGACGAGGACGCGCGGCGCGTGCGCAGCGAGCTCGTGCACGACGGTGCGAAGCGCCGACGCCGCCGGAGGTCCGACCAACTCGTAGTGTGCGCCCGAGCGCACGCGCGCATACACGAGCGCACCGGCTGCAGTGCGATACGACGTGACCTCGAGCACCTCGCTCGCCGGCGAACGCGGCAGCGCTTCGCGCGCCGTCGCGACGACGGTTCCCGGCGTCAACCAGAGCCGCGGCTTGGCGAGGGCGTCGGTCGCGTCGAAGGCTTCTCCGTCTCGACCGATCGAGGTGAGCGCGCAGATCTCGCCCGCCTCGACGCACGCACGATAGATTGCGCGCATCGCGACCGTCTTGCCGACGTTCTTGCCGATGCCGACGACGAAGAGCGAACGCGCACCGCTGCGGTTCCACAGATCGAAAAGCGACGCACCGACGCGCACCTGCATGTAGGCGCGCTTTCGCTAGCCGAGGTGGAGGGCCTTGAGCACGATGAACGCGACGCCGGTCGATGCGAGCAGCACTCCGGCGAGCAGCCCCGATATGCGCTCGACGCGCGCGCCGAGCGCGCGCCCGAGGCTAAGGCCGAGCAGCGTTGCAACGACCGAGACCACCGCGATGACCATTAAGCTCAACCCCAACGGAACACCCACGAAGAGGATAGAAAAACCGACGCCGAGCGAGTCCAGACTAATGCCGAGCGAAGCGAGAACGAGCCCCCAGCCGCCGGTGACGTCGATCGGATTGCTGCCCTCCGCGTCATGTACCTCGTAGATCATATAGAGCCCGACGAGCACCAGCGCCCCGAAGCCCAGATAGCCCGCCGCGTCGCCGATCAGCCGTCCGAGTCCGGCCGCCAGCAGCGCGCCGACGCAGTTCATGAGGACTTCGGCCGACGGGAAAGCGATCGCCAGCCGCAGCCGCTCGCGCGGGCTGACGCCGCGCAAGCCGACGCCGATACTCACCGCGAACACGTCGAGTGCGAGCGCGAGCGCGATGACGAGGATTTTTATCAGAAGAGTTGTGCGCCGGAGAGCGAGTCGCGCTTCGAGAGCAAGTGCGTAACGGCCGAACGGAGCTGCGAGATCGTAAACGGCTTATTGAGGAAGAGATTCGCGCCGGCGTTCTTGGCCCGTCCGTCCATCGCGTAGTTGGTGTGCCCCGAGATCATCAAAATCGGCACGCCGCGGGTGCCCTCTTTGGCTCGCAGGCGTTCCACCAGATCGATCCCCGATATACCAGGGAGCATAAAATCGCAGATGATGATGTCGAAGGGTCCCTGGCGGTCGACGGCGACCAGCGCGCTCTCGGCATCGTTGCACATGACCATCTCGTACGGGCCCTTGCGCAGGACCGTATCGATGAGCGTGCAGATTGCGGGATCGTCGTCTGCAATCAGCACCCGCCAATTGCGCTGAATCATGTCTTCAGCCATTCGGGTACGCCACTTTCACGCCTCGGCCGCCAAAGTCGCGGTAATCTATTCTTTACAGAACCATGATCCGGGCCGCGGACGGGGATTCCTGCGCCGCCGCCCGTAGTCTAGGCGTCGACATGGCCATTATCGACAGACTCATCGCCCCGAATTCCGGCTTTCAACGCCGCTTCTTCTTCCTTGCCAAGCGTTTCGTTGCGGGCGAAACCATCGACGCGGCGATCGCCGCCGTCCGCAAACTCAACGATAGCGGGATGACCGCGACGCTGGACTTTCTGGGGGAAGACGTCCTCGAGCGCGGGGCCGCGGTCAAGACCCGCGACGCCTATCTCGCAATGCTCGAACGCATCCGCGAGACCGGCGTCCAGACGAACGTCTCGGTCAAAATGACGGCGATGGGGCTCCTGATCGACCAAGACTTCGCCCTCGAAAACCTGACGCAGATCTTGCGCGCCGCACGGGGCAACGCCGATCCGTTCGTGCGAATCGACATGGAGGGCAGCGCCGTGACGCAGGCGACGCTGGATCTCTTCGAGCGGGCCTACGCGGCCGACGAGAACGTCGGGATCGTGCTGCAGGCGTATTTGAAGCGCACGCCCGCCGACGTAGCGCGCGCGATCGAACTCGGTGCTCGCGTGCGTCTCTGCAAGGGCGCGTACAACGAGCCGCCCGAAATCGCAATCAAGGAGATGTCCGCGATTCGAGCGCAGTATCTCGACCTCGCTCGCTCGCTGCTCGAACGCGGCCGCTATCCCGCGATCGCGACGCACGACCGCGAGCTGATCGACGCGATTCGCGCTTTCGTGCGCGAGCGCGGCATCGCGCCGGACCGCTTCGAATTCCAGATGCTCTACGGCTGCCGCCCGCAGCTACAGCGCGAGCTGGTCGCAGAGGGGTACCGCATGCGCGTCTACGTTCCGTACGGGACGCACTGGGCGGGGTACTTTTATCGCCGCGTGATGGAGCGGCGCGAGAACGCGCTCTTTGCGCTCTCGTCGATCTGGTCGAAGTGAGCCGCTGACGTGCGCGCGGTCGTACAACGCGTGCTGCGAGCGAGCGTGCGCGTCGAGGATCGCGTCGTCGGCAGCATCGGCAGCGGCCTGATGGTGTTGCTGGGGGTCGCGGCGATCGATCGTGAGGACGACGCGCGGTACATCGCCGAAAAGATCGCACACCTGCGCATCTTTCCCGACGACGCCGGATTGA
This sequence comes from Candidatus Acidiferrales bacterium, assembly GCA_035507275.1. Taxonomy (GTDB): domain Bacteria; phylum Vulcanimicrobiota; class Vulcanimicrobiia; order Vulcanimicrobiales; family Vulcanimicrobiaceae; genus Aquilonibacter. The sequence goes on from DATJOG010000018.1 coordinate 65,605, forward strand.
TGAACCGCAGCGTCGTCGACGTGGGCGGCGCGATACTCCTGGTCTCGCAATTCACGTTGCACGGCGATGCCCGCAAAGGGCGCCGGCCGTCGTTCATCGCCGCCGCGAAAGAGCCGCTCGCAAGCGAGCTCTACGAGCGCGCCGGCCGCGAAATGCACGCACTCGGCCTGCACGTCGAGTACGGCGAGTTCGGCGCCGACATGCAGGTCGAGTTAGTAAACGACGGGCCGGTGACGATTCTTCTCGACTCGGAGAAAGCGTTCTAGTTCGACGCGCTCGTGGCGACGCAGGATGCAGCTCCCGCCGCGACGCCGGGAAGATCGAGCGGCAGTGAGAGCTCGCGCGCAGTGCCCGGATCGAGCGCCGGCGTAAACTCCGCAGCGACCGCAGCGCGTTCGAAGCGATAGTTTTGGTAGACGTCGACGCGCAGCGTCGCGCGCAGCATCGATGCCGCCGACTCGTTCGTCACGCGAGCGTGTAAACGCGCCGCGCCGTCTTCGATCGCGATCGAGCAGCTCTGCACGGCGAGCGGGACGTCTTGCGCCGAGGTGCAGCTCGCAAGCAGCAGCGCGGCGGCGAGCACGGACGCTTTACAACTCGGCATCGCGAATGCGCTCGACCCGCAGAACCTTATCGGCTTCGGTCAGGCGTCCGAGCACGTCGAAGCCGCTCGTCACCGCACCGAAGACGGTGAACGCGTTATCGAGATGATATTGCGGCGAGAGCGTGATGTAGTATTCGCTCCCCGCCGAATCGCGGATCGGCGTCATCGTTTTGTCGTCGTAATTCAGGCCCATCGAGATGACGTAGGCGTTTTGCTCGAGCGGGTTCTCCTCCGCCGGAATCGAGTAGCCCGGACCCGGCGCCTTCTTTGCGTCTTGCTCGCCCGTCTGCACGACGAAGTCCGGCACGATGCGGAACCACGGATTGTCATCGAGGAACCCGCGATTCATCATGTTCAAAAAATTCGTAACGGTGAGCGGCGCCCACTCCGGATAGAGCACGACGTAGATGTTGCCCTGAGTGGTTACGATGCGCAGGCGCGGATGCGCGCCGTGCGCCGCGGAGAGCATTTCGCGCGCGCTCTGCGGCAACAATACGGGCGCCTCCACAACGTCCTGCGGACGCGGTCCGCCCGCTGGCGGGATCGTGCGCGGTTCGGCGGGGAGTGCGGCGTAGGGATCGCGCTGCGGCGCGGGCGTGTGCACGAAGCGCGGAATCGCCGTCCAATGCTCGGTGAGCTTGCCGCCTTGCAGCAAACGAATCGACTCCGCGGTTTGCTCCTGGACGCGCCACGACGGATCGTCGAGCAGCGGCCGGAGATCCGCTACGAGTCCTCGATCCGAAAGATGCCCGTAGGCGCGCACCGCCTCGATGCGCACGACCTCGTCGGAGTCTTTCAAGCCGGCACGCAGGACGCGCAGCGGCACCTTCGTTGCGTAATAGCGAAAGATCGTCCACATGATGCGCTCGCGCACACCGGGATCGCGTTCGTCGACGAACGCCGACGCCAGCTGCAAGGCCGCCTTCGCGCCGGTCATCTCGCCGGAAAAGAAACCCAGCGCGATGGCCGCGCGGCCGCGCACGTCGGGCGGAAATGCAGAGCGCGCCTCCACGAGCGCCGCGAGTTCTCGAGCAACCGCCGCTTCCCGGCGCGTATCGAGCCGTTTGGCCTCTTCGTAACGTCCGAGCGCGTCGAGGGCGGCAATCTGCACCGCGCCCGCGCGGTCCGTCTCCAATGCCTTCAATATGGCATCCGCATCGCTGCCGAGGCCGATCAATCCGAGCCCGTAGATGCTAAAGGCGCGGACGGTGTCGCGGCGGTCGCTCAGATGCGCTTCGAGCAGCGAAACGCCTGCCGCGAGCTTCGTGCGGCCGATCGCAAGCGCCGCCCGCGCCGCCGTTCCCTCGTCCGCAGAGCCCAGTAAGGCGGCAAGGCGGCCGTCTCCCAGCGTGCGCTCCGATTCGAGGTGCACGATCTCAGAAGCGGTCTTCGCCGGAACCGCCCCGAGAAACATCAGGGCCGCAATGACGATAAGACTCGCTGAACGCAAAGATAACCGCAATTCTTGTACCGCTCCCCAACCAAATTGACCGAACCTGCGTTCTAGTATATGCACGACGAGCGCCGTCCCTCCGGGCGGCTACCCAATAGCGGAAAAGAGAGCACCATGGCAACCCCCGAAACCCCTAAAAAGACGAGCGGCATGTCTGTCCGCGAAGCCGGCCAAAAAGGCGGCCAGACGGTCAAGAAAAAGTACGGCCCTGAATTCTACGAGCAGATCGGACGCAAAGGCGGACTTGCAACAAAGCAAGCTCACGGTCACGAATTCTACGAGCAGATCGGTAAGAAGGGCGGGAAGAAAGGTGGCGAAGCTACGCGCGATCGCTACGGCCCAGACTTCTACGAGAAAATCGGACAAAAAGGTGGCCAAAAAGTCAAGCAGCTCATCGAAGAGGGCAAGCGCGCGGCGGCGGCTCAAGCCGAACGCGAAAAGCGCGCGAGCTAGTTTCGCTTTCCTCGTCGCGGCGAGCGCGATGCTCGCCGCCGCGGCCCCGCTAACGCCTGCGTGGGTCGAGGCTTTCCCAATGCCGCCGCCGGCGCCGCATGCGTCGGCCTCGCCTACCGCGACTCCAAGTCATCCGCCGAACGTGCTTCCGTTCGGAACGAGGATCCCGTT
>DATJOG010000019.1:0-39110 GCA_035507275.1 Candidatus Acidiferrales bacterium
CCGAATTTGACCGTCCGGCCCGGCCTCAGAAGTGCCAGTAGCCGTTGATCCACACGTAGATGCCGCCGCGGGAAACGTAACGGCCGGGATACCAGCGCTGGCCCGGACGCGGCGGGCGCGCCCAGCGCCCTGGGACCCAGACGTAGGCGCGGCCGTTCCAGTGCTGGTAGCCGCCGATCCAGACATAGCCCCGTCCGGGGGCCCGGCCGTGCCGCTCGTAACGCGGCGGCGGGGGTGCGTGGCGAGGGCCGTAACCTTGCGCAGATGCGGTGCCGGCCGTTACGCCGATGCACGCGACGAGCGCGACGACTGCGAGGAAGCGACGAAGCATAAAATCAGTCCTCCTTGATCTTCAGTGAATGCGGTTGACGGCCGGGGCGGGGCTCCCCTATACTTAGGCGCTGTGTGCCGCCGGCTGGCGGCACTATTTTTCCCTGAGGAGTCGATTATGAAGCGGACGTTTCAGCCGCACAACCGGCGCCGCAAGCGGGTCCACGGGTTCCTCGAGCGCATGAGCTCGAAGAACGGCCGTGCGGTCCTGGCGCGCCGCCGCAAGAAGGGGCGTCACCGCCTCTCCGTCTGATGCGCCGCTATGCCAGCCTGCGGCGCAGGGCGGAGTTTTCCCGCTTGCGTCAGCGTGGCCGGCGCTTCACGACCGGCGCTCTGACCGTCTATCGCGCCGAGCCTTTCGCGAGCGACCGCCTCTCGGTCGTCGGAATCACGGTCGCCAAGCCCGTCGGCACGGCGGTCATCCGTAATAAAGTTCGCCGCCGGGTGGCGGCGTTGTTGCAGCAGATGCTGGCCGGCCGGCGCCTGCGGCTGCTGGTCGTCGCTCGCCCCACCGCCGCGATGGCCCCGTTCTCCCAGCTTCGTAACGAACTCGAGCGCGCGTTGGTATAGCCGCCCATGCGCCGCATCCTGATGCTCGTCATCCGCCTCTACCAGCGCACGATTTCGCCGCTGCTGGGCCCGCGCTGCCGTTTCTACCCGAGCTGCTCGCAGTATGCGGCCGAGGCAATCCAGAAGCATGGGGCGGCTCACGGTTTCGCGCTCGCGCTTGCGCGCGTGGCGCGCTGCCACCCCTGGCACCCGGGCGGCGTCGACCTCGTGCCCGATCGCGTGCCCCCAACCATCGAAAGGTAAACGTTGCACCTGCTCCTCGCCACGAACTGGCTGCTCGATCCCATTGTCGCGGGCCTCGCGACGCTCATCGGCTGGATCGACATTCCGCTGCACAATCTGGGCTTGAGCCTGATCGTGCTCGCGGTGCTCTTCCGCCTCATCTTCTGGCCGCTCAACGCGCAGCAGTTCAAATCGATGATGGCGATGCAGAAGATCGCGCCGAAAATCAAAGCGCTGCAAGCCAAATACAAGAACAAAGATCAGCAGCAAAAGCTCCAGCAAGAGACGATGGAGCTCTATCGCAGCGAAGGCGTCAATCCGCTCGCCGGCTGCCTTCCGCTGCTGATTCAATATCCGTTCATCATCAGCGTCTTCTACATGGTGCTGCAGCGCAAGAGCGAATACGCCTCGCAGCATTTCTTGTGGATCGGCTCCGCGATCTCGCTGCACGCGCCGGTGCTCTTCGGCAAGATGCCGCTGCTCGGATCGAGCCTCGCATCGGGCGACGCGATTCTGCTCGTGCTCTACGGACTCTCGATGTACCTGAGCATGCGGTACGGCACGATGCCCGCGACCGATCCGCAGCAAGCGCAGACGCAGAAGATGATGTCGTTCTTCTCGCCGGTTATGCTCTTCGTCATCGGCTTCCAATACGCGTGGCCGTCGGCGCTGGTGCTCTACTGGCTCTGCAACAATGTTTTCCAGATGGGGCAGCAGCTCTACATGCTGCGCCGCTCCCACGAGCCGCTTTCGTTCATCGATAGCGCGCACGTGATCACCGAAGACGTTCCCGCCTCGGTGGCCGCGCAGTTGCCGTCGAGCGGCAACGGATCGTCGAAGCGCAAGAACAAGAAAGGCGCCAAATCCTAATCATGCTGTACGAAGACGATTACGAGTACGAAGAACAGCCGGCAAATATTCGCGACCGGCAGATTCCCGGCAAAACGACCGGCGAGCGCACCGGCGGCGGCGGCGGACGCCGCGGCGGGAGCGGCGGCGGAGGCGGCGGTGGTCGTCGCGGCGGGAGCGGAGGCGGCGGTGGCCGTCGCGGCGGACCGTATCACACGCCGCGCGAGCGCTCGACGCACGCGCTGCCCGACGACGCGAAGCCCGCGCGCGATTTGCTCGCGTCGATTTTGAATCAGATGGGCATGGAGCACGTCGAGATCGGCTACATTCCGCGCAAAGAAGGCGAGTATCTCGAAGTGACCGGCCCCGATCTCGCGATGCTGATCGGCCGCCACGGCAACACGCTCGAAGCGCTCAATCTCATCTTCAACAACATCATCAACGCGGGCGTGCGCAACAACCGCCGCTATTACACGATCGACGCCGAGGGCTATCGCGCGCGCCGCGCCGATGCGCTCACCGAACTCGCGGTCGAGACGGCGGAACGCGTGCTGCGCGACGGCAAGCCGCACAAACTCGAACCGATGCTTCCCTCGGAACGCAAGATCGTGCATCTCGCGATTGCCGACAATCCGGGCGTGCGTACCGAATCGGAAGGCGAAGAGCCCGAACGCCGGGTCGTCATCTTCCCAACGGAGTAACCGGCAACGCCGTGCCTGCGTAGCGCCCGTTTTCTGCTCCTGGCCGTCCTGCTCGGCGCGTGTACGCGCGCCGGCGCCGGCTGGGGCCTGCCCGGCGAGGTGCGCATCGGGTATCTCGGCACGATCTACACGCTCGATCCGCTCATTGCATTCGGGCAGCGGCTGATCGATCTCACCCAGCTCTACACCCAGCCGCTGGTCGGCATCAGTCCGGAAAATCGCGCGATCCCGGTCCTCTGCACGCAGGTGCCCAGCGTCGCGAACGGCGGCATCTCGCGCGACGGCTTGACGATCACCTATCATCTGCGGCACGTGCGCTTCGCCGACGGCGTGCCGTTCACGTCGCGCGACGTCGCATTCACGTATCGCGCGATTCTCGATCCGCGCAATCCGGTGACCGAGGCCGAACCCTACCGGCGCATCGCAGCGCTCGAAACGCCCGATCCCTACACCGTGCGCATTCGTTTGAAGCATCCGTGGTCGGGCGCCGTCTACGAACTCTTTGCCGCGAGCGATTACATCTTCGGCATTCTTCCGGAGCACGCGTTTCACGGCGACACCGACCTCGAGCACGCGGCCGCGTGGAACGCGAAACCGTTCGGCACCGGGCCTTTCATGGTCGTGCAGTGGAATCACGGCGACTCGGTCGTCTTCGATCCCAATCCCTACGCGTGGCAGAAGCCCAAGCTGCGGCGCGTCGTCGTCAAAATGATCGCCGACGAGAACACCGCTTACGTCGATCTGCTTTCACACGCGATCGACTATACCGACATCACCTACGAGCAAGCGGCACAGGCGCAGCGTCAAGCCGGCATTACCCTCGTGCCCGTGCCGCGCAACGAGACCGACAACATCGAATTTCAGACCCAGCACCTTCCCGGCGTGAACGTGCGCCGCGCTATCGCCTATGCGATCGACCGGCCGGCGATCGCGCGCGCGATCTACCACGGGTTCAGCCCGCTTGCGAGCACCGAGATTCCGCCGCTCTTTGCGGAGCACGACGCTTCGATCGGCGTCGTGCCCTACGATCCGGCGCGCGCCCGCGCGCTCTTGCGCGGCAAACACGTCGACGCGCGCATCTCGTTCAATCTGTCAGAGAACGTGTATCGTTCGCTCGCGACGGTCGTGCAGGCAAACCTGCGCGCGGTCGGGATCGACGCGGTCCTCAAGGGCGCGACGCCGAGCCTGCTCTACGCGCCGCCCGCAAACGGCGGCGTCCTCTACAACGGTACGTTTGAACTCGAGATCGGCGGCTGGTACGGCGGACTCGATCCGGAGACCTCGGAGCCGTGGCTGTGCGCCAATCGTGCGCCGAACGGCCCCAACGTCGCGCGCTGGTGCGACCCGCAATACGACGCGGCATTCGCCGCGCAGGAGCGCGCGCTCGATCCCGCCGCGCGTATGAAAGACTTCGCGATCATGCAGCAGCGGATCGCGAGCCAGGTCCCGGTGACGTTTCTCGTCTACCGCACCGAGTTTGAAGCGATCAATCCTTCGCTGCACGGCTTCGCGCCGAACATGCTCTACAATTTCGGCCAGACCGACGCGTGGTCGCTGCAATGAACGACACGATTGCCGCACTCGCGACGCCGCCCGGGCGCGGCGCGATCGCGATCGTTCGCGTGAGCGGGCCGGAGGTGTCCGCGGTCGCGCAGCGCCTCGTTCCCGGCGTCGAGCTGCAGCCGCGCTACGCGCATTACGCCGCCATCGTCGACGAGCGCGGCGAGGCAATCGATCGCGGCGTCGCGATTTTTGCGCCCGCTCCGCATAGCTACACGGGCGAAGATACGCTCGAGCTGCAGATTCACGGCTCGCCGGTCGTCGCACGCGAAGTGTTGCGCGCGCTGTTCGCATGCGGCGTGCGCCTGGCCGAGCCGGGTGAGTTCACGCGGCGCGCCTTCATGCACGGCAAGATGGATCTGCACGCGGCCGCGGCGGTCGCGGACTTGATCGACGCGGAGACGCGCTCGGCGGCGCGTGCCGCACTCGCGAATCTGGGCGGCGGACTTGCACGCGAAGTACAGGCGTTGCGCGCGCGCCTGGTCACGGTCGTCGAAGAATGCAGCGGCGCCGTCGATTTTCCCGAGGAAGTTCCGGATCCCGATCGCGCGCGCGTGCTCGGCGAGCTGGACGCGATCGCGGGCGAACTGGCACGCTTGCTGCACGACGGCGAGATCGGGCGCCTGGTGCGCGAAGGCGTGAGCGTCGCCATCGTCGGGCCGCCCAACGCGGGCAAATCCTCGCTGCTCAACGCGCTGCTCGGCGAAGAGCGCGCGATCGTCTCCGAAATCGCCGGCACGACGCGCGATACGATCGAGGAGTCGATCGCGATCGACGGCGTGCGCGTGCGTTTGGTCGATACGGCCGGCATTCGCGCGCATGCCGACCGGCTGGAAGCCGCCGGTATCGAACGCTCGCAGCGGGCGCTTGCAGGCGCGCGCATCGCGCTGCTGGTGCTCGACGGGTCGGCGCCGCTCGATGCCGAGGCGCGCGCGCTGCTCGCGCAGACGCGAGGACGCGAACGCGTCGTCTTCTTCAACAAAGCCGATCTCGGCGAAGCGGGGGCGCGCGAAGCGGCGATCGCGGATGCGATCAGCGGCAGCGTCTACGAACCGGGTACGATTCGCGCGCTGCGCCGGGCGCTGGCACGCGTGGGTTGGGGCGGCGAAGCGCCGGACTTGGAGCGGCCGCATCTCGCCTCGTTGCGCGAATTCGACGCGGCCGGCGCGGCGTTGCGCGCGCTCGATCTTGCGCGCGCGACCCTGCGCGCGGGCGAACCGGTCGATCTGATCGTCGGCGATCTGCAGGAAGCGTATGCTGCGCTCGGGCACGTCACCGGAGACGTTGCTGCCGAGGAGGTCCTGGGCGGCGTCTTCAACCGCTTCTGCATCGGAAAGTAGGAGGAAGCATGCTTCACGCATTGGCGCGCAACTGGTGGGCGCTGTTGATTCGCGGCATCGCCGCCCTGATTTTTGGCATCCTCGCGTTCGCGTGGCCGGGAGTGACGGGTTTTGCACTCGTGATTCTCTTCGGCGCTTACGCCTTCATCGACGGCATCTTCGCACTCGTCTCGGCAATTCGCGCGGCCGAGGCGCACGAGCGATGGGTTGCGTTCGCAATCGAAGGCATCATCGGACTCGTGATCGCGGCGATCGTGCTCTTCCGCCCGGCGTTGGCAGGGCTCGCACTCTACTTTACGATTGCGATCTGGGCGCTGCTGACGGGCGTCTTCGAACTCGTTGCGGCGTTTCAGCTTCGCAAGCTCGTACCCAACGAATGGATGCTCATCCTGAGCGGCATACTCTCGGTAATCTTCGGCGTGCTGCTGGTCGTCTTCCCGATGATCGGCATCCTGACCGTGATCTACCTGATCGGCTTCTACGCGATCTTCTTCGGCATCGTCATGATCGCGTTTTCATTCCGGCTACGCGCGCACGCGAATTAGCCGGGCCCGCCGCCGGGCGTTGCGCAGTGGTAGTCGAGCGTGGTGCTGCAGGCTTTGATCGTCACGACCGTGATGCGGCTGCCCGCGAGTTTGACCTTGAAGCTTTGCTGCGGCACGTCATTCGACTCCACCGTCACCGTATAAGCGCCGGGGCGCAGATTCTTCATGAGCCAGCGGCCGCGCGCGTCGGTCGTGGCGTCGGCGCTGACCGGGCCGGCGGCGTGGACGTGGACCTTGGTCAACGGCTGACCGGTGGTCTGGTCGACGAGCGTGCCCGAAAAGGTGGCCAGGGCGAGCGCGAGCGTGGCGGCGAGGCGGGTGTGAGCGTTGAGCATATCTGCTAGACTAGCAGACTGTGAATGCCGTTGGCAGTGACGACGCGGGAGTAATCGTCGTTGGGGGAGGTCACGCGGGGGTCGAGGCGGCCCTCGCTTCGGCGCGCCTGGGCGTCGCGACGTTGCTGGTCACGGGCGATCCCGAGAAGATCTGCACGCTGCCCTGCAATCCGTCGATCGGCGGAAGCGCGAAGGGCCAGCTGGTGCGCGAGATCGATGCGCTCGGCGGCGCGATGGCGCGCATGGCCGACGCCTGCAGTCTGCACGCGCGTTTTCTGAACGAGAGCAAGGGTCCGGCGGTGCGCGCGTTGCGCCAGCTGATGGACAAGCCCGCCTACGCGCGCCTCGCGGTCGCGACACTGCGCGCGCAGCCCAACCTCACGATCGTGCAGGGCCTCGTCGAAGATCTGATCGTCGACGCGGATGCGGTGCGCGGCGTCGTGTGCGCGGACGGTGCGCGCTACTTTGCGCACAGCGTCGTACTCGCGACCGGGACGTTCTTGGGCGGCAAGACCTTTCGCGGCAGCGTGGTGCAGGCCGAAGGTCGCTTCGGCGAAGCGCCGGCGGCCGGGCTTGCGCACGCGCTGCGCCGCCTCGGATTTCGAACCAAGCGTTTGAAGACCGGCACGCCGCCGCGCATCTGTAAGACGAGCGTCGACTACGACGCGATGGTGATGCAGGCACCGAGCACGACGCCGCTGCTCTTTTCGTATACGAGCGAAAAGCGTTTCGGCGGCCCGCAACTGCCGTGCTACGTCACCGAAACCAACGAACGCACGCACAAACTCGTGCGCGACAATCTCTTGTATTCGCCGCTCTACGGACTCGATTTGATCGAAGGCATCGGCCCGCGCTACTGCCCGTCGATCGAAGATAAAGTCGTAAAATTCGCGCACAATCCATCGCATCAGCTCTTCATCGAACCCGAGGGCTGGGACGAACCGACGCTGTACGTCGGCGGATTTTCAACGTCGCTTCCGGCGGAAATTCAAATCCAAATGCTGCACACGCTGCCCGGTTTGGAAGCATGCGTAATGTTGCGCGCGGGCTATGCGGTCGAATACGACATGGTTCCGCCGACGGAGCTGCACGACACGCTCGAGACGCGGCGCTACCGCGGGCTCTTTCATTGCGGGCAGCTCAACGGTACGTCCGGCTACGAGGAAGCGGCGGCACAAGGGCTGCTCGCGGGCATCAACGCCGCGCGCGCGGTGCAGCAGCGCGAGCCGCTGCGCCTTGCGCGCAGCGAAGCGTATATCGGCGTGCTCGTCGACGATTTGGTGACGAAGGGTGTCGACGAACCCTATCGCATGCTGACGTCGCGCGCCGAACATCGCGTGCTGCTGCGCCACGACAATGCGGATGCGCGCCTGACGCCGGCGGGGCGAGCGATCGGTCTGGTCGACGATGCGTCGTGGGAAGCATTCGAAGCCCGACAAGCGGCGCTGCGCGACGCAGCGATGCGTGCCGAGCGCACGCGGGTCGGCGCCGAGCGCGTCAAAGATCAGCATTTCGAACCGGGCGCAACGCTGGCCGACGCGATTCGCCGTCCGACGCTAGAGTTTGGTGATATTGCAGCGCACTTCGAGCCGCCGGTCGATCCCGAGACCGGTGAGCGTGTCGCGATCGAGCTGAAGGTGGCCGGCTACGTGCGGCGCCAGGAGATCGCGATCGAACGCGCGGCCAAAACCGAGCGCGCGCTCATCCCGGTCGACTTCAACTATGCCGAGATTTCGGCACTCTCGCGCGAAGCGCGCGAGAAGCTGAGCGCACAGCGGCCCCGCACGCTCGGCGCGGCGGGCCGGATTCCCGGCGTCACGCCGGCCGACGTGGCGATCGTGAGCCTCTTCATCGAGCGTGAGCGAGCTTCGCGCGCTTCTTGAGGCGGGCGGGGTTCTGCCCGAGCACCTCGACCGGCTGGCGCATTACGGCGAGGCCGTGCTCGAGGCCAACCGCTCGTTCAACCTGACGGGCGCGAAGAGCGCGACCGAGTTTGCGCCGCATATCCTCGACAGTCTGACGATCGCGCGGTTCGTGAGCGAATCGCTCGTCGACGTCGGATCGGGCGGCGGTCTGCCGGCGATTCCGCTTGCGATCGTAACCGGCGTGCCGGTCACGATGATCGAAACGACGCTGAAAAAGGCGCGATTTCTCGCGCAAATGCTGGCGGAATTGGAACTTTCAGGCGAGGTGGTCGCTGCGCGCGCCGAGGTTGCCGGACACGACCCGCGGCTGCGCGGCCACTTCATGACGGGAACGGCGCGCGCGGTCGCGACTGCGCCGGCGGTGGCGGAGCTGCTGCTCCCGCTCATCGCGGTAGGCGGCCGGGCGGTGCTGCAGCGCGGCACGATCGACGAGCGCGAGCGCAATGCGCTCAGCGATGCCGCGGTGATGCTGGGCGGCGCGGTCGAGGACGAGGTCGCAATCGACGGCGAGCGCCGCGTGATACTCGTGCGCAAGATGGCGGCCAGCGCAACACGCTTCCCCCGCCGCACGGGAATCCCCGAAAAACGCCCCCTCTGCCTCTAGATCGCGTGTGAGACGGCGACGGCTTGCAGGAAGCCGCGCCACAACGCGCCCGCGAAGGGTTCGTCGAGGCCCATACGTTCGGGATGCCACTGCACCGCGGCGAGCCACGGCCGGCGCATCGGGCGGATCCACTCGACCGCCTCGATCGTGCCGTCAGCGTGCTTGGCAGCGACCTGCAGACCCTTGCCGAGCATCGCGATGCCTTGGTGATGCGAGGAACTGACCTCGCCTTCGTCTTGGCCGACGAGCATGCCCAAGGCCGAGCCGGGTTCGCAGACGATGCGATGGCGGCGATCGTCGCTCAGCTGGTGTGCGGCGGCGTCCGGAAGATCCGGGACGAGCGTCCCACCCAGATAGACGTTGAGGAGCTGCATGCCCCGGCAGATCGCGAGAATCGGCAGACGCCGCGCGAACGCGGCGTCGAGGATCGTCCATTCGATGCTGTCGCGTCCGGAGTAGGTGGCACAGACCCCATCCTCGTCGCGAAAACCGTAGCGAGCGGGCTCTACGTCGGCGCCGCCCGTCAGCACCAGCCCATCGATCGTTTCGAGCGCGACGCTGTCGACCTCGCGGTCTGCGCCTGCCAGCCAAAATGGCTGGACATCGATGTTCGCGGCCTCCGAGGCAGCCATGAGCGCGCCGGCATACAGGCGATACTTAGGCGACCCCTGGTCGAAGCTCAACCCGATCTTCACGCGCCCCCAATTCGCCCCGCCGCTTGCCTGTGCTTGTTCAACGTGAAACAATCGCGGCCGCCGTTGACGCCGGTATGTTTCACGGGAAACATTTCCGCGGCGCGGTAGGCTTTGCCCTAAAAACGAGAGTTGCCCGAATTAGGGGCCGTTTGCCCAGAAAATACGGCCGACCCCTAGCGGCAGCGCCTCTTTATCACAGAGGGAAGGTGCGCTTCGACCTCGGCGTCCGAAATTCTCAGTTCCGACTTTATCCTCGGCGCTTGGTCATCCAGAAGGAACCCAATAGTTGTAAAGCCCTTCTTCTTTACGGCCAATTCCAGGACTGCCCAGGCCCAAACGCTTGGGTTAACGCCGGACGTGGGGCGATGTTCCTCAGGTGGCGTCTTTCGACGCCCCGGGGTCCCGCCTGTGGGCTTGCGTGCCACGGGGATGGTTTTATAACACGAAAACCCTCCCCAGGCTAGACGAACAAATTTTCCCGCTAGATATGGGTGTTTTGACGCGTAAAAGCCCCAAGATATTGGCCTTGGGGATGGTTTTCGTGTTAGAATATATGCACCAGTGAAACCCCACGGGAGGTAGACCGGGTATAAGCTACCCCAGGCACGAAAGGGGTGAGCCCGCCTGGCAGCGTGTGCCATGACAACGGAGCAACTTGAGCCAGAACTGATGGCGAATTTTAACGAGGTGGAAAAACGGGCCGAAGCGACCCTGAAAGAGGCCGGCGTCTTTGAGCATCCCGTTAACCCGATCGCCGTAGCGAACGCACTTGGCTATAAGGTATATGCTGTCAAGTTTCGAGACGGCAGCTTTAGCGGTCGCATGTTGCTGAAAAATGGTGACGTTCGAATAGACGTCAACGCTTATGACCCTCCGAACCGTCGCCGCTTTACGATCGCGCACGAGATCGGCCACGCATTAATGCACACAGAGGGATATACCAATCTGGAAATCCCTGATCGCGTGAACGAGAACGCCATCGCTAGACAGGAACTCGTGCTCTCCCGCGCAGCTTCGCACGACGGACCGCGGCCCATTATCGAAGCGCAAGCGGATCGCTTTGCGGCCGCGCTATTGATGCCGCGCGCGTGGATCGAATCCTCATTCGAGATGGAAAAAGATGTGTCCAGGCTCGCGAAAGAATACGGCGTTTCCGAAGCCGCTATGGACATTCGCCTCAAGCAGCTACATCTGGTATAGGCGCCCGTCCGCGCGATGGTGGGCCCTGATGATGCTAGCATCACGGTATCAAGCGATCCACTTACAGAAGCCGCAGACCAGAAGACCAGCCTAGACGACGAGATAAAACGCGGCGAGCATAAGCAGCGAGTCGCGCTTCGGAACCTTTACGCGCTGGGCGCCATCATGATTGCGATTGGCGAATTATTTGCGCTCAACCTTTTCTTTGCGTTAGATGCGATCGGCTTTGTGCCCGGATTCTGTTGGCCGTTTCACGTTTCGGATGACCTCTTCAAGAGTTTCACTTATTCGCTGAGCGCGACGGCTATCGCTTTCGGCCTGGTGGCGATAACGAGCCTGTTTCCTGGCGAGAACGAGAATTGGTTGGTGGCCCTGTCGCGGTCTATCTTCGGTCCAAAGGCTGGCTAGGCGACACCGTTATCGCCATGCGGAGATTCGTATGACGCTTCGAGAATGACGCAGAGATTGTGGCACAGGGCCTTACACAGCAGCTCATTCACCTGCGCGACAGCGCTCTTCGACCGGACAAAAGCGCCGAATTTCCGTTTCATCATTGAAAACGCGGTCTCCACATTCGAGCGCTTATGGTAACGACGATAGAACTCGTCCGGCTCTTCCGTGAAACGCTTCCGCAGCCTCGCCCATAACGGGTCGTTACTCGGCCGGCTGTTCGACTTAAATGGAATCAACGGGTCTGCACCGAGCCAACGGGTTAGGCGTAAATTGCGGCGCGTTGAGTAGGCTTTGTCGGCAGAGACTTCGACAAGCGTAAATCGCTTGGCAGTGCTTTCTAACAACGGACGGTAGCATGAAGTATCACCCACGTTAGAAGGCGTGACCTCAATGCTCGTAATGATCTTTGTCTTCACGCCAACCATGATATGCGCCTTGACCCAACCGCTTTCGCAACGCATTTTACCGTACTTGGTGTCAAACCAGCGCATGTAAGTACGCGTTGAGAATCCCGTCGAATCCACGGCGAAATCTCTTTCGACATGACGCATCGCACGCGCTGATGTCTCGACCAACGCCTTCAGGATGGGAGTTATCGTTGCGTCCTCGAGGATCGCGAAGATGGTGTTATAGTGAGGTGCCCGGTCGATGAGGCGTTGCTCCGCGTATGTGTGAAGATCTGACATGGCGCGCCGGCCGGAAGTAGTTCCATAAACTTTCATAACCGCGCAGAAAATGGCGTCCCCGAGGGGGATACGAGGGCGACCACGTTTTTGTACCGGGGCATGGATGCTCTCGCAGAGTTCGGATAGCATCTGGGCAACGTTCTGCTTCTCCCAGATCTGGGCGGCGTTGTAACTCGGCCACATTTGTGGGTAGGTCGGCCGCGCCGTGGTAGTATCGATTGCGGACATGAGCTAGACCCTCGTGTTCGTAGCTCGCCTGGGTGCTGTAACACCCAGGCGGCCCCTTTTTGTCACATATTTATTGTATATTTATTCGACATACATGTCAATTGGGCCACGTTGTCTTTTCGAATATTTTGATATACAATATAAAGGTGGCGCGACAAAGTACGCGAGGACGGCCCAGGAAAAATCCGCTAGAACAGTTATCCGTGGCGCTGATGATTCGGCTCACGCGAGCCGAAAAACAGGCGTTTCAGGACGCCGCGAATCTGGCCGGCTTGCCGCTCTCAGCTTGGATCAGAGAAAGACTCCGCTTGATGGCGTTCCGCGATTTGGGGGAGGCTGGGCTTCCCGTAGCCTTCATAGAGGGTCTTGGAACAAGTCGCAAGGGTGATGACAGGGCTTAGGAGGCTGCGCAAAAATGCAGAGCACGAATGACGACACCGCCGTCGCCATGTTGGGTGGCGCAATTGACAGCGCCCTACGCGGACTACGGGGCACCCTCGTTCAGGGCGCCACTGTTACTCCGGACGCCGTCTATGAAGGCGACACAATTCGCGAGTGGCTCACGGCCTTGAGGGGCGAGATCGACAAATACCTGGCCTAGCGGCCGTATTTTCTGGGCAAACGGCCCCTAATTCGGGCAACTCTCGTTTTTAGGGCAAAGCCGGCGCGGTACGATAGGAGGCGATGTATCAGCCCCACCCGCTCGACGCTCGGCTCGCCGGCGCGCTCCCGCCCGGCTCGCTCTATGCGGTGGGCGGCCGCGTGCGCGACGAGCTGCGCGCCGGGATCGAAGGTCTAGAGCTGCCGGCCAAGGACCTCGACTACGTCGTCACCGGCGTGACGCTCGAGGATCTGACCGCCCGGCTGAAGGCGATCGGCCGGGTCGATCTCGTCGGCGCCGCTTTCGCGGTAGCCAAATTGACCGTCGATGGGATGACCGCCGATCTGGCGTTGCCGCGCCGCGAGCGTTCGACCGGCCACGGTCATCGCGATTTCGACGTGCAGAGCGGGCCGAATATCCCCCTCGAAGACGATTTGGCGCGCCGCGACTTCCGCATGAACATGATCGCGCGGGCGCTGCCGGGCGGCGAGCTGGTCGATCCCTATGGCGGCGAGGCCGATATTCGCTCCGCGCGGATCGACATTCTGACCCCGCGGACGTTCGAAGAAGATCCGCTGCGTATGCTGCGTGCGGCCCAGTTCGCGGCACGCTTCCGCTACACGCTCACCCCGCCCACGCTCGAGGCGATGAGCGCCGCCGCGCCGCTGGTTCAAACCGTTTCCGTGGAACGCGTGCACGACGAGCTGCAGAAGCTCTTTGCTCTCGCGCCGCGTCCCTCGGCCGGGCTCCGGCTGCTGGCCGAAACGGGCGTGCTGGCCTACATCTGGCCGGAATTACTCGAGGGGATCGGCGTCGAGCAGAACGAGTGGCACGCGTACGACGTCTGGGAGCACAATCTGGCGACGCTTGACGCGGCGCCGCCCGGCGATACGACCTTGCGCTTGGCAGCCTTGTTACACGATGTCGGCAAGCCGCGAACCAAGGACGGCCCGCATTTTTACCGCCACGAGCAGCTCGGCGCGGAAATGGCCGCCGAAATGCTGCGCCGCCTGCGCTTTTCGAACGACACGGTCGCGACCGTCGAGCACCTGGTGCGTCAGCACATGTACGTGCAGGATCCCGACCTCTCCGACGCCGCGGTGCGCCGTTTCGTGCGCCGCATCGGCCTCGAAAATCTGCAGCGTCAGTTCGCGGTGCGTCACGCCGACATCGCGGGTTCGGGATTGCCCAAGCGCGACGATTCGAACGAGCGTTTTGAAGCGCGTGTGTGGGCGGAAGTCGAGCGCAAGCCCGCATTTTCGATCGCCGATCTCGCGATCGGCGGCGACGACGTCATTGCGGCGATCGTGCGCGCAGGTTTGGCGCCGGCGGGATTTCGCGGCGACGCGCGCGTCGGCGCGGCGCTGCAGTGGCTCTTCGAGCAGGTCACGGAGCACCCCGAGCGTAACGAGCGCGAAGTTCTCCTCGCACTTTTGAACGGCCATCTCGCCGTTCTCGATAGAGCCATCGGTTGAGTCGGATTATCGCCCTCGTAAATCAAAAAGGCGGAGTCGGCAAGAGCACGACAGCCGTCAATCTCGGCGCTGCACTTGCTGTTGAAGGGCGCCGCGTGCTCGTTGTGGATTGCGATCCGCAAGGTAACACCACGACGGGATTCGGTATTGAAAAACACGGTCTCACGCACGACGTGTACAACGTGCTGATGCAGGAAGCGAGCATCGACGACGTCGCGCAACGTACCGAAATCGCAACGCTGACGCTGGTGCCCGCGACCATCAATCTCGCCGGCGCCGAGATCGAACTCGTCTCCGCGCTCTCGCGCGAAACGCGGTTGCGCCAAGCGCTCGCGCCGGTCGCGCAGCACTACGATTTCGTGTTGATCGATTGTCCGCCGTCGCTTGGTCTCTTGACGATCAACGCGCTCACCGCCGCGGAAGAAGCGATCATTCCGGTGCAGGCGGAGTACTACGCGCTCGAAGGACTCTCGCAGCTCACCGCGGTCGTGCGCCGCGTGCGCGAAGCACTCAATCCGACGCTGCACATCAGCGGCGTGCTGGTAACGATGTTCGACGGACGCACGCGTCTGGCGATGGAAGTCCTCGACGAGCTCGAGAAGTTCTTTCCGCAGCAAATGTTCAAAACGCAGATTCCGCGCAACATCCGTCTCTCCGAGGCGCCGTCGTTCGGCAAACCGGTCATTCTCTTCGACGTCAAGAGCCGCGGTGCGCAAGCCTATATCTCGCTTGCCAAAGAGCTGCTCGGAGCGACCGCGCAAGTATGAGCGCACCCAAACGCGGGCTGGGCAAAGGCTTGGGCGCGCTGCTTGGCGATGCGGCCGTCCCGACCTTGCCCGAAGCGCACGGCGCGCTGCGCGAAATTCCCGTCGCGAACATCACGCCCAACCCGTTTCAGCCGCGCAAGAATTTCGACGCCGAGGCGATGGACGACCTGAAAACGTCGATCGCGGAGTACGGCGTTCTGGTGCCGATCATCGTGCGCAGGCGCGGCGAAAAATTCGAGCTGGTCGCAGGCGAGCGGCGCTGGCGCGCCTGCGCCGCCCTGGTAAAACCGACGATTCCGGCGATCGTGCGCGAGTCCGACGACCGCGACTCCCTGGAGGTCGCGATCATCGAGAATCTGCAGCGCGAGAATTTGAATCCGATCGAGGAGGCGGCCGGGTTCTCGAGCTTGATGGACGAGTACGGCTTCACGCAGGAAGATCTCGCGCTGCGCCTGGGCAAGAGCCGGCCCGCCGTTGCGAACGCGCTCCGTCTGCTCGCGCTGCCTGATGCGATCAAGGCGATGCTCGTCGACGGGCGTCTTACCGCCGGACACGGGCGCGCGCTGCTCGCCACGCCGGCGCCCGGCCGCGTCAAGCTTGCCGAACGCGCCGCGCGCGAGGGACTCTCGGTGCGCGCACTCGAGAAGATCGCCGGCGGCACCAAGCCGGCGCTCGCGAGCAAATCGCGCGAGCTCTCGCCCGATGAAGCCGCATTCGAGACGCAGCTGCGCCAGCGCTACGGCACGCATGTCGCGCTCGTGCGCGGCGGCAAAGGCGGCAAGATCGAGTTTCGTTTTGCAAATGAGAGCGAATTGCTGCGCCTTTCGGATCTGCTGCTCGACTGATGAATCCGGTTCTGCGCGGCACGACGATCGTGATGTTCGGCGGCATTTGCGCCGTCATCTTTTGGCTCGCGCTCCAAGAACGCAAAACCTGGATTGCGATCGGAATTCCGCTCGTGTACGCCGTGTATGTCGTCGCAAACGTGCTGATATGGCGACGGATGAAGCAGCGCTCGTAACGCGCTCCCGGCGCGCCGCGTTGCTGCACGGTATCTACGTGATTCTCAACGAACAAGCGCGCGTGCTCGCGCTTGCCGACGCCGCGCTCGACGGCGGAGTGCGCGTGCTGCAGTACCGTGCGAAAGCCGGCATCGACGCGGCGCATCTGCAGCAGCTGCGCGAGCGCACGCGCGCGCGCGGCGCGCTCTTGCTCGTCAATGACGACTGGCGTGCGGCGCTTGCCTTCGATTGCGACGGCGTGCATCTGGGCCCGGACGACGACGGATTCGCGCTCGCAGCGCTGCGTGCCGCGCTCGGCGACCGGCTGATCGGCCTCTCCTGCGGCACCGTCGAGGAAGCGGCGCGCGCGAATGCGAGCGACGTGGACTATCTCGGCGTGGGCGCGGTCTACGCGACCGGCTCGAAAGCCGACGCGGGCGAACCGATCGGCCTTGCGGGTCTGCAGCGCGTCGCGGCGGCGAGCCGGTACCCGGTCGCGGCGATCGGCGGCATCGGCGCCGCGCAACTCGACGAGGTGCGGGCGAGCGGCGTTGCGATGGCGGCCGTCATCTCGGCGTTTGCGGGCGCGGACGATCCGCGCGCGGCGGCGCGGATGCTGGTGGAGCGGTGGCATGCCGGCCGGCCGTGATTTTCCGGGCACCTTTCGCGTGCTCAAGGCGCTGCTCGCGCCCTACGCGCCGCGACTGCACGCAAGTCAGGATTCCGAGACGTTCTACATGCTCGACGGCGAGTACGTCGCCGCGTTCAAACGCAAGGTGCTCTTCGGGGGCGTGCAGATTCGGCGCGCCTACGTGAGCTTTCATCTGATGCCGGTCTACACGCATCCCGAGCTGCTCGGCACGGTGGACGATGGGCTGAAGAAGCGGATGCAGGGCAAATCGTGCTTCAACTTCGTGCGCCCGGAGCGGGAACTCTTGGTCGAGCTCTCGGCCTTGGTCGATCGCAGTTTCGATCTCTACGAGCGGCTGGGCTGGATCAAATGACCACGGTGCTCTCGATCGGCACGACGCATCCGTGGAATATCGCGGGCGTCGGGCTCGATCTGCGCATCGGCGCGGAGCTGAACGTCGCGGTGCTCACAGTCGTCTGCGCGGTGAGCGCGCAAGATGCGCACACCCTCCGCGCGCTCGAGCCGGTCTCGGTCGCCACGGTCGAGGCGCAGCTGGCCGCGATCCCGTGGGAGGCGATCGACGCGGTGCGGGTCGGGGCGCTCGGTTCGGCCGGCGCGTCGCACGCGGTCGCACGCGCGATCGGGCAGCGTGCAATCCCGGCCGTCGTCGATCCGGTCGTCGCGACGACGCATGGCGAGCCGCTAGCCGGCGAAGCGACGCTGGAAGCGATCCGCGAGGCGCTGCTGCCGCTTCACAACGTCATTTTGACGCCGAATCTGCGCGAGGCCGAGATGCTGCTCGGGCGCGCGATCGAACGCGAAGAGATCACGGCGGCGGCGCAGGAGCTTCACGCCCGCGGGGCCCGCGCGGTCTTGCTCAAAGGCGGACATCTGCAGGGCGATCCGGCCGACGCGCTCGCCGACGCGGGCGGCGTCGAGCTGCTGACCGCTGCGCGGATCGGCGGCGACATGCGCGGCACCGGCTGCACGCTCGCGATGGCGTTGGCCTGTGCGCTCGCGCGCGGCGACGCGCTGCGCGATGCCGTGCGCTTCGCGCGAGGGTTCGTGCGCGAGAAAATCGCACAAGCGAATCCATGACCACGACCGCTGCCAAGCCGCGCGTCATGTCGGGGATGCGCCCGACCGGCGGGCTCCATCTCGGCCATCTCGTCGGCGTCCTCACGCAATGGGCGAACTATTGCGAGAGCGCCGACGCATTTTTCGAGATCGCCGACCTGCACGCGTATACGACCGGGTTCGAAGATCCGCAAGCGATTCGCGACGCGCGCAACGAGATGGTCGCGGTCTGGCTCGCGGCGGGCGTCGATCCGGCGAAGTCGACGATCTTTCTACAGTCGGCGGTGCCCGAAATCGCGGAACTGCACACGCTGCTCTCGATGATCGTACCGGTTTCGTGGCTCGAACGCGTACCGACCTATAAGAGCCAGGTCGAGGCACTCGGCTCGCAGATCGCGACCTACGGCTTTTTGGGCTATCCGCTGCTCCAGCTCTGCGATATCGCGATCGTGCGCGGCGAACGCGTGCCGGTCGGCCGCGATCAGGTCGCGCATCTCGAGTTTGGACGCGAGGTCGTGCGGCGTTTCAATCATCTCTACGGCGCAGGACACGACGTTCTGGTCGAACCGCAGGCCACGCTGACCGAGTTTGCGGAAGTGCCGGGCACCGACGGCCGCAAGATGTCCAAATCCTACGACAACGCGATTCTCATCGCCGACGACGACGAAACGACGACGAAGAAGGTGCGTTCGATGATCACCGATCCGCAGAAGATCCGGCGCGGCGATCCCGGCCGGCCGGAGGTCTGCCCGGTCTTCGCGCTCTGGCGTTTCGTCAATCCCCTCAAGCTCGACGGCATAGCGGCGGAGTGCCGTTCGGGCGCGCTCGGCTGCGTGGCCGACAAGACCGACTTCGCCGAGCAGCTCAATGCTTATTTGCGGCCGGTTCGCGAACGGCTGGCGGCCTACCGCGAGGATCCCGCCGCGGTCGAACGGATCATCGCCGAGGGAACCGCGCGCACGCGCGGGATCGCTGCAGCCGTCCTGGCCGACGTGAAACACGCGATGCGCCTGCTCCCGTAGATACGGCATGCCGAACTTTCGGCCGCTGCTGCGCAGCATCGTGATAAGCATCGTGCTCCCGGCGCTCGCGATTCAAGTATTCGCGCACCTCGGTGTCACGTTGCTCTACGCGATCATCGCAAGTCTCGTCTTTCCGCTCGCGGAGCTGATGCTTTCGATTCGCCGCCGCGGCTCCGCCGACGTGATCGCGCTGCTCTCCCTCGTCGTGCTTCTGGCAAGCGGCATCGCGGCGCTGCTCGGTAACGATCCGCGCTTTGCGCTGGTGCGCGAATCGGCGCTGACTTCGATCGCCGGTCTGGTCTTTCTCGTCTCGTTGCTGCGTCCGCGGCCGCTGATGTTCGGACTCTCACGCGATTCCATGCCCGGTGCGACGCCGCAGTTGTGGGAAGAGCGCTGGCGGACACGGCCGCGCTTTCGCTACGTGATGCGCCTGTTCACCGCGGTGTGGGGCTGCGGCCTGCTCTGCGATTCGGTCGCGCGTGTACTGATCGCGCTGCTGCTTCCACCCGCGCTCACGGTGATCGTATCGCCTGTCGTTGCCGTGGTGGTCTTCGCCGCGCTGATCCTCTTTACGCTTGTTTATATCAGGCGAATACGGCAAACGAATGACCCCGGCGGGCCAGTAACCACCGGGGTCGTCGCGTAGCACGGGAGACGTCTTAGGGTCGTCGCCGCCATGTACCCGAGCATACGAAGCGCGAACGGCCCGGTCATTAGACGAGTCTGAGGAATTTCTGACGGTTAGCGCCGATGATTACCTATATGAAGGCGCGATTAATGATGCTTCCGCTTGCCATTGCCGCACTCGCCGCTGCGCACGCGCAGCAGCAGCCGGCGACGATGACGCAGATTCTTTCCTCGCCGCTGCTCGCACATGCGATCGTGGCGGGCGAGGTCTACGATCTCGATACCCACCGCGTGCTCTACGCGCACAACGCGCAAACGCTGATGCTCGGCGCGTCGACGACCAAGCTCGTCACCGAGGGAACGACGCTCGCATTGCTGGGACCAAATTTCCGCTGGACGACGCCGGTGTACCGCACGGGGAACGTGGATGCCGACGGACATCTGCACGGCGATCTCGTGTTCGTCGCGAGCGGCGACCCGAATATCTCGCAACGCATACAGCCCGACGGCACGCTCGCGTTCGAGAACGAGGATCACAGCTACGACGGCTCGCTTGCGACCAAAGCGGTGCCGGGCGATCCGCTCGTCGTGCTGCGTCAACTCGCGGCACAAGTACGCGCGAGCGGCATTACCGAGATCGACGGCCGCGTCGCGATCGATTCGTCGCTCTTCCCGAACGAAGGCCCGGAGTTCGGCACGGGCGTCATGGTCGCACCGATGATGCTCAACGACAATCTCGTCGATGTGACGATAACGCCCGGTGCGAAGCCGGGCGATACGCCGAGCATCAGCGTCTCGCCGCAGACGCCGTACGTCGATTTCGTCAATAACGCGACGACCGCAAGCGCGGCGAGCGAGCCGACCATCGATATGAGCAAGGACGTCGCCCAACCGGGCGGCGCACGTTTGGTCACGATTACCGGCGCGATTCCGGCCGGCAAGCCGATCCTCTTTGCCTATCGCGTCGGCGATCCAAGCGCCTTCGCGCAAGCGGCGTTCCAGATCGCGCTCGAACAGGAAGGCATCATCGTCAATACGCCCGCCGGTGAGCCCGCCTTCGATCCGGTAAGCGCGAAAGCGTGGTACACAGCGGCAAACCTCGTCGCCAAGCACGTCTCGCCGCCGCTCGCGCAAGACGTCAAAGTGACGCTCAAGGTGAGCGACAATCTGCACGCCGCGCTCATGCCCTACTTGTGGGCAGTCTACGCGCATCCGCGCCCGAGCGGCGACCTGCTGACCGCCGGCTTCGCGCGCGAAGCGAAGCTGCTGCGTGCGGCCGGTTTCGATCTCAGTGGGGCATCGCAACAAGACGGGCCGGGCGGCCAAGCCTTCTGGACGCCGAATTTCATCGTGCACATCCTCGCGTGGGCGCGCACGCAGCCTTGGCATCAAACGTACTTCGACGCGTTGCCGATCTTGGGCGTCGACGGTACGCTCTTCAATATCGAGAACGGCTCGCCGGCCGCAGGGAAGGTGCATGCGAAGACCGGCACCGACGGCTCGACCGATTATCTGCTCGGCGCGGACGGCGAGATCATCACGGCAAAAGGCCTGGCAGGCTACATGACGACCCGGCACGGTCATCAAGTCGCTTTCGCGTTTTACATCAACCGGGTCGTCGGCAAGCCGAGCATCCACGACGACAAAGACGTCGCGCATGCATGCGGCGAGCTGCTCGGCGCGATGGCAAACACCGCGTACCTGACTCTCTGAGCGTCAGCGTTTGAACTTCGGCAGGTACGCGGCGAGCTGATGCAGCGCGTACTCGATATCCTCGAGCGACGCGGCGTACGAGAAGCGCAGATAGCCCGCGCCCGCCGGTCCGAAGCTCGAACCGCCGCCGCACGCAACGCCCGCTTCTTCTAAAATGAAGCTCGCGAGCGCTTTGTCGTCGGTCGTGATCTTCGAGACGTTGGGGAAGGCGTAGAACGCGCCTTCGGGCAGCGTGCAGCTCACGCCGGGGAGCGCGTTGAGGCCGTTCACCAGCTTGTCGCGGCGCTGGCGGAAGATCTCGTTCATCTCGCGCACGGCGACGTCGGGACCGGTCAACGCTTCGATGCCGGCCTTCTGCACGAACGACGTCACGCAGCTAAACGTGTTGTTGTTGAAGAGCGTCACCGCGCGGCACAGTTCTTCGGGCATGATCGCGTAGCCCAAACGCCAGCCGGTCATCGCGTACGCTTTCGAGAAGCCGTCGACGACGATCGTGCGCTCCTGCATGCCGGGAAGGGCCGCAATCGAAACGTAATCGCTCTCCAGATAGAAGTTGCGGCTGTAGATCTCGTCGGCGATCACGAGGAAGTTGTGCTTTTGCGCCAGCTCCGCGATGCGTTCGAGATCGGATTTGAGCAGCACGCCGCCGGTTGGATTGTGCGGCGAGTTGATCATGACGGCTTTTGTCTTATCCGACACGCGGCTAGCAAGCTCGTCGAGATCCATGCGCCAGTTGCGCGACTCGAGCAGCGGAATGCGAATCGCGTTTGCTTGCAGATAGCTCGAGGCCGACGCGTAGGCCGGATACGCGGGATCGAAGTAGACGAACTCGTCGCCCGGATCGAGAATCGCGCTCAGGATATTCCAGATGATCGGTTTTGCGCCCGGCGAGATCGTGACGTTTGCCGCGGTGTAAGGCGACGGCATGCGGCGAAAGCGCGTTGCGTATGCGGCAACGACCTCGCGCAGTTCGTGCGTTCCCTGCGAGGGCGTGTAGTGCGTGTCGTGCGCCAACAGTGAGTCGACCGCGGCGCGTTTGATGTTTTCGGGCGTGTCGAAATCCGGCTCGCCGATTTCCATGTGTACGATGCGCCGGCCCGTAGCTTCGAGCTCGCGCGCACGCTGCAGAATTTGAAACGCGTTTTCTGAGCCGAGGCGCGAAAGAGCGCGCGTTACGAACGATTTTTGCGTAGCGAGCATACGGAATTATCCTTTGTAGGTAGCGTCCAGCGCACGGCGAACGTTCACCGCGTCATGCGCACCCTGTCTGAAGTTTTTGCGCCGGGAGCACCAACGCTGCCAGAGGGGCTCCGGACGCTCGTCGTTTCGCCCGACCGCGAGTTGGAACCTGGGATGACGGTGCGCGCCACGTTCACGTTCCGCAATCAAGGCGGTGCGCCGGCGACCGGCGTGCGCGTGCGCTTCAATCTTCCCGACGGCTTGGTCTACCTGGTCGGCACGGGGCAGCTCGACGGCGCGAACCTCGACGACGAACAGGGGAACTCACCGCTGCTCGCACGCAGCGGCGCCCACATCGGCGACGTCGACCCCGGCGAGGAGCGGCGCATCGAGATCTCCTACAGCGTTGCGGGCGCGATCGAGAACGGCACCACGATCGAGCTCCAAGCGGCGGTTGCTTCCTTTGAAGTGCCGCCGGTCGGCTCGAACATCGTCCGGCTCATCGCCCGCAGCCGCCCGCTGCTCGAGAACGCGCTCACCGGGATCGCGATCGAAGCGCGTTCGGAACCGGTGCCGGGCGCGGAGGCGCAGATCACCGTCCGCCTGCACAACGCCGGCGAATCGAGCGCGCACGACGTCGTGGTCGTGGCGCCGATCCCGGAGCACACGCGTTACGTGCCGAACTCCGCCCGCGTCAACGGCCGCGAGATCGAGCGCGACTTGGGCCTGCCGTTCGATCGCGTGCATGCGCCGATCGTAACGCCGGCGCTTGCGGCGAGCGCGAGCTCGACGCTCGTCTATCGCGTACAGATCGCGTCGCCGCTGCACGACGGCACGACGATCGTCGCGCACGCGCAGATCGCGTCGCAAGAAACGGCGGCCTTCGCCCTCGAACCGGCCTCGCTCGTCGTGCGCTCGACGCCGGATTTCGAGGACGACCGCACGACCTTCACCGTCGAGCCCGCTTACGACGTGCGGCCGGGACAGCGCGTGACGATCGCGCTTTCGGCTTTCAACGCCGGCTCGGCGGCGGCCGAAAACGTTAGCGCGGTGCTCGAGCTGCCCGATACGCTCGTGCCGGTGCGCGGCGCAACGCTCGTCGACGGGCGCCCGATCCGCGAAGGGAAGAAGCGCGAACAGCTCGCCTTCGATCTGGGCCGGGTCGATTCCGAAGAGCGCGTCGAGCTCTTCTGTGAAGCGATCGTCGTTTCGCCGATGATCGACGGTTCGACCATCGAGATCGCGGCGACGCTGACGTGGGAACCGGCGCGCGGTGTCGATTCGCAGCGCCGTTTCGAACGCACCGTACAGATTCACTCGGAGCCCGCGCTTCCGTCGCGCCGTAATGCCATCGCGCGCCTGCACGGCGAGGTCGTCAAACCCGGCGAAGAGGTCGAAGCCGCGATTACCGTCTCGAATGAAGGCAGCATGAGCGCGACCGACGCCGTGCTGCACCTGCGCATCGATCCCGCGCTCGACGAAGTGCGGCTCACCGAAAAATCGTCGCGCGTCGCGCTCGACGGCGACACCGCCGAGATCGGCACGGTCGAACCCTATGCGCAGCGGCGTTTCGTCTTGCGCGCACGCGTGCGCACGCCGTACGCGGACCGCAGCGAGCTGCGCGTCGGCGCGAGCGTACACACGCGCGAGCTGGGCGAGACGCCGCTCGGCGAAGCGACCTGGCGTGTCGATTCGCACCCCGCCTTCTCACCGCAAAGCTCGACGCTGCATCTCGAGAGCGAAGAGGTGCTGCGCCCCAATCAGCTGGCCGACGTCGCGGTGCGGATCGTCAATGTAGGGAGCGACGTCGCGCACAACGTACGCGTGCGGCTCTACATCTCGCCCGAAGCGCGCCTCGAAACCGTCGACGGCGCGACGCGCGAGAAAACCAAGCTCGTCTTCGGCGAGATCGGTCCGGGCGCGACCGCGCAAGCGCGACTGGGTCTACGCTTGCTGCGCAGCCTCGCAAAGGAATATCCGGTGACGGTCGACGCGGTGCTCACCGCCGACGCGATGCTGCCGGTGCCGCTCGAACGCCTCACCATCGCAACGACCGCCGAGCCGGACTTCTCGGTCGGCACGCTGCGCAGCGAGCCGATCGACGTCGTCGACGTCGGTGAAACGATCGAATGGACGCTGCACGTGCGCAACGGCGGCGACGGGCCCGCGCGACGCGTGCAAATCTTCTGCGCGCAGCCCGAAGCGCTGATCTACGTTCCGAATTCGACCAGCGTCAACGACGTACCGATTCGCGACGTCGGCGCGCTCTCGGCGCTTTCGAGCGAACGCGGTATCGTGCTCAACGACGTCGATCCCGGCGTCGAAGCGACGATTCGCTTCCGCGACGTCGTGCACAACGGCCTGCCCGCCAACACTGTGATCGCTCGCACCGCGACCGTCTATTACGACGGTGAACGGCGCGACGAGATGATCTCGAACGAGCTCAAAGTGCGCGCGACGCCGGTCTTCGCCAACGCCATTCCGGGTCTGCCGTTCGGACTGGACGGCATGCTCGGCCCGTCGTTCGGCAGCGGACAAAAGATGCTCACCGAGGATCGCTTCATGGAGCTGCCGCCGGCGACGCCGGTGGCGAGCAACGGGCATCCCGAGGGGCCGGCGCATCTCTCGATTGCGGAGTATCCCGCGCTCAACGCCGCACCGCACGACGGCGTCGGCGTGGTCGCAACGTTCACGTCGGAGCGGCACGCGCGCGTGCTGCGTTTCCTCGACGAGGCGCGCTTCGACGGGCTCGTGACGCATTTGTTTGCGATGCGCGCGTTCTTCCCCGAAGCGATCAGCGACGCGCACGTCGGCGCGGTCGCGTCGATGCGCGACATGCTGCGCGACGAGACCGATCATCTCTTCATCAAATTGCGGCTCTCGAGTTACGTCATCGCGCCGCGCGATATCGAGACGCCCTCGATGCGCGCGACGCTCGAGCGCCTGCTGCACGATCTTTCGGGAGCGCGCGGCACGCCTGCCGAGACGCCGGGCGCGACGGTGGTGTTACGCGGGACCTACGATCCGGCGGAGGTTGCCGAACTTGGCGATCGTTTGGCGGATACGGAGCTTGCCGGCGCGCTGCCATGGGCGATCCTCGCGCGCTTCTTGCCCGACGGTACGCCGCAGTTCGCGCACTATCGCGGCATGCTGATTGCTCGGCTCGACGCGCTCGCCGAAGCCGAAAGCGCGGATTTCCTCGATGCGCTGCAGCGCCGCCGCGAGGTGGCACTCGATGCCGCGCTCGACGTCGTGCGCACCTCCCTGCACGCCAACGCCGTCTAATTCATGTCGCTGATCGCGGCCGCAGCGCTGCTCGTGCTGACCGCGGGCATCTTGCTCGGGCTGTATGCCTGGCTCGCGCCGCGACGCGCCGCCGAGGCGGCGCGCGTTCGTGAGGGTGCGCCGCTGCAAGCGACGACCGCGTGGACGAACGAGGCGGGTGCGGAATTTGCCGGCCTCTCCGAAGCGGCGCGCTGCGATTTGGTCTTTGCGGTTGCCGCGCTCGATGACGAGCGTTCGCAGAAATTGCTCGAGCACGCGCTCGACGATCCGGCCGAGGCGGTCTCGCTCGCCGCGGCGCACGCGCTGGCCGGGCACGGCCGCCGCTCCCTGGTCGACGCCTATCTGAGCAGTCATCCCGGCGCGCGGGCCGACCGCATCGCGCAGGCGTTGGCTCTGTTGGACTGAAAAGGAGGCTCGTGGCTTCGACGTCGTTGACCGGGATCTTCGCGCCGGGATCGCCCGCATTGACCGAGAGTCTTCGGACGCTCGTGCTCGACCCCGCGCGCCCGGTCTCACCGGGCGAGATGATTCGCGTCACGTTCTCTTTTTCGAACCTCGGCGGCGCGCCGGCGACCGGCGTTCGCGTGCGCTTTGCGCACCCGCAGGGCGTCGAGCACGTCGCGAGCGGCGACTCGGTCGACGACGCTGCGCTGAGCGAGGGATCGTTCGTCGATCCGAGCGGCGCTTCCATCGGCGAACTCGAGCCGAACGGCTTGCGCCGTGTGACCTGCGTGTTCCGCGTTAATACCACCATCGAAGACGGGAGCGAGCTGGTCTTCCAAGCCGCGCTCGTCACCGATCAAACGCCGCTCGTGGGTTCAAACGTCGAGCGGCTTTTCGTACGCAGCCGTCCGGATCTCGAAAATAGCGCGACCTTCGTGACGATCGCCGCGCCGAGCGCGCCGCGTCCCGGCGACGCGATCACGGTGCGTGCCGTGGTGCGCAACACCGGCAGTTCGAGCGCGCACGACGTCGTCGTCGTGCTGCCCGCGCCCGATCACACGACCTACGTCGCGCGCAGCGCGCGCATCGACGGCCGCGTGGTCGCGGGTATCGAAGGCGAGGCGTTCGATTACGACAGCTCGACGATCGTCAGCGAACGGCTCGCGCCGGCGCAGTCGGTCGTCATCGAGTTTCAAGCTACGATCGACTCACCGCTGGGCGACGGCACGCGCATAAAAGCCTCGGGCACCGTCGGTTCGCGCGAGACCTCCGAGTTCTCGATCGCCTCGAGCGAGATCGTGGTGGCGTCGCCGGTCGATTTCGACGGCGAGGAGACCGCGCTCACGGTCATCAGTGACGACGTCGTCACGCCCGGTATGCGCGTTCCGATGGTCGTACGCGCGATGAATACCGGCACCGGCATCGCCGAACGCGTGCAGATCGTCTTCACGCTGCCGCCGGGGCTGGTTTACGCGCCGGGTACGGCGCACGTCGACGGGCAACCGGTCAGCGACGAGGCGATTGCGAACCTGACGTTCTCGCTGGGCTCGCTTGCAGCGGGACGCATGGTCGAGGCCGGCATCTCGGCGACGGTCGCCGTTCCGACGACTGCCGATACCGCGCTGCCGATCGACGCAGCGTTGCGCTGGAAGAGCGGCGAGCGCGCGTTTGCGCGCCGTCTCAACGTCCGCGTCGCGCCGCGTTTCTCTCGCGCGCGTAACTACGTCGAAGCGGATCGCGGCGTCGCGCAGGCGCGTGAAACCGTGATGTTCACGGTTCACGTCTTCAACGACGGTACCGCGCCCGAGTCCGACGTGCGCTTGCGATTGATCCCGGGTTTGTATCTTACGAACGTGCGCATCGGCGAGAGCGCCGACGACACGATTCCCTACGACGTGCCGGTCGCGCTCGGCTTCGTGCATCCGCATCAGGAGCGAGTCTTTACGATTGTCGCGACCATTGCGTCGCGCGTGCCGGACCGCTCCTCGGTGACGCTCGGCGCGGTGCTCGAACACGGCGGCGGCGCAATCGATCTCGGAACGGCGACGACGGTCGTGCGTTCGCGGCCGTCGGTGGAAAGCGTCGCGTGGGAGTTGGTCTCGCACGAACCGCTGCGGCCGGCGCGCACGATCGACGCGATCGTTCGCGTGGTCAACTCCGGCTCCGACGTGTTGCGTGACGCGCGCCTCTCGCTCACGCTGCCGCCCGAACTCGCGATCGAACGCGCGGTCGACGCGCGGCGCGATCGTGAGGGGCTTGCATTTGCCGATATTCCCGCCGAAACGACGCACGAGTCGCGCATCACCCTGCGTCTGCTGCGCGCGGTGAGCGCCAACCGCACGCTCGCGCTCGAGGGCTGGCTGCATGCCAAGGGCATCTCGCCGGTGCAGTTCGCACCGCTCGACGTGCCCACGTTCGCGCAAGCGCAGTTCGCGCAGAGCGCGCAGATTCTCGCGATACCGTCGGAAAGCGTGAACTCGGGCGAGCGGCTGTACTACGAAATTCGACTGCGCAACGACGGCGACGGTCCCGCCGATCGTTTGACCGTACGCGTCGTGGCAACGAATCTCGCCGTCTACGTGCCGTCGTCGACGACGATCAACGGCATGGCAATCGCCGACGACGCGGGCGCGTCGCAGCTCTGGTCGGCGCGCGGCCTCGTGCTTGCCGACGTCAATCCCAACGTCGATCTGCGCATTCGCTGGGAGATGATGGTGATGTCGCCGCTCGCCGCCGGAACCGCGCTCGATACGCGCGCGATCCTGGAGTGGGGCGAGGGCACGACCTTCGCGGTCGCGGCGCCGACCGTGCGCGTGCAAGCGCAGCCGAGTTTGAGCGAATCGACCGCGGGTACGCCGATCTCGATCGCGCGCATTTTTCCGGTCGAGAAACCCGCCGTCGAGATTCCGCCGTTGCCCGAGCCCGAACCCGAACCGGTTGCACCCGCTGCGGCAGCGCCGGCGCCGCGCGCAATCACCGAACTCGTCGAGGCGCAATCCCTCGAGGCGCCGCTGCGAGGCGCAGCTCGAGAAGACGTCGGCGCTAGCGCCGAGACCTATGCACCGGTGCTCTACATCGATTTCACTCCCGAGCGTTTGACCAACACGCTGAAGATGCTCGAGCGTAGCAATAGCGCGGGCGGTCTGGTGCAGCATCTCTTTGCGGAGCGCCTGTTCTTTCCCGAACACGCACAAGACGCACCCGCCGCGGTCGACGACGCGTTTGCGAACGCGAGCCGTGCGCTGCGCGCGCCGCTCGAAAAACTCTTCGTGCGCTTGAGGATGCCGCGCCTTACGATCACTGGGAAAGATCTCGAGGATCGCGAGAGCCGCGACGCGCTGCGCGACGTGGTCGAGAGCTTGAGCTTCGCGCCGACTGCGTCACCCAAGGCGCCCGCCGATGGCGTCGTGCGTGTCGCCGGTGCGATCGAACTCGACGTGATCCACGCGCTGCTGCCCGATCTCGAGTCGGCGCCGCTCGGGGCCGCGATGCCCTGGCTCCTCAACGCGCAACTCCTCGGCACGACCGTGTATCACGGCAGCGATCGTTCCGACGCGCTCGAAACCTACCGCGGCGAACTGCTGCACGTGCTCACGGTGCTGAGCGAGCTTCCCATCGAAGAGTTCCATCGCGTGCTCACGTCGAGCGTAAATCGTACGCTCGACGATGCGCTGGCGCAGGCGATCGAGTCGCTGCGCGGCGCCGCCATTGCTGTCGAATAATCCGGCCTTCGTTGTACTGCTCGCGGTCTTCCTGATTGGCGCGCTTTTCTATTGGCTCGGAACCGTTCTCGTGCGCCGCGAGCGCAAAGCCGGGGTCGCCGATGCACCCGCCGCCGTCGAGGAAGCTGCGCCTGCGCCGGCCGCGACGCCGGTCGAAACGGTAGAAGCGCTGCTCGCGCGCGGCGACGCTGCCAGCGTGCGCGCGCTCGAGTCGCTGCGCGACCGCGATCCGAGCGCGGAGATTCGCGATGCGGCCGACGCCGCGCTGATGGTTATCGGATCTCGTTACGGCGCGTAAGCCGCGCTCTTGTGAAAATACTTGACGAGAATGTCGCGCGCGATCGGCGCGGCG
The DNA here is from genome assembly GCA_035507275.1 of Candidatus Acidiferrales bacterium. Taxonomy (GTDB): domain Bacteria; phylum Vulcanimicrobiota; class Vulcanimicrobiia; order Vulcanimicrobiales; family Vulcanimicrobiaceae; genus Aquilonibacter. The sequence continues at coordinate 29,639 of DATJOG010000019.1, forward strand.
ACGGTTGCACCGTAGCCGCCGGAGCGGTCGACGAAGACCGCCATGGCGAGTTTGGGATGATCGGTCGGCGCCCACGCAATGAACCACGTGGTGTTTTCGCCCGAGCCGTTGACGCCGGTTTCGGCGGTGCCGGTCTTGCCGGAGAAGGGTAAGCCCGCGATCTTCAAGCCGTAGGCGGTGCCGCCGGGATCGGTGACCTTCGCCATGCCTTCGCGCACCAGTTCGAGCGCTTCTTGCGAAGCGGGGACTTGCCGGATCACGTACGGCGCGAATGTTTTGATCACCTGACCTTGCGGCGTGCGAATCTCACGAACGACTTGCGGACGGTAGAGCGTTCCGCCGTTGATCACCGCTGAGGCAATGTCGGCCATCTGCAGCGGCGTCGCCTGCATCGCGCCCTGTCCGATGCCGAGCATGCAGGTCTCGCTCGGCTCCATCGGCACGCCGTAGACCTTCATCTCCCACGCGTTGGTCGGCCAGTTGCCGGCGTTTTCGCCCGGCAGGTCGATGCCGGTCTTGGTGCCGATGCCGAAGAGATGCGCCCACTTCGTAAGGCGCGCGTAGCCCAGACGCCACGACATCTGATAGAAGAAGCCGTCCGATGACGCGGCGAGCGCCGGAACGAAGGTCGTACGGCCCAGACCGCCGGCCGCAATGTCGCGCGCGATGTAGCCGCCGCAGTTCCACTCACCGCTGTCGTAGACGACCTCGTTCGGTTTGAGCAAGCCTTCGGTGAGGACTGCGCTTCCCGTTACCATCTTGAACGTCGAGCCGGTCGGCGTCGCCGCGCCGATCGCATTGTTGAAGAGCGGGTCGGATGGATCGAGCAGGTACTTTGCAACGCGCGCGTCGTCGGCCGCAAAATCATTAGGGTCGTAGGATGGGTAGCTCGCCATCGCGAGCACGCCGCCGGTCCACGGATCCAGCACGACGACTGCGCCCGCGAGCTTGTGACCGTGCGTCCATTTCGCAATGCCTTGGTCGAGCGATTGCTGTACGATCGCTTCGAGGCGTTCGTCGATGTTCGTGACGAGCGTGTCGCCGGGAACCGCGGCTTTGGGCGGCAGTTTGATACTCGGCACGACCTGCTCTTGTGCGTCGACGACCACTCGCTGCCCGCCCGCGACGCCGCGCAGGTAACGATCGTAGACGTACTCGAGTCCGTCCTTGCCGACGACGTCGTTGGGCGTGTAGCCCTCGTGCTTGAGCCTGTTGTACTCGCTTTCGCTGATTTGGCCGACGTAGCCGAAGAGCGCCGCACCGGTTTGACCGAGCGGATAGTCGCGGATCGGCTGCACCTCGAGATCGACGCCCGGAAGATCGCCGAGCAGTTCGGAGAGGCGCGCGACCTTCGCCACCGGGAGGTCGCTCGCGAGGATCACCGGGCCGTATGGTTCGTAGGTCTGCACCTGCGCGAAGTTTTCGTAGTTGACGCCGCGATGATGGAGCAGGCGGTAGCGCAGCTTCGCCGCGTCGACGCCGATCGTGCGGGCCAGCGTCGCGAGTTCGCCGTCGATGTCGGTGATTTCCGAGGGAATCAATCCGACGACGAACGAGGGCCGGCTACGAACCAGGACGCGGCCGTCGCGATCGTAGATCATCCCGCGCGGCGCCGCCACCTCGATCAGGCGCACCTGATTCTCGATCGCCGCCGCACGATAGAGCGAGCCTTGCACCAGTTGCACGTGTACCAGCTGCGCCACGATGCCGATCACCGCGATCGCGATGACCGTTATGAAACCGGCGATGCGCCAGGGCGAGCGCTCCCATGAAACGCGCGGCGCGCGACGGCGATCGATGATCATGCGTAGCGGTGATCGAAGCGCCGCAGTACGATCAGCACGACGGTCATGACGACGGCGTTCAACACGGCTTCGAAGAGCGCTTCGTGAAAGTGCATCATACCCAAGCCGCTGGGATAGCCTTCGAATCCCATCGTCACCCAGTAGATCAGACGCTGCGCGAGCGTCGCTGCGAACGCGATCGTCGCAAGCAGCGGAATCGAGTCGGCGAAGAAGCCGCGCGAGACCAGACTTGCGAGAATCGCGACGCCGGTGGTCGCGATCGTCCACGCGCCGCCGGTGCCGTAACTGAGCAAGTCTTCGATCAGACCGGCGATCAAACCGTAGACCGCGGCGCGCCACGGCTCGACGCGCACCGCGTACCAGACGACTGCGACGAGCACGAGGCTCGGCTCGGTATTGCGAACGCTCAAGGCGTGCATCAAGCGTACCTGCGCGAAGAGCGCAACGGCAAGCCACGCCGCCGAGACGTACCACGCCGGCGCGGTGATCCGCGCGATGTGAATTTTATTGCGGGACGACGACAACGCGATCGAGCGAGCCGAGATCGACGGCGGGCTTGAGCACCGCCGTCTGGTACAGCGCAGCGTCGCCGCGTTCGATGGAGACGATCGTTCCGATCGGCTCGCCGGAACGGAACGAACGGCCTTGACCCGTCACGATCGCGTCGCCGACTTTGATCGCGGCGTCTTGCGGAATGTATTCGACGCGCACGCTCGAGAGATTGCCGCGCGCGATACCCCAGTAACGGCCGCGGCGCGTGACGGCGGGAATGCGGCTCGTGTAGTCGGTGATGAGCACGACTTCACTCGAGAGCGGGCTTACCGACTCGACGCGGCCCACGACGCCGCCGCTCGCAAGGACGCCGTCATCTTTTTTCACGCCGGCGTTCGCGCCGCGATCGATCGTAACCGTGCGCGAGTCGTCTTCGGGTGGAAATCCAATGACGCGTGCTTCGATGCCGCTCGGATACAGGTCGACCACGGGACGGACGCTGACCTGGGCGCTGTACTGCGCGGCGAGTTCGTGGAGACGGGCGTTCTCTGCCGCGAGCGCGCGGTTCTGCTCGCGCAGCCGCACGTTCTCTTTTTCGAGCGACGGAAGCGCGGCAACCGATGCGACGCCGTTGCGGGCGCCGTCGATCACGATCGTCGCGCCGCTTTCGGCAAACGAAACGAGCGATGTCGCAAACGCGGTGAGGGGACTGGTTGCACCGGCGCGCTCGGCATTGATTTGGACGAGCACCAAGAGCGCCGCCACGATGATGACGCCGATCAGCGCGAATAGTTTGCGCTCGTCGCGATAAGTAAAGATGGCCAGGCTCCCGGGAAGGCCTATTTGTTGGGCGTTTTCTTCGCTGCCGGAAGCGAAAAACCCAACCGGCGCAGCGTGCGAATGAAGCGAGCAAGCGGGAAGCCCATGACGGTATAAAAATCGCCGTCGATGCCTGCGACCAGGGCCGCCGCACCGCCCTGAATCCCATACCCTCCGGCCTTGTCCATCGGCTCGCCGGTCGCAACGTAGGCCGCGATCTCGTCATCGTCGAGCCGATAGAAGCGCACCTGCGTCGTCGCCGCGTCTTCGACCAGCTCGCCGCGGTCCGGCAGCGCGATCGCGTACGCGGTATGTACCTCGTGCGTGCGGCCGGAGAGCGTTTTGAGCATCAGCGCGGCCTCGCCGGCGTCGCGCGGCTTTCCCAGCGACCTGCCATCGACGTCGACGACGGTATCGGCCGCGACGACGAGATCGCGCGGGAAGCGCGCCTGTACGTCGCGCGCCTTGGCGGCCGCATGCCGGACTGCCAGTTCGCGCGGCGTCACCGCCGGATCGTCGGGCTCGCCGTAACCGCTGGGTTCGACGCGCACCGCGAGGCCGAGCGACTGGAGAAGTTCGCGGCGGCGCGGCGAGGCGCTGGCCAAGACGATCTGCTTCAAAGGCTCATCGGTCGTTCCCATCAGCGTGGTAGGATGGTCGCAATATGCGAGTCGCACCTGCCGGGCTCTGTCTGCTTGCGCTTGTTTCATGTTCGGCTTCGCCGCCCGGGTTCAGCGGGACCGTGCAGACGGAGTACATCTCGGTTGGAAGCGAAGCCGGCGGGCGCGTGGTGCAGGTCGACGTGGCCGCAGGTCAGACGGTCAAGCGCGGTGAGGTGATCGTGCGCTTGGACCCGTCGCTTCCGCAGGCAGCCTACGATCAAGCGGTCGCGCAGGAGCGCGCCGCGCAGGCCTCGCTTGCGGCGCTGCGCAGCGGCACGCTGCCGAGCCAAATCGCTTCGGCGCGCGGCGCGAGTCTGGCGAGCGGCGCGAGCTACGCGCAGACGCTGCGCGGCGCCAAGGATCGCATCCGCGTCGCACGCGCGGCGCTCGCAAGCGCGCGCGCGAGTGCGGTGCTCGCCGAGAAAACGTACCGGCGAACCGACGCGCTCGCGCAAACCGGCGACGTCTCGCGCCAGAGCTTGGATGCAGCCCGCGCATCGCGCGATCAGGCGCGCGCCGCGGTTCGGCAGGCGCAAGCGCAGCTCACGCAGCTCGAGCACGCCGATCTCCCGAACGAAACCGCCGCGGCGCAGGCAAACGCGATCGCGGCGACGCGCAGTTACAACGCGGTGACGGCCGGCGCGACGCCCACGATCGCGCAGGCGCAGTCGCAACTGCGCGGCGCGCAGGCGTCGGCCGCGCACGCGCTTGCCGAGCTGCGCGAAGCAACGGTCTACGCAAGCGCCGACGGCGTGATCGCGAGTTTCAATCTGCATCCGGGTGACTTGCTCGAGCCGAACGAACCGGCCGCGATCATCGACACCTTCGCCGACCCGTACGTTTATATCTACGCCTCGCAGAGCGACCTCGAGCGCGTGCGCGCGGCCAAATCGCTGATCGTTCACTCCGACGCGGGCGCCGGCGATTTTCCCGGGAAAGTGGAAGCCTACGACCGCACCGCGCAGTTCACGCCGACGAACGTCGAGACCGCCGATCAGCGCGCCGAACTCGTCTACGGAATCAAAGTCCGTATTCACGATCCGCAACATAAGCTGCTCGACGGCACGACGGTCACCGTCGAATTGCAATGAGCGATGCTGCGCTCGTTCTCAACGATCTGACGAAAACGTACGGTGAGCGAACCGTCGTCGACCGCGTGAATTTCAGCGTCGCGGCGGGAAGCATTTTCGGTTATCTCGGTCCCAACGGCAGCGGCAAGACCACCACCATCAAAATGCTCTGCGGCTTGGTGCGTCCCTCATCGGGAGACGCGCACGTCGCCGGCTTCGACGTGGAGACGCAATCGAGCCGGGTGCGCCGCGCGATCGGCTATATGGCGCAAGGCTTTTCGCTCTACGGCGATCTCACCGTTGCCGAGAATCTCGAGTTCTACGGGCGCGCGTACGGCATGAGCGCGAGCGCGCGGGCCGCACGAAAAGCGCGAGTCGTCGAGATCGTGGGCATCGGCGCCTACATGCAATATCTCTCCGTCAACCTTTCGGGCGGCTGGCAGCGGCGGCTTGCGCTTGCCTGCGCGCTGCTGCACGATCCGGCGGTCGTCTTTCTCGACGAGCCGACCGCGGGCATCGATCCGGTCGCGCGTCGCGATCTCTGGGATCTGCTCTTCGCGCTCGCCTCGGAGGGCAAGACGTTTTTCGTCACGACGCACTACATGGACGAAGCCGAGCGCTGCTCTTCGCTTGCCTACATCTATCAGGGCAATATTCTGGCGAGCGGGTCGCCGGATGAGATCTGCTCGCTGCCCGACGTGACTCCGGCCGGCACGACGCGCTACGCGATCGCAACCGACGACGTGATGGAGACCTTTCGGCGCATTCACGATGTCGCCGCCGTTCGTGAAGCGACGATCTTCGGGCGCGACATTCACGTCGTGGTCGAGCGCAGCGTCACCGCCGCACAGCTGGGCCAAGCGGTCGATATCGACCCCTCGCGCATCGAGCCGATTCGTCCGTCGCTCGAGGACGCGTTCGTGGCTCTCACCCGCAAGGCGGACGCCGAATGACCGAGCTCTTCGACTTCTCGGGAATGGGCGCAGTCATCTATAAGGAGCTGCGCCAGATTCTGCGCAGCCCGTTTACGCTGGCGCTCGCGATCGGTGTACCGCTTCTGCAATTGCTTCTGCTCGGGTACGCGATCAACACGACGGTCGAACACGTGCCGTGCGCGGTGTATGACGAAGATCGCGGACCCGGCGCGCAGGCGTTCATCGACGGTCTCGCCGGATCGCGCACGTTCGATGTGGTGCTGAAGGTTACGAACCGTCAGGACCTGATCGGAGCGATCGTAGCCGGCAAAGTGCGTGCGGCATTCGATATCCCGCAGAATTTTACCGCCGATCTGCTCGCCGGACGCGATCCCGCGATCGGCGCCTTCGTCGACGGATCGGATTCCGCGATCGCGCAGGTCGCCTATGGGTCGGCGATCACGCTCAGCGGAATTCCGCTACGCAATCTCACCGCGGCGGCGACCACGCCGTTCGAGGTGCGCCCGGTCGTGCTCTTCAATCCCGCGATGCGCAGCGCGAATTTTTTCGTGCCGGGGCTGATCGGGCTCGTGCTGCAAAACATCACGATCATGCTGACCGCGCTCGCCATCGTCGGCGAACGCGAACGCGGCACCCTCGATCAGTTGCTGGTGACGCCGATCGGGACCGCCGGGCTTATGCTCGGCAAGTTGATTCCGTACGTTCTCGTCGCCGCGCTGCAATTCACCGCGGTGGTATTGGGGCTGCGCTTCGTCTTCGGCGTGCCGATCGCCGGAAATATCGCGTTGCTGGCGATACTCTCACTCGCGTTCTTGATGGTCTCGCTCGGCCTCGGGCTCCTGATCTCGACGGTCGCGCAGACGCAGATCCAAGCGCAGCTCATGGCGATCTTCATTCTGCTGCCGTCGGTGCTGGTGAGCGGCGCGGTCTTCGAACGCTCGCTGATGCCGCTGCCGATGCAACTGTTCGGCTACGTGATTCCGCTCACGTATTACATCGAGATTCTGCGCGGCATCATCATCCGCGGCGCGGGTGTCGCGCAGCTCTGGCCGTCGATTCTGCCGATGCTCGGCTACGGCGTGCTCATCTTCGTGATGGCGAGCGTGCGATTCGCGCGCACCACGCGCTGAGCAGCTACTCGTAGAACTTCCCGCCGGCTTCGACGTAGCCGGTGATGTGGCGCCCCGACGGATCGTGGTGCGTCCAATGAATCACGCCGCCATCGGCGTCGTCCTCGAACTGCCCTTTGACCACGACGGTTTCTCCGGGCTGCAACGGAACGGGTCCGGTGATGTCGACGTTGGTCTCGATGCGAAGGGCGAGATCGCATTGGCCGGTGAGCTTGAGCAAGAAGCCTTCATGCTCGCCGCTGCGGCCGTTGCTGGTGCCCAGCAGCGCGAGCACGGTGCCGCTGCCGATCACCTCGACCCCGCTTTGACCGCTGCCGTAAGCGGCGCAGATGCGCGCGTTATCGGGCTGCTCGGGATGCCCGCTGCAGCCGGCCGCCGCGAGGGCGAGCCCGAGCGCTAGGGCTCGATACCGTAGAGACGGTGCGCGACGATGTATTCCCATACCGCTTCGGGTACGAGATAACGTACGCTGCGTCCCTGCGAGAGAAGGGTGCGCACGAGCGTCGCGGACTCGGTGAGCTCGGGCATGTTCAGCGTCGCGATCCGGTCGCGCAGTTTCTTGGGGACCGCCGCAATGACGCGCTGCAGCGCCTCGGGACGCACGCCGATCCGCGGCGCGATGACGAAGCGTTCGAGCTGTTCGAGAACTTCATCGAAGCGCTCCCACGGGGAACTGGCGAGCGAATCCGCACCGATGATGAAGGTAAACGCCGCCTCGGGGAATTTTTCGCGCAGCAGCGGGAGCAGATCGGCGGTGTAACCGGTCGCGTCGTCGCGCAGATCGCTCCCGTCGAGGGCGAAACCCTCGTTGCCCGCGATCGCGCCCCTGATCATCGCGCAGCGATGCTGCGCATCGGCAAAAGCGGTGTTGCGATAATGCTTCTGCTCTTTCGTGGGAACGAAGAGTACGCGGTCGAGCCGTTCGAGCAGCCGGGCGGATTCGGCCAAGAAGAGATGCGCGTTGTGAACCGGGTCGAACGTGCCGCCGAAAATGCCAATTCTCACGAATAGATAAACTCGTACGATCCGATGCGGACGGTATCCCCTTCGACCGCCCCGAGTTCGCGCAATTTTTTCTCGACGCCCATCTTTGCGAGGGCGCGCTCGAAACGCGCGAGCGCCTCGTCGGAATCGAAGTTGGTGACCGCAGCGAGACGCTCGATGCGCCCTCCGGTGATCACGAAGGTGCCCTCACCGTCGCGTTCGATCGCGAAGGCTTCACTCGGCACGAGCTCGATATGCGCGGGCGGTGGCGTGACGATTTGCGGCATCGGCGCATCTTCGATCGTCTGCCAAATCGCGTAGACCAGCTCTTGAACGCCTTCGCGCGTCGCCGAACTGATGCCGCGCGCGCCGGGGAACCGCTCGCGCAGTTCGCGCAAGCGCTCCTGTGCGTCGGGAAGGTCGAGTTTGCTCACGACGAGCAGCGTCGGGCGCGTCGCGAGCGCCGGATTCCACGCCGCGAGTTCGCGTTCGATCGTCACCTTGTCGTGCAGCATCTCGTCGAGCGGCTTGGCGCCGTCGAGCAAGTGCACGAGTGCGCGAGTGCGTTCGACGTGACGCAGAAATTGATCGCCCAATCCCGCGCCTTCGTGCGCGCCTTCGATCAAACCGGGCACGTCGACCATCACGAACGACTCTTCGTCGGAGACGCGCACCACGCCGAGCTGCGGCTCGATGGTGGTGAACGGATAGTCCGCTATCTTCGGACGCGCGGCGGAGACCACCGAAAGCAGGGTCGATTTCCCGGCATTGGGCACGCCGATCACGCCGCAATCGGCGAGCAGTTTGAGCTCGAGCCGGAGCGCGCAACGTTCGCCGGGTTCGCCGTTGTACGCGATGCGCGGCGCTTGACGCGTGCTGGTCGCGAAATGTTGATTGCCCAGGCCGCCCTTGCCGCCGCGCGCGACGAGCGCGCGCTCGCCGTCGTGCGCGAGATCCACATAGAAGACTTCGTCTTTGCCTTCGAGCGTGCGGTAGACGAGCGTCCCGACGGGAACGGGAATCGTGAGATCCGTGCCGCTGCGCCCCGACTTGTTCGACTGACCGCCGCCCTTGCCCGATTCGGCGACGAAGTTGCGTTTATAACGAAATTCGACCAGCGTCGAAAGCTCCGACGTGGCCTGAAGGTAGACGCTGCCGCCCGTACCGCCGTCGCCGCCGGCCGGACCGCCCTTGGGGATGTATTTCTCGCGACGCCACGCCACGATTCCGTCACCGCCGTTTCCGGCCGCTACGGTGATCGTTGCTTCGTCAATGAATTGCAGTTAGGCCGTGCGTACGTTGACGTGTTGCTTGTTGCGGCGCTCGGAGAACTCGACGACGCCCTCGACGAGAGCAAAGAGCGTGTGGTCCTTGCCGATGCCGACGTTCTCGCCCGGATAGAACTTGGTGCCGCGCTGACGCACGAGGATGTTGCCCGCGAGCACGCGCTCGCCGCCGAAGCGCTTGACGCCCAAACGCTGGGCATTCGAATCGCGCCCGTTACGGGTAGAGCCGGCGCCCTTCTTGGACGCAAAAAGCTGCAGGTCGAACTGGAACATAGCCGGAGGAGTATAG
>DATJOG010000020.1:0-143684 GCA_035507275.1 Candidatus Acidiferrales bacterium
ATTTATTGTTTGACGGCGCGAACAAGCCGCGCTTAGGTTGTATGACTTCGCCTTTTCGTATCAGTCCGCGCAGTACCGCATCGGTAAGGCGGACCGGATTGTTGGACGAAGTAGAAGCGCCCATCTTTCGTGCATACTCCCAAACTTGCTTTGCCGTAAGTGGCACTGGCGCGTTTTTGAGCACTGTTCGAAAGAGCGCCGTGTTATTTACCGGTTCTTTCATTTCAGACTCCACGCCGGTAAGTGGAAGCATCGGCTCATCGCCTTTACCAATTATCTGCAGGCGTTTCTTGTACGTTTCGATCATTTGCAGCGTGTTTGCGCGAAGCGCATCGTACTTCTGCAAGTCTTCTTGCGCCTCGGCCAACAACTCCGAGATACGTTCTGCGTTGAACATGGCTTGATTTCCCAACTTCCCTTGGCGTTCGACTTGGTGTTAAGGTCTGAAGTGAAGGAGCCATCTGAGCCTCGAAAACTCAGACAAAGAGCGGGCTTCAACCGCCCAAGGGTCCCAAACGACTGGCTTCCTCATCCAGGGCCGCCCTAGAGCTGCAACTCTATAATGGGTGGCCTTTTTATGTTGAATCCAGCATCCAGGGAAAGTCAAGCAAAAACCGTGCGAAGCCAGGAAATGCTGGCTGGCCGCACAAAGCGGCGTAGCGCGGCTTTGTATGAAACTCTGGTGGTAGAATCGGGTTGTGGCAGACGAAGACAGGCCCCTTGGGCCGGAATCGCAGTTCAAGGGCTTTCTGAAGGCACTGATAGACGTGCCGAAGACCGTCGTCGAGAAGATCGAGGCGGAGCGCCCGAAGCGCAAACGGCGAAAGAAACCCGCCGTATAGACGGGCGTCAGCCCTCTAGGGCAGCCTTTATGTTCGGCATCGTCATGTAGAGTTTCTTGGTCTGAGCCAACGCAACGCTTCCCTCGCCCTCAGGCTCATGGAATTCCTTGAAGCCGGCCTTTTCATACATGGCGAGCGCAATCTTGTTCCCTGTCTCAACGTCTAAGACGACTACAGCACACCCACATTCGCGCGAGAGATCCAAACATCGCTGCAAGGCGCGTTTTAGCGTGAAAATGCCCAGGTGATTCCCTTTAAAGTTCTTATCGACGCCCAAATAGCCGATGATTGCGGCAGGCGTCGCGGGATAGCTTAGGCTTCGGCGTTCCTTGTTCGAGAAAAGCGCCTTTTTCACGGAAGTATTTGACAGGGTGTAGTAGCTGGCAATGGTTTGCGAAGCCGGAGCAACAAAAACAAACGCCGCAGTTTCGTAGTTCTGCACGTCTCGCACGATACGATCGCTCTGGATATAACCGTTGACGTATGCGTCGCCACAATCAAAAACCGCTCGATTTTCATTTCCGAGCGGTTTTTCCGTAAGATCTTCGTTGTTAATGATGGGCGTCATTAGCCTTCGCAAGGAAGGCCGCTAACTGTTTTCCTTCGCCATTGGCGCCCGATTCAAGCTCATGACGAAATGCGTCATATTGTTTCCCGTCCAAAACGATAGCCTCAACGGCATGCTCGCGCGGAGCAGATTCCTGCTCCATTTCTTTCTTGTGAGCTAACGCCATTTTCGTACCTCATTTTCGGCCAGTTTTGCGGACATTTATTATACGCAAAATACGCGCGAATTATCTCGACTATACACGACGAGGGACAAAAAAGATACATAAGACACAAGTCCTAGTGTCATGAAACCTAGCCAGGCACAACATATGGGCACTACAGGATCGTTGGGACGCCTGCTCGGCCCTTGATATAATCACCCTGTCACGGCGCCTCCAGCCTACCGCACGGTAGCTAGTGCGTCAAATGGGTAACAACCCGTTTTCTCGACACCCTCCCGCAACCAACATTAAGACCTTCTTATCAAAAAGCTCCCCAAAGGGGTTTACAGGGGGGGTCTGGGGGGTTATTATGTTCGCCGGACCTGGGGTCGAAATGCTTGGGTTGACCCCCGAGCGGCAGGTCTAACGGTATGGGGTGGGCGCGCCTTTTTCGCGCCATCGCGACGAATCGCCCGCGCACCGAAAAGCGCCGGCAAGAGTTCGTCGATAGGTCGGGGACGTGACGCTGCACAGCAGGCGCCAGCCGACAAGTCCGGAGGTGGGATTCCCCCGAGGGTCAAGGAGACCTAAATTGAAGGCACTCGGTACGCACATTGTGTGTGAGCTGTCGGGCTGCGACGCGGCCGCGCTCACCAATGTCGACGCGGTTCGCGAGATGATGATCGGAGCGGCCAACGCGTCGCGCGCGACCATTATGGAAGTCGCGTTTCATCGATTTGAGCCCCAGGGCGTCTCAGGCGTAGTCGTCCTCGCGGAGTCGCACATCTCGATCCACACCTGGCCGGAAACCGGCTATGCCGCAATGGATTTTTACACCTGCGGCGATCACACCGACCCGTGGCTTGCTTGTGAATTCGCGGCCAAAGCGCTGGGCGCGAAGACGATGCTCACGACCGAAGTCAAGCGCGGTATCGCGCAGAGCACCGGCGCATTCACGCACGTCGTGACGCGCGATCACGAAACGACCGCTCTCTCCGCCTGAATCTCGGCGAACTCCCAGCTTTGCGAGAAGCCGCAGGGTAACCGCTTCAGAGTCCAAAGCACTCCTGCGATGCGCACGAAAATCATCGGAGTTCTGGTTGCCCTGACGGCGCTCGCCGTTGCCGCCGGCTGCGGGGGCAGCGGCTCGACGTCCTCACCCGCCACCGCGTCTCCCACGGCGACTCCGACGTACGTGCCCTCGGGCCCGCCTTCCACGACCGCCCCGGTTGGTTCGTCCGCCGCGAGCGTGACGGTCTCGGCGGGAAGCACCGCCGAGCCGTTTGCGGCGACGATCGACTTTCCGGTCGCAAGCTCGGGCAGCGCCACGATGACCGTCTCCGCGTCGACGAGCGTGCCGAGCACGCCCGCGGGGATCACCGCGTACAGCGGGAGCGGGGCAACGCCGCTGCTCTACGTCGAGCTGACGCCCAGCGCCACGGTGACCTTCCCGGCTTCGTCGCTCGAGTTTCAGCTCACGCTTCCGGCCGTGAACACGCCGCAGAATTACAACTTCTGGGGCGCGCTCTATACCAACGACGCCGGTTTCCCGGCGGGCGTGAACGCGTGGTCCGCGCAGTTCCTCGGCGCCGCGACATCGAGCGGGCAGACCCTGACGTTCCCGAACCCGAGCGCCTCGCTCACGTTTACCGCAGGGGACTATTACGTCTTCTGTCTGTACGAGGTCGCAACCTAAGGCGCAGTCCACGGGGGCGCTCTTCGTGCATGGCGAAGCCTGCTCGCCGCTATGCCGAAAACCGAACATTGGCAGTGGTACGTCGAGGAATCCGCCCCGACCGAATCTCATCATCATGCCATCGAGAGTGTCTTTTTCTCGGGGCGTTCCGACTTTCAGCAAGTCGCGGTCATCTCGACGCCCGTCTTCGGCAAGATGCTGATTCTCGACGGCGATACGCAGAGTTCCCAAGGCGACGAGAAGATCTATCACGAGTCGCTCGTGCATCCCGCGATGGCGGGAGCCGCCGATCGCAGTGAGGTCTTGATTCTCGGCGGCGGTGAAGGCGCGACGTTACGCGAGGTGTTACGGCATCCGGGCGTGCGGCGTTGCACGATGGTCGACATCGACGGGCTCGTCGTCGACCTTTCGAAGAAGTATCTGCCGGAATGGGCCGACGGCGCCTTCGACGAGCCGCGCGCCAACGTCATCATCGGCGACGCGCTCGCATATATGCGCGAGCACGACGAGCGTTACGGCGTGATCGTCTCCGATCTCACCGAACCGCTCGAGGACTCGCCCAGCAACATCCTTTTCAACGAGGACGTATTCAAGCTGATCAAATCGCGATTAGCCCACGGCGGCATCTACGTGCTGCAAGCGAGCACCGCGTCGTTTCACAACTACTCGCTGCACTGCAAGATGGCACGCACGCTGCGCCGCCATTATCGCTACGTGACGTCGTTCTTTCAGTACGTCCCGGCGTTCGACACCGATTGGGCCTTCCTCGCCTGCAGCGACGCCGTCGACCTCGCGGCGCTCGACCCGGCCGCGGTCGACGCGTACTGCGCACAGCTGCGGGGCGAAAATTTCTTTTACGACGGTCAGACGCACCGGCGAATCTTCTCACTCCCTCTGTACTTACGTCGTGCGCTGGCGGCGGAGGGTCCGGTATTCTAGGGGAGTTATGAACACGGATTTTGCGCACTCGCCGCATCGCTGGGAGAAGGAGAAGTCGCATTTCGTCGCGCTCCTCGACTTGAAACTGGAGAAGGTCGAGCACGGGAAGGCGACGATGCGCATGCCCTTCCGGCCTGAAGTCGCCAACGGCGCGGGCGCGGTGCACGGCGGCGCTATCGTCAGTCTCTGCGATACGGTCTTCTATGTCGCGCTCGCATCCATCTATGGACGCGAGCAAGACACGGTAACCGCCTCGCTGCAGTGCAACTTCCTCGCGCCGGCGCTGCCGCCGCACGATCTCATCGCGCATGCGCGCGTGCTGCGCGCCGGTCGCCGCATTTGCTACGGTGAGGTCGAAGTGACGAGCGGCGGCAAGCTGGTCGCCCACGCGACGCTCAATTTTCTCAACACGTATCCGGAGGAGGCGCCGCCGAAATCATGAGTGCATCGACGGAGCTGCGGCGCACCGCGCTGCACGAGGAACACGCGAAGCTCGGCGCGCGGCTGGTACCGTTCGCGGGCTTCGAGATGCCGGTGCAGTACACGGGCATTCTCAAGGAACACGAGGCCGTGCGGCATCGTGCCGGCCTTTTCGACCTCTCGCACATGGCGCAGTTCATCCTCGATGGACCCAATGTCGCCTCGTGGGCCGAGACGCTGACGATCAACGCGGTCGAGTCGATGAAGCCGATGCAGGCGCGCTATAACATTTTTTGCAACGCGCAGGGCGGCGCCCACGATGACACGATCTTCTATCGCTTGGCCGAACGTTGGCTCCTCGTCGTCAACGGAGCGAACGCCGGCAAAATGTGGTCGCATCTCAACGCCAATATCGCCGAAGGCGTGCGCTTGGAGAATCTTCACGGGCGCAACGCTTTGATCGCGCTGCAAGGACCGAAATCGGTCGAGATCCTGCAGCCGCACGTCGATGTCGACGTCGCGAACGTGAAATACTACTTCTGCGCGGAGGGCAACGTGTACGGCCGTCCCGCGATCATCGCGCGCACGGGGTACACCGGCGAAGACGGCTTCGAGTTATTCGTGTTTGGAGAGCACGCGCCGGAGATTTGGAATGCACTGCTGCGCGATCACGCACGCGACGGGCTCCTGCCGTGCGGTCTGGGCGCGCGCGACGTGCTGCGCCTGGAAGCGGGCATGCCGCTTTACGGCCACGAGCTGACCGAGGAGATCACGCCGGTGCAAGCCGGGCTGCAGTGGGCGCTCAAGACGAGTAAACCGGAGTTCATCGGACGCAACGCGTTGATCGAGCAGGTCGAGCGCGACGATTATCCGCGCATCGCGGGCATCGTCATGAAGGGACGCGCGCCCGCGCGCGAAGGCTACGCGGTGTATTTCGACGGAAAGCCGGCCGGCGAGATTCGCAGCGGCTCGAACGCACCCTCGGTCGAAGGGAAGAACATCGCGACGGCGCTGATTCCCAAGGACGCCGCAACCCCGGGTTCAACCGTCGAGGTCGACATCCGCGGAACGCGGCACGAAGCAACCGTGGTTCCCCTACCATTCTACAAACGCAAAAAGTGAGGAGCACGAAAAGCGTGGCGTTACCCGGAAATCTGCTGTATAGCAAAGAGCACGAGTGGTTGAAAGTCGACGGCGATACCGCCACGATCGGCATCACGGACTACGCGCAGAATTCGCTGGGCGATATCGTCTACGTCGAACTGCCGCGCGTCGGGAAGCAGATCGAGCAATTCGGGAACATCGGCGTGGTCGAATCGGTGAAGGCCGTCTCGGATCTCTTCACCCCGATCGGAGGCGAAGTCACCGAGGTGAACGGTGCGCTCGACGCCGATCCCGCCGCGGTCAATCGCGACCCGTACGGCGCCGGCTGGCTCGTCAAAGTCAGGATAAAAGACCCAAATGAAAAAAATAATCTGCTCTCGCCGGATGAGTACGAAAAACTTGCGCATGACTGAAAGGCGGGTTCCCTCCTAACTTGTATACGCCGCATACTGAAGCTGATATCAAAGCGATGCTCGACGCGATCGGCGTCGGTTCGCTCGACGAATTGCTCGCCGTTCCGGACGCAATCGCGCTCAAATCTACGCTCGACGTCGTGCCCGCGCTGCCCGAGTATCAGATCGCACGCCGGTTCGAGCACTTCGCCGCAAAGAACCCGGGCGTCGACTACGTTTCGTTTCTCGGCGCGGGCTCGTACCGTCACTATGCGCCGCCGGCAATCGCCGCGCTCGCGATGCGCGGTGAGTTTCTGACGGCGTATACGCCGTATCAGGCCGAGGTTTCGCAAGGCTATCTGCAAGCGATCTACGAGTGGCAGACCTATATCTGTTTGCTTACCGGAATGGATCTAGCAAACGCATCGGTCTATGACGGCGCGACGGCGCTCGCCGAGGGCGCGATCGTGGCGCTCAATGCGAACGGCCGCAAAAAGGTGCTCGTCTCGCGTGCGGTCGATCCGAACTATCGCGCCGTGCTCAAGACGTACTGCGACGGACTCGACGTGCTCGTCGACGAGGTGCCGCTTCGCAAAGACGGCGCAACCGATTTGACCGCGCTCGCGGAGGCGGTCGCATCGAAAGAATACGCGTGCGTCGCGCTGCAGTCGCCAAATTTCTTCGGCAACATCGACGTGCTCACGCATGTCGCGCTCGAGGCGATACACGCGAGCGAGACCGTACCGATCGCCGTCGTCTCGGAGGCGCTCTCGCTAGCTGCGCTCGCTACGCCGGCTTCGTGGGGCGCGCAAATCGTCGTCGGCGAGGCGCAGAGCTTCGGCGTCGCGCCCGCGTACGGCGGTCCGTACGTCGGCTTCATAGCCTCGACCAAGGAACACATGCGGCGTATTCCCGGGCGCCTCGTCGGCAAAAGCGTCGACGGCAAGGACCGCACCGCTTACGTGCTGACACTCCAGGCTCGCGAACAGCACATTCGCCGCGAACGCGCGACCTCGAACATCTGCACGAATCAGGCGCACTGCGCTCTGATCGCCACGATGTATTGCGCGCTCATGGGCAAGACCGGCTTGCGCGACGTCGCCGCGCTCAATCTCGAACGCTCGCGCGAACTCGCGACGGCCGTCTCGAAGATCGAGGGCGTCGATTTGCGATTCACCGCACCGTTCTTCAACGAGGTAACCGTGGACGTGCACCAGCCTGCGCGGGAAGTGCTCGCCAAGCTTGCGGAGCGGCGGATCCTCGGCGGCGTCGATCTCGGGCGCTGGTATCCCGAGCTGTCCACCTGTATTCTCATGAACGCCACCGAGCTGACCACGTCCGGTGACATAGAAAAACTCGCAATCGCTCTCGGAGAGATCGTTCGTGTCCACGCCAACGTATGACCGCACGGCCAGCCCGCTGATTTTCGAGCTCGGCCAGACCGGCCGCGCGAATCGTTACGTCGAGGAAGGTAGACCGCTGGGCCAATTCTTGCCGCACAATCTCTTGCGGGACGAGTTGCCGCTGCCGGACAATAGCGAGCTCGACGTAGTGCGGCATTTCACGAAGCTCTCGCAGCGTACGTTCGGTATCGACCTGGGCTTCTATCCGCTGGGCTCGTGTACGATGAAGTACAATCCGCGCGTCAACGACGCGATGGCCGGCAAGCGTGAGTTCGCACAGCTTCATCCGTACACACCGGACGAGCTCGCGCAGGGCGCGTTGCAGGTGATGTACGAGCTGGAGCGTTCGCTCGCGTCGCTCTTCGGCATGGCGGCCTTCTCGCTCAATCCGGCGGCCGGCGCCCATGCCGAACTCGCCGCGCTCTTGATTGCGAAGAAATACTTCAAGGATCGGGGCGAGACGCGGCGCGACAAAGTCATCGTCCCGGATACGGCGCACGGAACCAATCCCGCTTCCGCCGCGATGTGCGGTTTCAAGGTCATCTCGTTGCCGAGCGACGAGCGCGGCCGCGTCAGCGTCGATGAAATTCAGAAAGTGCTTGGACCGGATACTGCGGTCTGCATGATGACCAATCCGAATACGCTCGGCCTCTTCGAGGATCACATCGCCGAGATCGCGGCGGCGGTGCATGACGTCGGTGGTTTGATGTACTACGACGGCGCGAACGCGAACGCGATCATGGGCAACGTGCGTCCGGGCGACATGGGCTTCGATCTCATGCACCTCAACACGCACAAGACGTTCACGATTCCGCACGGGGGCGGCGGCGCCGGGCACGGCCCGGTCGGCGTTGCGGCACATTTAGTCGAGTACTTACCAACGCCGGTCGTGCGCGCGGTTCCCAATAACGGCACCGGCGCGCCCTCGGACGGCTTCACGTTCTCGCTCGATTTCAATCGGCCCAAGTCGATCGGACCGATGCGTTCGTTCTGGTCGAACTTCGCACACGCGGTGCGCGCGCTCGCATACATCTATGCAAACGGCGCCGACGGACTCAAACGCGTCTCGCAGCTAGCGGTGCTCAACGCGAATTACGTGCGCGTCAAAGTCGCCGAGTTTCTCGAGACGCCGTATCCGGAAATCTGCCGCCACGAGTTCGTCGCCTCGGCGCAGGAGCTCAAGAAAGAGACGGGCGTCAAGGCGCTCGATCTCGCCAAAGCGCTGCTCGATCATGGGATGATGGCGCCGACGATGTACTTCCCGCTGATCGTGCCGGAATGTTTGATGATCGAGCCGACCGAGACGGAATCGAAGGAGACGCTCGACTATTTCATCGAGGTGTTGCGCGACATCGTCAAGCAAGCCAAGACGAATCCCGAGGAACTTGCCGCTGCGCCGGTAACGACGGTCGTCGGCCGCGTCGACGAAACCCGCGCCGCACGTCAACCCGACCTGCGCTGGGAGCCACCCTCTTTGTCATCCCGAGCGTAGCTCTGTCATCCCGAGCGTAGCCGCGAAGCGGCGTAGTCGAGGGACGAATCCCCTTTGTCATCCCGAGCGTAGCCGCGAAGCGGCGTAGTCGAGGGACGAATCCCCTTTGTCATCCCGAGCGTAGCCGCGAAGCGGCGTAGTCGAGGGACGTACTACGGCAGGGCATCGTCGTCCCTCGACTACGCTTCGCTACGCTCGGGATGACAGGGCGGCGCTTCGCGCCTACGCTCGGGATGACAGGGCGGCGCTTCGCGCCTACGCTCGGGATGACAAGTTCATGCCGATTCTTCCTGCCGGAGCTCGTCGCCCGACAATGCGTGAAACAACGTGCTGCGTTCGGCGGTGAGATTGCAGTCGCGGTTGCGGCATTTGTGCGGCGGGATCGCGATCTGCAGTGCGATCGTCGCGGGCGTGCCGCGCAGGACGACGATCCGGTCGGCCAGATAGAGCGCTTCCTCGATATCGTGGGTGACGAGAATCGCCGTCGCACCGACCGCGGCGATGATCTCGGCCAGTGCTTCCTGCAGTTGCATGCGGCGCAGCGCATCGAGTGCCGCGAGCGGTTCGTCGAGCAGCAGCACCGACGGCTTGCGTACCAGCGCACGCGCGAGCGCCGTTCGCTGTGCCATACCGCCTGAAAGCGCTTTTGGCAGTGTCTCGCGCGCATTCTGCAACCCGGTGAGCTCGAGCACCTCGTCGACGCGGGCGCGTTCTTGCGGCGTTCGCGCGGCGAAGCGCACGTTCTTCTCGACGCTGAGCCACGGAAAGAGCCGCGGCTCTTGAAACACGTAGCCGACGTCGCCTTCCACGGCGATCGTGCCGAGCGGATGCGCATCCAGCCCGGCGATCGCGCGCAAGAGCGTGCTCTTGCCGCACCCGCTGGGGCCGAGCACCGCGACGATCTCGCCGCGTTCCACGTTGAGCGTGATGCCGTCGAGCACGGGCTGGTCGCCGAACGCGACCCGCAATTTATCGATTCGTATCGCGCTCATCGCAGACCGTCCTGCCATGCCGTTGTGCGCCGTTCGATCGTAAGCATACCGCTCTCGCAGAGTTTGCCGGCGATCGCGAGCAGCAGTATCGCGACGAGAATTTCGTCGGGGCGCGAGATTTGCTGACCCTCGGTGAGCAAGAAGCCCAACCCGCGCGTCGATGCGAGCAGTTCGGCTGCAACCAGGAACAGCCACGCCTGCGTGAGCCCGATGCGCGCGCCGACCAGCAGCGACGGAAATGCCGCCGGCAGCACCACGCGCATCGCGACGGCAACCGGATGCAAGCCGAGGATTCGCGCGACCTCGACCAGCTTGCGATCGACGCCGTGAATGCCGGCGACGAGATTGACATAGATCGGGAAGAACGCGCCGATTGCGATCAGCGTGATCTTTGCCGCTTCGCCGATGCCGAGCCAGAGCAGCAAGAGCGGTACCCAAGCGAGCGAGGGAACCGCACGAACCGCTTGGAGCGTCGGATCGATCGCGCGCTCGATCGTGCGATTGAGCCCGACCAGCGTGCCGATCGCGACTGCGAGCGCGAGTGCGATCGCGAATCCCCCCAAGACGCGGCCCGCGCTTGCAAGAATGTCTTGCTGCAGCAGTCCGCGCTGCCACAGCGAGCCGAGTTCCGCAAGCACGCGCGAGGGCGGCGCGAGCTGATCGGGTGCAAACCAATGCGCGGCTCCGGCGACGATCCACACCGCGAGGATCGCCGCCGGAAGGAGCCAGGCGAGCAACGACCTATGCATGAGCGAGTGCGACGCGTGCCGGCGCGGGATCGGCGAGCGAGCCGAGCGCGGACGTAACGCTTGCGACGTCGGCGACGAGCTGCTCGGAGCGAATCACGGGAATCGTGCCGCCGACCGAATCGAGATACGCTGTCCCGGGAACCGGATCAGGGAAGCGCGTACGGTCGTCGATCACCAGCTGCGCAACCTTCACGTCGAGATTCGAGGCCTCGGCGAGAATTTGCGCCGTCTGCGCCGGATGGGATTTGGCATATTCGTGCCCGAGTTCGTAGGCGCGGAGCACGACGTTCACCACGTCGGGGTGCGCGGCGAGAAAGTCCTCGCGTACGTTGAGTGCGCCGTAGGTGTTCCAGCTGATGTTCCGGTAGAGCAAACGCGAGCCGGCTTCCAGCTGCGAGGCCGCCATGTGCGGATCGAGTCCGGCCCATGCATCGACCTGCCCGCGTTCGAGCGCGACGCGTCCGTCTTGGTGTTGCAGCTCGACGATTTGCACGTCGGCGGACGTCAGGCCGACGGATGCCAGCGCGCGCAACAGGAAAAACCATGGATCCGTGCCGCGCGTCGCTGCGATTCTCTTTGCGCGCAGGTCGTGCAGCGAGGCGAGCTTCGAGTCTTTGCCGACGACGATCGCCGTCCACTCGGGCTGCGAGTAGAGAAAAACGGTGTGCAGCGGCACGTCGTTGGCGCGCGCGAGCAGCGCCGCGCTGCCGGCGGTCGACGTGAGTTGCGCGGAGCCCGAGGCTAGAAATTGATTCGCCTTGTTCGAGCCGAGCGAGAGCACCCACGAGACGGCCGTGCCGCTCTTGGCGAGTGCGCGTTCGAGCCAGCCGTTCTGCTTGAGGATGAGGCTGACCGGGTTGTAGTAGGCGTAGTCGACCGTGATTGCGTCGAGCTTACCCGCCGCGGCGGCGCGGCCGGGAAGGGCGAGGGACGCGAGGGCGGCGGTGGCGAGGCCGAGTGCCTCGCGTCGGGTGGGGTTCATGGGTGTGCCTCCTGGTGAGAAGGGAAAGCAAAAAAGCCCCCCGCCGGTCGGCGGAGGGCTTCGGTCATCGAAATCGTGTCGCGCGCTATTTCGAGATGCGAGAAGCCAACCTACGCCGAGCGGCGCCGGGAACGAGACACATCTGACACATGACGTGCAGGTTGGACATGGACGAGACATTACCACGAAGGGCTGAAAGAGGGATACCCTTTTAGCAGGCGCTTCTTGGGGGCGGAGGCTATAATGGGGGTAATCAGGGGGCGCGACGAGAGCCCCCTTCCCTGTCTCCCGCAACGGGTCTTTCGACATGCGAATCAAGTACGAAGTGTCGGCCGGCGGTTTGGTTTTACGACCGCGCGAGGCTGGTTTCGACGCGCTGTTGATCGGGCGCGGTTCGCCGCGCATTTGGACGTTGCCGAAGGGTCATGTCGAGGCGCGCGAGTCGAACGAGCAAGCGGCGCTGCGTGAAGTTCGCGAGGAGACCGGATGCTGGGGTGAGATCCTCACGCGGCTCTCCGAGATCTCGTATTGGTTCTACGTCGGCAAGGCCAAGCACAAGAAGAGCGTGACGTTCTTCCTGATGCGCTATCTTTCGGGGGACACGGCCAACCACGACCACGAGGTCGACGAAGCGCGCTGGTTCGAGGTCCGGGCCGCGAGGAAAGCCCTCAAGTACGTCAACGAGAAGCGCTTGGTCGACATGGGTCTGGAATACGTCGCCGCCAATCCCACGCTGTTCGGCGACATTCCCGTCGTGGCGCTGGCCGAACCGAAGAGCTCTTGAGCGACGCCGACGCACTTCACGTTCGGCTCGACGTTTTCGACGGGCCGCTCGACTTGCTCTTGAGCCTCATCAAAGAGCAGCAACTCGACATCGCCACGGTTCCTCTCGCCTCGGTCGCCGAGCAATACTTGGCTTACGTCCGCGTGATGGAAGATCTCGACATGGAGGTTGCGGCCGAGTATCTGGTGATCGCGGCGACGCTCGTCTTCCTGAAATCGAAGGCGCTGCTGCCGCCCATTCCGCAAGAGTTCCTCGACGAAGGCGAAGAGACGCCCGAGGAGGTCGAAGAGCGGCTGCGCCGGCGGCTCATCGCGTACTCGCGCTATCGCGAGTTGGGCGTGCAGCTGCGCGCGCGCCAAGAGGAGGCCAGCGGCTACTACTACCGCGACTCTGGCGATCCGACGAGCGAACTGGTGCAGCACTACCGGGTCGACCCCGAGAAGCTCAAACGCGCGTTCATCTTCATGCTGCAGCAGGCGCGGCCGGAGAAGCGCGAGGTCGTGCGCGAGCGCGTCTCGCTCATCGCGCAAATGGATTATATCTCGAGGAAAGTGAAGGAGGCGGGCAGCGCCTCGTTCTTCGGGCTTTGCCGCGAACTCGGCATGACGCGCGAGGTCATCATCGTTACGTTCCTCGCGATTTTAGAGTTGGTACGCCGCAGGCGCGTGGAGTTCGAACAGCCGGATTTGGACGACGACATCCAGCTGCTTCCGGTGGCGCATTCGCAAAACGTCGCATGATAAGGTAACCGTGGACACGCAAGATTTGACCGACGAATCGCAAACGCTCAGCGCCGAAGCGCAAGAGCTGCATGCTGCCGCAGAGGGCGTGCAGGCGGCCATCGAGGCGTTGCTCTTCGTCGCCGGCGAGGCGCTCGACACGAAACGCATCGCGAAGCTGACCGGCGAGGACGAACGCGCCGTCGCGCTCGCGCTGCAGGCACTCGAAGAGCGCTACAGCCTCGGCGGTATCGTGCTGCGCCAAATCGCGGGCGGCTATCGCTTCGCCACGTCGTCGGCCGTTCGCGACGTCGTCGAAGCCTATCTGCTCCCGCCGAAGACCTCGCTTTCGACCCCCTCGCTCGAGGCGCTGGCCATCGTCGCCCACATGCAGCCGGTCACCAAGGGCGAGATCGAGGCGATCCGCGGGGTCAACTCCGACAGCGTCGTGAGCACGCTCCTCGATCGCGGTTTGATCGCCGAGGCCGGACGCAAGGACGTGGTCGGGCGGCCGATGACCTACAAGACCACGGCGCTCTTTCTCGAATCCTTTGGATTGCGCTCGCTCGAGGATCTACCCGAGCTCGAACTCGAACCGGGGCAGCCGCTCGAACTCAACTTGATTGCGGAGAATACGTGACCTCATTCGACCAACTCGTTGCGGAGTACGACGCGGGCCGACTGGGATATTCCAACGACGTCTACAACCATATCGCGGCTTTTGGGCTGCTGCCCAAGCACGCGATTCTGGATATCGGGTGCGGAACCGGTCTTGCAAGTGCGCCGCTGATCGAGAACGGCTATGACGTCACGGGCGTGGATCCGTCCGAGGCGATGCTCGAGGTCGCGCGCGAGCGCTTTGCGCAGGCAAAATGGGTGCGCGGCGTTGCCGAATCGCTGCCTTTCGAAGCGGGCACTTTCGACGTCGCGATCAGCGCGCAGGCTTTCCATCACGCGGACGCCCGCAAGGCAATCGCCGAAATCAAACGCGTGCTACGTCCGAACGGTATCATCGCGATTTGGTGGAAAAGCCTCATGAGCGACTCGCCGATCAAACAACTGCGCGACTCGATCGCGCGCGATATGGGTCTCCCGCCCCTGGTGAGCAGTTGGCGCGGCGGCTTCCGTGAGTTCTACGCTTCGGGTTTTCGCGACACCGCGGTTCGCGTGGTTCCGTGGAGCACGATCTCGACGCTCAATAAATTCTTACACTACGAGCGCTCGCGCAAGATCGTTCGCGACGACTACGGCGTGAATGCGCAAGAGTATTTCGAGTTGCTCGAGGCGCGTTTGCGTGAGACTTTCGGCGAAGGAGACCCGATCGTGCCGCTCGCGTACACGCATTTCCTGTATCTCGCCCGACTCTGAGCGATGCGACTCGGCGTCCACGTACGCGTCTCGGGCGGCTACGCCAAGGCCGTCGAATACGCGAAGTCGCTCGGTTGCACGGCGATGCAGATATTCTCGAGCAATCCGCGCAGCTATCGCGTCGGAAAACTCGATGCGCCGGCGCTTGCGGCCTTCGCCCGGATGCGCCAAGAGGCGGGCATCGACCCGTGCGTGATTCACACGCCGTATCTCATCAATCTCGCGAGCGAGGATCCCAAAGTGCTCAACGGGTCGCTGGGGTTGCTGCGTGCCGATCTCGCGAGCGCTGAGGCGGGCGAGATCGCCTACGTCAACACGCATCTTGGATCGTACGGCACGCGCGACCGCAACGAAGGATTCAGCGCGATTTGCAGCGCGCTGGAAAACGTGCTCGGTGCGATCGCGCCCGGCGTTACGCTCGTGCTCGAGAACTCTGCCGGGGCGGGGAATCTCGCGGGCGGCACGCTCGATGAGCTCGGCAGATTCATCGAAGCCGTCGGACATCCGCAGCTCGGTGTTTGCCTCGACACTGCGCACGCCTGGGCGGCGGGCTACGCGATCGACTCGCGCGAGGGCGTCGACCGCTTCCTCGAAGAGGCGGAGGCGAAGATCGGACTCGAGCGCATTCCGATGTTTCATTTCAACGACACCGAAGTGCCGCTCGGCGCGAGCCGCGACCGCCACTACCATATTGGCGAAGGGCTGATCGGCTTCGAGGGTTTCCGCTCGCTGCTCGCGCGCGCGGAGCTGCGCGCTAAAACGGCGATTCTCGAAACGCCGGGCGACGAGGCCGAGGATCGCAAGAACGTGCAGACGATTCGAACGATCGAGAGTGCCCTTCGAGGACCGCTCGGAGTACCTCAGGATGACATTGGTAGCGCACTTTGATATCGACGCGTTCTATGCCAGCGTCGCGGTGCGCGACGATCCGAGCCTGCGCGGCAAACCGGTGGCGATCGCCGGGCGTCATCGCCGTGCCGTTGTACTGACCGCTTCGTACGAAGCGCGGCCCTACGGCGTACGCTCGGCGATTCCGCTCTACCGCGCGCTCGAACTCTGCCCGCAGCTCGTCGTCGTACCGCCCGACATGGCGCGCTACAAAGCGGTCTCGCGCGACGTTTTCGAGATCTTCGGCGAGCGCGGCAATGTCGTCGAAGGGCTCTCGCTCGACGAAGCGTTCGTCGACCTCGGAGCGGCGACGCTCGACGACGCCCGCGCGTTCGCGGCGGATATTCGCGCAAAGGTCCGCGACCGCACCGGCTTGACGGTGAGTGCGGGCGTCGCGACCGGAAAGCTGGTTGCGAAGATCGCTTCGGACGGATGCAAGCCCGACGGATTGCTCGCAATCGCGCCGGGCGACGAGGCGGCGTTTCTCGCGCCGCTGCCCGCCGGGCGGTTATGGGGTATCGGACCCAAGACAGCGGCACGTTTGGAAGGCTTCGGCATTACGACCATCGGTCAGATCGCCGTGCTCGACGACGCCCAGGTGCGCGAGATCTTCGGAACGTGGGGGGCGCAGCTGCGCGACCTCGCGCGCGGGATCGATCGCCGCATCGTCGAGGCCGGCCGCGAGACGAAGTCCATCTCGTCGGAGACGACCTTCGAATACGACGTGCGCGAAGAGGCCAAACTCATCGAGGTATTGCGCGAGCAGGCGATCGAGATCGCCGAGAAGCTCGAACGTGAGGACTGCAGCGCTTCGACCGTTGGAGTGAAGATCAAACGCGCCGATTTTCAAGTGTTGGGGCGGCAAACGCACCTGACGGAGCCGACGCGCGAAGCGCGCCTGATCTATCGCGCCGCGCTGCTCTGTTTGCGCCGCGCCAAACTGGAGGGGACGCCGGTTCGTTTGCTCGGCGTGCGCGTCGCTTCGCTCACGCCTGGCCGCGTACAGCAGATAGGGCTCTTTGAACGTGCTGATGCGGCGCGAACTGTGAATTGAAGCTGTAGAGAATCTTCGCATCGCGCGCGATGACGAAGGTCGCGCGGCCGGGAAGGATACCGAACGTGGCGGGAATGCCGAACGCCTTGCGCGCGGCGCCGCCCGGATCGCTCATCAAGCGAAACGGCAGCCGGTGTCTCTCGCGGAAGCGTGCGTGCGATTGCGCGCCGTCGGAGCTCACGCCGATGACGTCCGCGCCGGCATCGACGAACGCCTCGTACTCGTCGCGAAAGCGGCACGCTTCGGCCGTGCATCCGGGCGTGTCGTCCTTCGGATAGAAGTAGAGCACGATCGGCCGATCGATCAGCGACGTGAGCGCGACGCTCGCGCCGTCGTCGTCGACCAGCGTCACATAGGGGATGGAGTCGCCCTTGCCTAACACGGTGCCTCCCTTGCGAAATGCCGTCATCGCACTCGCCGTCGTCTGCGCCTATCTGACGGGCGGCAGCATCGCGCATCCGTTTATCGACGGCGATTTGCTGTGGCAGCGTCAGCTTGGCGAGTATGTGCTCTCGCACGGAGCGATACCTTCGCGGCTGGGCAACGACGTCTTTTCTGCGCCGGGTGCTCCGTGGACGCCGCAAGAGTGGCTCTTCAGCATTCTCGTCGCGCTCGTCTTCCGGGCGCACGCACTCTGCTTCGCCCAACGCAACGGCGCTCGCGCTCGCGTTCGGGATCATCTGTCTCGTGCCGTCATTCGTGCTGCACGTGCAAGTTTGGGTCTGGCCGCTTTTCGCGGCGCTTCTGCTCGCGCTCGATCGAGACGACGATCGCTTCTGGTGGTGCGTACCGATCGTCATCGTGTGGGCGAATCTGCACGCGAGCGCGGTGCTTGCCGTGCCGGTCGTGTGGCTGGATTTCGTGGTTCGCGCGATCCAGCGCCGTCCTTGGCGTGCGCGCGCGCTGCTCGCTCTCGCGGTCGTGCCGGCGATCTTCTGTACGCCGTTTGGCTGGAAGCTCGTCGCTTACGCACTCGAGCCGCATCCGTTCTTTGCATTCGTCTACGAGTGGGGTCCGATCTCGCGTTTGAGTTTTCCGATCGCTTTCGGTTTCATTCCGCTCGCCGCGCTCGCGTTATGGGCTTCTATCCAATTGTGGAGAAAACGGGCCCGCGACGTCCTCCTGGCGCTGGCGATGGCGGTTTACTCCGTGCTCCATCAACGCAACATGGGGCTTTTCGCGATAAGCGCGATGCCGCTGGCCGCGATGGAATCGACGGGTATCAAACGATCGCACTTGCGAACGAGAACGCTGCATAATATAATGCTGGCAACGGACTAGGCCGCTCCGCGAATTTCCCCGAAAATCGGCGCGACCTCGCCACCAACCGGTGTCTTGACATACGTCGCTCAATCCTCAGGCGCAATCCCAAAGCCTGGGATGTGCCCGGCATTTAGCGATGCGAGTTCTTTGCGAATGTCGCGCAGTTCGGTGAGAATGGCGTCGTCGCGTGTTTCGGCCCCGTTGTTCCGATCGAGCGACTCTAGCGCGACACCGAATCCTGAGGCGAACTCGCTCAACGCATCGATCTCGTCGGATGCGTATGCTTCACCGCCGGCCCGCTCGCCGCAAAGCAGCACGCCGAATAAGCGGCCACGGACCAACATCGGCAACGCGACATCGCCCCGAAGCGCTGTCACGTAACGATGCAGGTCGAGGGGTTGGTGTTTGACCTTCAGTGCAAGAATCGCCGCGTCGTTTTCGCTTGTGCCCCTTGGTTCATCCCCGAACCAACGCGCGGCCCGGTAGTGTCCTTCACCGTCGAGCAAGATCGAGGCCGCGCGTGCGTCGGTGTGCATGCGTAGTTTGCCGATCGCGTGATCGAGCAGTTCGTCACGCCGTGTCACGAATGCGGCCTCCTTCGCGAAATCGCGGAGGGCACGCTCGTTTTCGAAGCGCCGGCGGAAAAACACGAGATCGATCGCGGTATCGACCCGTTTCTGCATGGGGTACAGCATCAACCCCAAGGCAAGCGCGAGGGCCCCGTTGGCAATCCACCCGGTGGCGTGACTGACGCCGGCGAGCACGGTCCCGAGCAGCCATTCAAGCAACGCGAATGATCCGACCACGAGCCCCGACACCGTTGCAACGACCAGCGTTCGACTGACAATAAAATCGAAGTCCAGCACGCGCCGCCGCAGGAGCGCGTAGGTCACTGCCGCCGCTCCGGCTAGCGTCGCCGCGCCGCCGAGCGCGTACAGCGCCATGTATCCAATCCATGTCGATGCGGAGGTCGTGAGATCGAAAGCCGATTTGTTGAGCAGAAGCGCGAGCGGCAGCGGCAGCAGCAGCCACGCAGCGCGTGCTCGTCCGATCCGCGGTGTGCTCGCGACGGCCAGACCGACTGCGATCGCGGACGATGCGTACATCAACGGCTCGACGACGCGCCAGTTTCCGTAGATGAATGACAACGGATCGATCGACGCGTCGAGCAAGCCGATGGTCGCCGCGGCGTATCGCGCAAGTTCCAGTGCCACCAGCGCCAAAACGCAGGCAAAGAGGAAGGCTCGCAGCGGCGACGGCACGCCGACCGAACGCGCGAGCATAACGGGCAACAGCGCGGCCGCGCATCCCGCGCATCCCGATAGCAGATAGCAAATCGCGACGAGCCCGCCATTCGGGCTGACAAGGAATGTTGGGTCGAGCAGCAGCAGTCCGACATAGGCGATCAACGCGAGGCACAGATATCGGCCCTCTCGCGTCTGCCACCTGCGCACCGCAAGCAGCAGTGCGCATCCCAAGATCCACCAGTCGGCGAGGTCGCTGGGTACCGCGGCAACGAGTTTCAGAAACGTGTTTCCATCATAGACAGTATCGGCAACGACCGAAATCGTGCTCTTCTCGGTGCCGCGCCGGACGACGAGTGATACCGGCACCGTCGTGACCGGCTGAAATATCAATGCGACCCGATCGTATAGGCCGAGATCACGCACGTCGATACGGTCGCCGTCGCGTATACCGGCGCGCTGGGCTGCGCCTCCCGGCGTCGTACGCACGATCTCAGCTACGAAGGGCTGCCGCGACGGAACCGTGACGGCGTCCCAATAGCCGTACGACGGCCGGCCACCGATACCGTAAACGCTCGCCTCCGACCAGCATAGAACCACGGCGCCGAACAGCCACAGCGTCGGCAGGAGCCATCGCCATAAGCGGACGCTTCCCGTATCCATCGCCACGTTAATTGACTTGGCTCATAGAGGCGGCTCGAACGAACTGAAAGAGGCGCGTAATACAATCGCGCTCTACGCTGTCTTCGCTATCGCTTATGCGGCGCAGATGTCTCTCTCGCGGTAGGCAGTGCCCGTTTCATTCGAAGCTCGCAAGGCTGCCCCCCGCCTCACCCCGCGCGCCGCGCACCGTGACGATCCCGGCCCCGAGAAAAATGACGAGCCGCGCTTCTTCTTTTCCTTGTGGAATCGGGGCCGCGGCTATGCTCTTTTATTTGTTTCGATTTGTTTGCCAGTGGCGATTCCAGGTCGCGCAGCCCCTCTAATCGTATCCCGTTTTGGATATAGAGCTGGGCCCAGGTCGTGTCCCACCGTCTCGCCTCGTCCCTGCTCGTTGGCTGACATTGGGCTGACGGAAGCGCTCAACCGACCCGTATCCCGAACCGGTCTGGCGTGCGTTCGTCACCGTGATTCGGCGCGAGCCGGGCTGGCAGGACGTCTTCGACCGTTACTGAGTCAACGCGGTCTTGGCGCGCCGCAACGGCGTGGTGGAAGGCGAGATGCGCGCCTCACCAGGATGGCGGGCGCTAAACGTGATCGCTGCTCCAGACACCGTCGTGCTTTGCTTGCGCGGCTAGCTTCGTCCAGCGTTTTGCGGCGAGCGAGAGCGGCGCGACCATGAAGATGGCTTGCGTGCGCTTTCGGACCGCGGCATGCGGAAGCGCCTCGCGATGCGACTCGACGGGAAGCCAACCGGTGACGCGCCGCAGATCGCCGGCGGCTGCGCGCAGAAGCGCCGGAATCAGCGTTGCCGCCTCCGCGTCGGCGAAACCGAACTCGTCGAGAATGAAGGCGTCGTGTTCGGGAGCGCGTCCGCCGAGCACGTAGGCGGCGATCGCGCGGCGCCGCCGCACGACGAGATTCGTTTCGATGCTTCCGGGATGCTCGGAACGCTGGCGCATGCGCAGGCGCAGCCACTCCCACACGAGCGGCGTGCGCACGAACGCCCAGTTGCGGTGATGCTCGCCCAGTTCGAAGCAGCGCTGCACGCCGACCCAATCGCGATCCTCTAGGCGCGCGACCTCGACGCGCGTCGTCGGGAGGCCGTCGGCGCGCAAGCTCATCGATCGCGAGGGCAACGCGACGAAACCGAGCTGCGCGTAGAATTGCGGGCGAATATCCGAGAAGAGAAAGCCGGCGTCGAAGCCGTCGGCGAGCGCACGGTCGAGCTCCATCGCGAGCATCGCGCTCGCGTAACCGCGACCACGATACTGCGGCGGCGTGAAGACCGCGCCGAAACCGACGGTGCGCAGCCGCTGCGATCCCTCGCGAACCGTGCGTTCGTAGCGCTTGAACGACGCGACGAGCCGCTTGCCGTCGTAAAGTCCGATCAAACGAAAGTGACGGCGGCCGTAACCGCAATGCGCGAGCTCGCCGTTCTGTTCGACGTAGCGCTCCTGCGTGCGGTCGCCCGCCCACAACTCAGCCGTGAGCGGCAAGACCTCCGCGGCGTAGGTTTCGAAATCGATCGGCTTGAGGTTCATCGCCGTCTGCGCAGCTCTTCCAAGAACTCCGGCGCGGTGATGCCGCGCGTCGGCGAGCCGTGCGCGGTGACCAGAACGCAGGCGCGCGCGCGGGAGAGCGCATATTCGAATGCGATCCGCTCCTGGGCGTTATAGGCGTCGCGCGCTTTGGTGCGATACAGATAGTAGGTGAACTTGGCCGTTCGCGATGCGCGCACTCCGCCCGCGTTTTCGCGCGGAACCATGCCGAGCGTCGGGCTCCAGAGAAAAGAGTCGGGAACGTACCAGCGGGGAAACGAGCCGGCGCGCGCATCCGGAATCGCCACCATCGCGAACGAACGTCCGCGGGCCGCGTCGATGCTGAGCAGCTGCACGAACGACGGGTCGCTGGTCGCCTCGCACGATTCGCAATCGCTCTCGCTGCGTTCCGCAACGTCTTCGAGGAGATCGCCGAGGGTGGCACCGGGACGCTCGCGATGCAGGCGGAGCAGCCGGTGAAAGACCTGCTGCAAGACGTACTGCTGCGCGCGTGCGCGCGCGCTCTCGGGAGGACCGTCGCGTGCGAGCCCCTCGGCCCACACGCCACGGATGAAGGCCGGCAGCGGCAACGCGTTCATCGCGCGGACCCAACCTGCGCGCAACGCGCGGAAGCGCGCAACGCGCGCGCGCGCGGTATCGTTGAGCGAAAGGTCCGCGTCTCCGCGCAACACGTTCCAGCCCAGACGAATGTCCCGTTTGGGATTCCAACGGCTGGCGCGCTCGGTCGGTGCTTGTTCGATATCCAAAGCGAAGAGCGCGGTTTGAAGATCGGGCGGCTCCGCGCACAGCGCCGCGAGCGAGGCGTCGGAAAGCGCGAGCGCTTTGCCCGAAAGCGTACGCAGCAGCCATTCGTGACGGAACGGATCCCACACGTTCCAGAGCAGCGCGAGCGCGTCGAGTGCCCGCCGGTCGGCAAAGACGTTGACGTCGCCGGCCGGAACTGCGGGGATGTTGCGATCGAGCAGCGCGTCGAGATAGACCTGCACGTCGGCGCAGCTGCGAAAGAGCAGCGCGATCTCGCCGGGCGGGACGCCGCGTTCGATCTCCTCGCGCACGCGCTCGGCTACGAATGCGGCCTCATCGGCGAGCGTCTTGCTGCGGTGAATCTCGAGCGCAGCCGGAGGCGGGGCGTGTGTTAGTGCGATCGTTCGCTCGGCGCCCGCGAGCGCGATATCGGGACGCGCGCCGCGAAACCGGCTCGTCGCCGCCTTTGCGTCGCCCGCAAAGGTGACGTTGCGCAGCGGTGCGCCGTAGATCGCGTCGAGCAGCGCGCGCTGCACCGGCGTCGCTTCCTGCATCTCGTCGACGAAGACGTGCGAGAAGCGCGCGCGCGCTAGCGCAGCAAGCTCGGGGCGCTCGCGAAGGCGTTCGAGCGCTCGAGCGATAGCATCGCTTGCACAGACGGCGTCGCTCGCGTCGATCGACGCGACGTACGACTTGTAGAGGTGATGGAGAATCTTGACGAGGTCGACTTCGCGCCGGTATTGACGGCCGAGCTCCTGCGGTGTGACGTCGAGTGAATCGCGGTAGGCATCTTTGGTCGCCGCGATCAGCTTCGCATCGGCGAAGTTCGGAGGGTTGGCGTAGAAACCGGTGGCTCCGGCGAGGGATTTATCCAGAAACGCTTGAGGATCGACCCCGCCGTCGCGCAATTTGCGGATCAGACGGTAGGCTGCGTCGAGGAACCACTGCGGCGAGCGCAGCGCGGCGACCTCGGGATCGATCTCTCCGCTTCTGATTTGCGGCATCGTGAGATCGAAGAGCGGCTGCGCGCAGAGGGCAAAGGTGCGTCGCGCGTCGATCAGATCGAGGATGTGTACCGGCGTTCCGGCGGCGTCCAGTACGGCGCGCGCAAGCTCGATGAGCTCGCAGGGATGATTTGCCGCGAGAAAGCTGTCGCCGGTTTCGCGCGCGTAGCGCTCCGCGCGCGCGCGCAAGGCGGTGCTCTTGCCGCTGCGGCTGGGCCCGGCTATTTCGAGTGAGGGCTCGAACGGGGCGTCGATCGCCTCGCGCTGCTCGCGCGTGAACTCCATCGTCATCATCGCCCGAAGCGCTCGCGCTCGTCGTGGGGACGGTCGGCGCATGCCTCGCGATACGCGCAGTAGGTGCACGCCGACGGATCGTTCGTCACCGGGAAGTGCTCGAGCGACCCCGAGCTGAGCCGGCCGCAAATCTCGATCATCCGCTCGCGCGCGCGCTCGAGATCCGCGAGCGCGATGGTTTGGCCGACCTCGAGCGAGATCGGCACGACGTCGAGCAACGCGTCTTTGAGCGGAATGAGCGCGAGGCGCGAGACGCGATCGCCAACTGCCGTGCGCGCCCAGTAATAAAAGGGGAGCTGGAAGTCTTCGAAGCGCCGCACTTCGTCGCGATACTCCGCCGCGCTGGTCGCAATCGAGCCCGTCTTATAATCGAAGATGCTGACCTCGCCGGTCCGGTCGTCGTGGTCGAGGCGATCGATGAAGCCGACGAAGTCGAAGCCGTCGAGATCCAGATTTACCGGAATTTCTCGCCCGATGACGGTGAAGGGCGCGCGAGCCGCCTCGGCGAGCAGCCAGTCTATGTAGCGCTCGGCGGTGCGCAGCGCGCGGCGGCGCTGCAACTCGAACTCGACCGCGCTCTCGAACTGCGCGTGGAAACGCTCGAAGGCCATATTGACGTAGGTGACGATCCGCGCGCGCATCGAAGGCTCGTCGCTCGCGCGAGGCTGCGCGAATTCGTTGTGAAAATCCTCGAGCGCGAGATGCACGGCGGTTCCGTACGTCGATGCCGACGAGGGCGCGTCTTCGACGGCCGCGCAGGCGTAGCGGTAGAACCACTTGCGCGCGCATTCCCCGTAAGCGTTCAACGCCGAGGCCGAAAAATGCGACTGCCGCGCGCGCACGCCCGCCGTCGGGTCGGGACTCTCGGCCTGCGCGAGCGCAAATGCACCGCCCGCGTCCTCCGCCTCGACGCTTTCGCTGCACGTCAACCCGAATAGCTCGTAGAGGTCGGTCTCCGGAACGATCGCACCGGCGCGTTCGGAAAATTTGAGCAGAGCATCACGCTCGACACCGGAGACCGCGATGAGGCCGCGCGCGATCGCATCGAGCAATTCATGCTGACGATTCGCCGCGGTCGCGTATGCGGCGGCCGCGTCATGCGGTACCCCGGAACACGGCGAGCGAAGAGCCCGGATGAGGGGCGCTTCCTCTCCCGTATCGTACCAGGTGCGAAGATCGGCAACGAAAGCGGCTGCGAGCGGAGCGTTCACGTTTACGGTAGCAGTTACAGATCGCACAAGGCGCCCCTGCATCCTGTGTATAATGTGGATTTCATGCGGCGCATCATCATCGGGATCAGCGGCGCGAGCGGTAGCGCGTACGGTTACATGGCGCTGCAGGCGTTGCGCGCGATCGGCGGCGTCGAAACGCACGTCGTCATCAGCGATGCGGCACGCCGCACGATCGAGCTCGAGATGGAGATGACGGCCGACGATTTCGAAGGGCTCGCCGACGTCGTGCATCGCGGCGACGATCTCGCTGCAGCGATTTCGAGCGGATCTTTCGTGACCGACGGGATGCTGGTGATCCCATGCTCGATGAAGAGTGCGAGCGCGATCTGCTACTCGATCAACGACAACCTCTTGATCAGGGCAGCGGACGTTTGCCTGAAAGAAAAGCGGAAACTCGTGCTCGTCGTGCGTGAGTCGCCGCTGCACTTGGGCCATTTGCGCACGCTCGCCCAGCTTGCCGAAATCGGCGCGGTGATTCTCCCGCCGATCCCTGCGATGTACGCAGCACCGCAAAGCGTCGACGACATCATCGCGCATACCGTGGGCAAGGCGCTCGACCAATTCGGTATCCCGCACGAACTCTTCAAACGCTGGCGAACCCCGACGTAGCGCCGTCATCCCGAGCGTCGCCCTGTCATCCCGAGCGTCGCGAACGCAGTGAGCGTAGTCGAGGGACGCCTTGTCATCCCGAGCGTAGCGAACGCAGTGAGCGTAGTCGAGGGACGCCTTGTCATCCCGAGCGTAGCGAACGCAGTGAGCGTAGTCGAGGGACGATCGAAGCACGCGCCTCTCGCCAAGACGCTCGTCGCGGCGCCTCCTGCGCCGCTCCTGCTGCGCGAGTTTTGCGCCACCTCCAGACGAAGTTCGCGTCGTGCGAATGGCGCAAAACTTCGAGCCTTTGCGATTGGCGCGTGCTTCGATCGTCCCTCGACTACGCCGCTTCGCGGCTACGCTCGGGATGACAGAGGGGGAAGCGTCCCTCGACTACGCCGCTTCGCGGCTACGCTCGGGATGACAGGGGGGAAGCGTCCCTCGACTACGCCGCTTCGCGGCTACGCTCGGGATGACAAAGCTACGCTCGGGGTGACACGAGCGACTCCGCGAGCGCTACGTCCGTCACCCTGTCGACGTTGACGCCGGTTTCGGGATAGGGCGAAATCACCGCGCGTACGTGCGCGCCGAGGAGTTGCGATGCGCGGCGCTCAGCGCTTGCGAGGGAGAGGTGCCCGAACGCGAAGCGCGCGAGCATGTCCCATCCAAAGAGAGAAGCAAGGCGCAGCGGATTCTTGCGTGCGGCGCCTAGGCGTTCGATGAAGCGCTCGAGGGCGGGCAGCGCGCGTGGTTTGATAGCGACGAACCCACCGCCGCAATAGGTGCCTTCGCGCAGCCGCGCCCACGTATGCGGTACCTCGGGATAGAGCGCCTCGTGCACGGTGCGTTCGACGCAGCCGTAGCCGACGTCGGCGCGCAATTCGCGCGCGTGCTCGATGAAGTCGTCGATCGCGGCGGGTGTCAGGATCGGAAGATCCGAGGTGCTCACGAGCACCATCTCGTCGGGAGGCAAACCTTCGAGTCCGTTGCGTAAGCTCGTGCGTATCTTTGCGCCGTCGGGACGGCGTTCGTCGGCGAGCGCCAGCGACGGGTCGGCATGCGTGCTCGGCGGCGCGACGACGATGATACGACCGATCGAGCTGCTCGCGCGCAGCGCGCGCAGCGTCCGTTCGACCAGCGTGACTCCGCCGACGCGCACGAAAGCCTTGTTGACGGCGCCGGGCTCGAGTGCGGCGACGTCGTCTGCCGCTCCCCCGGCGAGCACCACTGCGGTCGTCATGCGACGCTCCCGCGCCACGACCGGCCATGCGCGAATGCCGTAGGAAAGCGACGATACGAGGCGTCGAGGTCGAGGCGGGCGTCGATCGCCGCGATGCTCTGCGCGTCGCGCGCAAGCGTGAAAACCGCCGAGCCCGAACCTGCGAGCAGCGCGTTTCGCGCACCCGCGGCGCGCAGTGCATCGAGCGCGCGCGCGACCTCCGGCGTCGACGCGGCAATGACGTCGTGAAAGTCGTTCGAGAGCGCGCGTTCGACCTCGTCGAAATCGCCGCGCTGCAACGCGGCGAGTGCCGCGAGCGAGATCGAGCTGTTGCGCGGGCGCGAGGGACGCGGCACGCTATCCAGTTGCGCGTACGCGCGCGCGGTAGAGACTGCTACGGGGGGCTTGATTGCGAGCACGTGCCAGGGAGGCAACGCGCCGACCGCTGTGACGCGCTCGCCCGTACCCTCGACCAGCGCCCCCGAATCGGTCAAAAAAAATGGGACGTCGGAGCCGAGCCTTCGCGCGAGGGCCAGCCAGTCGGTCGCGTAGGCCTGCCCGAATGCGCCGTCCATCGCCGCACGCAGCACGCCGGCGGCATCGCTCGAACCGCCGCCCAGGCCGGCCTGCGCCGGTATGATTTTGGTCAGGGCGATTGCGGCGGCGGGAAGCGGTACGAGCGCGCGAGCCGCGCGGACCACCAAATTCTCCTCGCCCTCGAGCGCCGGATCGCTGCAGCTGAAAGAAAAGCTCGCTGCGGGCGCGATTGCTAGCTCGTCCGCGAGTTCGAGCGGCACCATGAGGCTGCGCAGGGCATGGTAACCGTCCGGGCGGCGATCCAGCACCTCGAGCGTCAAATTTATTTTCGCGGGGCAGCGATAGGTCATCCGCATCAGTTTCCGGCGAAAGGGGCGCTGCGGTCAAGGGCGTAGGAACCAGCACGATGGGCCCGAGCTTTGACGCGCAACGCAACGAGTTTTGCGCGTATGTCGTCCCTGAGTCGCAAACCCCCTACGGCCTCTTGCTCGGGAACTACAAATCCTATGCGCAGTCGACCGCGAAGGGCAGCGTCCGCGGCCTGTGGGACGCAGACACCGACAAGATCATCTTCGGCACGCACCACATCGCGTATCGTATCATCGAGAGCGCGAACACGCTCTTTCCGCACCAAATCGCGCGCGAGCTGACTTTTCTTCCCTACGCGCAGATCGCCGAGTTCACACTCGAGCATCGCGTCCACGTCACCGAGGCCTTCTACGTTCCGTTCGGAGAGCGCTTCGATCGCGTCGTCTCGTTCGTCGTCGACGTGACGCTCTACAATCCCGGCGCGACGCAGATCGAGGTCGCGGTCTTCCCTTCGGCGATGCTCGTCGGCCAGCGTTTCTACGGCGAGCCCGAAAGCGTCGTGACCGCGTGGTCGCAAGGGCGTTTCATCTGCTCGAAGAGCAACGACTCCGGCGCGGAGCGGTGGTGGGGCGGCTCGCGCGAGCCGCGCGCGATGGAACTCTCGCAGCGCGAACAGGTGCTGGTAGAGAACATGCGCCGCGGGTCGCTGCTGCCCGAGGGCTTGCCCGGCTTCGGCCACGCCGCGGCAGAGGGCTCGCGTCTCACCGGACGCCGCATCTTCGGTGCACTCGAGTATCGCATTCGCATCGCGCCCGGTGCGCGCGAAGCGTTGCGGCTCGCCGTCGTATTCCACAAAGACGGAACCGCGAACACGCCGGCCACGCTCGAGCGTCTGCTCGCCGACGAGCGCGCGCTGCACGACACGCAGCGCTACTACGCGCGTCGCCTCGCCGACGCGCGCTTCATGACGCCGGCGCCCGCGATCAGCCGCGGCGTTGCGTGGGCCAAAGCCAACATGATTCGCATCGTGAAGGACTATCCGTTTGGCTGGGGCTCGACCAATTCGCCGCCCTCGGACATTCTCGTCTCGCGCGACACCTCGTGGTTCGTTCACGGCTTCGACTATTTTTGGCCCGAGTTCAGCCGCGACGCGCTCGAAGTTTTCAATAAGAACATCGAGGACTCAGGACTCATGATCGAGTACGTGCGCGGCGTCAACGGCTTCAAGACCGCGTACGATCTCAACATCAACGACGACACGCCGCTACATTTGATCGCGATGCTTCACCACTACAATGCGACGCTCGACGACAATTGGGTGCGCGAACGGATGCCGCTCGTCATGCGGCTCGCCGATTATATGCTCACGCAGCGCGACGAACAAGGCTTGCTCTTCTGCAAGGCCAAGGGCGTCGATATGTACGGAATCTCTTCGTGGCGCAACATTATTCCGTATTATACGCTCGACGGCGCGGTGACCGAGATCAACGCGGAAGGCGTCTTCGCCTTGGAGGCCGCGGCGATGCTGTGTGCCGTTGCCGGCGAGTGGCCGAGCTGGGAGAAGT
Organism: Candidatus Acidiferrales bacterium; assembly: GCA_035507275.1. GTDB lineage: Bacteria > Vulcanimicrobiota > Vulcanimicrobiia > Vulcanimicrobiales > Vulcanimicrobiaceae > Aquilonibacter. Next base: position 28,759 of record DATJOG010000020.1, read on the forward strand.
ACGCGAACGAATCGCAGGCGCTTCGCGAAGCGATGATGGATTATCTCTTCAACGACGATACGGGCGCGTTCGTGCTGAACTACGATCAGGAGCGCAATTATCAGGACAGCTTTACGTCCGACGAGATTTTTCCGGTGCTCTTCCGCGTAGCGGGCGACGAGCAGCGCCGCTCGATACTGCGCCGCTTGCTCGAAGAAGATTTTGTGACGCCGGTCGGATTGCGCACGATTTCGACCGCCGACGCGTGGTACTTCCCGTCGTACGGATTCGGATTGCTCGGCGGCATTTGGCCGGATCTCACGTTATGGTTTGCGGTCGCACTCGCGCGCGACGGTTTTGTCGACAAGTGCGTTCATTTTCTCGACGCGGTTTACTCGGCGATGGAGGTCGGCAGCGCGCGCAATACCGTGCCGGGCGAATTCGGCGAATGGTTCGACGGCGGTTCGCTCGCAAATCGCGGGATGTATCTCTCGCCGTGGACCGGTGCGAAGTACTTGTGGGCGGTAGCCGAGACGATCGGCGGACTCGACGGCTATCGCACGAGCGGACGTCCGCATCTCGCGCCGCTGCGTCCGAAGGATTGGCAGTGGGTTGCTGCCGCGCGCGTACACTGGGGCGGCAAACGCTGCAGCTACGTCATCGACCTCGTGCACGATCGCATCTATGGCGATATGCCCGAGCTCTCGGCCGAGGAGCCGTTCACCTGTATCTATGCCGGGCGCGACGTGAGCGACGAAATCACGATCTCGCCGGTCGAGGTCGGAGCGATCGGTTTCGAGGACGAGCAGGGCGGCGTGCGTATCTTCGTCTGCAACATGCTCGATCGCGCGCGCCCCGTCATGGTGGAGTTTCGCGGTCACACGGTGCGCGTGCAAATGGAGATCGGCGAGATGCGCGAGGTGCAGATGATCGGCCGGCCGACCGAACGGCGCGCCCGCGCGGCGAGACTCGACGTGGTGCCGGCATGATGCGCCCCGAGAATCGCTTTGCAACCGTCCTGCTCGCCGCGGGAGCGGTCGTCTTGCTGGCGGCGATCGCGCTCGGAGAGCACATGGGCGATCGCGTGATGACCGAGGCCGTTTCCAGTGGCAATCTCGGAACGACGACGCTCGTCACGCCCGTTCCGACCGCGAGCCCCGGTCCCGGCGGTCCGGATCTGAGGAGCTCCTCGACCCTCTCGGCAGCCCCGGATCCGCACTTCCCGGATCCGCGAATTCCACCCAAGCCGCTCCCGACGGTCGAGCGGCCGCCGGCGCCGAGCCCGACGCCGACCTGGACACCCAATCCGAACCTTCCGATCTGGGACCAGACCGCAAACCCGAGCCCGGCGCCCTCGAGCACGACCTTTTCGGAAGAATCGACCCAAACCACGGCCCCGGAGCCTACGCCGACGCCAGGCTAGCGATTTGTCCCTAATGTCTCCATTGGTTTTCCCTGATACGATAAGAACATGAGTGAGAACACCGGAACCATAACCGTCAAGCGCGGGCTCGCGCAAATGCTCAAGGGCGGCGTGATCATGGACGTCGTGACGCCCGAGCAGGCCGTGATCGCCCAAGAGGCCGGCGCGGTCGCCGTCATGGCGCTCGAGCGCATCCCCTCCGACATTCGCGCGGCCGGCGGCGTGGCGCGCATGAGCTCGATCGAATTGATCCAAGGCATCATGGACGCGGTCACCATTCCGGTGATGGCCAAAGTACGCATCGGCCATTTCGCCGAGGCGCAAGTGCTGCAGTCGATCGGCATCGATTACGTCGACGAATCGGAGGTCCTCACTCCCGCCGACGATCTCTACCACGTCGACAAGCACGCCTTCACGACGCCGTTCGTCTGCGGCGCACGCGACCTTGGCGAAGCGCTGCGGCGCATCACCGAAGGCGCGGCGATGATTCGCAGCAAGGGCGAAGCGGGCAGCGGCAACATCGTCGAAGCGGTGCGCCACATTCGCGCGATCAACGATGCGATCGCGCAGCTGAAGGTTTCGCCGAAGGAAGAACTGGTCGCGCGAGCGCGCGACTTGGGCGCAAGCTACGAACTGGTGAGCGAAGTCGCGCAAGCGGGCAAGCTTCCGGTCGTACTCTTCTGCGCGGGCGGCGTTTCCACGCCGGCCGACGCCGCACTGATGATGCAGCTCGGTGCCGAAGGCATCTTCGTCGGCAGCGGTATCTTCAAGTCGAAGGATCCCAAGAAATTCGCGCGCGCCATCGTCGATGCGACCACCCACTACACCGACGCGAAGGTTGTTGCCGAAGCCTGCCGTTCGCTCGGAACCGCCGACGCGATGCCCGGAATCGACGTGCGCAAACTCGACGAGTCAGAACTGCTCGCGACGCGCGGAAACTGATCGGGTGCGCAAGCAGGTGACCGTCGGCGTATTGGCCCTGCAAGGCGACGTCGTCGAGCATATCGCGGCGCTCGAGCGGGCCGGCGCGCACGCGATCGCGGTCAAAACCCTCGAGGAACTCGAGCGCGTGGACGGGCTCGTGATTCCGGGCGGTGAGTCCACGACGGTCATGAAGCTGCTCCATCGTTTCGGGTTGGCCGAGCCGATCGTCGCGCGGGTACGCGCCGGCATGCCGCTGTGGGGTACGTGCATGGGCATGATCGTTGCGGCGCATGACGTCGCGGGGCTCGACCAGCCGACGCTCGATCTCATCGACATCACGGTGCGCCGAAACGCGTTCGGACGTCAGAATGAATCGGCCGAGGTCGATCTGCCGATTCCCGCGTTGGGCACGCGGCCGTTTCCGGCGATTTTCATCCGTGCCCCGTGGATCGAGCGTGCCGGTTCGGGCGTCGAACTCCTCGCCTCGCGCGACGGGCACGGCGTGATGGTGCGCGAGGGCAACGTCCTGGGAACCTCGTTTCACCCCGAATTGACGAGCGATCCGCGGGTCCACGCGTATTTCTTGAAAATGGTCGATGATGCGCGTTCGAGCGGAAAGCCGGTAGGGAAGGCCTCTACCGCTGCGTAACTCCTAGCACCGAATGAGTTCGCAAGCGGCTACGTCCGAGGCGCAAGTCTCCGGATTTCAGGGACAGATCCCACCGCTCGAGCCGTTGCTCACCGAGGTGATCGCAACGCTCGCGTTAGCGGCCCATGCGTACCTTTCTGACGAAGAGAAGGAGCCGGATTTTCGAGCGGCCGATGCGGCGATCGAAGTAGCGACCGTGGCATTCGAACGCGTCAAAGAAAGGTTGCGGCCCGACGAAAGGTTAGCAATCACGCAAATGCTGACCGAAACCCGACTCACGTTTGTAAGAAAGCGAGGCATGTAGAAAGTGCCTCGCTTTCGTGCTTCTACGGCCAGGGATGTCCCGTCGTGAGTGACGTTCTCGTGTTGAACTTCACCTACGAAGCGTTGAACATCACGAGCTTCCAGCGCGCGGTGAAGCTGATCTTCGCCGGTAAGGCCGAGATCGTGCACGACCGCGATCGCGTGCTCGCATCGACCCGCTACGAGATGCGGATGCCTTCGATCATCAGGATGCTCTACTACATCCGCCGGCCCATGCAGAAGGTCGCGTTGACGAAGAAGAACGTGCTCATACGCGACGATCACTCGTGCCAATACTGCGGACTGCGCGGCGAGAAGTTGATGACCGTCGACCACGTCGTGCCCCGCAGCCGCGGCGGCCCGTCGACCTGGGAGAATCTGGTCTGCGCCTGCATGCGCTGCAACAATCGCAAGAACAACCGCACGCCGGACGAAGCGAACATGTCGCTGCGCCGCAAACCGCGTCAGCCCAAGTACATTCCGTGGATTCAGATCAAGCGCAACACGCTCCCGGGTGAGTGGGGCAAGTTCCTCTTCCTCTATAACGTCTCCATCGAGGAGAAGGTAGAGAGCTAAGCCCGGCGGCGCCCTCGCAGCGTCATGCCGGCGCCCATGATCAGGATTCCCGCGATAGCAAAACCGAAGACGAAATAGTCGAGGTCGTGCAGCGAGTGCGCGAGCGTGCGTATCGCGAGAACGATCGGTCCGACGAAGAAGAGCGCGTTGCCCCATCCAAAGACCGGATTTGCACGCGACGACGCCAGCCGGAAACTCATCAGAATCCCGAGCGCACCCAGCAGCAGAAAGAGCGACCCGATGAGATCCGCGCCGCTCATAGCGGTGAAAGCTCGTCGAGATCGCGGCCGTTCGTCGCCGGGCCAAGCAGGCCGATATCGAGCGCTACGACGAGCATTGCCGAGCCGATGAACAAGAAGACGCCGAGTGTGCCCTGCGCGCGTAAGACCGACGCGACCAAGAAGGGCACGAAGATCGAACTGAAACGGCTCCACGCGTACACGAAGCCGACCGCTTGACCGCGGATGCGTGTCGGAAAGAGTTCGGCCTGATAGGTGTGATAGGTCGCGGAGAACCACGCGATTGCAAGGGTCACGACGACACCGAAGGTGATGATGAGCGCAGGTGCGCGCACTTGCGCGAAGGCAAGGCCGGCGGCCGCAACCACGAGCGCCAGCGCCACGATCTGCCATTTGCGTTGAAAACGATCGGCGTAGATCATTGCGAGCACCGGACCGAGCGGGTTGACGATCGCGATCAAAAACGAGTATTGCAGCGAGTGCGTGAACTCGACGCCCTGCGTGGCCAGAAAGATCGGCACCCATGACGCAAAGCCGTAGAAGCCGATCGTCTGCAGGAGGTTGAAGACGATCATCATGATCGTGCGCGTGCGATAAACCGGATTGAAGAGGGTTTGCAGCACGAACGCGGGCCCGGTGTGCGCGACGGCCGTGTGTGCTTTTTGCCAGCGCGCCGAGTCGGGGAGTCCGGGGCGCACGAACCAGATGACGACGCCGCCGAGCGTCCCGATCAGCGCAACGTAACGCCAGCCGTCCAGGCCGAATATCGTATGCGGTACGAGCAGGTAGGCAAGAAGCGCGGCGGCCGGGATCGCGGTGTAGCCGATGACCTGCGTGAACGCGACCCACATGCCGCGCTCTTCTTTCGGCACGATTTCCGAGACGTAGGCATCGCTCGTAACCAACTGCACGCCGATGCCCAATCCGGCGAGGAAGCGCCAGAGGTCGATCGCGGGGCCGCTCGGCGCGAACGCCATGACGAAGGTGCAGATCGAATACCAGAGGAGCGAATACGTGAACGCCGCTTTGCGGCCGAATCGATCCGAGACGCCGCTGAAGATCAACGTGCCGAAAAACATACCCGCGAAACCGCATGCGATGAAGCTGGCGAAGCCGGTCAGCGCGAACGGCGATGCCGAGGTCGCGGTGAAGATTCCGGCCCGGATCAAGCCGAGCGAGATGTAAGCCGTCATGAAGAGATCGTAGAGTTCGAACCAGCCGCCGACCGAAATGCGCGCGACCGCGCCGCGAATCATCGCCGCGTTCACTAGGCGAGCACCGGTAGGGGCAGTGCGTTGCAAAACGCGCGGCGCCACGCCGCTTCGACGCGCTGCGCCGTCGGCTTCTCTACGACCGCCGCCACGCAACCGTCGGGCCGAACGACGAGTACGACCGGCGCTTTGACGTGCCATCGTTTGGGAGGCGCCTGCACGCGCAGATGCGGTATGTCGAGCGGAAACTCGCCTGCGGCGATGAGGATCGCCTCGCCCGCGCGCCGCGTGTTGAGCCGCGAACCGTCGCGAAGACGCAGGTCGTCGATGCGCCGCCCCGCGAGCGGATGGCGAGTATCCACGATCGGCGAGGTGCTGTACCGTCCGCTGAGCATACCGATCCCGCGACAGAGTTTGCGCTGCATGCCGCGTCCGCGCACGGCGCGGCCGAAGGTGCGAATGGCGAACTGCCGGGCTCTGGTCGGAAAACTGATGCCGAATCGCGTGATGCGGTCGGTCACGCGCTCCACCGTGTCGGTGATGATCTCGCGCCGCTCGGCGTCGTAGCTTTCGAGCAGCGCCGCCGCGCAGTGTTCGGCGCGGGCGGCGAGTGCAAGTTTCCAAGCCAGATTGCCGGCGTCTTGTATGCCGGCGTTCATTCCCTGTCCGCCGGCCGGGCTGTTGAGATGGGCGGCGTCGCCGGCGAGCGCGACGCGCCCCACCACGAAGCGCTGAGCATGGCGCCGGTGGATCTTGAAGATACTGCTCCACTCCGTCGCAAAAGCGACGTCGCCGAAGATATCGCGCACGCGTTCGCGATGCGTGAGCGGCGCGAGCGCGTCTTCATCGCTGAGCTCCCTTCCCACCGAGGCGATCAGCCGCCAGTGCCGTTCGCCGAAACGGATTGCGCCGCGCAGACCGGGTTGGTCGAAGCGCACGCGCGCGGTTACGTCGGGTGCGATATCGGCGTCGATCGTCTCGTCGCTCAAGACGACGCGCGTATCGTAGGTCATGCCTTGCAGCGTGAGTCCGATTGCATGGCGCACCACGCCGTGCGATCCGTCGCAGCCCACTACGAAGCGCCCGCGTACGCGGCCCGGACCAGCGGCGCTTTCGAAAAAGACGTCGACACCCTCCGCATCCTCGCGCAGGCTCGTAACGGTGACGCCGGTTCGCAATTCGGCGAAGCCGGACGCGCGCGTGAGTTCGCGCAAGATACGCTCGGTTTGGCTCTGCGGGAGCATCAGCGCACCCGCGTCATCGAAGACGTCGTCGATGGCGGCCCAGTCGACGGTGACGAACGTCGCCTGCGTGAGCGCGTTGACGCCGCGCAGCACGCGCACGAATCGCCCGGCCTCGCGCAGCGGTTCGTACGCGCCCCAATCGCGCAGGATCTCCTGCGTCCGCGGCCAGATCACGGCGGCGCGTGACTCCCTCACCGGCTCGAGGTTGCGCTCGAGGACGACCGACGCGGTTCCGTAACGCGCAAGCCCAAGCGCGAGGGAGAGGCCGACGGGCCCCCCTCCGACGATGATTACCGGCGCGTCCACGCGAAGCCCATTACGTTCATGATTCAAGCGCTGTCCCGCCTCTGGCTTCCGTTCACCCAGATGCAGTCCTTCGACTCGTCGCGGCGAACGTTCGTGCGCGGCGAGGGCACGCATCTCTTCGATCTGCGCGGGCGGCGGGTCTTCGACGCGGTCAGCTCGATCTGGACGATCGTGCACGGACACTGCCATCCTTCGATCGTCGATGCCATCTCGCTGCAGGCGATGACCCTCGATCACGCGACGACCCTCGGTGCCACCAACCCGCCCGCGGAAGCGCTGGCCGAGGCGTTGTGCGAGCTTGCTGAGACCGACTACGCCTTCTTCGGCAGCGACGGCGCGAGCGCGGTAGAGGCGGCGATAAAGATGGCGCTGCAGTATTGGCAGCACGCAGGCGAGCCGCGGCGTACGCGGTTTCTTCGCCTCGTCGACGCGTATCACGGCGATACCGCCGGCGCGATGAGCCTCTCCGATATCGCTGTCTTCAAATCGCATTACGGCGCGATCACCTTCGAGACACGCGCCTACGAAGATCCGGGCGACCTCGACGCGCCCGACGTTGCCGCGGTCGTCATCGAACCGATCGTCCAGGCCGCGGCGGGCATGCGCCTCGTACCGGCGGAGCGTTACCTTCCGCTGCGTGATTGCACGCCGCTGGTCATCGTCGACGAGATCGCGACCGGCTTCGGGCGCACCGGCTCGATGTTCGCGTTCGAACAACTCGAACTGCGTCCGGATCTCATCTGCGTTGGTAAGGGCATCACCGGCGGTACGATGGCGCTCTCGGCAGTGCTCGCACGCGAGCGCATCTATCAGGCTTTCCTCGGCGAACCGCAGGAGCGCAAGCAGTTCTTTCACGGTCACTCCTATGCCGGCAATCCGATCGCGTGCGCTGCCGCGCTCGCATCGCTCGAGCTCTTCGCGCGCGAAGCGACCTTCGAGCGCGCGGGAAGCATCGAACGTGTCGCAGCGGAATGCGCGCAGGCGATCCGAGAGCACCCCGACGTCGCGGAGATTCGCCAAGCCGGCACGATGATGGGGATCGAGCTGCGTGACGCACAGCGCGCGTGGCCGGTCGTCGACGCGCTCTACGAGCTCGGCCAGTTCACGCGGCCGATCGGCGCGGTGATCCAGCTCGTGCCGCCGCTCTCTTCGAGCGATGAAGACATATACGATTTCTTTTGTGCCTTCGGCGAGGCGTTGGAGCGAACGCGTTGACCTATCTCGATCGCGCTGCGGAACTGCTCGAGACGATTCGCGAGCAGGGCCGCTATCGTCACGTGCGCTCGCACGCGCTGAGCGGCCTGCTCGACTTCTCATCCAACGATTACCTCGGGCTTTCGCTGCATCCGCAGGTGGTGGAAGCGTTTACGCGCGCCAAGCGCGTTGGTTCGGGCGGCGCGCGGCTGCTCGGCGGAAGCCACCGCGAACATTCGCTGCTCGAGGAAGAACTTGCAGATTGGCTCGGACGCGAGCGCGTGCTGCTCTTCTCTTCGGGGTATCATGCGGCGCTCGGCGCGATCGCGGTCTTGGCGCGCACGGTCGACACGATCTACTCCGATCGGCTCAATCACGCGTCGCTGATCGACGGTATCCGCGGTACGCACGTCGAGCGCACGATCTACGATCACGCGGCGCCGGTTCCGCGCGCTCGGCGGCGCGGCAGCGCGCTCGTCGTCACCGAGTCGATCTTCAGCATGGACGGAGACGCCGTCGATTTGCGCGCGATGCTGTCCGATCTCGGCGATGACGACGTGCTGCTGGTTGACGAGGCGCACGCGCTCGGCGTGACGGGATCGCGCGGTGCGGGTAACGCCTTCGGCATCGCCGACTCGCGCCTGGTCGTGATGGGGACGCTCTCGAAAGCCTTCGGCGCCCACGGAGGATTCATCGCCGGCCCCGCAACACTGATCGAACTCTTGATCAACACCGCTCGTCCTTTCATTTTCGATACCGCGCTGCCGCCGTCGATCGCACTGGCGGCTCGCATCGCGCTGGTACTCATTCGGGAGGGTGACGCGCTGCGCACGAAGCTGCACGAGAACGTACGACTGCTGCGCGAAGGCTTGCGCTTGCTGGGTTTGCCGGCCATCGAGGACCGCTCGCCGATCGTTCCGATTCTCTTGGGGAGCGAAGCGCGAGCGGTAGAAGTCGCACGCGGCCTCGAATCCCGGCGTATCTACGCGCCCGCGATCCGTCCGCCGACCGTTCCGGCCGGTACGTCGCGTCTGCGGCTCTCGGTGCGCGCCGATCATCAACCCGAGCATATGAGTTTGCTCGTTCGAGGAGTCGCGGAATGTATCGCTACTTCGTAACCGGCACCGACACGGACGTCGGCAAGACCCGCGTTACTGCATCGCTTGCGCTCGCGCTGAAGAACGCGGGCATTACGCCTACGATCGTCAAGCTCGTGCAGACGGGCCTTGCGCCCGGTATGCCCGGCGATGCCGCGCGGGCGGGGAAGCTCGCCGGCGTTCGTTCGCTCGAGCTCGCGCGTTACGAAAAGGCTGCCGATCCGTGGTCGGCCGCGATTGCCAGCGGCCAACCCGAGGTGCGCGCGGCCGAGCTGGTCGAGGCGGTCGCGCACATCGAGACCGGTTTGGTCTGCGAAGGCGCGGGCGGGTTGATGGTGCCGCTCAACGGGCGCGAGCATTTCGGCAACGTCGCGGTGCTCGGTCAGTTCGACACCGTGCTCACAGTCGGTCTCAAGCTCGGTTGCGTGAATCACGCGCTGCTCACCGCAACGCAGTGTCAGCAAGCGCGGATCAATTTGGTCGGCGCCGTGCTGGTCGAACGCTTTGGGCCGACCGAGGAGAACTATCGAGCCGACGTGATGCGCACGCTGCAGGGAAAGGTCAAGATTCTTGGCATTCTGCCCTTCGATGCAGACGAAGCAATCTCGGTGAAGACCGGCGCCGAGATCTTCGCGCCGCTCGTAAAAACCTAACGAGGACGACCGTTGAACGCTACGATTTCCCGCGCACGCGAGCGTGTGCTCGGCGCAGGACTGCCCGCAGATCGCGAGCTGCTCGAAGAACTGGCGCACTTGCCGGATTCCGGCGTTCCCGATTTGCTCGCGCTCGCCGATGAGGTCCGCGCCGCGCACTGCGGCAACGGCATCGCGGTAGAGGTGTTATACAACGCGAAAAAAGGCGGCTGCTCGGAAGACTGCCATTTCTGCTCGCAGAGCGCGCGCTTTGCGAGCGACGTCGACGCCGAGCCGCTCTCGAGCGTCGAAGGATTCGTGCGCGCCGCACGGGAGGCGCATGCGCGGGGCGCGGGCGAGTTTTGCATCGTCGTCGCCGTGCGCGGACCCTCGGAACGTTTGCTCGAGCGCGTCTGCGAGGCCGTGCGTCTGATCAAAGCCGAGCTGCCGCTCAAGGTCGCAGTCTCGCTCGGCATCCTGCGCGAGGATCAGGTGGGGCAGCTGGTCGCGGCGGGGGTGGACAAAGTCAATCACAACCTCGAAACGTCGCGCCGCTATTTCCCCTCGGTTTGTACGACGCACAGTTTCGACGAGCGAATGGCGACGCTGCGGCTCGTGCGCGGCGCGGGGCTTGAGGTTTGCTGCGGCGGGATCATCGGCATGGGCGAGACGATCGCCGATCGCATCGATTTTCTTTGCACGCTGCAGGAGCTCGAGCCGCAAGAAGTGCCGATAAACTTTCTTAATCCGCGACCCGGAACGCCGTTTGCGGATCGCTCGCTCGTCGAGCCGGTAGAGGCGCTTCGTTTCGTTGCGATGGCGCGGCTGGCGCTGCCGAGCGCACTCGTACGCTTCGCCGGCGGCCGCGAAATCACGCTGCGGGGCTTGCAGGACCTGGGCATGCGCAGCGGCGCGAGCGGGATCGTCCTCGGCAACTACTTGACGACGAGCGGCCGTAACGATCAAGATGACTTCGCGATGTTAGATCGACTCGGCTTCGAAGTACTTGCTTAAGGCAAAGAGCGCGCAGGCTCAGCCGGAGCGCCTTCCGCTGGACCAGACGAAGACGCCGTACTTTCAGGCGTTGCTCGACTATGTAGACTCGGGCGTCTTGCCGTTCCACACGCCGGGCCATATGCAGGGCCGCGGGTCGGAGCGATCCTTCCGCGAGTTCGTCGGCGACAACATTCTCGCCATCGATCTCACGCCGATGCCCGGCATCGACGACCTGCTTCAGCCGACCGAGTCGATCAAAGCGGCGCAAGAGCTCGCCGCGGAGGCGTACGGCGCCGATCACACGTTTTTCCTGATCAATGGCTCGACCAGCGGCAATCAGTGCATGATGATGGCCGCGCTCAATCCGGGCGATAAGATCGCCGTGCCGCGCAACTCGCACAAGTCGATGCTCGGGGGCCTCGTGATGAGCGGTGCGCATCCGATCTACATGCAGCCGGCCGTCGACCAAGAGATGCACATGGATAACGCGGTCACGCCCGAAACCGTCGCGCGGACGCTGCGAGAGTATCCCGATCTCAAAGCCGTCTATCTCGTTTCACCGACCTATTACGGCGTTGCGGCCGACATGGCGGCGATCGAACGCGTCGTGCACGATGCCGGCAAACTGCTGCTGGTCGACGAAGCGTGGGGCCCGCACTTCAAGTTCCATCCGGCGCTGCCGCTTTCGGCGACCGAGGTGGGCGCCGATTTGAGCATCAACTCCACGCACAAGATGCTTTCGGCGTTCTCGCAGTGCGCGATGCTGCACCAGATCGGCGATCGCGTGCGTCTCGATCGCCTCAAGACCGTGCTGAAGATGTTTCTCTCGACCTCGCCAAATCTTCCGATGGTCGCCTCACTGGACGTGGCGCGCATGCAAATGGCGACGCAAGGCGCGGCGCTGCTGTCGCGGACGATCGCGCTCGCGCAGGAGACGCGCAGGCGTCTGAATTTGATCGAAGGCATCTACTCGTTCGGCGAAGAGATTCAAGGCCGCGAGGGCGTCTTCGATCTCGATCCGACCAAGCTGACGGTGCGCGTCACCGGCCTCGGCTACACCGGCTACGAAGCCTCGGAGATCCTGCGCAAACGCTACAACATCCAGGTGGAACTTGCGGATCTCTTCAACGTCGTCGCGCTCTTCACGATCGGAACCACCGAAGACGCCGCCGAGCGTTTGATCTACGCTTTCGAAGAACTCGCGCGTGAGGATCGCCCGCTGGACATGTATTCGCCGTCGGGAATTTTGGAGCAGCGGCTCAAACGCGGCACCTACCGTATGCCGTCGATTCCGCCGATGCGCATGCTGCCGCGCGAGGCCTTTCTCGCCGACACCGAGTTCGTCGAGTTTCGCAAATCGGCCGGCCGCATCTGCGCCGAGACCATCTCGCCGTATCCGCCGGGCATTCCGGTGCTCTCGCCGGGCGAGGAGATCACCCCGGAGCTGATCGACTACCTGCGCCTGGAGCTCAAGGCGGGCGTGCGTATTCAGGGGCCTTACGACGATCAATTGAAAAAAATCCGCGTTGTCGCCGAGTAGAGAGAAGCGGCCCCGGCCCACCCCCTAGTGGTTGGCTAGGCCGGCGACCCAAGATATGGAGGGCCGCCCCCATTCTGTGGGTAACTATCCACAAACATCCGACAGGACGAACCAAGTATTCCCTGGAGGCGAGGAACCGCGTTGGCCGTCAAAGCGCAGTCCGTTTCCCCGAGCTGGGAACTCTCACAGCTCCTCGACATCTTCCCTCTTCCGATCCGACAGTCGCTCGTCCGGCTCCCCAATCTCGAAGACATCATCGAAGTCGTGCTCGATCTGGGGCGCCCGCCCGAGGCGCGCTTTGCGAACGATTTTCGTTATCTCTCCGAGACGCCGGTCACGAACGAGGATATCGCGCACGTCTGTTCGCGCGTCTCGCACTTCGGTGCCGACAATCGCGCGGGCATAGAACAGACGCTGCACCGCATCAGCGCGATTCGCAACCGTCAAGGCAAAATCGTCGGCCTGACCTGCCGCGTCGGGCGCGCCGTGTACGGCACGATCGACATTCTGCTCGACGTGCTGCGCAGCGGCAAATCGATTTGCTTGCTCGGGCGGCCCGGCGTCGGTAAGACGACGATGCTCCGCGAATGCGCGCGCATACTTTCGGAAGATCGCAAGCGCGTCGTCATCGTGGATACCTCGAATGAAATCGCGGGAGACTCGGATATTCCGCATCCGGGGATCGGCCTCGCGCGGCGCATGCAGGTCGCAGATCCGGCGCTGCAGCACGCGGTCATGATCGAAGCCGTCGAGAACCATATGCCCGAAGTGATCGTCATCGACGAAATCGGTACCGAGGCCGAAGCCGCGGCCGCGCGCACGATCGCCGAACGTGGCGTGACGCTGATCGGCACCGCGCACGGTCAGACACTCGAGAATCTCTTGATGAATCCCACGCTCTCGGACTTGCTCGGCGGCATTTCCGCCGTTACGCTCTCCGACGAAGAAGCGCGCCGCCGCGGTACGCGCAAGACCGTGCTGGAGCGCAAAGCCCCGCCCACGTTCGACCTTCTCGTCGAGATTCAAGACCGCGATCGTCTCGCGATTCACAAGAACGTCGCCGAAGTCGTCGACGCGCTACTGCGCGGCTATCAGCCGCAGCCCGAGATTCGCCAGCGCACGGCCAGCGGCGACGTCGCGATCGTGCAGGAAGCCGATCCCGAGTCGATGCCGCAGATGGTCGACGTGCTCGATCATCATCACGATCCGCACGATGAGGCGATCGACAAACCGCTGCTGATCTTCCCGTACGGCGTCTCGCGCAACAAAATCGAGCGCGCCGTGCACAACTTGCGGATCAACGCGGCGATCGCTCGCAATTGGGACGACGCGGACGTGGTTTTGACGCTGAAAACGCTGGAACGCAAGGGCCAGCCCAAACTCAAGCAGATCGCCGCGGACAACGTGCCGATCTACTCGATCAAGACCAACACGACGACGCAAATCCAAAGCGCGCTGCGTGACGTCTTCAACTTGGGATCGATCGACCACGAAGAGATCGCGCTGCGAGAAGCGGAGGAAGCGGTCTATCAGGTGCTGCTCACCAATCAAGCCATCGAGTTGTCGCCGCAGACGTCGTACGTGCGGCGCATGCAGCACCAGCTCGCGGAAAAATATCGTCTGCAATCACGCAGCACCGGCCTCGAACCGAATCGAAGGGTGCGAATCTTCAAAGTAGCCGACTAGCTGTCATCCCGAGCGTAGGCGCTGCAAGCGCCGTAGTCGAGGGACGCATCCCCTGTCATCCCGAGCGTAGGCGCTGCAAGCGCCGTAGTCGAGGGACGCATCCGCTGTCATCCCGAGCGTAGGCGCTGCAAGCGCCGTAGTCGAGGGACACATCCCCTGTCATCCCGAGCGTAGGCGCTGCAAGCGCCGTAGTCGAGGGACGCATCCCCTGTCATCCCGAGTGTAGGCGCTGCAAGCGCCGTAGTCGAGGGACACACCCCTTGTCATCCCGAGCGTAGGCGCTGCAAGCGCCGTAGCCGAGGGACGACGACAAGAACCCGAGCCTCCGGGAACCGCTCGAAAAGTCCCGTCGTGGGACTTTTCTACTTAACGACTTTTTTCGCAGAACGAAGTTTTGAAGTTGCCCTCCGGGCAAGGCGCAAAAAGTTCGAAATTCCCGTCCGCCCGGGTTCCTGTGGTTGCCCCTCGACTACGCTCACTGCGTTCGCTACGCTCGGGATGACAAGGGATGTGTCCCTCGACTACGCTCACTGCGTTCGCTACGCTCGGCATGATAGGGGATGTGTCCCTCGACTACGCTCACTGCGTTCGCTACGCTCGAGATGACAGGGGGTGTGTCCCTCGACGACGCTCACTGCGTTCGCTACGCTCGGGATGACAAGGGATGTGTCCCTCGACTACGCTCACTGCGTTCGTTGCGCTCGGGATGATAGGTGGAAGCGTCCCTCGACTACGCTCACTGCGTTCGCTACGCTCGGGATGACAAGGGGTGTGTCCCTCGACTACGCTCACTGCGGCTACGCTCGGGATGACAGGGGATGTGTCCCTCGACTACGCTCACTGCGTTCGCTACGCTCGGGATGACAGGTAGCTAAATAGCCGTTATCTCGCCGTCTTCGCTGACGAGAAAGCGCGTGTCGAAGGCCAGCATCTCCTCGCCGCGCTTCACGCGGCTGTGTACGTTGAAGCGGTGCGCGGGCTTCTGTCCCGCGCGGTTGACGAGTCCGCCGTAGAAGAGTTTGAGCAGCGGCGTCTGGCCCGGCTTGGGCATTTCGAGTTTGTTCTGCGAGACCAGCAGCGCCATGATTTTCTCTTGCAGCGCCATCGGCAGCAGGCGATAGGCGTCGTCGACCTTGTCGTTGACTTCCTGATTCTGCATCTTGCGGCGGTCGTTCTCGGGCTCGTCGTTGACGTAGCGAACGACCGCGTCCCAGTCGTCGGCCGAAATCCCGACGAATTCGCACATGTAGCGATGCCAGGTCGCCCCCTGATGCGCAACCTGATCCGTACGCACTTGCTTGACGCGCAGCGGAATGTTGCGCTCCCGCACGCGCGCGATGATGTTGAACTGCTGCCCGCTGACGGGTTCCTGAAGAATGAACATCGCGCCGTTCGGCGAGATTTCCAGCCCGACGCCCGATTTGAGCAGATTGGGATCCGAAGGATTGGGTTGGTACCACATGTGGTACGCACCGGCACGGCGCTTGTATTGTCGGCGATCGCCGGCTCGGCCGAGAAACCACTCGATGATGTCGCCGAACATTGAGCCAGGAGATGACATTGAAAGCCGCTCCGTCGAATATCGCCCGTGATGTTCGTCACGGTCGAGGGCATTGAAGGGTGCGGCAAGAGTACGCTCGTTGCCGGTCTGGAGGAACGATTACGCGCTGCGGGCAGGGAAATCATCGTTACCCGGGAGCCGGGGGGCACGCCGACCGGCGATGCGATCCGGCAGATCTTCCTCGAACCGGGGCTGCGGATCGCTCCGCTCACCGAGGCGCTCCTCATCAATGCTTCCCGGGCGCAGCACGTGCTGGACCTGATCGAACCGGCCCTGCGCCGTGGGGCGATAGTCCTGTGCGACCGGTTCGTGGACTCGACGCTCGCGTATCAGGGCTACGGCCGCGGCATCGACCTCAATTTCTTGCGCGAGCTCTGCGACGTCGCGACCGGCGATTTGGTCCCGAACTTGACCTTTGTGCTGGATTTGCCGGTCGCGGTCTCGCGCGAGCGCACGGCCTTCCGCGATAAGGGTGCTGCCGATCGTATGGAGCTCGAAACGCCGGAGTTCTACGAGTGGGTTCGGCGCGGTTTTCTCGACCTGGCACATCGCTCGCAGCGTTACCGCGTCCTCGACGCGACCAAGCCGCCCGAAGAGCTCGCGGCGCAGGCGTACGCCTTGCTGACCGAGGTCATGACGTGAGCGGCTTATCCTTCGACGTCATCGGTGCCGCCGGCGCGACCTCGTATTTCGGGCGGACGACGCTTCAGACGCTTGCGCACGCCTATCTTTTTTCAGGGCCGCCCGGCGTCGGTAAGAAGACCTTCGCGACGCGCCTCGCGCAATCGCTGCTCTGCGAGGCTCCCGCCACGCACAAACGCGGCGTGCTGGGTTACGACGGGACCTGCGCGTCGTGCCGCCTCTTCATGCGGGAAGGCGCGCATCACCCCGATTTCCTCGAACATACCGGCGTCCTCAAGATCGGCGACGCGGACGCTGCGATGGGCTTTTACGAGGGCGAGGACCTCACCGCGCGCGATCTGGTGCGCCAGCTCTCGATGCAGTCGTACAGCGGCGGTATGCGCGTGCTGTTGCTCGGCGATATCGACTTCGCGACGCATCATGCCGCAAACGCACTGCTGAA
Organism: Candidatus Acidiferrales bacterium; assembly: GCA_035507275.1. Lineage (GTDB taxonomy): Bacteria > Vulcanimicrobiota > Vulcanimicrobiia > Vulcanimicrobiales > Vulcanimicrobiaceae > Aquilonibacter. The sequence continues at coordinate 45,403 of DATJOG010000020.1, forward strand.
GTTCTTCGAAGAGCCGCCGCGCGGCGTGGTCTTGATTCTCACCTCTCCGGCGCCGGGACGCTTGCTGCCGACGATTCGTTCGCGCTTGGTCGAAGTGCGATTCCCGCCGCTCGCGCAAGCGCAGGTGCGCGAGATTTTGTTGCGCATGGGCTACGACGAAGAGCACGCGCAGCTGGGCGCTGCGCTTGGAGCCGGCAGCGTAACGCGCGCGGTCGCGGCGCTCGGCGACGAGGATGAGACGTTGCGCGCGCAGATCGCGCAGTGGTTCTTCCGCGTGGTCGACGGCGAAACGCCGGAGGAATCGTGGGCGACGCGTGAGACGCTCGACGAAGGCCTCGACGTGGTCAAATCGCTCGTGCGCGACTGGACGGCGCTCGGCTTAGCCGGCGACCGCGCGGCGTTGATCAGCGTGGACTACGCAGGCGAGCTGCGCGACCTGCCGGCGCTCGCAGCGGCCGAGGCGATCTCCGTGATCGACAAACTCGACGATGCGCAGCGCCTCGCGCGTACCAACGTCAGTCCCGGGATGGTAAGCGAGCTCGTCCGCATGGCGCTTACCGGGAAAGCGCGCCCTCAGTAGTAGCGGCCGCGAAAGGCCGTTTCGTCGTAGGTGACGGCGAACGGAAACGCGAGATAGGCAAGCACGATTGCGTTGATCGCGGCGAGTCCGCCGCGCGCGGCGAAGAAGCCGTAAGGGACCAAGGGTGTCAGCGCATACTCCGGCAGGTATACCCAGAGCGCGACGAAGACGACCGCGAGCACGATCGCGCCCAGCCAGTTGGCGCGCACTGCGCGAATCGAACCCGAGAGCGCGAGCGCGCCGGGAAGTCCGCCGATCGCGGCCGCCGGTATCGTGAAGATCAAGAAGAAGTACGCGATGATCTGCAGCGCCTGCTGCACGATGCCGCCGCCGAGAAATGCGCCGAGATAGCCGGCAAACCACGTTACGAACTGAAAGCCGATCGCCGCGAGCAAGATGCCGCCCGATTTTTGCCGCGTTTCGATCCACGCATCACGAAAGCTCGTGCGGTGTCCGCGCGCGATATTGTTGGCTTGAATCACCGCGCCGCCGAAGGCGAAGAGATAGACGATTTGAATGACCATCTGGAAGAGGCCGGTGCCGAAGCCTCCGAGCGGATCGGTGAAGAGCGTACCCCAATACCAGATGAATAGATCGATGGCTGCCGCGCCGAGCGGCAGCAGAGCGACCGAGGGATGGCGCGCGAGATAAAGCAGCGCCTTCCCGTAGATCGTCACCCGCGTGCTCCCGCAAGCGCGTGGTGGCACGAGCAGTCGGCCCCCAGATCGATCTTGGCGACGATCGTGCCGATCGCGTTTTTCACGCGATCGTTGTTCTTCTTGAAAACCTCCATCACTTCGTGGTGAGAGACGGGGGGTATGCCCTCGATACCGACGTCGTAGTCGGTGATCAGCGAGATGTTCACGAAGCAGATTTCGAGTTCGCGCGCGAGGTAAGCTTCCGGATACTGCGTCATGTTGATGACCTCCCAGCCTTGACTCTGGAACCACTTCGATTCCGAACGCGTCGAAAAGCGAGGCCCTTGGATGACGACCACCGTGCCGCGCTCGTGCGTCTCGATACCGAGCGACTTCAGTGCGCCGATCGCGATCGGACGCAGCGTCGGGCAGTAGGGATCGGCGAAGCTCACGTGCGTAGTGATCGGCCCTTCGAAGAACGTGTCTTTGCGGCCGCTGGTGCGGTCGACGAGCTGATCGCAAACGACCATCGAGCCGGGCGCGACCTCTTTCTTGAGCGAACCGCAGGCGTTTGGCGCGATGATGAACTTCACCCCGAGCGCCTTCATCGCCCAAAGGTTTGCGCGATAATTGATCGACTGCGGCGGGAAGCGATGGTCTTTTCCGTGGCGCGGGAGAAAGGCGACCTTTTTGCCCGCGATCTCGCCGAGCGCTACCTTGTCGCTCGGTGCGCCGTACGGCGTCTCGATCCAGACTTCACGTGCGTTCTCGATGAGCGAGTAAAATCCCGAACCGCCAAAAACGCCGATGTCGGCGCGTTCCGTCGTCTCCATAATCTCCTTTTACTTAACGTTTACCGGTTGAAATCCGAGGGTTTCAAGTCGTCGAGGAATTTCTTGAAGCGCGTCATCTCCGATTGGTCGACCGGCTTCTTGTCAGGCGCCGCTTCCTCGAGCACGATCTTGTCGGTAACGTAGATCGGCGCTTTCATCCGCAGCGCGAGCGCGATACCGTCCGACGGACGCGCGTCGATCTCTTGCAGCTCGCCGTCACAGCGCAGGATCAGCTTGGCGTAAAACGTCGAGTCCTTGATGTCGTGAATGATGACTTGCTCGAGCGTGCTCTCGAGCGACTCGAGGATGTTCCGCATGAGGTCGTGCGAGAGGGGCCGCGGTACGGGGGCGCCTTCGAGCGCGAGTGCGATCGCCGTCGCCTCGAACGGGCCGATCAAAATCGGCAAGTAGTGGGAGCCGTCCATGTCCTTGAGGATCACGACCGGATCGTGAGTGATGAGGTCGATACCGAGCTTGTCGACCTTCATTTGGCGCATGGGATGGTATCCGACGTCTCCGCGCCAATCTCATGCCCGCTATGGCCCTCTCCTGCGGTATCGTCGGCTTGCCAAACGTAGGCAAGTCAACCATCTTCAATGCCCTCACCCGGTCGGCGCAAGCGCTGGCTGCGAACTATCCCTTTGCGACCATCGAGCCGAATGTCGGAGAAGTCGCAGTGCCCGACGACCGCTTGAAGGTTCTGCAAGAGCTCGTGCGGGGCGAGCGGATCGTGCCCGCAACCGTTCGCTTCGTCGATATCGCCGGACTCGTACGCGGCGCCTCGACCGGCCAGGGCTTGGGCAACGCCTTCCTCAGTCACATTCGCGAAACCGATGCCGTCGCGATGGTCGTACGCTGCTTCGAAGACGACAACGTGACGCACGTCGAGGGCAGCCCCGATCCCGTGCGCGACATCGAGATCATCGCGATCGAACTCGCGCTCGCCGATCTCTCGACCATGCAAAAACGCCTGGATAAACTGGAGCGCGAAGCGCGCGCCGACGTAAAACGCCGTGGTGCCCTCGAGGCCGCGAAGAACCTGGTTGCAGCGCTCGAAGCCGGAAAGCCCGCGCGCGGGTTTGCGCGCGATAGCGCCGAGATGGAGGTCGCACGCGAATCGTTTCTCCTAACTGCCAAGCCGCTGTTGTACGTCGCAAATATCGATGAATCGCAGATCGGCAGACCGGGAGCGCTAGTCGACGCCGTGCGCGCGGTCGCGCGCGAGGACGGCAGCGCCGTCGTGGTGTTGAGCGGAAAGATCGAGTCCGAGCTAGCGGGCCTTTCGGAAACGGAGGCGCGTGAGTTTTGCGCCGAGCTCGGTATCGAACGCAGCGGACTCGACGAGCTCGCGTTGCGCGCCTACGATCTGCTCGGCCTGATGACCTTTCTCACCGCCGGCGAGAAGGAAGTGCGCGCGTGGACGATCGAGCGGGGAACCAAGGCTCCGCAAGCCGCCGGAAAGATTCATGGGGACATCGAGCGCGGCTTCATTCGCGCCGAGATCGTCTCGTATGACGACTACGTGACCTATAAGACGATGGACGCGCTGCGCAATGCCGGGAAGGTTCGCAGCGAGGGCAAGGATTATGTCATGCAGGAAGGCGACGTCGTGAATTTCCGGTTCAACGTCTGATGCTCACGATCGCGACGATCGGCGATCTCGACGCCGTTCGCGGGACGCGCGTCGAGAGCGCCTGGCGAACCGTGACGCAAGCAATGATCGACACGTTCGCCGCCGTGACGGACGATCGCCAATGGATCCACGTCGACCCGCCGCGCGCGGCGGCCGAGTCGCCGTTCCACACGACGATCGCGCACGGATTTCTGACGCTGAGCTTGCTAAGCGCGATGCTGGGCGAGTGCGTGTCGCTGCCCGGCGTCGTAGCGATCAACTATGGGTTCGAGCGCGTTCGCTTCCTTGCGCCGGTGCCGTCGGGCGCACGCGTGCGGGGGCGATTCACGCTCGGGGATGTCCAACCGCACGGCAAAGGCGCGGTCAACGCGGTATGGGAGGTCGAGGTCGAGATCGAAGGCGGCGAAAAACCCGCGGTAGCTGCGACATGGATCGTCCGTCTTATGTTCGCATAATAACGATCTTAAAAAAGAACGTTGCGGCGCTTGGCTCGCCGAACGACTTAAGTCACCAGGGAGTTTTCCGCGATTTCCCGTAGCCTTCGGAGTTTGATCTCTCCGGAGGCTAAAAAAATTCTATGACCACTGCGGTGCGCGAAGTCTCGGTTTTTGGAGACGGCATTGCTTATTTCAACGAGGCGGCCGATCTCCTCGAACTGGATTCGGGTATGCGGAGAATTCTCACGCATCCGTCGCGGCAAATCATCTTTTCGATTCCGTTCCAGCGCGATAGCGGCGAATTCGAAGTCTACACCGGGTATCGCGTGCAATACAATTTTGCGCGCGGCCCCGCGAAGGGCGGTATCCGGTATCATCCCGGCGTCACGCTCGACGAAGTGACCGCGCTTGCGTTCTGGATGACCTGGAAATGCGCGGTGGTCGATCTGCCCTTCGGCGGCGGCAAAGGCGGTGTCACCTGCGACCCGTCGATGCTCTCGATGAACGAGCTCGAACGCATCACGCGGCGCTACGCGGCCGAATTGGTCGAGGTCGTCGGACCCGACAAAGACGTCCCGGCGCCCGACGTCAACACCACGCCGCAAGTAATGGCGTGGTTCATGGATACCTACTCGATGCACACGCGGCAGAACGTACCGGGCGTCGTGACCGGCAAGCCGCTCGAGATCGGCGGCTCGCGCGGACGCACCGAAGCCACCGGACGCGGCGTGACGATTTGCGCGCTCGATGAGATGTCCGAGATGGGCCTTGCGCCGGAGCGCGCAAGCGTCGTCGTGCAAGGCTTCGGCAACGTCGGTCTCTATGCGGCGAAACTCTTTGCCGAACGCGGCTGCAAGGTCGTCGGCATCTCCGACGTTACCGGCGCCTTTTACAACCAGGCCGGCATCGACGTGCTCGGCGCCATCGATCACGCCGCGAAGCACCGCAGTCTCGAAGGTTTCGCCGGCGGCGACCGCATCAGCAATGCCGAGCTCTTGACCAGCGAATGCGACGTCCTGGTGCCGGCGGCGCTCGAAAAAGTCTTCACGATGGAGAATGCGTCGAAAGTGCGCGCGAAACTCATCGTCGAGGGGGCGAACGGTCCAACCACGCCGGAAGCCGATCGCATCTTCAAGCAGAACGGCATCGTGGTGATTCCCGATATCATGGCCAACGCCGGCGGTGTTACCGTTTCGTACTTCGAGTGGGCGCAAGACCGCATGGGCTACTTTTGGAAAGAATCCGAGGTCAACGAGAAGCTCGAAGATGTGCTGTTGACGAATCTCGGCGAGTTGCGCAAGATCAAGAACGCGCGTAACGCGAACTTCCGTATCGCCGCGTACGCACTCGCGATCGATCGCGTGGTGCGCGCGCTCAAGCTCCGCGGCATCTACGCATAGCGGTTTCGGAAAAAAAGAGCCCGGGCGAATTGCCCGGGCTCTTTTTTTTGGACGAACAGCCTAGGGGAGCGGGAAGACCGCTTCGCCGAGGGCAGTGTCGATGTTCGTGCCGTTGTACGGATCCTCGGCCGCGATCGTCGCGAGCTGCGTGTTGGTGAGCGGAGCGATCGTCATGCCGAACGCCGTATCGGCGGTCGAGATGAACTCGTTCGCGATCACCGCGTAGCCCAGGTTGGAGGGATGCAGACCATCCCAGCTGACGAGATTTCCGCCAAACTGGAAGGTTGCCGAAGGCGCGCCCGAGATGATCGTGTTCAAGTTCGTTGCCGAATTCGGGACCGTCGTCGACGGTGCAAGCGCCGAGAAGATCTGATTGATCGGAACGAGCGCCACGCTCGAACCCGAGCCCGATGCGACGGCGTCGATCACTTCGTTGTATGCCGCATTGAGCTGGTTGATTTGCGTTGCGAGCGCGGGCGTGATGTAGTACGCACCCAGTCCGCTTCCCGTACCGCTGGGATCGAGCTCCGGCGTGAGGCATGTCGTGGGTGATGCCGAGCAGTTCGAAACGATGTCGAGGAAGCCGCTCTCGGTGAGATAACCGCCGGTCGTCACGCCATACTGGGTCGAGACGTACGACGAAATCGCCGTCGCGGCAGCCGTTGCTTCGCTCACGTTTCCACCGAAACCGGGCGTGAGCAGCGTTGCGAGATCGGCGATCAGGCGATTACCCTGCGGGAAGAACTGCGGCGCCGTCAGGATCGTCGGAAGATCGGCGACGAGTACTTTCGTTCCGGTCGCGGTCAGCGACTTGATGATTTGCGTGAGGTCGGCTTGCATTTGCGTCGTCGTGTCGCTCGCAACCGGGTTGCCGCCCGAGAACGCGAACTTCAGCACGTCATTTGCACCGAGCCACACCGTCGCGAGTTTCGGCTTGAGCGCGACCGCGACGTTGAGTTCCGTGGGCGAGGTGACCGCGCCGACGTAGGAACCCATCACCGGGTAGAACGCGCCGCTCTCGCCCGAGACGAGCGATTGCAGACCGCCCGAGGTCGGGTCGTTTGCGAGCACTTTGTACCCGCAGTTCGGCGCGTTTGGCGGACCGGTCAAGGGTCCGGTCATCGCGACCGCTTCGTGCATCGTGATGCCCGGCACGCCGAGGTCGTAGTTTTGCGTTCCGGCCGAGATGCGTGTCGACGACCACGAGCTCGAGCCGTACGCAGCCTGGTTGAAGGTATCGCAACCCGACTGTACCGAGGCGAAGAGCGAGGTGGCGTTGATGACGAGTTGCGAGCCCAATCCGGGTCCCGCGATTAGCGGAAGCGGTGAGGTCGTGCCGGTAGCCATTTGCGCTGCGGTCGTGCCCGTGAGCTGCATGTAGAGCAGCGCCCAGAAGCCGCTCTCTTGTCCGGCGGGAACGAGGTTGCCCGGATACGACGAGAGCGAGGAGGTCACGCTCGGTACCGCTTGACCGAGCAAACCGTCGGCCTGTTCGCCGAAGGTGAGACTGTCGCCGATGCCCACGAGTTGGACGCCGCCGCTCGGCGTGACGATCGGCGTTGGCGCTAGAGCTCGCGGCGGTGTGCTGCCGCCCCCACCGCATGCGGCGAGCGCAGCAAGCGTGAGGATCGCGAGCGGACGCTGGAGATAATTGAATTTCATTGCGTTACCCCAATCCTTAGAACGGTAGAACGACGGGCGAGCCGACGCCGAATTGCAGTTGAATTTGCGAGGCCTTCAGACCGCCGATCGCAGGTACCGTAGCCGAGGAGCACGGCAGTGCGTAACACTGGAGGTACTTGATACCGTACGGGCTGTAGTTCGTCGGGCCACCTTCGTTCCAAACGAGTTGGACGAACTCGTTCTTACCGAGCCGTTCCGTCGCGCCGAGGAAGATCGCGGCGAGATGCTGCGGATAAGGATCGGTCGGGAGATAGTCGCGTGAAACTTGCGGCTCTGCGAAGAGGCGCAGGTTTCTGTTCATGTTGTATTCGAGATAGAGGATCTGATAAAGCTGTGCCGAGTTCGTCTGATTCACGCCGTTGAGATGCGTGAGCCACGTCGGCGCAACGGTGAAGGTGCCGAACATTCTCGGCGTCTTCAAGAACGGCGCGGTGAACGCGACCGAATCGTACTGCGCGCTGCGCGTCGGAACGCCCGTAACGGGCTCGCCGTTGAGAGGATTCACGAACGCGACGACGTCGGTGCCGTTACCCGATTGATTGATCGAGGACCAGCGCGACACGTAGGTGGGTGTGATCACGATCGGAACCGGCCGGCCTTTGATGTTGCCCAGCGTAACCAGTTGTTCGTAGCTGAGCAGCAAGAAGCGGTCTTTGGTGGTGAGATCGAGTTGCGGATTGGTCGCCGGGCACGTCTCCGGTCCGGCTGCGGTCGTGATCGTGGTCGAATTCTCGCCGAGGCTCTGGCACGCCGCGTTCGGGAAGCCGGCCGGTAGATAGACCGGCACCGTACCGCTGTTGAATCCGTACGGATAGTGCTGCAGTTCGTAATACGACGCGACGACGCGCGAGGTCGGACTGAAGCCGTAGGAGGCCATGCCGTCGAGCCCGCCCGGCAGCCATTTGCTGCTGCCGAACGTGCCGATGTCGCCGAACGGATACGCGATCGAAAGATCGGCGAAATACGTGAATCCGGTGGGAAGGCCGGCTTGTTTTGGGCCGCCGACGGGCTGCTGATTGACGGGAGGAACCTGCGCAACCGTCGACTGCTGACTGTCTTGACGTTTCGTCACGGTCTTGGGCTGCGTCGGCGCATCCATCACATTGCGAATCGCGGTGTTGGCGCCGCTAACGACGCCGCCGGTAAGCGCTTCGCTTTGGTCGGCCGCTGCGGGCACGACGGAAAAGCCGAACGAGAGGGCAACAAGCAATGCTGCACTCGTTCGGGTGAGGCTTTTGAGCATACACGATCTCCAAAAATCGAGGTCCGGGCTATTAAAAGTATCAGCTTCCGGCTGGCCGTGAGATTCGGGGTTAAGAAGTTTAAACCCCTAGGGTCGGTGTCTCGATTTTTGCTTCGTTTGCGATGTCGCCGCGTGGTTGACCATGAGAGGAGCGGCCTCCGCGCAGCTCGAGGCTCTTGATGATCACGTAGAGCACGGGCGTGATTGCCAAGTTGAGGAACGTCGAGAGCAGCATGCCGCCAAAGACGACCGTTCCCAGGGAGTGACGCGCCGCGCTCCCGGCGCCGCTCGCGAAGACGAGCGGCAGCACGGCGATGATGAACGCGATCGACGTCATGAGAATCGGCCGCAGCCGCGTCTGCGCCGCGCGCAACGCGGCCGTCACCACGTCGGCGCCGGCGCGAATCTGCTGGTTCGCGAACTCCACGATCAAAATCGCGCTCTTACTCGCTAGGCCGATCAACATGACGTAGCCGACCTGCGCGTAGACGTCTTGCGAAACGTTGGCGTAGAGAAACGGCAGCGGGACGTGGCGGAGATTGATGAACACCAGCGCACCGAGAAGCGCTGCCGGAACCGCAAGCAGCACGATCAGCGGATCCACCCAACTCTCATATTGCGCGGAGAGGACGAGATAGACGAAGACGAGACCGAGCATGAAGATCAGCGCGCTCTGCGCGCCCGCCGCGATTTCGTCGAGCTGCAGGCCGGTCCACTCATAGGTGATGCCCTTGGGCAAGACGCGTGCGGCGATCTGCTGCGTGGCGTCGATGGCCTCACCCGAGCCGTGACCCGGCGCAGCGGCACCGTTGATTTCGATGTTCCGGTAGAGATTGTAGTGCGTGATGATCGGCGCCGTCAGCGTTTGCTTCACGGTGACCATGGACGAGAGCGGCGTCAGCCCTACGCCGGTCGCGTTCGTGTTGGACGTCGGGCTGATCGGCTGCGGCGTAGCCTCGGACTGAACCGAGAGATACTGCAGCGCGGCCGGATCGCTGCGATACGGCGCGTCGGCTTGCACGATCACCTGCCACGAACGGTTCAGATAGGTGAAGTTATTGACGTAGAGTGAGCCGAGATCGACCTCCATCGTCTCGAAGACGTCGTTGAGGTTCGCGCCCAGCGCTTTGACCTTGTCGCGATCGACGTCGACTTCCAGTTGCGGAGAGTTGATACGAAATTGCGTGAAGACTTGCGTGAGGCGCGGATCGCGCGCCGCCGCGCCCATGATTGCGTAGGCCGAGTTCATGAGCGTCGGCAAACCGAGATTGGCGCGGTCTTCGAGCTCGAATTGATACCCGCCGAAGCTTCCGACGCCGTTGATCGCGGGCGGGTTCACGGCGAAGATCTGCGCTTGCGGGATGTTCTTGTAGAACATGTAGTTGAGGCGCGGCAGAAGCGCAAAGATCGAGTGACGCCCTCCCTTGCGTTCGCCCCACGGCTTGAGGAGCGTGAAGATGAGCCCGCGATTGGGGGCCGAACCCGTGAAGCTGAATCCGCTCACGTTGAAGACGTGAAGCACCTCGGGTTGCGAGCGAATGATGGTTTCGGCCTTGATCGCGATCTGCTGCTCGGCCGCAAGCGACGTCCCTTCGGGCGCCTGTACCAAGGTAATGAAAAAGCCTTGATCCTCGTCGGGGATGAAGGCCGTCGGTGTCGAGCGGAAGAGGTACGCCGTGAAACCCAGCGCGAGCAAGAAAACGGCAAAAACACGCCACCGGTGACGAAAGAACATCGGAAGCACGCGCGCGTACCAATCGCGGAAGCGATGCAATCCGAGATTGAACCAGTGGAAGAATCCCCAGTCGCTCTCGGTGTCGCCTTCCAGAAGCCGGGCGGCAAGGGTCGGCGCGAGCGTCAGCGCCTGAAAGAGCGAGATGACGATCGCGGCGGTGATCGTCAGGGCGAACTGCTTGTAGAGCTGGCCGGTCGTGCCCGGGAAGAACGCGACGGGGAAAAAGACGGAAAAGAGAACGAGCGAGGAAGCGACGACCGCGCTTTGGATCTCGGTCATCGCCGCTTGCGTCGGCGCGATGCCCGTCGATCGCTCGGACTCCATGTGACGGGCGATATTCTCGATGACGACGATTGCGTCGTCGACGACGAGACCGGCAGCCAACGTCAGACCGAAGAGCGTCACCGTGTTGATCGAAAATCCGAAGACCTTCATTACGAAGAACGCGCCGATCAGGGAGACGGGGATCGTGGCGGCGGGGATCAGCGTGGCGCGCGGATCCTGCAAGAACAGGTAGATGACGAGAATGACCAGGAGGACCGAGAGCAGCAGCGTGATCACGACCTCTTTGATCGACTCTCGCACGAACGACGTCGTGTCGAAGGCGACTTCCCAGTGCACGCCCTCGGGAAAGTTCGTTTGCAGTTGCGTCAGTTTTTGCTTGACCAGGTCGGCCGTCTGAAGAGCGTTTGCGTCGGGGTATTGCAGAACGCCCATGCCGACGACGTCTTCTTTTCCGTCGAAACGAAGGTCGGTCGAATAGTCTTGCGCGCCGAGCTCGACCCGGGCGACGTCACCCAGGCGCGTAAAACCGCCGTCGGGATTGGCGCGTAATATGATGTTGGCGAATTGCGCCGGCGTCGACAGCTGCGTGAGCGCGTCGATCGCGTACGTATAGCGCTGGTTAGGTGCGGTCGGCGCCGAGCCTACGGCACCGGCGGCCACCTCGACGTTCTGTTCTTGCAGAGCGCTCACGACGTCCGTCGCCGCTAGGCCCTCGCCCGCGAGCTTGCGCGGATCGAGCCATATGCGCATAGCGTACTGGCGTTGACCGAAGACGCGGATTTGCGAGACGCCGGGAATGCGCGCGAGATCGTTGACGATGTTGAGCTGCGCGTAGTTGCTCAAGAAGAGCTTGTCGTATTTCGGGTTATCCGACATCAGCGCGACGCCCATGACGAACGCGCCCGAGTTCTTAGAGACCGTGACGCCGACTTGCTGCACCGTCGCGGGCAGCTGGCCGATCGCGGACTGCACGAGGTTCTGCACGTCGGCCGCCGCAATGTCGAGGTTCACGCCGAGATTGAACGTGGCCGTGATCGTCGAGACACCTTGCGCGCTCGTCGAACTGATGTAGCGCAGGCCCTGCGCCGAGTTCACCGCCGTTTCCAACGGGTTGGTCACCTGCGCCTCGACGGCTTGCGGGCTCGCGCCGACGTAGGTCGCGGTGACGGTGACGACCGGCGGCGCGATCTGCGGATACTGATCGATGGCGAGTGTCGGCATCACGACGAGCCCGCCGATGAGAATGATGATGGAGCAGACAGCCGCAAAGATGGGGCGCGTTAGAAAAAAACGGCTCATTAACCCTCGAAGGCTTGTTCGGCGTGATAGGAGCTGCGCGAAAGCGGGCTCGAGACGACTTGATGGAAGCCCTTGCTCTTGGCTAGGGATCCGAGCCGGTCGAACTTCTGCGGTGTAACGAACTCGACGACCGGTAAGTGTTTCTTCGTGGGCTGCAGATACTGCCCGAGCGTGAAGATATCGACGCCTGCCGCGCGCGCGTCGTCCATCACGCGCTCGATCTCGTCTTCGGTCTCACCAAGCCCGATCATGATCGAGGTTTTGGTGTAGCGTTCGGGCGCACGCGATTTGGCGTGCGTAAGGATTTTGAGCGATTGGTCGTAGGCGGCGCGTTTGTCGCGCACCGTGGGCGTCAGCCGCCGGACCGTCTCGAGATTGTGTGCGAAGACGTCGGGACGGGCGTCCATCACGATGTCGAGCGCGCGCAGATCGCCGCGATAGTCACCGCTGAGAATTTCCACCTTCGAATGCGGAACGCGCTCGTGAATCGCGCGCACGGTGTTCGCGAAGATCAGGGCGCCGCCGTCGGCGAGATCGTCACGATCGACGGCAGTGAGCACGAGATATTTCCAGCCCAGGTCGCGCACCGCGTCGGCGACGCGCACTGGTTCCATCCAATCGACGACGCCTTTGGGATTGCCGGTCTTCACATTACAGAAGCGGCACCCGCGGGTGCAGGTGTCGCCGAGGATCATGATCGTTGCGGTTCCGGCGCCCCAGCACTCGGCAATGTTCGGACAAGCGGCCTCTTTGCAGACGGTGTTGAGCGCAAGCGTGCCGACCTTTGCGCGAACGCGCTCGTAATCTTCTCCCGACGGGAGAGCAACGCGAAGCCAGTCCGGCTTGCGCACGCGCGCCGGGACACCGCCGATCAAGTCGATCTCAGTCGCCATCACGCAGCCGCCGTTTTAAACGCTCGTTCGAGCTCCTCTAGCAAAACGGGTTTTACTTCCTCGACCGTGACATCGCGACCGGTTTCGCGCGCGATTGACGTGATGCCGCGGTCGGTCAGCCCGCATGGGTTGATCAACTGGTCGTAGTCGAGCGCGGTCGCGACGTTGAGCGCAATGCCGTGCAGCGATACCATCTTTTGTACTGCAAGGCCGATAGCGCAGATCTGGTTGCGCCCCACCCAGACGCCGGCGTGCTCGCTCCAGCGCTCGGCCGCGATCCCGTAGCGCCCGACTGCCGAGATCACGGCACCCTCGAGCGAGCGAACGAGCGGCACGATTTCCCGGAAACGCTCGAGCTTGCGAATCGGGTAGACGACCAGCTGGCCCGGCCCGTGATAGGTCACGTCGCCGCCGCGTTCGATCTCGACCAGGTCGACGCCGCGCGCCGCGAGCGCCTCCGGCGTCAAGAGCACGTTATCGCGCTTTGCCTGGCGACCCAGCGTGACCACCGGGTCGTGTTCGACGAAGATCCAGGTGTCGGGTTCGCGGCCTTCGCGCACCGCTTCGTGCAGCGCGTGCTGAATCTCCCACGTTTCGCGATAGGGCCGGCGGCCGAGATCGAGCAGTCGCGTTATTTTGCTCCCACCGCCGTCTTCGGTTTGGGATTGAGAATGTGAATCGCTTTGCCGTGCGCCGCTTCCGCCGCGTCCATGATCGACTCGGTCAGCGTCGGGTGCGGGTGGACGGAGAGGCCGATGTCTTCGAGCGTCGCGCCCATCTCGAGTGCGATGACGCCTTCGCCGATGAGCGACTCGGCTTGCGGCGCGACGAGGTGCATGCCGAGCAGCGCATCGGTCTTTGCGTCGCCGACGAGTTTGATCAGCCCGTCGGTTTCGTTCATCGTGCGTGCGCGGCCGCTCGCGGCGAGCGGAAACTTGCCGATGCGCACCTCGTAGCCCTTGGCCTTCGCCTCTTCCTCGGAGAGTCCGATCGTCGCGACCTCCGGGTCGGTGTAGACGCAGTTCGGGATCGCAACCGGATCGAAGGCGGCCGACTTGTCGCCCGAGATGACCTCGGCCGCGACCACGCCTTGCTTCATCGCGCGGTGCGCGAGCAGGGGCTGTCCCGTCACGTCGCCGATTGCAAAAATGTTCGCCACCTTCGTGCGGCACTGGACGTCGACCGCGATGAAGCCTTTGTCGTCGGTTGCCAGGCCCGCGGCGGCGAGATTGAGCGTATCGGTAACCGGACGGCGTCCCACCGCGACCAGGACCATGTCGAACTCGCGCGTTTCGTCTTTTCCGTTCGTGCCTTCGCCGTTGATCGTGGCTTTGACGCTCTTGCCGGTCTTCTCGATCGCGCCGACTTTGGTGCCGAGCATGATCTCGATGCCTTGCTTTTTCAAAATGCGGCCGAGCGTTTTCGAAATCTCTAAATCGGTACCGGTGAGAATCTGGGGGAGCGCCTCGACGACGAGCACCTTGGCGCCCAGACGCGTGTAGACCGTCGAGAACTCGAGACCGATGACGCCGCCGCCGACGATGAGCAGATTTTTTGGGACGCGTTTGAGGGTAACGGCGTCGTCGGAATTGATGATGTACTCTCCGTCGCGCGGCCACGCTTTGACGTCGATCGGTGCCGACCCGGTAGCGATGACGACGCTTGCGGCTTTGATGGTATCGCTGCCGCCTTCTTTGGTCTTGACGACGATCGTGGTGGGATCTTTGAAGCTCGCATCGCCGTAGATGAATTGCACGCCATTGCCCTTGAAGAGCGTTTTGACGCCGCCGACGTTGGCATTCACGACGTCGGTCTTGAACTTCGCCACGGCTTCGCGGTCGACGCCGGCTTGGGGGACCTTCAATCCGATCTCGGCGGCGTGCTCGATCTGGCGGATGGTCTCACCGACGTGCAGCAGCGCTTTGGTCGGGATGCAGCCCCAATTCAAGCAGACACCGCCGACCTCGTCGCGATCGACGCAGATCACGCTCTTACCGAGTTGGGCGAGCCGGATCGCGGCATGATAACCGCCCGGGCCCGCGCCGATGACGACCGCATCGACTTGATGTTCAGCCACTGCCTTGTACTCCTGACGAGGTGAGATATCGGGTTCTTTTGGATCGACGCCGAGCTATCCCGCGCTCAGCAACCCCGCCAGGGTCCCGCACAGTTTCGAGAGGTCGAGTGCCGCGGCGGCTTTAGTCGCAGCCGCGATCTCGGCGGGCGGCAGCTGCTCCGCCGTCGCGGCGGTATCGGCGAGCGCCTCGGCCGCGAAAATCCCGAAAGAGACCAGCGCGCGTTCGCTGCGGTAGCGGCGGGCCGCGGCCAGCGCGAGCGCGGCGCCCTTCGCATTGCCTCCGAGCAGCAGCCTGCGTGCGGTGACCTCGGCCAGGCGCGCGATGTAGAGCGGTTGCGGAAGGCGGCGCAGCAGGTCGCAGGCGATCAGCAGATGCTCCCCGGCGTCGGCCAGATAGCCCCGCGCGAGCGCGCAGCGCGCCATCGTTTCGTGCTGCCACGCGATATGCGGCGGACTCGAATTTTGTTCGAATCGCTCGATCGCGGCGGTCGCGTGACCGACCGCCGCATCGTATTCGGCCATCGCGTATTCGACCTCGGCGAGATCGCCGAGGGCTATGCCGCATAGCGCGGGCGGTCCCTCGCTTTCGAGCATCGCGATCGCGCGGCGAAAGATCTCGTGAGCGCGCGCGTTGTCGCCGTAGCCTTCGAAGAGCACGTTTCCCTGATTGATCAGCGCAGTCGCGGTTCCGCGTTCGTGTCCGATCTGCTCGTAGAAACGCAGCGAGGTCTCGACGTAGGTTGCCGCGTCTTCGAGGCGCCCGGTGTTGAGCGAGGCCACCGCAAGCGCGTTGTAGGCGCGCGCCAATCCGAGTTGATCGCCCGCGATCGTGAACGCGGAGATCGTCAGCGGCCCGGTCTCGACCATGCGGTGATACTCGGAGGCGGCATGCGCGACGCACAAGCCGAGAAAGTAGATGCGTCCGCGCAGCTGCGGACTCAAACGCTGGGCGACCGACTCGAGGCGTTCTATCCAGCGCAAACCCTCGCCGAAACGGCCGCCTTCGGCCCACAGCGTCATCATCGCGCTCAAGATGCCTTCGACCAGCGGCAGACGCTCCTCGGGCCGTTTGAGCGCCCACGCGAGCGTCGCGCAAAAGTCGGCGTACTTCGCCTGCAGGCGCGCGATCGCGGTTGCGGCGTTCTCGGCGTTACGGATATCCGCCCAGAGTTTCGTCGCGACGTCGTTCATGCGCGCGGCAAAAGCGTCATCGAGCGTTTTGCGGTTGCGCGCACCGGCGAGCATACGCGTCGCTACGGCGCGAATCGGCAGCAGCATGCGATAGCCGAACTCCGTCGTCATCACGAGCGAGTTGCGCGCCAGCTCTTCCAGGGCGTAGCGCGCGTCGGTACGCGAGAGATCGCCGAGCGCGAAGAGGTCATCGCCGTCGAACTCATCGGCAAAGAGCGCCGCCTGGGCAAAAGCGCGCTTCCCACGATCCTCGAGGTGTGCGTGCGTCCACGCGATGACGTTGCCGATCGTGCGGTGGCGCGGGTCGGACCCGCGCGTCGAACGCAGTTGATACGGGCGAAGCTCGCCGAGTTCTTCAGCGAGCAATTCGAGCGAGAGCGAAGCGAGCCGCGCTGCGGCTAGGTCGAGCGCGACGGCCAAACTGTCGACGCGTTCGACGATCGTGCGAACCACTTCGATCGTGCGCTCGTCGATGCGCGAAGGATCCATGCGCGCGCGGGCGATGAAGAACGAGACTCCGTCCTCGATGGTAAAGGGTTCGACGGGAAAGACCTCTTCGTCGCCGTAGTCGAGACGGCGCTGGCTGGTCGCGATGACCGTCGCATGCGAGATGGTGCGGATCGCGTCGATCAACGCCGAGGTTTCGTCGGGTGCGTGTTCGCAGTTGTCGAGCGCGATGATTGCCGGCCGCTCGCGCAGCGCGTCGGCGAGGGTCGCATAGGGCGAGCGCCCCGGCTCTTCCGATAGGCCGAGGTGACTCATCACGCTGCCGACGACCGCTTCGGGCGCGACGCCGGCGAGCGGGACGAAGATGCAGTCGGTCGCATGCTCGCGCGCGTAGCGCGTGATCGCCTCGTGCGCGAGGCGCGATTTTCCGACGCCGCCGGGCCCGACAAGCGTCAAAGCGCCTCCTCGCTTCAAGAAAGCAAGAAGAGCACGGAGCTCGTACGCGCGACCCACAAACGGGACGCGCGTGTCCACTGCGTGGTAATCCAGCACTGTACTTGGGTTGTCGGCAAGCCTTGGGTAGGGGTTCATCGAAAATGGACCACTTCAATGGCCAACATTGGATGGGCCGGAGTCCTGCCCAATCTCGACCGTGACTCCATCGTACCGCTCTATCGCCAAATCTACGAGCATTTGCGCGAAGCGATTCTGGCTGGGACGCTGCCCGAATCGACCCGCCTGCCGCCCGAGCGCACGATGGCCGAGCGCCTCAACGTCAACCGGAGCACCGTCGTTCACGCCTACCGGGAGCTGGTCGGCGACGGGCTGATCGAGCAACGGGTCGGGTCGGGTTCGCGGGTCGTGCCGCAGTTGCGCGGCGGCCAGCCCGAGCGAGCGGCCGGGGTGCCGTGGTGGATCACGCTGCCGCCCTGGCGCGTCGGCGAGTTTCCGAACATCCTGGGCGAGCTCGCCGCCAAACAAGAGGCCGGACGAATCTCGTTCGTGCAGGGGGTGGCGCCCGACGAGCCGTCGCCGCTCGGCGAGCTTGCCAAATCCTTCGAACGCGTCGCGCGCGATCCGCGCTTCGTGCTCTCGTATGGCGACTCCGAGGGTTACGAGCCGCTGCGCAGTGCAATCGCGTCGCGCATGAATGCCCGCGGCGCGGTCTCGATCGCCGCCAAAAACGTCATCGTGCTCACCGGTTCGACGCAAGGCATCATGATCGTCGCGCAGTCGCTCGCCGAACCGGGCGACGAGATCATCGTCGAATCGCCCTCCTATCCCGGCGCGCTGCAAATCTTCCAAATCAACGGTCTGCGTGCGATACCCGTTCCCGTCGACGAAGAGGGCATGCGCGTCGATCACGTCGAGGCGATCTTGCGCACGCGGCGTCCGCGCTTCATCTATACGATGCCGTCGCTGCACAATCCGACCAATGCGACGATGAACGACGACCGGCGCGAGCGGCTTGCCACGATCGCGCGCCGCGCGGGTGTTCCGATCATCGAAGACGACCCCTACGGGCCGCTCGCCAAGGAAGCGCTTACGCCGCTCGTCGGACTTGCGCCCGATCACGTCGTGTACATCTCGACGTTTTCGAAGACGATCGCGCCGTCGCTGCGCGTGGGATGGCTGGCGGCGCCGCGCATGATCCTCGAGCGGCTTCTGCTGCGCAAACAGGCCTACGACATGGCGACCAGTCTTTACGTACAAGCAGCGATCGTCGATTATCTCGAGCGCGGTTACGACGCGCACGTCGCGCAGCTTCGCGAAGAGCTCTTGCTGCGCCGCTCGATCGCGGACGAAGCGATTGCCGCGCACTGGCCGCACGGCGTGCGCGCGAGCGGCGAGCCGGGCGGCTTCTATCTTTGGGCGACCACGCCGCGCGAGATTCGCGCGCGCGCGCTTCTCGACGTCTCGGAGCGCTTGGGGGCGTCGTTTCTCTTTGGCGAAGCGTTCTTCTCGGACTCCGGAGGCGATCACCACTTCCGGCTCGCGCTGACGGCGGTCGCTCGCGCGCAGATCGGCGAGGGCATCCGGCGCATCGGCGAAGCGATGACGATGGTGCGAGCGTGAAGGCCTTGCGTGCGGCGCTGCTCGCTTGGTATCGCCGGCACGGACGGCATGATCTGCCCTGGCGTGTCGCGCGCGATCCGTACTATACGCTGGTCAGCGAGTTCATGCTGCAACAGACACAGGTCGATCGCGTCGTGCCCATATTTCAGGCGTTCGTCGCGCGCTTCCCCACCGTCGCCGAGCTGGCGGAGGCAAGCGCCGCCGACGTTTTGCGCGCATGGAAGGGACTCGGATACAACTCGCGCGCGATTCGGCTGCACGAAACGGCCAAAGCCGTCGTCGAACGTTACGGAGGTGCGATGCCGCGGGAGCGGCATCAGCTCCGCCAGCTGCCCGGCGTCGGTCCCTATACCGCGGCGGCGATTCGTACGTTCGGTTTCGATCTCGATGATGCGCCGCTCGACGTCAACATCCGCCGTATCGTACACCGCCTCTTTTACGGATTGGAGTATCCCGCCAAGGCGCAGAGGGTGGAACTCGACGCGCGCGCACGCGAGCTTGCCGCGCCCGGTGAGGCTCACGACTGGAATTCGGCGATGATGGATCTGGGCGCGAACGTGTGCACTGCGCGCGCGCCGAAATGTCTGCTCTGTCCGCTGCGCTCGCACTGCGCGGCCGCGCCGGTCGATGCCGGCATGCTCGACGCGGCGCGCACCGAGCACGCAAAACCGCCCTCGCCGCAGAACGCGATCCGCTTCGAGCGCACGACGCGTTTCGCGCGCGGGCGCATCGTCGATCGCTTGCGGGCACTCGGGCCCGGCGAGCGCATCTCGCTGCTCGACTTGCACGGCGAGCTGCAGCCGTTGATGCCGGAACGATCGCTCGAGGACGTGAGCGCTTTGGTGGCGACGCTGGAGCGCGACGGATTGATTGCGCGCGAGGGGGAAGCGATTGCGCTACGCGATTAGCGTCGCGGCTTGCAGCAGCTGCGCGGCGATATCGGTTGCGTGTTTACGAATCTCCCCGACCGCGGTCGTCTCGTACCAGAGTCCGCGCAGGAGCGGTCCGATCGCATAGAGATTCGGCTGCGCGTTCCCGCTCTCGTCGAGCACGTGATAATCGTCGTCGACGTCGGCGCCGAGCGCGAGCGGATCGGGACGGAGAACTCCTCGCGCGAGCGCGTTGCGTACGAAGGGATGCGCGACGGTGCGCAAGTCGGCGTTGGGTCCCGTACAGTTCACCACGTAGGCCGCGCGCAGTTCGCTTTCACCTTGCGCCGAAGCGAGATGAAGCGTGATGCCGCGTGCGTCCGCACTGCCGCTTCGTACGCGCCCCCGGTGGATCGTGACGCGCCCTTCTTGCCGCATGCGGGTGAAGGCCGCGTAGGTTGCGGGCGGGACGCGGTAACGATGGATCGCCCACATCGACTGCAGGTGGCGCAGGAAGCGTTTGCGTTCGCGTTCGCTCCAGCCGCTCCAAATCGCGGGCGAAACCGGCCGCAGCGCTTCCACCAGCGCGCGCCAGTCGCCTGAGAAGCCGGCATGCGCGCGGCGCATAGAACGCAGAAGCGCGTACGGCGTGCTCGTGTCGAGATCGAGCGTCGCCGGATCGACGCCGCGCACGCTGGTATCCTCGACCAGCGGCAGAAGCCCGTGGCGCGAAACGATGTGTACGCGGCCGCGAAACGTGCACTCTTCGAGCAGGGCGAGCGTGTCCATCGCGGTGAGGCGGCTGCCGATCACGACGACGTCGCCGCCGGGATCGAAGTGGGCGATGTCGGCCGTCCACGGATCGCCCGCGTACCCCGGATGCGTTCGCACGCTTTCGGGAAGGAAGCGATCGTCGGGCGGAAGATTGCCGAGTGCGAGCACGACCGCACGCGCCGCGTGAATGCGACCGGCGTCGTCGGTGAGGCGATATTCGTCGGCAATGCGCTCGATATCGACGATCTCGGCACGCTCCTGACGCAGCCCGCTATGCTGCGCGAGCGCGTTCGAGCTCGTGGCGCGCAGATACGCACCGTAGCGCGCGCGGCAGATCAGCGCGTCGCCGGGCTCGTCGACCAAGTAGCGCGCGAGATGATTCTCGTCGCCCGGCATGGCGGACATCGCGCGGACCGGGCCGTTCATCAGCAAGCTTGCCGATTGCGGCGCGTACGAGGCGCCGGGCCCGATGTCGGAAACGCTGAAGAACACTCCCGCAAACGCAGGACCGGCGCGGCCGGCAAGCGCGCAAGCAAGCGCGGTCGCGGAGAAGCCGCCGCCGACGACGGCGAGATCGTAGGGCCTGGACGCGGTCATAGCCCTTTAGGTATCGGCTCTTTTCCGCGTGTCGATCATCTGCTCTACGGCGCGATAGATACGCGGCACGAAGCGGTGCTTGTAGGGATAGACGTCTTCGGGATCGCTGGAATGTACGAGCATCGCGGCATCGGCTTCGAAGACGAGAATGTTGCCCTCGGGATCGACGGCGCAGTCGATGCCGAAATACTCGAGGCCGACCGCGGTGCCGATGTTCAGCAGTACGTCGTAGCGGCGCTCGTGAAACGCGCCGCGCGGATCTTCGAGAAAGGCTGCCTCCTCGTCGCGCATCCACTGATATTCGCCCATCGGCGCGTTGTAGTAATGGATCATCCAGTTTGGCGAGATCGCCAGGTGCACCGGGTACGGCACGGAGTCGACGAAGACGAAACGGTACTTGCGGAAATAGCCGTCGGCGCTGCTGTAGTCGATGAAAGGGCTGACGAAATACTGCGGCGAGGGGTGACGTTCGGCATACGCGTAACAGTCCGTGCTCGCGTCGAGGCGTTCGAGGCCGTGCCCCGCGTGCGAACCCAGCGGGCGCGCGATGATCGGGAATTCGACCGGGATGTTCCCCGCGCGCAGCGCCGCGAAGTCGACGATCGCGATCGGTGCGACGCGTGCGCCGGTATCGGCAAGCGTCGTCGCCAGCAGCGGCCGCGCCGTCCCGATGACCCGCGACGGCGCGTTGAGCGCCGGCCTGCTCTGCGCCTGCATGAAATGATTTGCGAGTGCGAGGTACTGCAGCGCCTCGGGCGATTCGGCGATGATGTTCCACACGACGTCGTAGCGCGGAACGGGGTCGGAGATGGTGTGCCGCTCGTCGACGAGATAGAGACGGTGCACCGTCGTCGTCTCGCGGTCGAAGAGAAAATCGACCGGAATATTCGTCTGCCAGTCGCCGGGCGCGCACAGGCAGAGCACGCTGCGCGCTTCGTTCGCGGCGAAATAGGAAAAGAGCCTGCGCACGCGCAGCGCCTGGCTTTGATGCTCGAGCGCTTCTTCGCGATTACCGGTTATCTGCAGGAGCTCGTAGAGCGCCATGTGCGAAGCGACGCTGTTCTCGATCGCGAGCGCTGCCCGGTGCTCGGCGATCGCGCCTTTCACTTCGCCCGCTTCGTAGAGCGTCTGGGCGAGATTTTGGCGCAACACCACGACGCCGGGGAACTGCACGATGCCTTCGCGCAAGGCCGCCGCAGCCTCGGCCAGCTTTCCCTGCGCGCGCAGCTCGATCGCCAAAGAGTTGGCTTGTGACGGACCCGAAAACGTCATGCGGCATGGGATTCGCAGCGGGAGCGCAAACACCGCCTGCCTGCGTATGAAGATTCCGTTCCCGAAGAAGAAGGTCTCGCACGAGGTCGCAGAGCGCGAACTGGCGATTCTCGAACGTACCTATCCGCACGCCGAGACGGCCCTGCACTACGACGATCCGTTTCAGCTGCTCATCGCGGTGATTCTCTCCGCGCAAACGACCGACGCGCGCGTGAACATGACGACCCCCGCGCTTTTTGCGAAATACCCGGACGCAAAAACCCTGGCCAAGGCAAAGCAGCCCGACGTGGAGCGCATCGTCAAGTCGACCGGTTTCTTCCGCATGAAAGCCAAGAACATCATCAGCGCCGCGCGCGATCTCGTCGAACGCCACGGCGGAGAAGTTCCGAAGGATCGCGAGGAACTCGAAGCGCTGGCCGGTGTGGGACGCAAGACGGCCTCAGTCGTCATGGGAGCCGCCTTTCACGAAGCGGCGCTCCCGGTCGACACGCACGTTTTCCGTGTCTCGCACCGTCTCGGTCTCACGCTCGCGAAAGATCCGCTCGGCGTGGAGAAGGACGTTACGGCGCTCGTGCCGCGCGAGAAGTGGCGGTTCGCGTCGCACTGGCTGATTCTGCACGGGCGCGAGATCTGCAAAGCGCCGACGCCTCTGTGCGCTCGGTGTCCGGTGAAAGAGATCTGCCCCACGCCGCCGATCATCGCGAAGCTGAATGCTACAACTGCAGCGGGCCGGATCCGTCGAGGTGCGAAGGCCGCGGCAGCTCGGCGTCCCGCGCGATCAACTTCAGCAAAGAAGAAGCGGTGAGCGCTTCCCCGTAGCCGGCTTCTGTTGAGATCTTCGAAATGTTGATGAGCGCCGGTACGGTCGAGCCAGCGTCGAATTGATACTCGCCGTCGAGCCCCGCGCCGCTGATTCGTACCAATTGATGTACCTCGTCGAGATCGAGACTGACGCGCTGCGCACCAAAGCGGACGCGCAGACGCAGCGGGCGCTCGAGACGCACGACGCGCACGGAGCCCTTTCCGAGGATCGAGTCCAGACGCTTGGCGCCCTCCAGCAACCGCTGATGAAGGAACTGCAGCGACTCGGCCGCATCTTCGGGCGCGCGTTCGCGCGCGTCTTCGCCCGCGTCGATCGCTCGATCGATTTCGCGCCGCGCGCGAATCCGCGACGCCGCTTCGACGATCGGGTTCTCAGCGGTGAAATCGGGCTTCATGGGATCTGCCATCGCCCCTAGGCTACCAAAAATCGACGGCGCAGTCGTGC
Source organism: Candidatus Acidiferrales bacterium (assembly GCA_035507275.1). Lineage (GTDB taxonomy): Bacteria > Vulcanimicrobiota > Vulcanimicrobiia > Vulcanimicrobiales > Vulcanimicrobiaceae > Aquilonibacter. The sequence goes on from DATJOG010000020.1 coordinate 68,632, forward strand.
GACTGCGCCGTCATAGGGGATGTATGAGAACGAGGGTTACGGCTTCTTGGTCGCCTTCGGCTTCGGAGACGCCTTCATTTTCGTCGTCTTCATTGGCTTCATCGGCTTCATTGCCGCCGGCTTACCTTTCGGGGTCGCCTTGGGCTTCGCGGTCGCCGAGGTCTTCTGCAGAAGCGGCTTCTTGGTGGCCTTGGGCTTCGGCTTGGCCGACGACTTAGCCATCGGCTTGGCCATCATCTTGCCCGACATCTTGCCCGACATCTTGGAGGCCGTCTTGGCCTTCGGCGACGGGCTCGCTTTGGTCGCGGCAGCCATCGCCGGGGCGGTCATGAGGAACGCCGCTGCGAGGATCGATGCGAGAGTCTTTTTCACGTGTGCACCTCCTTCCATAGCAATATACGGGAACGTCGACGCGGCAAAAGCCGCGCTGCTAGCTCCGTTACGTCCATAAGAACGCAAGAACAGCAGGGGAAGTTCGCACCCTTGGTCGAGGTCCCTGCGCGACCTATTTCCCCTTGCCGACCATCGCGCGCGAGATCACCAGGCGCTGGATCTGCTGCGTGCCCTCGTAGATTTGCGTGATCTTGGCGTCGCGCATCATGCGTTCGACGGGGTACTCCGCCGAGTAGCCGAAACCGCCGAGCACCTGTACCGCGTCGGTCGTTACCGACATCGCGACGTCGCCGCACTTCAGCTTCGCCATCGAGGCCCAAAGCGAGACGTCGGGCGCGCCCTCGTCGCACTTGCGCGCCGCCTCATAGAGCAGCAGCCGCGCCGCCTCGACCTCGGTTTTCATGTCGGCGAGCATGAAGCCCACGCCTTGGTGCTGACCGATCGGCTTGCCGAACGCGATGCGCTCCTTCGCGTAGTTGGTCGCGTACTCGAGCGCGCCGGCCGCTATGCCGAGCCCTTGGGCGGCGATGCCCGGACGCGACTTGTCGAGCACCTTCATTGCGATCTTGAAACCTTCGCCCTCTTCACCGAGGCGATTGGCTGCCGGCACTTCGCAATCGTCGAAGACCAGCTCCACGGTGGGTGAACCGCGGATGCCCATCTTTTTCTCTTTCTTTCCGACGATGAAGCCTTTGCTGCCCTTCTCGACGACGAACGCCGAAACGCCGCGCGAACCCGCGTTCGGATCGGTGACGGCGAAGACGCACACGACGTCGGCGACGCTGCCGTTGGTGATCCAAATCTTCTGTCCGTTGAGAACGTAGGTGTCGCCCTTACGTTCGGCACGCGTGCGCATCGAACCGAGCGCATCGGAACCGCTAGACGCTTCGGTGAGCGCGTACGCGGCGATCTTCTTACCCGAGGCAATATCGGGAAGGAAGCGATGCTTCTGTTCCTCGCTGCCGCCGATGAGAATCGGCAGCATACCCAGCTCTTGTACTGCAACGATGAGCGAACTCGACGCGCATGCTTTGGCGATCTCTTCGACGACTTTCACGTAAGTCACGAACGAGCCGCCGAGCCCGCCGTACTCCGAGGGAATCGGAATCCCCATCAAGTCGTTCTGCGCGAAGAGCTCCTTGATGTCGGCCGGGAATTCGGCGCTCTCGTCGATTTCGGCCGCGCGCGGTGCGACTTTTTCCGCAACCAGCTCGCGCACCATCGCGAGGATCAGGGCTTCTTCGTCGGATTCGATGTGTGGTGGTGCAACGCTCATAGTGCCGGGGGCTTCCACGCCGGAGGGAGGCGTTCCGTCCGTCGGCGCAATAGCCCGGTATGGAGAAAGTGTTCCCGACGTGCGCGCTCGCGGTGCAAGACATTCCCAGCGGCGCGACGCTTGCGGTCGGCGGCTTCGGCCTCAACGGCATCCCCCACAACCTGATCCAAGCGCTCCTCGACCAAGGGGCGACCGACCTCGTCACCGTCTCGAATAACTGCGGCGTCGACGGCTGGGGGCTGGGCGTGCTGCTCGACGCCAAGCGCATACGCCGCACGACCGGCTCGTACGTCGGCGAGAACAAAGAATTCGAACGCCAGTTCCTCAGCGGCGAGCTGGAAGTCGAGCTGGTCCCGCAAGGTACGCTTGCCGAACGCTTGCGCGCGGGCGGCTGTGGAATTCCGGCGTTTTATACGCCGGCGGGCGTCGGCACGCTGGTCGCCGAGGGTAAGGAGACGCGCGAGTTCAACGGGCGCGAGTACGTGCTGGAGCACGGCATCGTCTGCGATTTTGCACTGGTGCGAGCCTCTGTCGCCGACACCGCCGGCAACGCGATCTTTCACAAAGCGACGCGCAACTTCAATCCGCTGTGCGCGATGGCCGGTAAGATTACGATTCTCGAGACCGAGGAGCTGGTCGAGCCCGGCGCAATCGACCCCGAAAACGTGCACCTGCCCGGCATCTTCGTGCAGCGTATCGTCAAAGTCGGTCCGCAGGGTAAACGCATCGAACGCGTCACTACGAGGAAGCGCTAATGGCTCTCACACGAACGGAGCTCGCCGCGCGCGTCGCGCTCGAACTCAAAGACGGGCAATACGTCAACCTCGGTATCGGATTGCCGACGCTGATTCCAAATTACGTGCCGCCCGGCGTGCACGTTACGCTGCAGAGCGAGAACGGCATCCTGGGTCTAGGCCCCTATCCGTATGAAGGCGACGAAGATCCCGATCTGATCAACGCGGGCAAGGAGACCGTGACGGTGCTGCCCGGCGCGTCGTTCTTCGATTCGGCGCTCTCGTTTGGAATGATTCGCGGCGGTCACATCGATCTCGCGGTGCTCGGCGCGATGCAAGTCGCGGAGAACGGCGATCTCGCGAATTGGATGATTCCCGGCAAACTCGTGAAGGGCATGGGCGGCGCAATGGATCTCGTCCACGGCGCGAAACGCGTCATCGTCATGATGGAACACGTTGCCAAAGGCAACGCGCACAAGATCGTCGAGCGGTGCGATCTGCCGCTTACCGGCAAGGGCGTGGTGCATAAGATCATCACCGACCTGGCAGTCATCGACGTCGAACCGCGCGGATTGGTGCTCGTCGAGGTGGCGCCCGGGGTTACCGTGGAGGACGTGCAAGCTGCAACCGGAGCGAAGCTTCACGTGCCGCACCCGCCGCACGAGATGAAGATCCGCTAAGCCCGGATTTGCGCGATCGCTACGTCGCGATCGCGGTGTCGCGGAACTGCTTGCGATAGAGCCGCGCGTAGGGGCCGTTGCGGGCGAGCAGCACCGCGTGCGAACCGCTCTCGACGATCCGTCCATGCTCGATGACGAAGATTACGTCGGCATTGACGATGGTCGAAAGGCGGTGCGCGATGACGAGGCTCGTGCGGCCTTGCATGACGATGTCGAGTGCCTCCTGAATCGCCGCCTCGTTGTGTGAGTCGAGCGCGCTGGTCGCTTCGTCGAGAATCAGGATGCATGGATTCTTGAGCAGTACGCGCGCGATCGCGAGGCGCTGACGCTCGCCGCCGGAGAGTTTATGACCGCGCTCGCCGACCACCGTTTCGTAGCCGTGCGGCAGCGTCGCAATGAAATCGTGGATGTTGGCGCTGCGGCACGCCGCGACCAGCTCCTCGTCGGAGGCTTCGGGCTTGGCATAGCGCAGGTTCGCCGCGATCGTATCGTGGAAGAGATACGTCTCTTGGGTCACGATGCCGATTCCGCTGCGCAGCGATTCGAGCGTTACCGTCCTGATATCGTGCTCGTCGATGAGCACCGCTCCGCCCTGGACGTCGTAGAAGCGCGGCACGAGTTGCGTGATCGTCGATTTCCCGGCGCCCGAGGGACCGACGAAGGCCGCGACCTGCCCGGGTTTGATCTCGAATGAAACGTCGTGCAGAATCGTACGATCCGGCTCGTAGCCGAAACTCACGCGATCGAAGCGCACGTCGCCTGCGATGTTGGCGAGCGCGACCGCGCCGGGGGGATCGTAGTCCTCGGTTTTCATGTCGAGATAATCGAAGATGCGCTCGAAAACCGCGAGCGCGCTGACGATCTGCACTTGAATGCCGGTGAGAGCCGAGCCCGCGCCGTAGAGCCGTCCGCCGACGAATCCGATGAACGCAACGATCACGCCTGTATCGAGCTGCCCTTGCAGCGCAAACCATCCGCCGACGAGCCAAATGATCGCCGGGCCGATGTTCGACATGGCTTGAATCGAGCCGAGGAACCAGCGGCCGACGGTAGCCATCCGGACCTCGAGGTCCATCAGCTCCGTGCCGGCCTTGCGAAAGCGCGATTGCTCGTACTTCTCACGCGCGAACGATTTGATCAACGTGATCCCGGAGATCGAGAGAGTCTCCTGTGTAATCGATTCGATCTTGTCACGCTGGATGCGCGTGAGCTTGCGCAGGTCGTACATGCGCCGTCCGACGGAACCGAGTTGAACGATCATCAAGGGAGCGACGATCAGCGAGACGACCGAAAGCTTCCAATTCCACGCGAACATCGCGATCACGGTCGAGATGATGATTACGACGTTGGTGATGATGGTCGTAATCGTACCGGTGACGACGCCATCGACGTTGTCGACGTCGCTCGAAACCCGGTTCATGATCTCGCCCGTCTTGGTTCCGGTGTAAAACGCGAGCGGCATCTTGTGGAGATGCGAAACGAGGTTGACGCGAATGTCTCGCATGATCGCTTCGCCGACGACCGAGTTGAGATAGCCCTGCACGACGCCCAGCGCCATGCCGATCAGCGCCGCGGCCGCCGAGATGCCGACGTAGAAAAGCAACAGGCGAAGATCGCGCTGCGGGATCGCCTTGTCGATGAGGTTGGCGCTCGCATAGATCGGCACCAGCGCGAGCACCGAACTGACGATGATGCACAAGAGCACGATCGTCTGCTGTTTCCAGTAAGGCTTGAAGAGCGCACCGATCCGCCGCCAGTCGACCGGCCGCTTCATTTTCGGCTTGTCTTGCGACCAGACGTTGGACCACATCAGTCCGTGACCGGCAAACATTATGGGTGCAGAGCCTTAGCGCGTGGACTGGTGCAGGCTCACCTTATTGCCCTCGGGGTCGATGAGCGAGGTGACTTTGCAGACCGGCGTCGTGTTGGCCGAAGGATATGCGGTAAACGCGATGTCCTTGATCATGACGTCCCCTTCTTTCCATTGCGCAAACCCGCGAGCTCTTTGAAGAGTTTCTTCTCTTTGTCGGTCAGGCTCTGCGGCAGCTGCCCAACCAGCCGTACGTACTGATCACCGGCGCCCGCGCCCTTGACCTTCGGCATGCCCTTACCCGCCAGGCGCAGCAGGCGATTGTTCTGCGTGCCTTCGGGAATCGTCATTGCGACCTGCCCGGCCATCGTCGGAACTTTGACTTCGCCGCCGAGCACCAAATCGTAGATGCTCACCGGCAAATCGACATAGAGATCGTCGCCTTTGCGCTTGTAGGTCGAGTCGTCGAGCAGCTTGACGATCAAATAGAGGTCGCCGTTCGGTCCGCCGTTGATTCCAACGCCGCCTTGGCTCGCTAGCCGAATGCGCTGGCCGTCGCCGATCCCTTTGGGGATCGCGACTTCGAATTTTTTGGTGACGAGGATACGGCCGGTGCCGTTGCACTGGGGGCAGATCTTACCGTTATCGATGCCGGTACCGTGACAGCGCGGGCAGAGATCTTCGACCTGCAGCGCGACCGCTTTCTTCCCACCGTCGAAGACATCGCGCAACGTGAGCTCGATCGTCGTCTCGAGATCTTGCCCGCGCTGCGTGAAGTTCGTGCTCTGCGTTGTTTGCCGGCGTCCGATGCCGGAGAAGAACATGTCGAAGAAGTCCGAGAAACCGCTCGGACCCGGACCAGCGCCGGTATTGCCGAAATCGAAGCCGCTGAAATCGTTTTCGCTGTACGTGCGGCGGTACTGGCGCTGTTGTTCGGCCTGCCGCGCGGCGCGCTGCCAGTCCGATCCGAGTGCGTCGTACTTCTTGCGCTTTTCGGGATCCCCGAGGACCTCGTAGGCTTCGGAGATCTCTTTGAATTTTTCTTCGGCGGCTTTGGCGTTGTCGGGGTTGGCGTCGGGATGCCACTTGCGCGCGAGCTTCCGGTACGCGGACTTGATGTCTTTTTCGGCCGCGCTCTTCGGAACGCCCAGAATCGCATAGTAGTCTTTATAATTCATCCGTGCTTCGCCACCAGCACTTTCGCAGGGCGTAGAAGCTCGTCACCGATCGTGTATCCCTTCTCGGCGACCTCGAGGACGGTGTCGTCGGGAACGCCGTTCGGCGCCGGCAGCGTGCCGATTGCTTCGGCGACGCGCGGATCGAAGGGCTTGTCCTTCACGTCGATCGGCTTGACGCCTTCGCTCGCGAGGATCGCTTCGAAGCCGCGCAGCGTCTGTTCGATGCCGCCGCGCAGTTTATCGCCGCCGCCTTGATCGAATGCTAGCGCGCGCTCGAGGTTGTCGAGTACGGGCAGAAAGCGTTCGAGAAGCTTGCGGCGGTGCGACGTCACGATCGACGTGATGTCGCGCTCCATGCGTTTCTTGTAATTTTCGAAGTCGGCCATGGCGAGCAAGAACTTTTGATAATTGTCGTCAGCCTTGGCGTTCGCCGCTTCGAGCTGCCCACGCAAATCATTCGGCGATGCAATAGGATCGTCGAGCATCGCCTCACCGGCTTCGGTAAACAATTCGTTATCGTTCATCATCACTCGTAAAATAAGGCTTGGGTGGCTCAACAGAGTCGAACGACTTATCCGAGCGGCGAGGACCCTGACATTTCATTGTCCGAGACGCGAGGATCGAAGTGAGACTCGTTGAGCCACCCGAAGGCTTATTTTGCTTCCTTAAACTCGGCGTCGATTACATCGTCGCTCTGCGCGGAGCCGTTGGTTTGCGCACCCGCGCCGGCGGTTTCGCCGTCGTGCGACGCACCGGCGGCTTCGCCGTTCGGCGACGCGGCTTTGTAGAGCAGCTCAGCCATCTTGTAGCTGGCTTGCTGCAGCTTCTCGATCGCTGGTTTGATTTCGGCGATCGTGCCGTTTTCGCTGACGCGTTTGAGCTCCTCGAGCGCCGTCTCGACTTCGCCGCGTGCGGTTACGTCGAGCCGTTCGCCAACCTCTTTGAGCGACTTCTCGGTCGAGTAGATCAGGCTCGATGCGCTGTTGCGCACCTCCGCCTCTTCGCGCTTTGCCTTATCGGCCGCAGCTTGAAGCTCGGCGTCCTTGACCATCCGATCGACTTCATCTTTGCTGAGGTTGGTCGACGCGGTGATCGTGATCTGCTGCTCTTTGCCCGTGCCCAGATCTTTCGCGCCGACGTTCACGATGCCGTTGGCATCGATATTGAACGTGACTTCGATCTGCGGCACGCCGCGCGGAGCCGGAGGAATGCCTTCGAGACGGAAGCGGCCCAGGGTCTTGTTGTCCTGTGCCATCGGGCGTTCGCCTTGCAGCACGTGGATGTCGACCGAGGTCTGACCGTCTTCGGCGGTCGTGAAGATCTGCGACTTTTTCGTCGGGATCGTCGTGTTGCGCTCGATCAGCGTGGTCATCACGCCGCCGAGCGTCTCCAGACCCAGCGAGAGCGGGGTCACGTCGAGCAGGACGACGTCGCGAACCTCACCCGCGAGCACGCCGGCCTGAATCGCCGCGCCGATCGCGACGACTTCGTCGGGATTGACGGTGAGATTCGGTTCCTTACCGGTAAGCTTCTTGACGAGCTCTTGGATCACGGGCATGCGGGTCGAACCGCCGACCATCACGACTTCGTCGATCTGCGAGATGTCGATCTTCGCGTCGGCGAGGGCGTTCTTGAACGGCGCGACGCAGCGATCCGTCAAATCGGCCGTCAGCTCTTCGAATTTCGCGCGCGTGAGCGTGATGTCGAGATGCTTGGGGCCTTCCTGATCGGCCGTGATGAACGGCAGATTGATCGACGTCTGCACCACGGCCGAAAGCTCGATCTTCGCCTTTTCGGCAGCTTCGGTGAGACGTTGCATCGCCTGCTTGTCCTTGGCGAGATCGATGCCTTGCTCTTTACGGAACTCGCCCACGAGCCATTCGACGATGCGATGGTCGTAGTCGTCGCCGCCGAGGTGCGTGTCGCCGTTGGTCGACTTGACTTCGAAAACGCCGTCGCCGACTTCGAGGATCGACACGTCGAACGTGCCGCCGCCCAGGTCCCAGACGAGGATCGTCTCGTTGCCCTTTTTATCGAGGCCGTAGGCAAGCGCCGCGGCCGTCGGCTCGTTGATGATGCGCAGAACGTCGAGCCCTGCGATCTTGCCGGCGTCCTTAGTCGCCTGACGCTGCGCGTCGTTGAAATAGGCCGGAACGGTGATCACCGCTTTGGTGACGCGTTCGCCCAAATAGTTGCTCGCGTCGTTGACGAGCTTTTGCAGCACCATCGCGCTGATCTCTTGCGGCGTGTAATCCTTGCCGTCGATCTTGACGCGATAGTCGCCCTCGCCCATGTGCCGCTTGATCGAAGCGATCGTGCGATCGGGATTGGTGATCGCCTGACGCTTTGCGAGCTGGCCCACGAGGCGTTCGCCGGTCTTCGTAAATGCGACGACCGACGGGGTCGTGCGCGACCCTTCGGAATTCGGAATGACGACGGGCGAGCTGCCCTCCATCACGGCGACGACCGAGTTGGTCGTGCCAAGGTCGATACCGACCACTTTAGCCATTGTAATTTGCTACCTCTCGTAAATGTTTGCCGCGCGAGCCCCGGACCAGCTTCTCTTGCATCGCGTATCGCAGCTCTCGCCGTTGCGAACGTACACCGAGGTGAGTGCGGCGTTCGCGAAGTCGACGACGTGGGATACGGGCGAAGAATCTGCCTTGCCGCTTACGGGCTGTTGCAGTCGCCCGACCATCATACACGATGATCGGGTCTGTTGTTTCCAACACATAGGCAAGGGGGCGGGTTGCAGGACCCGCCTCCCCCGAGCCGATTTAGGGCCCCTGGCCCTGACCCTGCTGCGGCAGTCCGACCTGTTCGGCCGGCCGCTCCTCGAGGGTGATGGCGACCAGCTTGTCGACGCCCTGCGACCAGACGTCGAAGCGGATGACGTCGCCCGGCTTCTTGGCCGCGATATACTTGCGCAGCGCGTCCGCGGTCGTCACCGGCTTGCCGTCGACGCGAAGGATCACGTCGCCGGGCTCCAGCCCGCCCTTGTCGGCCGGGGTGCCGGGCACGACCTGCTGGACCGCGATCCCGCCCTTGCCGCTGTAGCCGATCTGATTCCGGATCCCGGCGTTCAGGTCGACCGGCGCGAAACCGGCGAAGCCTGCGCCCGTGCCTTGATGGACGCCCGGATTCTTCAGGAGGTTCGGAATCACGCTCGCGACCACGTCGGAGGGGATCGCGAAGCCGATGCCCTGCGCGCCCTCGTCGGTAAGCTGGTTGACGCCGATCACGTTGCCGTCGATGTCGACGAGCGGACCGCCTGAGTTACCCGGGTTGATCGGAGCCGAGGTCTGCAGCAAGCCTTTGAAGTCGTAGACGCCGTTGCTCCCCTCGGCTTGAACGCGCTCGTCGCGTTCGAAGGCCGAGATCACGCCCAGCGTGACGGTCTGCTGCAGCTGGTACGGCTCGCCGATCGCGATCGCCCACTGCCCTTGCTCGAGTTTGTCGGACTTGCCGAGTACGAGCGGGGGCGGGAGCCTTTTGTAGTTGTCGACGCGGATCACGGCGAGGTCGGCGCCGATGTCCATGCCGATGACGTGCGCCGGAACGTGATCGCCGTTGGGAAAGATCACGGTCAGATCCGTGAACTTCGCGCCGGTGGGCGGGTTCACGACGTGCGCGTTGGTGACGATGTCACCCTGGTCATCGTAGACGAATCCCGATCCCGAAGCCTGGCCCTTGTAGTGCTGCACGATGCCCGGGCCTTGCTGACCGAAGAACTGCTGAATGAACGGATCGACGGGTATCACTTGCTGCCCGTTGAGTGTCTCGGTGATCGCGACAACGGAAGCTTTCGTACGCTTCACTGCGCTCACGATACGGTCTTGATCGCTGACTCCGGTGAGCGGAGCAGCAGCGACGGCCGGCGGCGTATGATGCGGCCCGGCGATGGTGGCAAAGTGCGTGCTCGCGTAGAGCATCATTACGAAACTGCCGATGATGGCGCCCACGAGGCCGACGATGACCGTGGGCAACAGACGATTTTTCACCATTCTCCTGTGTTCTGCGGCGTGGTTTTTCCCCGGTTTCCCTACCAAACAAACGAGACGGTGTTTCGCAGCGTTCCTTAAGGGACTATAAAAGCTTGGTGCCGCCGGCTTGCTCGTGCTCCGACGGACGGTCGCTCACGACCCGGCCGTCGAGGAGCCGGACGATGCGCCGGGCGTTGCGAGCGATGTTTTCGTCGTGTGTAACCATGATGATCGTTCTGCCGCCGCCGTGCAACTGATCGAAGAGGGCCATGATCTCGGCGCTCGTCTTGGTGTCGAGGTTGCCGGTTGGCTCGTCGGCCAGAAGAACGGCCGGATCGTTCACGAGGGCGCGTGCGATCGCGACGCGCTGCTGCTGCCCGCCTGAGAGTTCGCTTGGCTTATGGTGCCCGCGGTCGGCGAGGCCGACCTCTTCGAGCGCCGCTGCGGCGCGCCGGTTGCGCTCGTTTGCACTCAGCCCGGCGTAGAACAGCGGGAGCGCAACGTTCTTGAGCGCGTCGGTGCGCGCCAGCAGATTGAAGCCTTGAAAGACGAAGCCGAGTTTGCGCAGGCGAATCGCCGCGAGCGCGTTGTCGTCGAGATGCGAAACATCCTCGCCGTCGAGATGATACGTGCCGCTGGTCGGACGGTCGAGACAACCGATGATATTCATCATGGTGGATTTGCCCGAGCCCGACGGGCCCATGATCGCGACGTACTCGCCGCGCTGGATCGTCAGGTCGATACCTTGCAGCGCCGGGACTTCGAACGAGCCGGTTTTATAGACCTTGGTGATGCGCGAAAGTTCGATCGCGACGTCATTCATAACGAAGGGCCTCGATGGGGTCGAGCGATGCGGCGCGCAGCGCCGGATAGATGCCGAATGCGAGCGTTACGATCGCGGCGAAGACGACGGCGAGGATGACCGACTCGAGCCACGGTACCGGAACGATCACGCCGGAGATTTTGACGATGAAGGCGCTGTTGATCCACCAGCCGATCGCGACGCCGATCGCGGCTCCGATCAGACAGCCGGCGAAGGTGAGCGTCGCGGCCTCGATCGCGAATTGCGTCATGATCTGTCCGCGCGTCCCTCCGATGGCCTTACGCACGCCGATCTCGCGCGTGCGTTCGACGATCGAGACGAGAAGAATGTTCATGATGCCGATTCCGGCCACGGCGAGCGAGATCGCGCCGATCGTCCCGACTACGAGCGTCAGGATGAGAAAGATCTTGTCGAACGCATTGGCAAAAAATTGATTGTCGAAGGTTTGGTAGGAATATTTTCCGTTGCCCATCCTCGCGATCATCGCCTTGGCGCGATCTTCGGCGCCGGCGATGTTACGCGGATCGTCGACGAGAACTTGCACGACGTAGATCTTGCTGCTACCCCGCAGGTAGGTGCGTTCGTAGAGCGCGTACGGGACCGAGACGCCCGGAGCAAAATCGAAGCTGAGCGCGCCTTGCGGCGGCGCGGCCAGCACGCCCACGATCGAGCAGCGGATGGCTCCGCCGCGCAGCTCCTTGCCGATCAGCTCCGCGGGGTCGATCCCCAGTTTCGTCGCGGCGTCGGCGGAGAGCACGCACACATGCGCGCCGCTGCTCGCCTCCTGCGCGCTGATCGGGCGCCCTTGCGCAAAGGGATCGGGATAGAAGTTCGGATCGCCGCCGATGGGCGCGACGACCAGTTGCGCGGTCTTGTGCTCGATGCGCATTTGCAGCGCGTGCTGATCGAACGGAATCGCTTGCACGACGTGCGGGATCGCGTCGAAGAGCTCGACTTGGTCGAGCGAGATGGCTGCTTTTGCGTCAAAACCGCTCGAAAAGTTCGGCTGGATGATAAACGTGTAGTTGCTAAAACCTTTGAAGACGCCGGCCATCGCACCGGCCATCGAGTGACCGAGAATTTGAATCGCGATGACGGCGCCGACGCCGACGGCGAGGCCCAATATCGCAAGCGCGGTGCGCAGCCGCTGCGCGAGCAGCGAGGAGAAAGCCTCGAGCACGTAGTTGATCATGCTCGCAAGGCCTCGACCGGCGCGAGACGGCTCGCGCGCAGGGCGGGATAGACGCCGAAGAGTACGCCGACGACGAGTGAGAAGAGCAGCGCCAACCCGAACAGCGTCGCGTACGGCACGACGAAGGGCCCGAATTTGTTTGCGAGATAACCGCTGCACAGCGCGATGATGCCGAGCGCGAGGAAATAGCCGAGCACCCCTCCGGCCAGTGAGAGCAGGACCGCCTCGATCACGAACTGCAGCACGATATCCGAGCTCTTGGCGCCGATCGCTTTACGGATTCCGATCTCGCGCGTGCGTTCGGTTACCGAGACCAGCATGATATTCATGATGCCGATGCCGGCGACGAAGAGCGAGATCCCGCCGATCGCGGTCAAGCCGATGGCGACGATGTTGAGTACGCGATCGAATTGCTCGATCGATTCGCGCGTCGATTGCACGAGGTATTTTGCCGCAGCGCCGTGGCTGCGATGGAGCTCGTCGAGCGCGGACGCCTTGGCTGCCGCCTCGTCCTCGGGCGAGTTCGTCCAGATCAAGAGAGCGTCGGTCCGGCCGGCTTCGAACGCGTGATACGTCGTGTACGGGAGTACGAAGTAATAGGTCCCGCCGAAATAGTTCGATGCGGTTCCCTGATCTTTATCGGTAACGCCGACGATGCGAAAACGCGTGCCGCGGATGTCGACCGATTGATCGACCGCGTTTGCATCCGAACCGAAGAGCTTTTCCGCCAGGCCCGCAGAGACGAGCGCCGTCTGCGCCGCCGAGCTTTCGTCTTGTGCGCTCAACCTTCGGCCCGTGAGAACCAGCAGGTCGGCGTCGCCGCCGTACCATGAGAAACCGAAGGCTGCGACTTTCTTGTTGCCGCCCCCTTGGCGCACGTTGTAGATGCGCGCGTTGTTGTAGAAGAGGGAATAATCGGGAATCGCGCGCCGGATCGCGCTCGCGCCGGATTGCGCGATCGCCGTAGCGTCGCGATAGGAGAGATAGGCGATCGCCGGATCGGCTTGCTGTGGATCGGGATAGATCGTGAGCGCAGGCTGATCGCCCGTGCTCACCGTGTCGCTGATCGCCGCCGCGGCGCCCGTGCTCAGCGCGTAGACCGCATCGACCGAGCCGACACCGATGAAAATGCCGAGCATGGTGAGAATCGCGCGCATCTTGTTGCGCCCCAGTGCCGCGAGCGCTTCGCCCGCATAGGCGAAGATACGCGTCATCCGCCGACGACGATCGCCCCCGAAGCACCGCCGGGTGAAGGCGAAGGCGAAGGTGCGGCTTTGACCGTCGAACCCGCGACGAGCGCCGTATTCTTGTCGTCGATCAAACGGTCGCCCGGCGCAAGACCGCTCGTGACCAGCGACTGAGTATCGTTGGCGAGCGTCGTGGATATATAGGTTTTGACCGCGTGGCCGTCGCGCGCGACGTAGACGAACGTCTTCGATCCCTCTTTGCGGATCGCGTCGGTGGGAATCGCGATGACGTTGGGTATCTGCGTGGTGTAAATGTCGACGTCGACGGTAAGACCATCCTTGAGATAGGCCGGCGTCCGGTCGAGCGCGACGGTGACGAGCACTTGTTTCGCGGTGCTCGATGGATCGGTCGATTTTACCGCGACCGGAGCGATACTGCGCACGCGACCCACGATGCTCTTGCCGGGGAAATCCTCGCTCGAGATGACGGCGCGTTGCCCGACGCGGACGTTGAAGATGTCCTGCTCGTCGACCTGCGCTTTGACGATGTAGCCGCGATCGGAGGCAAGCGTGAACAACGATTGCCCGGCGGTGACGGCGTCCCCCGGCTGCAGCGAGCGCAACGGATCGCTGCTCTGCGTCGCGACGGTCTGCACGACGCCGCTCATCGGCGCGATGATGCGCGTGAAGGAGACTTGCTGCTGATTCTGCGCGTTGAGAATCTTGCTCTTTTCGGCGTTGGCCTGCGCGGCTTGCACGCTGTCCATGCCGTAGCCGGAGACCGCACCGAGTTTGAGTTGCGCTACGGCTTGGTCGTAGGCGACTTGCGCCTGATCGAGCTTGGCCTTGTCGGCGTCGACCTGGTTTTGCGCGATCGCCTTTTGCGCCAGCAGCGCCACGTCGGCTTCGTAGACGCGGCGTGCCTCGTCGAGCGCACTCTTGTTGGTATCGACCTGCGCTTGATACTGCACTCGCGCGTTCTGCTCTTGGATGCGCGCCGTCTTCACGTTGGCGACTGCGTTGATGTAGTCGGCCTGCGAGCCGGCCGCGTTGTAGTCGAGCGTCGGGTTTTCGATCGAAGCCAGGAGCGTGCCGGCCTCGACCTGCTGGCCCGCGCGGACGTAGATGTCGCGAAGGTTGCCGCCGACGAGCGTCGGGATCGTGACCGTCGCGGGATTCATCACGACGCCCGTCTCGGGCAGCTTGATCGAAAAGGTCGAGCGCTTGACCGTCACGATGTTGACGGCAAGGGTCGCTTGCGCGTTGCGGCGGGCGATGACGAGCGCCGCGCCGACGACGAGGGCGAGTGCGACGAGGACGATGATGAGGTTGCGCGTGCGATTCATCGGGATCCTTACTTCAAATCAGCGACTGCGCTCTGCGCGGTGTAGGTGCCGAGCGAGACGCGAAGTTTGACGATTGCGTCGACGTAGGAGACGCGTGCCGAGACGAGATCCGATTGCGCCGTGACCGACTGCTGCTGAGCCTGGATGACGTCGGAGAGAGCGATGAGACCGCGCGCGTACTGCAGTTGCGCTATCCGCGCGGATTCCGTACCGAGACGCGACTCGTCGCGCGCGTAGCTCAACTGCGCGAGTGCGGTCTGCGCGGCGCGGTAGGTTTGGCGAACGTCGACGAGCACTTGCGTCCGAGCCTGATCGAGAGCGCGCTGCGCCGACGTGACCTGCGCGTCGTCGCTGACGCGCTCGGCATGCCGTTGCCCCCAGTCGACCAGCGGAAGCGTGAAGGTCGAGGTCATCCCCAGCGACCAGAAGCCCGGCGCACCACGCGGCAGCGTGACGAGCGAGCCGCTCGAAGTGACGCCGATCACTTCGCCTGCGCTGGTCGGCGCGAACTGATTGCCGAAGGACGCGCTCAACTGCACTTGCGGAAAAAGCTCGCGGTCCCAACCCTTGCGAGTGAAGAGGGCCGCCTGGACCCCGTCGCGCGCGGCTTTCACGTCGGGACGCGCGTTGAGCGCGATATCTTCGAGCGTGTCGACGCTCTGCGCGGGAAGGCCCGGCTCGGCGATCGTCTTGGGGAACGTGAATCGCTGATCGAGCGACGCCCCGATCGACTGTGCGAGATTTTCCTGCGCGTTTTCGACGTCGGCGCGCGCGCCGACCAGTGTCGAGGCGCTTTTGGCTTGCGCGACCTCGGCCCGCAGCACGTCGACGCCCGCTGCGACGCCCGCCTTCTCTTTCGCGCGGGCCGCGTCGACCAGCACGTTTTGATATTGAAGGTCGGAAACGTCCACGTCGACGATCGCGCGCTTTTGCACTACGTCGTAAAATGCGCTGGTTACGTTGGTGGCGATCTGGTCTTCCGTGTTCGCCAGCGTCTCTTCCGCTTGCTCGGCCGAAGCGCGCGCGGAGGCCAGCTGGAGGAACGAGAGGCCGCCGGTATCGAGCGTGTAGTTCGTACCGATCTGCGCGGTGTTCTGGCTGAAGACGCTCTGCTGCTGCTCGCCGATGATCTCGTAGATGCCGCCGTAGTTGGAGTTCTTCTGCATGTAGCTCTGCAGCGAACCGTTCACGGTCGGGAGCGCCGTACCGCGCGCAACCGCGAGAGAATGTTCGGCCGACTGCACGGCGGCATACTGTTGCGCGACGGCCGGATTGTGATCGAGTGCGAAGGAGATCGCGTCGCCGAGCGTCATCGGCGGCGCGACAGTCGTAACTGCGGCGAGCAGAAGCGTTGCGATCACTTTGCGAAGGCGGCTGCGATGAGTGCCGGGAGCAGAAGGGTCAGGATGCCGCCGAGCCAGGCCTGCACGCGCGCGACGCGCCCGGTGACCGCAAGCGCGGCAATCACGAGAGCGGATGCCCAGATAGAGAAAGGCGTGAACGCACTGAGGAACGCGTGCAGCTTTCCGGTGCCGGGAGCGAGCATTCCGAGGCTGGGAATCGATTCTTGCACCGATTGCGCCGTCGTGTAGCTGTCGGCGCCGCGCAGAGCAACGATGAGGGCGAGCACGAGCGAGCCGAGCGCGGCGATCAGCGTGATGTTGGATTGCGCGGCCCAATACTTCCCGAACGAGCCGTCTCCGCGGCCGAGCGCGTTGAAAATGACCATGATCACCGTGCCGATCAGAACTGCGAAGAGCACGAATATGGGCGAAAAGACCCACACGAATTGGGAAAACTTCACGGCGATGGCGAGACGGGCTTGCTGCTGGTCGGGAGGGAGCGCCGCGGTGACCGGATCTTTTGCCATCAGGTTCGGCCAGTCGGTCGAGAGACCGTGAACGACCGCCGGCGTCGTGATAAAGGACGAGATCGTGATCACTACGATCGAGACGAGCAGCGCCAGCAGCCACGTGGGCGCGGCGCGCAGCGACTCGAATGCCGCCTTCGGCGCGACGATCGTATCCAGCGCGGTTTTCAAGGCGTTCGGTTTAGTAGAGGAGTCGACAGCCATATGGCCCTCTTTCAGTCAAGCGGTGTCGTCGGCTACCAGCACTTGCTAGTGCCGCGCGCGTGAAAATGTTTCAAGCGCGCGTCGTTTGTGCCTTGTGCGAGAACCGAGGCGTCGTCGGGCAGTGCGAGTAATTGATCGATCGTGATCGTGCCGAGGATCGCTTCCTTCGCAACGGCCAGCCGCGCTCGGCGCGCTTCGAGCACGCGCAGCATGAGCGCGGCGCGGATCTTCCGCACGACGCGCGGCGCGTAGGGGCAGGCGGGCGGCGGCGAGGCCGCTATGGTCGCGGAGAGGGCGAGCGAGGTCAGAACGACCCGCACGAGGTATCGGTCGAGCATGATCTTCCATCACGCGCGCCGCCGCGCGCGGAAAGCTCCTGCGAAATGAGTTCCGACACCCTGGTCGTCCCGGCCCCGCCCGGCGAGCCGTACACACGAGTCGTGCCGCTGGGCGGCTGCGGCGAGATCGGCCGGAATATGACCGTGATCGAGACGAACGACGATCTCGTCGTGGTCGACTGCGGGCTGATGTTTCCCGACGAGGAGATGTTCGGCGTTGACATCGTCATAAGCGACTTTACCTACATCCGCGAACGCGCGCACAAGCTGCGCGCGGTGCTCGTTACGCACGGACACGAGGACCACATCGGCGGCCTCCCTTATTTCATCAAAGAGTTTCCGGAAACGCCGATCGTCGGAACAGCCCTGACCATCGCTCTGATCAAAGCGAAATCGCGCGAGCACAAGTTCGGCGAGATCGATTTCGTGGTGGTCGAACCCGGTGACCGGGTGCGCTATGGCGGGATCGAGGCCGAGTTCGTCCACATCAATCACTCGGTCGCGGGCGCTTGCGCGCTCGCCATCCGTACGCCGGTCGGCACGATCTTTCACACCGGCGACTTCAAATTCGATCAGACGCCGATCGACGGCCGGCCGGCAGACTTTGCGCGTATCGCGCGCATCGGTGAAGAGGGCGTGCTGTGCATGCTCTCCGATTCCACCAACGCCGAGCGTCCCGGCCATACGCTCTCCGAACGCATCGTGGGCGAGGCCTTCACCGCGATCTTCCAACGCGCGAAGGGCCGCATCGTCATCGCTTCGTTCGCCTCGAACGTGCCGCGCATCCAGCAGGCGGTCGATCATGCCGTGCGCTTCGGACGCAAGATCGCGTTTCTCGGACGCTCGATGCAAAACGTCGTGCACTTCTCGAGCGAACTCGGGTATCTGAAGATTCCGCCCGAGACTGCGATCAAAATCGAAGACGTCGACGGCTATCCGCCCGAACGCGTCGTCGTGATGACGACCGGCTCGCAGGGCGAGCCCATGAGCGGACTCGCGCGGATGTCGGTGCGCGATCACAAGCGCTTTCGCATCGTGCCGGGCGACACCGTCGTGGTGAGCGCGACGCCGATTCCCGGCAACGAGAAGAGCGTCTACAAGACGATCAACAATCTCTACAAACTGGGTGCGACCGTGATTCACGGTACCGACGGGCGTTCGCACGTTTCCGGTCACGCGTCGCAAGAAGAGCTGCTGCTGATGCTCAATCTCGTGCGGCCTGAGTTCTTCATGCCGCTGCACGGAGAATACCGTATGCTCGTGCAGCACGGACGGCTCGCGGTCCAAACCGGCGTGGAAGCCGAGAACGTCTTTATCGTCGAAAACGGCGACGTACTCGAATTCACACGCGAGTACGGCGATAAGATCGGCAAGACGTACGGCGGCAACGTGCTCGTCGACGGATCGGGGATCGGCGACGTCGGCGAAGCGGTCTTACGCGACCGTAAAGCGCTTTCCAACGACGGAATCGTCATCGTCGTCGTTGCGATCGACGCCGAAGAGGCGCACATCATCGGCGAGCCGGATCTGATCTCGAAGGGCGTCTTCTATCTGCCCGAGTCCGGCGACGTCATGGACGAGTTGCGCGCGGCGCTGCGCAACGCGATCGCGGAAGTCTCGGTCGAAGGCATCCGCGACGTCAACACCGTCAAGGAGCACATTCGCGGCACGCTCTCGCGCGCGATCAACGCGCGCACGAAGCGACGCCCGGTCATCATTCCGATCATCATGGAGGTCTAGCTCGCCATCGGGATCGCGCTGAGCCTCGTCGCCGCTCTGGTCTACGGAGCGGCGGATTTTTGCGGCGGCCTGGCGACGCGGCGCACGGCGATTCTGGCCGTGACGTTGATCTCGCAAACGATCGGATTTGCGCTCTTGCTCGCGGTGCTGCCGTTCACCCCGTCGCACGCCGTGCCGAGCGATTATCTTTTCGGCGCCCTGGCCGGCATCTGCGGCGGCCTCGCGATCGCGTTCCTCTATCACGCCCTCTCGATCGGAAAGATGGGCATCGTCTCGCCGGTGACCGCGGTTTTGGCCGCAGCCTTCCCGCTGGTCTTCGGCATCGCGCGCGGCGAACGCCTCACGCTCGCGCAAATCGCAGGGCTGCTGCTCGCGCTGATCGCGATCGTGATGATCTCGCTCTCGTTCGAAGACTCCGGCAAGCGCGAAATCGCGACCGAAGGCGTGCGCGAGGCAATCGTGACGGGCTTTCTCTTCGGCGGCTTCTTCATTTTGCTCTCGTACACGCATCCGGCTGCAGGCCTGCACAACCTGCTGGCCGCGCGCGTCGCTTCGATTGCGCTGCTCTCGGCGGCCGCGTTCATCACACGAACGAAGGTCGCGCCGCATCGCGGCGACTGGCGGCTGATCGTGGCCTGCGGCGCGATGGACATGAGCGCCAACATCCTGTACGTGTTTGCGACCTTCAACGGCTACCTCGCTATCGTCGCGGTCATCACCTCGCTCTATCCGGCGAGCACAGTCTTTCTGGCGCGCCTCGTCCTCAAAGAGCGCCTCTCGCGGATACAAAAAGCCGGCGTCGCTTTCGCGCTCGCCGGCGTTGTGTTGATTGCGATTCGCTAGACAGTTCTAGGTGCTGCGGATCTTCGAGAGCTGCACCGCGTGCGTGAAGCGAGCGATCTCTTCGCGTTGATAGCCGTCGATCTCGATGAAGGCGACGCCGTAGACTTCGCGCTCGCGTACCGGTTGGAAGCGCGTCACGACGCGTCCGCGCAGCGCCATTTCATCGAAGGGGCGGCGCATGTCGGCGCGGCCGCGCAGGCGCGGCGTGCCCTTGCTGATGTCGAGCACGGCGGTCTCTTCCGGATAGACGTCGAGCACGCTCGAGGGAAGCGTCACGCGCAGGTCGAGCACGGTGCCGATCGCGATCAGCTCTTCGCAGGTCATGCGAACGCCGGTCGCCGAGATGTCGCCGATCTTGCCTTCGCTCCACGGGTCGCCTTCGCGGCGGAAGCGCGACGGGAAGGCCGAGAGCGCGCGATAGCTGCCGCGGCGTTCGCGATCGGTGGTCGGAAGTTCGGCGATCGACTTTTCGATCGAGCGCGACGCGGCAGCGCGGCGCTCGAGGTCGCGTATGGCGCGTGCGACTGCGTCGATCTGCGCTTCCGGCATCGAGTCGAAGGAGAGCTGATATTCGAAGCGTGCGCCCGACGCGGCATTGCGGCGCGCTTCGACACGGCCGTTTACCGTGATCGGCGCGGCGCCGCCGAAGGTCAGATCGAACTCGACTTCCGTCCCGCGCTCCATCAGGACGAGCGAGCGGATGCGCGCGCCGTGAGCGTTCACGTCCATGAGCGTTCCGTAGACCGGTGCGGGCAGACGCCGCACGCTCATCACGACCGGCATCTCGAGCGAAGCGCCGCTGCGCGGCATCGCGAGGGTCGGAACCGGCATGACGACCGGTGCGGGTGCCCCGGTGCCCGCCGTCGTCGTGTTTTTCTTGGGAATCCAGCTCATGATGGGTAAACCTTTCCTTGCCTGGTGCCTATTCGGACCGGAGCTTTGAGAGTTGCACGGCGTGGGTGAAGCGCGCGATCTCCTCGCGCTGATAGCCGTCGATGTCGGTGAACTGTACGCCGTAGATTTCTTTGTTGTTGCTCGGCGCGAAGCGCGAGACGACGCGTCCCACGACCGTCATCTCTTCGAACGCCCGGCGGTTATCGGGGATCCGGATACGGCGCGGGCCGAAGGGCGTGATCTCGGTCCGCTCTTCCGCGGGCGGGTAGACCCACAGCACCGAGCTCGGCAGCGTGAAGCGCAGCTCGACCATCGTGCCGATCTCGATTTTCTGTTCGCAGATCAGCCGCAGGCCGCCCATCGAGACGTCGTTGGCCTCGGCGGAAATCGAGGCTTTGCCCTTGATGCGGTACTTCACGGGGAAGCCGATCAGGGTGCGGACGCTGCCGCGCCGCTGCTTGCCGGTGGGCGCTGCCGGCTGGGCGGGCGCCGCGGGCGCAGCGGGGCGAGCATCGGCGCGAGCCGCCGCCTCGCGGCGCTGCATCTCTTGAATCTCTTTTGTGAGGGCGTCGCGCTCGGTCTTGGTCATGTGGAAGGTGACGCCGTACTCGTAGCCGCCGCCGCGGGGCGGAGTAGAGCGGCTCACGATGCGGCCGCGAAGCCCCATCGCGCGGTGCCCGGGGCGTTTCAACTCGAAGGTCACGTCGCGGTTGCGATCGATGAGAATGAGCGAGCGGATGCGGCAGCCGGTCTCCGAGATGTTGATCAGGGTTCCATAGACGGGCGCAGGCAAACCGTCCACCTCGACAGCGATCGGGAGTTCGATCGACTGCCGGTATGTACCACGTTGATTACCCCGGTCAGTAACCTTGACGGGGGTACGCGAGAGCCAAAGCATCCTTTTGATAAAATCGGCCTCCCGTCTGCGGCGGCTTAACCCGAGCCGTACGAACCATAGATCCGTGGTCCCGGTTTAGTAGAAACTTTACACTCTGCTCAGAGCGTCGACCAGACGTCCAGCTTTCGTTTCACACCCTCGATAACCGCGTCGGTGAACTCCGTGGTTGTGGAGTGACCGCCGAGGTCCGCCGTCGCGATGCCTTCGTGCACCGCTTCCAGCGAGGATTCGTAGATCGCGCGCGACGCGTTGACCGCCCGCCGGTCCTCCACGTACGAAAGTAACGCACCGGCGGCAAGGATCATCGCGAGCGGGTTGGCGACGTTTTTCCCAAAGAGGCGCGGTGCGGTTCCGTGCGGTGCTTCCGCCATCACCACGCTCGGCTTCAAGTCACCCTCGAAGCCGAGCAGCACCGACTCGGCGGCCGCGATCGAACCGAAGAGCTGCATGACCAAGTCGGAGAGGCAGTCGCCGTCGCGGTTGAGCGACGGGATGACCAACGGATTATCGCCCGCATTGGAGAGTAAGAGCGCGTAGGTGGCGTCGATCAATTGCGGATCGTAGGGGACGTCGGGATGACGCGCCGCTGCGGCGTCCATCTCTTCCTTGAGCATGCCTTCGTACACCGGGCTGACCGTATACTTCGGCCCGCCGAAAACCTTTGCGCCCATTTTCTTTGCGTGGATGAACGCGTACTCGGAGACATACCGGCAGACGCCGCGCGTAATCACTTCGGTGCGGCACGCGATCTCGTCGAGGCCTTCGCCCTCGCGCCATTCCTTCGCGCCGTAGGCGTCGCCTACGGCCATGCGCACCACGGAGATCGGAGCGTGAATGCCGGCGACCGGCCGCATCCGCGGCAGTTTGCGCCCGGTGCGCACGATCACCTTGCCGTCGATCTCGCGGCGAAGAATCGCGTTGGGCGAACCGACGTCGCCGTTTTGCTCGGGCGTGATCGTTGCCGCTTTGAGGCCGAGGCGGTGCGCTTTCATCGCGGCTGCCGCGTCGTGTACGACGCGATTGTTGGTCGCGCGGCGGTTCTCGAGCGAAAGATCGTAGTGTTCGAAGGCGAGCTCGATGTCAATGACCGATTCGTCGAGCACACGCAACGACTCGACGAGCAATTCTTGTCCGGTTTGGTCGCCTTCGAGGACGACAACGGTGGGGCTCTGCAAGTGATCTCCTAGTCAAGCGACGAAACGGTACTACCGATGGCACGGGTACGCCGTAAGGCGAGTGCAAGGAAGCTCAATCTCGAGATCGTCGGAATCGCCGCGTTGGCCGTGGCGCTCCTATGCGGAATTGCTCTCGCTGTGCCGGGGCACGCCGGCAGCGTCGGAGGCGCTATCGCTTCCTGGCTGCGCCAACTCTTTGGAGGAGGCGCTGCGCTTTTCCCGGTGCTGGTCGCGCTTCTGGGCGGGATCGTCTTCCTCGAGATCAACGTGCCGCGGATGATCGCGACCCTCGGAACCTCGTCGCTCTCCTACTTCTTGATGATCGACGCGGCGTTCGGCTCGGCGGGGCTGCGCAACGGCGGGATCGTCGGCTGGGGCATCTGGTCGATGCTGCGCGCGTTGATCGGCGTGGCGGGAGCATGGATCGTGCTGCTGCTCGCCGCGCTGACGCTCACGCTCTCGTTAACGCAGGTCAGCCTGAAAAAAGTCATCGGCTTCGTACTGGGGCTGCTCGCGCGCGTACGCATGCCGAAAGTCCCAAAGATCTCGCTCGCGCTGCCGGAAGGTCATGCCTCGCTACGCGACGCGTTTGCGTTGCCCGAGGCGCCACGCGTCTTCGACGTCGACCAAGTCGAGGAGGTCGAAGCGCCGCTGCTCGTCGTGGCGCCACCGGTGACGATTGCTCCGCCGCCGCCGGCACCGGTCGCCGGTGACTACGAATCCGCCGGCCGCGTCGTCGCGACGCACGCCTACCGGCTGCCGGACCTCGCCCTCTTCGACCCGCCGCAGGCGCAGGTCGCCGACGATTCGTCGCGCTCGCACGTGCTCGAAGATACGCTTGCGAGTTTCGGCGTCGGCGCGAAGGTGACGCACATCGAACGCGGGCCGTCGATCACGCGCTACGAGTTGCGGCCCGAGCGCGGCGTGAAGATCTCGAAGATCGCGTCGCTTGCCGACGATCTCGCGCTCGCACTCGCGGCGACGAGCGTGCGCATCGAAGCACCGATTCCCGGCAAATCGGCGGTCGGTATCGAGGTTCCCAACGCCACGGTCTCGATCGTCGCGATTCGTGAGATTCTCGACGCCATGCCCAACCGCGGCACGATCCCGCCGCTTTGGATGGCGCTCGGCAAGGACCTTACCGGGCGTCCGGTCTTCGGCGATCTCGGCAAGATGCCGCATCTGCTCGTCGCGGGCGCGACCGGCTCGGGCAAGTCGGTCTGTCTCAACACGATCATCGCTTCGCTGCTCGTCGCTGCGACACCCGACCAGGTGCAGCTCCTGATGATCGATCCCAAGCGCGTCGAGCTCACGGTATACAACGGCATTCCGCATCTCATAAAAGAGGTGATCACCGACGCGCGCATGGCTGCCGGCGCGCTTTTCGAGATGACCAAAGAGATGGACGCGCGTTACGAGCGTTTCGCGAAAGCCGGCGTGCGCAAGATCGAAGAATACAACGCGAAGTATCCCGAAGAGAAGCTGCCCTACGTGGTAATCGTCATCGACGAACTCGCGGATTTGATGCTCGTCGCGCCCGCCAAGGTCGAAACGACGATCATGCGTCTCGCGCAGCTCGCGCGTGCGACCGGCATCCATCTCATAGTTGCAACGCAGCGGCCGTCGGTCGACGTCATCACCGGTCTGATCAAAGCAAATATCCCCTCGCGTGTTGCGTTTGCGGTGAGTTCGCAAGTCGACTCGCGCACGATTCTCGACATGGCGGGCGCCGAGCGCCTGCTCGGCCGCGGCGACATGCTCTATCTGCCGATCGACGCACCCAAGCCGATTCGCGCGCAGGGCGCGTTCATTACCGGCAGCGAGGTGAATCGCCTCGTCGACTTTTGGGCAAAGCAGGGCCGGCCCGAGAATCTGCTCGACGTCGAGGTCGTGCCGGTCAGCGACGAGGAGAACGGCGCGAAGGGGGCCGATCCGCTCTGTTACGAAGCCGCAAAATTCATCATCGAAACGAACTACGCGTCGACCGCGCAGTTGCAGTCGCAATTCTCGATCGGCCATCCACGCGCCGTCCGCTTGATGAAGCAGCTCGAGGATTTCAAGGTCGTCGGTCCGCATGAAGGAACGAAGCCTCGCAAGATTCTGCTCGGCCTCGCGGAGCTGGAAGTGATCGCGTCGCGCTTGGGCAAGTCCGACGACGCGCAGCAAGAGTTGTTTTGACTCTCTCCAGGCGTCTCGCTGCCGCAGCTTACGCGCTCCTTGCAGCCTGCGCGACATTTGCGCTCGGCCGTGCGGTGGGCCGCGCTCCCGATCCGTCGTGGCTGATGGGCCCGCAGGCGTCGTGGGTGAATCACGCAACGGCGGTTGCATGGGCGGTCACGCAGCTGGGCTATTTCTATCTCATGCTTCCGGTAACGATCGCACTGGCGCTGCTGGCAGTCGTCTTTCGCGCCTGGCGTTCGCGATT
The DNA here is from genome assembly GCA_035507275.1 of Candidatus Acidiferrales bacterium. Lineage (GTDB taxonomy): Bacteria > Vulcanimicrobiota > Vulcanimicrobiia > Vulcanimicrobiales > Vulcanimicrobiaceae > Aquilonibacter. The sequence goes on from DATJOG010000020.1 coordinate 93,621, forward strand.
GATCTTTGCCGTGCTCGAAATTCTCCTCGCTTGGCGTTCGACCGATCTCTTGCAGCGTTTCTTTGCGCGGCCGCGGCGCTTGGATTGGGTCGTCAAACACGAGACGTCGTTCTCGTACCCGAGTTCGCACGCTGCCGTCGCCGCGACACTGTATCTGCTGCTCGCCGTTTTCGTCGTGCGCAGCGCTCTGCCGGGCAGAGCCTGGATCGCGTCCGCGCTTGGCCTGCTCTCGCTCGCGATCCTCTGGTCGCGCCTCGCACTGGGGGCGCATTATCTGACCGACGTCGCAGGCGGGCTCCTCTGGGGCAGCGCCGTCACGGCGGCGTTGGCCGCTTGCTGGCCCACAAACGTCTTCGAGGGGCGCGCCGCCCCGTCTTTAGAATAGTCGGACGATGGCTTATCATACGGATCCGCGGCTGGTCGAAATCGAGCGTAAGCTCGAGGCCGGCGTACCGCTCTCGTTGGAGGACGGGCTCACGCTCTATCGCACGCCCGACATTCATAATCTCGGGCGGATGGCGCGCAACCAAAAGGAGCGCAAAAGCGGTAAGAAAGTCTTCTACGTTCTCAACCGCTACATCAACTCGACCAACGTGTGTTTCGCGAACTGCAAATTCTGCTCGTTCGCGGCGGACGAGTTCAAGGAGCCCGAGCGCGTATTTCGTATGACGGCAGACCAAGTCTACGCGAAAGCACTCGAGACCGGCACCAACTTCAATCAGATTCATATCGTGGGCGGTCACGACCCGCGCCAGCTATCGCTCGACTACTGGCTGCCGCTGATGCGACGCTTCAAAGAGACGCTGCCGCACGTCCAGCTCTCTCTTTTCACCGCAGCCGAGATCGAATACATGGCCAAACGTCATCGCATGAGCTTCCCGGATATCGTGCGGACGCTCAAAGAGGCGGGCCTCGACAACGTGAACGGCGGCGCCGCCGAGATTCTCGGTGAGCCGACCCGCTCCAAGATTTGCGCGAACAAAGTCTCCGGCGAGAACTGGCTCGAGATTCACGAAGAGCTGCACCGCCAAGGCGTCGCCTCGAACGCGACGATCCTCTACGGGCATATCGAGTCGCTCGAGGATCGCGTCGATCACTTCATCAAATTGCGCGAGTCGCAAGAGCGTTCGCCCGGCTTCAACGCGTTCATTCCGCTGGCGTTCCATCCCGACGGGAACGAGCTCTCGTACTGCGGCTGGACGAGCGGCCTCGACGACTTGCGCACCTTCGCCGTCGCCCGCCTGATGCTCGACAACTTCGATCACATCAAAGCGTATTGGATGATTCAAGGCTTGAAGATTTGCCAGGTCGCGCTGCAGTACGGCGCCGACGATATGGATGGTACGCACGGGTCGACCGACGAGGAGATGATCTATCACTCCTCGGGCACGCAATCCGGGCAGTACGTCGACGATCGTGAGTTTCGGCGTTTGATCGAGGCCGCCGGCTTCGTGCCGGTGCGGCGCAACTCGACCTATGACGAATTCCCCCACGATTGGACGCCGCCGCAACCCGGTCGCTCGCCCTTGGCCGCGCTCTCCGGCGACAAGGTGTTGGCGTGAACCATCCACTACGGTGCGGACGGATCATCTACACGAACGACCTGCCGATTTACACCGCCTTCGACGAAGGCGTGCTCGAGTATCCAGGAACGCTGCATGCCGACGTGCCCTCCAAACTCAACGCGATGCTCGTCGCCGGCGCGTTGGACTTGAGCCCGGTCAGTGCGTTTGCTTGGGCAAAACATTCCGGCGAACTCGTGCTGCTGCCCGATCTGTGCATCGGTGCGCGCGATGAGGTCGTCTCCGTCGTGCTCGTTTCGGAGATTCCGCCGGCGCTGCTCGACGGCGTGCCCATTGCGCTGACGAGCGAATCGGCGACCGGCCGCAACCTGTTGCGCGTCGTGCTCGAACGCCGCTACGGCGTGCGGCCGCAGTATCTCGAATCGGATCATCCGCTCGAAGTTGCAGCAATGGGCAAGCCTGCGCTGCTGATCGGCGACGGCGCGATCGATGCGCTCGAGCGCTTCCCCGGCGAGCAGGTCTACGACCTCGGTACGCTTTGGCACGAGTGGACGCGCCAGCAAACGGTCTTTGCGGTTTGGGCCGCGCGCCGCGATGCGTACGAGCGCGACCCTGAAGCGATTCGCGAGTGCATGCACGCGTTGACCGATAGCTACACCTGGTCGCGCTCGCACATGGGCGCCGTCATCGCGCAAGCGCAGCGCGTTCGCCCGCGCGCGCCGGACTTCTACGAAACCTACTACGGCAAGCTGAATTTCACGTTCCATTCGGCGGCGCAGGCCGGCCTAGCCGCCTTCTGTCGCGAGCTCTTTGCGCTCGGAGCGATTCAGGCGGTGCCCAATGCTCTTCCGGAGGCGATCGGTGTCGTCACTCGCTAATCTGCTCGAACGCGCGGCGGGCGGCGGGCGCCTGTCGTTCGATGAGGGCTTGCGGTTGTACCGCGAGGCGGATCTGCACGATCTCGGCATGGCCGCACACGCGCGGCGCATGCAGCTCCATCCGGCCGACATCGTGACCTACGTGATCGACACGACGATCGACTACACCAACGTGTGCAACGTGCACTGCACGTTTTGCGCGTTCTTCCGTCCCGAACATCACAAGGAGGGCCGCACGCTGGATCACGACGCGGTGGTCGCGCGCGTGAAAAAGGCGGCCGACCTCGGCGCCACGCAGATCATGATCCAGGGCGGCGTGAATCCCGAGCTGCGCATCGGGTGGTACGAACAACTCTTCGCGCGCGTGCGCGCCGAGTTTCCGCGCGTCGACATTCACTCGCTCTCGGTCTCCGAGATCACGGGGCTTGCCAAGGTCGAGGGGCTGACGCCGCGCGCGGTACTCGAACGCCTCAAAGCCGCGGGCCTCAAGTCGCTTCCGGGCGCCGGGGCGGAGATTCTGGTCGAGCGCGTGCGTAAGCGCATTTCAGCGCGCAAAGTGACGCCGCAGGAGTGGCTCGACGTCATGCGCCAGGCGCATCAATTGGGCATGCCGACCACGGCGACCATGATGTACGGCTCGATCGAAACCGACGAGGAGCGCATCGAGCACATGCACGTGCTGCGCGAACTGCAAGACGAGACCGGCGGATTCACCGCCTTCATTCCGTGGTTTTACGTGCCGTTCAAGACACCGCTGCGCGGCAGAGAGGCGACCGCCCTCGAATACCTGCGCGTCCTCTCGATCGCGCGGCTCTACCTCGACAACTTCGCGCATCTGCAAGCCTCTTGGCTCACGCCGGGTATGAAGATGGGGCAGCTCGCGCTCTTCTACGGTTGCGACGACATGGGCGGCGTGATCATCGAAGATCGCGTCGTGCGCGACGCGGGCGCCAACAACGACGCGACGCGCGCGGAGCTGGAGCAGGCCATCGTCGGCGCCGGCTTCAAGCCGGTCATCCGCGACACGTACTGGAACGTGCGCGACGATATGGCGCTCGCCACCGCTTAGCCGTTCGTCGCAGCTTCGATTGCGAAGCGCAACGCCGTAATCGCCAGCGGCTCGAGCGGGTGCGTCCACGTTGCGCGCGCCGCTCGTCCGTCAAATGCGAAACGCGCGACGCAGGAAACCTCGTCGATGTGCACCGGCCCATCGGCCGGAATCGGCTCGACTTCGAGGGTGGCCTCGAAGGTCGTTTCTAGAAGCGACCGGAGCGCGGCGAGGCGTTCGTTCGCATCCTTGGCGCGCTCGAGCGCGGGCAACATGACTGCGAGATCGATGAGGCGCGAGCGAGCGCTTTCGCCGTTCGTGCGCAGCAGCAGGTGCTCTTGGGTAAGGACCGCTTCGAGACGGCTGGCGTTGCGAATCGGACGCGCAACCATACGCACCAGCTCGGCGCGATCGCCCTCACGCGTGCGCGTGTAGGTGGTGACGACCGGCTCGCCGCGCTCCAGACGATCGCGCATCACGCGTGCGTCAGCATCGGCACCGTTCCACAGCGCGAGCAGGTGATAGTGATCCCGCAGCGTGGCGGCTTCGTTTTCGTAGCTTACGGTGAGGCGGCCGTCATCGCCCGGCTCGTAAATGACGATTGGCGTCGTGGCCTGCTCGGTGGCGGCGAAAAGAAGCGAGAGCTGCGCCGACGAGCGGCGCCGCAGCGTGATATCGCGGCCCACCATCAGGCGCAGACGGCGACCGTGGCGCGTGGTGAACGGCCGGTCGACGAATTCGATCCAGAACTCGCTGCCGTCGTCGCGCAGCGCGAGTACCTCGCGGTAATTCGGCTGGCCGGCCTCGATCGAAGCGCGGATCGACTCCATGAGCGACGGCGGATTGTTTGGCGAATAGATCGCGTCGTACGGCCGCCCGATCAGCACGCGCTCGTCGAAACCCGTTGCTTCCAGAAACGATCGATTTACGTGTAAGATCGCGGGTCCGCCGGCTGAGGGCGCCGTGTCGTCGGTCACGATCATGAAATCGCTCGCCTGCGCGACGCCCTCGGAGAGCATGTTCATTGCCTCCTGCGCGCGCCGCCGCTCGGTGACGTCGTGAATCGAAATCGCGCAGTAGATCGTCGGGGATTCGAGCGGATGCGCCCGAACCTCGGCCCAGAAGCGGGTACCGTCTTTGCGATAGAGCTCGATCTCGGTGACGACGGCTTCGCCCGAGAGCACCGACCGCGCGTGCTCGCTCACGAGCGTGCGGTCCGTCGCAGCGCCGAAGAGCCGCGGATAGATTCCGCTTGCGAGATCCTGCGCCGACCAGCCCGTCATGCGCGAGAAGGCCGGGTTGACATAGAGGACGGGTGGTTCGAGCAGATTTTCGCCGCGCAGCCGCACGATGAACGTGCCGTCCGGCTCGCTATCGATCGTAGCCGCAAGAAGCTTGCTGAAGCGCTCCTGTTCCTTTCGGCGGTCGATGACGTATGTCGCGCAGATGAAACGCAAAGCGCCGCTCAGTGCAGGCTTGAGGGGGCGCACCGCACATTCGACCCAGTACGTCGTGCCGTCGACGCGCGTGAGTTCGGCTTCGAACGGCGATTCGTCGGCGCGTTCCGCGAGCTTGCGCGCGGTGTCGACGAATTGCGCGTTGTTGCCGATTTTCAAAAACGCCGCGCTATGAGCGAGCAGCCCTTCGCGGCTCGTCTTCGTGCGCTTGAGGATTGCGTCGTTGACCCACTCGTAGCGCGGGAAGCGCTCGGACGGTTCCCACCGGAAGACGGCGACGCCATAGTGCGCGAGGCCTGCTACGGTTTGGAGGATCTCGAGATAGTCGTCGTAGTGTAACTGTTGCACCCGGACGTCACCCCCGGTGTATCAGTTAGCCCGTGTCGCGAATCGTTCCCGCGCCCAAGACTTCGCCGTGCTCGTCGAAGATCGCGACGAGCTGTCCGGGCGTCACGGCGCGCAGCGGCGCCTGAAAGCGTAGGTGCAGCGAACCGTCATCCCGGACCGAGGCGAGTGCGCGCGCCGGCGCGGCCCGGTAGCGCACCATCGCGCTGACCTCGACCGGCCCCTCCGCGAAGCGCTCGGGCTGCAGCAGATTCACTTCGCCGGCGCGCAGTTCGCTCGAGAGCAGTTCGTCCGCACGGCCGATGACGATGGTATTGGTCGCTTGTTCGATGCGCGTAACGTAACGCGCGCCGTCGTTGGTTGCGGGAAGCTTTGCGCGCTGGCCGATCGTGTAGTTCGCGATGCCGGCGTGCACGCCGACGGCAGCGCCGCGCCCGTCGACGATCGGTCCCTCGCGATTGATATCGGGCTTGATGCGCTCCAGCACGTCGCGGTAGTCGCCCCCTTCGACGAAACAGATGTCTTGCGACTCGGCCTTCTCGTGCACCGGAAGTCCCATGCGCTTGGCGTGTTCGCGCGTGACGCGCTTCTCCATCGTGCCGACGGGAAGCAAGAGCGTTGCGAGCTGGGCGCGGGTCAGCTGCGCGAGCGTGTACGATTGGTCCTTCGCGTTCGGCGTGCGGTAGAGATGCGGCCCGTCCTCCCGCTGTTCGAGCCTGGCATAATGGCCGGTGGCGACGTACTGCGCGCCGAGGCGATCGGCATATTGCGCGAGCGTTCCCAGTTTCACGTAATTGTTGCACGACACGCACGGGTTCGGCGTGCGGCCGTTCGCGTAGTCGTCGACGAAGCGGTCGATCACATTGCGGCGGAACGTTTCTTCGAAATTCAGCACGTAATGGGGAATACCGAGGACGGCCGCGCTGCGGCGAGCGTCGTCGAAATCGTCGACGCCGCAACAGCTCTTGGCGTGCGGCGCGCGCGCCGGTGTATACATCTTCATCGTGACGCCGACGACGTCGTAGCCCGCCTCCACCAGAAGGCCGGCCGCGACCGCCGAATCGACTCCGCCGCTCATCGCGGCGATAACCCTGGGTTTGCTCATGTTTCGTTGCACAGGATAACAGGAGAAAGGAACTAACTCAAAGCCCCAAATGCCAGCGCTGGGTGAGCGGTTTCGAGCCGCACGCGAGGCTCGCGGCCTCACGCTCTCGGATGTTGCCGAGCACATTCGTATCCGCTCGGTCTACCTGGCTGCCATCGAAGACGAGAATTGGAGCGCGATCGGCGCTCCGGTCTACATTCGGGGCTTCCTACGGACCTATGCCCGTTTTCTGGGACTGGATCCTGAGGAAGTCGTCGCGGAATTCAACTCGCAGGCATCGGCTCCGCCTCCCCCGGTACCGACCGCACCAGGCGCGCCGCCGAAAACGACCTATCTCGCCGACGAGGAAGCCCCCGCTCGAGGGCTCTCGCCGATGATCTGGATCGCGTCGCTGGTCGCCGTCGTCTTGATCGCGGTCGTGGTCTACAACGAGGCCACGCTGCGCGCGCGGCAGAGCGTAAGCGTACTTCCTTCTAATACCCCAACGGCGACCGCGAGCCTCGCGCCGGCCGCCCTCGCGGCAGCCGTTACGGCGAGCCCGAGCGACGGCCCGAGTGCGAGTCCGACCCCGGCGCTCACCGCAAGCGTGGGGCCTAGCGGCAGTCCCGCACCGGCCGGACCGTCCAACCTCGAGGTCCAGGTGACGGCCACCTCGTGGCTTAGGGTGACGGTTGACGGGAATGTTAGCATGGAGGGTACGTTTCCGGCTGGGACGGTTCGTCAGTTCCACGGAAAGATCGCGAGGCTGCGCATCGGCAATGCCGGCGGCGTCGAGATCATCGTCGACGGGAAGAACCTGGGTACTCTGGGCAAGACCGGCGACGTCGTCGAGCGCAGCTTCACGCTGTAGTTGACTTAGCGAGGATCCTTTAGGAGTTTCATGCCGAGCGAATCATCGTTCGATGTCGTGTCGCGCATCGACCAGCAAGAGCTGGACAATGCGCTCAATCAGGCGCGCCGAGAAATCGAGAACCGTTTCGATTTCAAGAATTCCAAGACGTCGATCGAGAGCGACGGCAAGAAGATCACGATCGTCTCCGACGATGAGATGAAGATGCGCAACGTGATCGACGTCCTGCAGGGCAAAGCCGTCAAGCGCGGGATCGACATCAAAGCCTTCGAGATCGGCGAAATCGAGCCGGCTTCCGGCGGCACGGTGCGGCGCGTGATCGCGCTGCGCAACGGCATTCCCAAGGAGAAGAGCAAGCCGCTGATGGAGCGCATAAAGGCGCTCAAGCTCAAAGTGAACGCGCAATACCAGGACGACCAAATTCGCGTTTCGGGTAAGAACCGGGACGATCTGCAGAAGGTCATCGCCGACCTCAAAGCCATGGACTTCGAGTTGCCGCTGCAATTCGTGAATTATAGGTAGCCGGGTGCCGAGCGTATCGTTCGTCAGCTTGGGCTGCGCCAAAAACCTCGTCGATACCGAGGTGATGATCGCCAAACTCGGCGCCGCGGGGTACGATCTCGCCGGCGACGCCGCCGACGCGGATACGGTCGTCATCAACACCTGCGCGTTCATCGATCCCGCCAAGGCCGAGTCGACCGACGTCATCATGGAGCACGCCGCGCGCAAGCGCCGCGGCCAGCAGCTGGTCGTCGCAGGCTGTCTCGCGCAGCGCTACGGCGAGCAGTTGCAGTCGCTCGTTCCCGAGATCGACGGGGTCATCGGAACGGGTTCGTACGGCAGCATCGTCGAGCTGCTCGACGACGTGCGGGCGGGAGCGCGACCGATTCGCTTGGCCTTCGAAGCCGAGCCCGAGCACGACTTTCTTCCGCGCTTGATCACGACGCCGCGAGCGACCGCGTATCTCAAGGTCGCCGAAGGCTGCGATCATCCGTGCACGTTCTGCATCATTCCCAAGCTGCGCGGCGGATTTCGCAGCCGTAGTGAAGAGTCGATCCTCAAAGAAGCGCGTGCGCTCGCGCTGGCCGGCACCAAAGAATTGATTCTCATCGCACAGGATACTTCGATGTACGGACGCGATCGCGGCGCGCGGCGCGGCGGGCTGGCGGCGCTGCTGGAAAAACTACACGAGGTCGAGGGCATCGAGTGGATTCGGCTCCTCTACCTCTATCCCGCGACGGTCGACCGCGAGCTGATCGACGCGATGGCGAATCTGCCCAAGGTTTGCAAATACATGGACATGCCGCTGCAGCATGCGCACCCCGACGTGCTGCGGGCGATGCTTCGGCCCTCGAACGGCGAGCGCTACCTCGAAATCATCGAGGATTTCCGCGTGCGCGTTCCCGGAATCACGATGCGCTCGACCTTCATCATCGGATTCCCAGGCGAGACCGAGGAACACGTGGCATACCTGCAAGAGTGGATCGAGCGAGCGCAACTCGACCGGGTCGGTTTCTTCGAGTACAGCGCGGAGGAAGGGACGCCGGGCGCGCTGCTGCCCGGACGTGTGCCCGCGCGCGAACGCCGCAAGCGGCTGGTCCGCGTGCGCGAGACGCAGCGTCTGGCTTCCGAACGCGCGCGCGCCAGGCGTATCGGCGAACGCGTACGCGTGTTGGTAGAGGAGCGCCGGCGCTTGCCTAAGAGCGATCCGCTGCGCGCGGCACTCGGTCACGCCGAGGTGTGGTTTGGGCGTTCGCAGGGTGAGGCTCCCGGTGTCGACGGCGGTGTGTACTTTTCCGCAGACGCGACGCCCGGCGAGTTCGTCGAGGTAACGCTGGACGGTCACGGGCCGTTCGATTTCTACGGGCATGCGTCCGTACGGGAGCCGCTGCATGCTGGATAAGCAAGCGCCGCGCTGGGTAGGCCGGGTGACGCTCGTGCTTGCGTTGATTCTGCTCGGAACGGGCTCCGCGCTCGCCGGCTTTGCGATCTTTACGCACAAGAACCCGATCGAGCTGATCGCGCAGTCCTTCGTGCCCTCACCGCAGCAGGTTTTCGGGAAGCCCAATCTGCTCGTGCTGGTCGAGGGCATCGACTACGACTACACCGATAACGACGTCGAATTCTCGACGAGTTCGCGCAGCGACATGATCAAAGCCGTCAATCTGGACTTCGACGACAAGGGCGTCTACGCAATCTCGGTTTTGCGCGACATGGAAGCCACCTACCCCAACGGCAGCGTACATAAAATCAACCAGGCGCAATCCGACGGCGGTCCGGCCGAAGCGCAAAAAGTGATCGCGAATTTCCTGGGCATCCCGGGCTTCGATCGCTACGTATTGCTACGCATCGACGCGACCAAGGATCTCGTCAACGCGATCGGCGGCGTCGACGTCTACGTGAAAACCTCGGATTGCCTGATGGATCATACGGGCTGCACCGGCGGGCGCATCGACTACGACGACTCGTGGGGACACCTGCACATCCATTTGACCGAGGGAATGCATCATCTCAACGGCGATCAAGCGGTGAGCTACGGTCGCTTCCGCCACGACTGGTGCAGCGATCCATGCCGCGTGATGCGCCAGAACGACGTGATCATGGCGGCGCTCAACAAACTGCGCGGCGACAAGCTCAATACGCTGGTGCACGCAGGAGACATCATGCGCGTCGTGCATCGCGACATCCAGACGAACTTCACCGATTCCGAACTGGTGACGCTCGCGTCGTATTTCTCGGGGCTCTCGCTGCACGACGTGCATTTCGCGCAGACGCCGTATACGGGCGATGAGGAGCTCGCCGACGGTGACGATCTCATTCCCGATAAACCTGCCATCGCGAAAATGGTGCAAACGATGCTGATTGCCCCGCCCACACCCGAGCCTTCTCCGGATGCCATGGCGCTTGCGTCGATTGCGGCGGGCTCGCTGCGCGTCGACGTCGAGAACGGCAGCGGCGTTCCCGGCGCGGCTAAAACGATCGCCGATCAGCTCCGCAAGGCCGGGTTTACCATCGGCGACGTCGGGAACGCGCCGAGCGACGACAATCAAAAGAGCGAGATCCAGGAGCACTCGAGCGTGACGTTTGCGGGAGCCAAGGTGCGTGCAGCTCTGCCGCGAGCATTCGCGAACATCGCCGTGGTCGGTGTCGCTCCGCCCAGCCCCGTGCCCTCCAAATCGAGCGATGTGACCGTCATCATCGGGCGGGATCTCGCGAACGCGGTCGTCGCGGCGAGTGCGAAGCCGCCGGAGATCCGGTGAAGGTAAGCATGAAAACGGTAATCGCGCTGCTAGCGATTTTGGCGCTCGCTTTTGGCGGCGCTCGCCTCTTCCGGCACGAGAGCAACCTCAAACCGGCGATCGTCACGCCGCAGATGAACGCGTACGACGAGTTCTCCGGCGATTTTTCGGCGCGGCTCTACCGGGTCGTGCACAATACGATTGCGGCCGATCACGACCCGCGTCCGCGCCTGATTGCTTTGACCTTCGACGACGGGCCGTATCCGATTTTCACGCCGCTGCTGCTCGACATGCTGCGAAAATACCACATACCCGCGACATTCTTTCTGATCGGGCGCGACGCCGAACAGTGGCCGGAGATCACGCGACGGATCGAAGAAGACGGCAACGAGATCGGCAATCACACCTACTCGCACCCGAATCTCGATCAAGAGACACCGGCCGAGGTCCGCGAGGAAGTTTTGCGCGGGCGCGACGTGCTCTGGTCGATCGCGCACGATCCGGCGGTCAAGTCTCTGATGCGGCCGCCGCACGGGCGCTACACGCTGACGACATTGCGTACCGTGCAGGGCATCGGCTATCACGTCGTCTTGTGGACCGATGATTCGGGCGACTGGCGGACGCTGACGCCGCAGCATATCGCAAACGATATGCTCCGTCACGCGAGCGCACCGGACATCGTGCTGCTGCACAGCGGTAAGCTCGCGACGATCGAAGCCTTGCCCACAGTGATCGAGCACTTCCGGCGCGCCGGCTACCGGTTCGTGACCGTCGGCGAGATGCTCAAGCTCACCTCGCCGCAGGCGATCAATCACCCCAAGCGGACGGCCGTCTGAGCGTATGCCCAGAGAGATCATCGATACTGAGTCGGGCAGGCCTGCCTACCGGCGGCGGTTGGTGGTGCGCTGGCTTATCGTGGCCGTCCTCGTCGTCATTGCCGCCCTGGCGGCATGGCATTTTTGGCAGGCGACGGCCCACCCGGCACCAAATCCAGGGCCCGGTTCCCCACTGTAGGAGAAAATATGCTTCGTAGGCTTCCCCTCGGCTTTGTGGGAGTAGCCATAGCCGCGATTGCGATTGCGGCATGCAGCTCCAGCGATGCCACCCAGTCGATCTCGGTTGGTCCCAACTTCGGTTCGCAGACGCTCTACGCGTCGAACGTAACCCAGAACGCGGTGAGCATCTACGGGACCACGCCGAAATCGACGTCCGGCCCGATCTATCAGATCGGGGGAAGCAACACGACGCTCGCGGGGCCGCAGTATCTCACGTTCGACAGCACGAGCGACCTTTGGGTGACCGACTGGCTTTCGAGCACGTCGGCGGGCGGCATTTTAGAGTTCAAAGCGCAAGCGACGGGCAATGTGATTCCGTATCAGTCGCTCGCCCTCGGCAACATCCGTCCGCGCGGCATCGCCGACTTCCAGTACACGTTTACGGGCGAGACCACCACGACCGACGTGCTCGCCATCGCCGTCACCAATCCGAGTCAGCCGTCGTCGTTCGTGAGCGGAATCGAATTCTTTTACACGTCCCTGCTTACGTCGCCGTATCAAACGATTGCCGGACCCGCGACGGGCTTGAACGCTCCGAGCGGCATCGCCGTCGACAAAAACTCCAACGTCTACGTCTCGAATCTGCAGAACGCGTCGGTCGAGGTCTTTGCGCTGCCGTCGGCGTCGCCGACCTCCTCGCCGAGCCCGACGCCGAGCCCGAGCCCGACACCGACCGCGACACCGGTCGGCAGTACGCCGACGCCTTCGCCCACACCCGTTCCGACGCCGACGCCGCTCAACATCGCGCCGATCGCGACGATCTCGGGTTCAGCGAGCACGATCGGTCAACCGACCGGCATTGCGCTCGACAGCAACGGCTACATCTACGTTTCGGATCAGGCGTCGACGGTGCTCTCGCCGACGAAACCCACTCCCGCAATTCTGATCTTCAATCCGCTCGGCGGTTCGCAGAGTGCGCCGGCAAAGTACATTGCCGGTTCGAACACGCTTCTGGTCGCACCGACCGACGTGAAGGTCGACAGCAACGGCAACGTCTACGTCGCGGACGAGGCTTCCGGGACGGGCGTCGTCTATGTCTATGCGGAAGGCTCCACCGGCAATGTGGCGCCGAGTGCAACGTTGAAATCACCGGGTGCAGTCATCGGGCTTGGCTTGCTGACGCCATAACCTCGAAAGGAGCACCGGCACCGTTCGCACCCACGTCGATCGCCTGGCGTCGCTGACGCGTCTCGCCGATGCGCCGACGCCGGAGACCAAGGCGGCAGCCGTTGCAGCCGGGGCTCTTTCGTGCGTCGAAGCGGGCGTCGCGACGGTGTTGATCTTCGACGACGAGGGCGTCGCAAGCGCGACCGAGCCCACCGGTGCGCTGGGCTTCGCGTTGCGCGACGGGTCGACCGAACTGCGGCGTCTCTTCCTGCACGCGCTCGCGCGTTTCGGTGACGGCAGCGTCTCTTTCGTAGCGCGCGACGCGCAGCGTGCTTTCGTCGGCGTGAGCTCGACGATCGGCGAACACGATCTGCTCTTTGCGCCGCTCATAGCCGGCGGGCGCACGCTTGGCGTCGTCACGGTCTCGCTCGATACCGAGCCTTCGGAAGGCGATCGCGATGCCCTCGCGGCCTTCTGCGCGGTCGCAGCGCGCATGCTCGATTCCGAACGCGCACTCGCGGCCGCGCGCCGCCAATCGCGCGACAGCCAACTGCTCACGATGGTCAACGAACGCTTGCACAAATCGCTCGACCGCCGCGACGTGCTCTTCGGGATCGTCGAGGGCGTACGGGCAGCCTTTTCCGCCGACCGCTGCTTCGTCTACGAGCGCATGGACGACGGCGATCACGCCTCCGTCGTTGCCTCGGCCGTCAAGGGCGGTATCGCCGGCGCGCCGCGCGCGGCGGTCGCGCTCGACGCGGATCTCCGCAAAGTCTTCGGCGGGCTCACCGTGCGCCGCGACGAGGTAGGCGCCGGCGAGATCTACGGCGCGGGTGCGCAGAGCGCGATGGCGATTCCGTTCGTCGTTGACGGGCGCGTCGAAGATGCGCTCGTCTTGGCGTTCGACCGGCCGCGCGGTTTCGACGATGCCGACATCGCCGCGCTGCGCTCGCTCGCCTTTCACGTCGGACTGGCGCTCTCGAACGCTCGTCTCTACCAGCGCGAGCGCGCGCGGCGTTCGCAGGCTGAGTCGCTGGAACGCGTGGTGCGCATTCTGCGCGACACGCAATATGTCGATGAAGTTCTGCTCGTTTTCGTGGTGACCGTTTCGCACGAACTTCCGTTGGATTGCGCGGCCTATGGACTCGAGGGCGACGCGATGGTGCGCCGCGCGGTACGCGTACGCGAGCAGCGCGGCTTCGAACCCGCCGCGTCGATCGAACGTGGTCTTCTCGAGCCCTTCCTCGCGGTCGACGAACCCTCGGACGTCTCGATGCTGCCGCGCATCGCGCGCGACGCGCTCTTCGACGGACGCCCGGGCGTGATTATTCCGTTGCGCCTCGAGGGCGCGTTGTGGGGATGTTTCATCGTGCGCTCCGCCGAGGCCGGTTTGGATTGGCCGGCCGAAGAGCGCTCGACATTCTTCCGCACGCTCGGATCGCATCTCGAGATCGCACTCGCCAACGCGCATGCGTACGAACGCGAACTGCGGCGCGCACAGGAACGCGAGACGTTCGCGGAAGCGGCGCGCACGATTCTCAGTCATGCTGGTGCAATCGGTTCGCTTGCGGACGTGATGTGCCGTCTCGCGACCTCTTTGGTTCATGCCGATCGCGCCTGCGTGCTGCGTTGGGTCGGCGATCGCTATGCGATCGTGGGACGTTTCGGTGAAGGCGTCGACGAGACGCTGGCGCAGAGCGGTTTCGATCTCGTACACCGTGCCGAACGGCTTAGCTCGCTCGTCGGCGACGAACGCCGGATCCAGCGACTGATCGACGGTCCCGGTTACCTGGTCACGCCGCTTTCGCAGACGGGGCCCGGCGGAAGCGACGCGATCGACGCGTTTCTTTTGGTGGGCCGCGCGAACAACGAACGATTCGGCCGCGACGACCTGCGCATCATGCAGGAGCTGGGCGCGCTGCTCGCACTCGCGCTGCGCAACCTCGAACTCTATGAGGCAATGGGCCTGGCCAATCGCGCGCTGCAAGAATCCAGCGAGTTCAAAGACGATCTCCTCGCGATGCTCGCGCACGACTTCAAAGGTCCGCTGACCGTCATTCTCGGATACTGCGAGCTTTTGCTCGAGAATCCGGGCGAGTCGCGCGAAGAGATCGAGACGGTCTACTCGCAGACCAAGCGGCTGGTGCGCCTCTCCGAAGACGCGCTGGTGCTCGCGCAGACGCAGTCGGCCGGATTTTCATTGGCGCGTACGACCGTCGACTTCGGATCCTTTGTCGAGGAATGCGTCCAAGCGACGGCGCCGGGCAATCCCCGCTTACGCATAGCGGTGCCGGACTATCCGGTGGTCGTGGAGCTCGATCCGCACCGCTTCCGTCACGTCATCGACAACTTGGTCTCGAACGCGCTGAAGTATTCGACCGACGAGGTCACCGTCACCGTCGAGCCACGCGGGAGTGAGGTGGTCATGGAGGTCCGCGATCGCGGTATCGGCATCCCTGCGGAGGAGCTCTCGAACCTCTTCACGCGATTCGGGCGTGCGAGCAACGCGCGCAGCAAGGGCATATCCGGCTCGGGCATCGGGCTCTACGTCGCGCGCAAGGTGGTCGAGGTGCACCGCGGCGCGATTTCGGTCGAGTCGCGCGAAAACGAAGGGTCGACCTTTATCGTGACGCTTCCGGCCCACGCGGCCCTACCTGGGTAAAACGGGCGCCGCAAGCAAACTTTTCACCCTGGAGAACGTTATAAACCCCTATGGCATTCTTGCGAGCTATTTTTGACGGCAACGCGCGCGACGTCGCGCGGCTTCGGCGCACGGCCGAGAGTGTGAACGCGCTCGAGCCTGCGATGACCGCGCTTTCCGACGACGAGCTGCGTGCCAAGACGGCGGAGTTCCGGGCGCGGCTCGAAGAGGGCGAAGAGCTCGACGCGATGCTGCCCGAGGTCTTCGCGGTGGTCCGCGAAGCGGGCAAGCGCACGCTTGGAATGCGGCACTTCGACGTGCAGATCATGGGCGGCCAAGTGCTCTTCGAGGGCCGGATCGCCGAGATGAAGACCGGCGAAGGCAAGACGCTGGTCGCGACGCTCCCCGTGTACGCGCGCGCGCTCGAAGGGCGCGGGGTGCACGTCGTCACGGTCAACGACTATCTGGCGCGCCGCGACGCCGAGTGGATGGCGCCGCTCTACGAATCGCTCGGTTTGCGAGTCGGCGTGATCCAGCACGGTCTCGAGCCGGCGCAGCGGCGCGAGCAATATGCCTGTGACGTCACCTACGTCACGAATAACGAGGTCGGGTTCGATTACTTGCGCGACAACATGGCGTGGCAGGTCGAGGATCTCGTGCAGCGCGAGCTCTATTTCGCTCTGGTCGACGAAGTCGATTCGATTCTCGTCGACGAAGCGCGCACGCCGCTCATCATCAGCGGACCCTCGCAAGAATCGACCGAACTCTACGAAAATTTTGCGAAAGTCATTCCGCGGTTGAAGAAGGGCGAGGACTACACGGTCGACGAGAAGGCGCATGCAGTGCCGATCACGGAAGCCGGCGTCGCCAAGGTCGAGAAGATGCTGGGGATCGGCAACCTGTACGACCAGCGCAACATCGAGCTCGCGCACCAGCTCAACGCGGCACTCAAGGCGTGGAATCTCTTCCATAAAGATCAGCAGTACATCGTCAAAGACGGCGAAGTGATCATCGTCGACGAGTTCACCGGACGGCTGATGCACGGGCGCCGTTATTCCGACGGCATCCATCAGGCGATCGAGGCGAAAGAAGGCATAAAGGTGCGCGGCGAGGATCAGACGCTCGCGACGATCACCTTCCAGAATCTCTTCCGTCTCTACGACCATCTGGCAGGCATGACCGGCACGGCCAAAACCGAGGAACGCGAGTTTCGCGATATCTACGGTCTCGACGTCGTCGTCGTGCCGACGAACATGCCGATGGCCCGCAAAGACAATCCCGACATCGTCTACAAGTCGGAAAAAGCCAAGTTCGAATCGGTCGTCAACGAGATCATCGCCGAGCACCAGAAGGGGCGGCCGGTGCTCGTCGGCACGCGTTCGATCGAGAAAAGCGAGCTCTTGGCCTCGATGCTGCGCCGCAAGGGCGTCGAGTGCAACGTGCTCAACGCGAAATATCACGAGCAGGAAGCTGAAATCGTCAAGGATGCCGGGCAGCCCGGTCAAGTAACGATCGCGACCAACATGGCCGGCCGCGGCACCGACATCAAGCTGGGAACGGGCGTCGCCGAAAGCGGCGGGCTGCACATCATCGGGACCGAGCGGCACGAGTCGCGCCGCATCGACAATCAGCTGCGCGGCCGTTCCGGACGGCAGGGCGATCCGGGCTCTTCGCGCTTCTACATCTCGCTCGAAGACGAAGTCATGCGCCTCTTCGGCGGCGATCGCCTGACCAACGTGATGGAGCGCTTCGGTTTCACCGACGAGCAGCCGATCGAATCGGGCATGGTCTCGAAGTCGATCGAACGCGCGCAGAGTAAGGTCGAGAATCACAACTACGAGATTCGCAAGCACGTCCTCGAGTACGACGACGTCATGAACAAACAGCGTGAAATCATCTATGGCGACCGTCGCGCGATCCTCGAGGGCAAGTTCGACTCGCGTACCTTCATGCTGCAGTCGCTCGAAGCGAAAGTCGACGAAGCCGTCGACCAGAACGCGCCCGAGAACGCGCATCCGAGCGAGTGGGATCTGCCCGAAATGCTCAATGCGCTCGACGCGGTATTTCCGCTCAAGCGCGCGCTGAGCGTCGACGATCTCGCGGGCAAAGACCGCGAGGAGATTCGGCGCACGCTGAAGACCGCGGCTATCGCGGCGTACGAGGCAAAAGAGCAGGAGGTCACGCCCGAGATCATGCGCGTGGTCGAGCAGCGCTACTTGCTGCTGCCGATCATCGACCGGCAGTGGGTCGATCATCTCTACGTGATGGATCACCTCAAGACCGGTATCGGGCTGCGCGGTTACGGTCAGAAAGACCCGCGCGTCGAGTACGAAAAGGAAGCCTACGAGATCTTCGAGTCGCTCAAGAACAACATCGCCGACGAAGCGATCGGCGGTATCTTCCGCGTCGTGATCGAGCACGGCCCGCCGCCGGGGCAAGAACCGCCGAGCGGCGGCGCGCCGGCGCCGGTACCGCCGCTCGAGCCGATTCCTACCGGTGCGATGCTGCCGCAGCCGCGCAAGCAAGAGATGCACTACAATATCGGTGACGGTGAACCCGCGAAGCCGGTGCGCGCCGAGCAAAAAGTCGGCCGCAACGAGCTCTGTCCGTGCGGCAGCGGCAAGAAGTACAAGAAGTGCCACGGCGCCGGGGTCGCCTAGGCAGCTTACACGCTCGGCGAAAGGGCCGCGTCGTAGCGGCGCATGACCGGACGCTGCGGCGGAAGGGATTGCGCCGGAGCGTTTGATCCGTTGCCGTTGACCATCGCGCCGCCGAGATCGACGTTGTTCGCGCTGACGTTCACGTCGACGCCGTTCCCGTTTTGCGTCATCGTCGTGGTGATCTGACCGCCGTCTTGGTTGTGGCTGGTGATCTGCAGCGAGCCGTTCGCGTTGCACGTCACGCTTTCGTTGCCGAGCTGCACGGTCTGTCCGGGGGAAAGGTTCGTTGCGACGCCGTTTTGCGCGATCGTAGCAACGCCGCTGTTCGTGAGCGAGACCTGCGTGCGTCCGCCGTGCGTCGTGACGGTCGCGGATTGATTGTACGTCACGCCGTTCGCGTTGGGCGCCGTGGTTTGCGTGGAGAGCTGATAGCCGCCCGGAATCGAGTCCGAGTGCAGCAGATCCGGCTCGCTCTGCATATCGTTCCACGTGCTGCCGTTGAACGAGATGTGCGGGTCGCCGTTCGAGCCGCCCGATGCGCTCGCGTAGTATTGCTCGCCGTTGTACTGCGGCGTGCCGCTGAACCACTGGCCGATCGCGGAACCCGCCGCCTGCAGCATGCCGAATCCCGGTGAGATGAAACTCAGGGGGTTGGACGACGCCGCGGAGGCGCTCTCTTGTGCGAACTGCATGAAGCGCGAAATATCGTCGAGACCGAAGGTGCCCTGGCCGGCGCCCTCGACCGAGCCCGTATCGCCGAGCCCGGCAGGCTCTCCCTCGAAGAGCCACGAGAGCGGCGAGGTCATATCTTGTGTTCCGGGCCACTGAATCATGGTAGCTGAACCTCCGTCGTTGTGCTGTCTCTCCATCACGCGTTCGCGTCCGGGCGGAAAGAGTGTCCGCGATGATGCGAGAATGCCCGGTGCGCTATGAGCGATTCCCAGCAGACGACCATCACGCGCCTCACCGGCCGCCTTACCGCGCTCAAGGAGCGTCTTTGACTACGTAGGCAAGAGCAGGAGGATCAGCGAGCTGGACCTGCGTTCGCGCGACGAGGGCTTTTGGAGCGACCCCGAACGCGCGCAGCGTACGATGAAAGAACTGGCCGACCTGCGCGACGAGGTCGCACGCATGGACGGAATCGCGCGCGCGCTCGGCGACTCGCGCGAGCTGCTCGAGCTTTTCGCCGGGGACTCTGCGGCCGACGCGGAGGTCGAGGGTAATCTCGAACAAGCCGCGCGCGCTCTCGACGAACTCGAGATGGCTGCCAATTTCGATGGAGAGTATGACTCGCATGGCGCCATCGTCAGCATCAACGCAGGTGCGGGCGGCGTCGACGCGGCGGACTGGACGGCTATGCTCCTGCGCATGTATCTGCGATGGGCCGATCGCAGCGGCTTTTCAACGCAGATCGTCGACGAGTCCGAGGCCGAAGAAGCAGGCCTGAAGTCGGTCACGTTTTTCGTGCGCGGCCGTAACGCCTACGGCATGCTCGAGAGCGAGCGGGGCGTGCATCGGCTGGTGCGTCTTTCGCCTTTCGACGCCGCGCATCGCAGACACACGTCGTTCAGCGCGGTCGACGTGATTCCCGAGATCGAGGCGGACGAAGCGACGAACGTGGAGATCAAGCCGGAAGACCTGCGCATCGAGACCTTCAAATCGGGCGGTGCGGGCGGCCAGTACGTCAACAAGACCGAATCGGCGGTGCGCATCATCCACGAGCCGTCGGGCATCGTCGTGGCGTCGCAGCAAGAACGCTCGCAGGCGCAAAACCGCGACGTGGCGATGAACATCCTACGGGCAAAACTCGTGCAGCGTACGATCGAGGAGCGCGACGCGAAGCTTTCGGCGCTGCGCGGCGAACGCGCCGCGAACGAGTGGGGCTCGCAGATTCGCTCGTACGTCTTGCATCCGTATCAGATGGTCAAAGATCACCGTACCGACGTCGAAACCGGCAACGCGCAAGGCGTGCTCGACGGCGATCTCGACACCTTTATCTGGCCGTATCTGCAGCGGCGCCGTGCGTAGCCGCTTTCCGTGGCTGCTCGCGCTGCTCTATGCGGCGCTCTTTACTTTCCTTGGCGCGCTCAAGTATGACGCCCACCGCAATCTCGTCGATTTCGGTATCTTCGCACAGACGGCGGCGAGCGCGTTCGGTTGCTTCTGCAATCCTATCGAAGGCAGCCACTGGGCGTTTCATTTTTCGCCGATCCTCTATCTCGCGGGCGCGTTGCTCGCGGTCTGGCGTTCGCCGCTTGCGTTGATCGCGCTCCAATCAGTCGCATGCGCGCTCGTCATTCCGCCGGTCTACGCGATCGTCGAGGGGCGCGCCGCTGCCAGCGTGGCGCGCTGGAGCGCAACCGTGGTCGCGCTCTATCCTCCGCTTGCGGGCCTAGCGTTCGTGGATTTTCACGAAAACGCGTTTGCACCGGCGGCGATCGCGTGGATGATCTGGGCGTTCGAGTGCGGGAACACGATTGCGACGCTGCTCTTCGCGTTGCTCGCGATTGCGGTCAAAGAGGATCAAGCCATCTTCGTCGGCGTTGCGGCGCTTGCCGGTGCCTGGCGCTTTCGCAATACCGCCGCGGGCCGCACGGCAACCGGCGTTGCCGTCGTTGCGCTCGTCAGCGCGCTCGTATTTTTCTTCGAAATCCAGCCGCACCACGTCGCCGATCCGCATTGGTCGCCGGTCCGGTTTTACGCCTGGACGGCGAACGACGTGCGCGCGCTCTTTCCGGGCGGCCTGTTGGAGCGAGTGGGCTTCTTTGCGCTCGCGTTCGCGCCGCTCGGATTCCTGCCGTTCCGCTCGCGAATGATGTGGCTCGCGGTCGCGCCGCTCGGGGAAGTGCTGCTCTCGCGCATGTCGACGACGTTTACGCTCGGCACGCATTACGCGGGCGCGTGGCTCGGATACGTGCTCGTCGCGTTTGCATATGCGGTGCGACGGTTGCCGGACGAGCGCGCGGGGCGCTGGATGTGGGCGTGCGCGGCGCTCTGCGCGGTCGAGCTCGCGGTCGCCGATCCCTTGCACCCCGGTCTCAACCTGCGCGCACCGCAACCGCGCGATGCGGTGCTCGACCGTGTCCTCGCGACGCTTCCGGCGGACGCCTCGATTGCAACGCAGGAAGAGGCGTACACGCACCTGGCGCTGCGCGACCCGAACGCAACGCTGCTTCCCGAGAACCCGTCGCAGAGTATCGATACCTGCTACGCGCTCGTCGATCGCGATTTTCCCAGCTCGCCGCGCTTGCAAGAGTATGGCGCGGCGCTGCAGCGGCTGGTCGAGGCTCGTGCATATACGTTGGTACGCACTGAAGGCGGCGTCGAACTCTATCGCTCGAGCAGATCGTGCAGTGCCGGCGCGAGCGCGTCCGGCCAACTGCCTTCGGCGCGCAGCGCGCGATAGGGCGCAGCCCAAGGCGCCCAGCGAGCCAACTGCAGATCGAAATCGCGTACCGGAGGAAAGACCGCGACCGTCGGCGTGCCCACCATGCCCGCCACGTGAATCGCTCCGCTGTCGGGAGCGACGAGCGCGGCGGCGCGAGCGATCGCTTCTTTCCACGGATAGAGCGAGACGTAGCGCTCGATCGAGACGCCGGCCGCGTCGGCGACGCGCTGCGCGTATCCGGCTTCGCTCTCCGAGGCGATCGCGTGCAGCGAGCCGGCGCGCTGTACGGCGCGAAGCGCCGCAACGACCTGGTCGAAAGAGATCCCGAGCCGTTCCCATTTGTCGCTGATCTGAAAAGCAATGCGGTCGCCGCGCGCGACGTCATTTTGCAGGATCAGCGGGCGGAGCATGCTCGGTTCGCGGGGGATCGGACGCTCGCGCAGGAGCGATTCACCTAGTTTCCATTGGACGGCGCACTCGTGCGCAGCGTGCGGGTCGAGGCCGGCGCTGCGTACGACGGCGCTGGTCAAAAGCAGCGAAGCCCAAATCGTTTTGAACGGCTTTCCCCAGCCGTTTACGAACCCGATGCGATGCGGCGCGCCGGTTGCGCGCGCCAGGCGGTAGCCGCCCGGATCCTCGGTCGCGACCAGAACGTGCGAGTAGCCGTTTTCGCGAAGCCGCGTGCCGAAATCGCTGATTTCGCGGCGGTTGGCCCGCGTTGACGAGCGCAGCGCAAAGGGCGCGACGTAGACCGCGCGTGCGGCGCGCGTCGAAAAAACCTCCGCATTGACCGCACGCATGACGAGATCGACGGGAATTGCGCGTTCGCGTAGGGCGGCGAGCAGCGGCGTAAGCGCGAGAGCATCCCCGATCCCATCGAGGCGGATCACGAGCACCGATGGTGAAGACTGCGCCATGAGCGGAATGATTGCGCCCGACGCCGTGGTCACCTTCGACGAACTCGAAGGCTATCGCATCATCAAGCGGTACGGATATGTTTCCGGCGTCGCGTCGCGTCCGCGCAATCGGCTTCGCGCCACGTTTCGCAGCCTCGGGATGCTGATCGGCGTCTCCCCGGGAGAGTTCGTCAGCGACGCCGAGCAGTTGCGCGGAGAGGCGCTGGACGGCATCTATCATCGAGCCAGTCTGCTTGGCGCGAATGCCGTCATCGGGCTGAGTTTTCACGTCAGCGAAAGCCCCGACGGTTCGTGCAAGATCGTGGCGTTCGGCGAGGCCGTACTGGCGGTGCGTGACGAGCCTTCCGGTGCTTGAAGAACGCGCGCGACGCACGCGGCTGCTCGCGCAGGGAGCCGCCGCCGCGGCGGCGTGCCGTAAGTGCGAGATCGGTGCGCAGCGGCGCAACAACGTCTACGGCGAAGGCGATCCGTGCGCGCAGCTGATGGTCATCGGCGAAGGACCGGGTGAGACCGAAGACCTCCTCGGACGCCCATTCGTCGGGCGCGCCGGGCAATTGCTCGATAAGATGCTTGCCGCGATCGGTTTTGCCCGCGAGGACGTCTACATCTGCAACACGGTGAAGTGCCGCCCGACCGAACCCGGCCCGCGCGGCCCGAAAAACCGCGCGCCCACGCTGACCGAGATGGCGAATTGCCGGCCGTTCCTCGACGAACAGATCGACATCATCCGTCCGCGCGCAATCATGGCGCTTGGTGCGCCGGCTGCCAAATCGTTCTTGGGACGCGATTTTCAGATCACGAAGATGCGGGGGCGCTGGTACGAAGGGCCGTCGGCGATTCCGCTGATGGTGACGTTTCATCCCGCCTACGTGCTGCGCCAGACCGGCGGCGAACTGACCGCCGTGAAGCGCATGGTTTGGGCCGACCTCAAAGCGGTGCGGGCCAAGCTCGACGAGCCGGTCCCGGTGCCGGAAAAGCCCCCGGAGCAAGCATCGCTTTTCTGATAGAGTAACCGTATGACCCGGGACCCGCAGGCAATTTGGCTCGACGATGCGGCGCGCGGTGCAGGCTTTGCCGGCGCCGACGATTTTGCGCGTGCGCTCGATTTGAAGACCTACCGTCTCAAGCAGATTTACCGTGCGGCAAACAAAGAGCTGCTCGGCGCGGTCGGCGACGTGACGACGCTTCCGAAGGAATTACGCGAAACGCTGGAGCAGCGCGGCTTTGCGTTTTCGTCGGTCGAGCCGGTCGTCGTGCAGCGCTCGCGCGACGCACAGACGACCAAAGGGCTCTTCCGGCTGCACGACGGCAACGAGGTCGAAGCCGTTTTGATGGAGCATCGCGGCGACCGGACGACGGTGTGCATCTCCTCGCAAGCCGGATGTGCCTTTGCGTGCGCGTTCTGCTCGACCGGTCAAGCCGGCTTTACGCGCAATCTGACCGCACGCGAAATCTTCGATCAAGCACGCCATTTCGCGCGCGAGCTCGCGACACGCGGCAAACGTATCACGAACGTGGTGTTCATGGGCATGGGCGAACCGTTCCACAACTACGATGAGGTCATGGGCGCGGTTGCGCTGCTCAACGATCCGCACGGCCTGGGCCTTGGTCACCGCCACATTACGATCTCGACGGTGGGACTCGTCGACAAGATCGACCGCTTTGCCGATGAAGGCCTGCAGGTCAATCTCGCGATCTCGCTGCACGCGCCGAACGACGGCGTGCGCGGTTCGATCATGCCGGTCAACCGCCGCTTTTCGCTCGAAGAGCTGATGGCGGCGTGCGAACGTTACGTCGCGAAAACGAATCGCAAGGTTTTCTTCGAGTATGTAATGCTCGAAGGCGTGAACGATTCACCCGAACATGCGCGTCAGCTGGCTGATTTGATGCGCGGGCATTTATACCACGTGAATCTCATTCCGTACAATACGACACCCGACGGTCCGTTCGCCGGCACGGCCGACGCGCGTATCTGGCAATTTGCTGAAGTGCTCGATAGAGACGGCGTGCCGACGACCGTGCGCAAGAACATGGGCCGCGACATCGCCGCCGCCTGTGGTCAGTTGCGGGCGGACACCCAGCCGAAAGCGCACCCACTGTCATCCCGAGCGTAGGCGCGAAGCGCCGTAGTCGAGGGACGCTTTCGCCTGTCATCCCGAGCGTAGGCGCGAAGCGCCGTAGTCGAGGGAAGCGCAACAGGTGATGCGGAGGCCCTGGCAGCGAAGTCGAAGAGTTTAAACGAAAACGAAGCGCCGTATTACTGCCGCCGTATTACTGCGGCGCCTCGCGCGCTTCGATGTGTCTGCCGACTGTCATCCCGAGCGTAGGCGCGAAGCGCCGTAGTCGAGGGACGCTTTCGCCTGTCATCCCGAGCGTAGGCGCGAAGCGCCGTAGTCGAGGGAAGCGCAACAGGTGATGCGGAGGCCCCTGGCAGCGAAGTCGAAGAGTTTAAACGAAAACGAAGCGCCGCATTACTGCGACGCCTCGCGCGCTTCGATGTGTCTGGCAGACTGATACCCGATCCGACAGTATCACATAGGTGACGACTTCGCAACGGTGGGTGGCACGTTGCGGCCGGCTCAGGGCGGCACAGGTTTTGTAAGAGTCGTTTGCAAAGTTGATCGGCGTGTTGGGACTGGTGCTTGCAGCTGCAACCGCGTTTAATTATGCGGCGACCCCTCCAGCAGCAGCGCTTCAAGCCGTGCGTGATCCGGGGCATGCGGCGGCTAGCGTTGCCCGCGTGAATACCGTGGGCAGCCATGCGACGGTTCTGCTGCACGGCGCGGTAGTCGGGGGTGCTCCCCTCTCCGATGCGATTTTGCTGCATCGGTTTTCTTTCGGTTGGCAACCTCTCGATGTCGTGCACTCCAGGTGCGCTTTCACGATGCGCCGCATCGATCAAAAATCCGCTGAACTTCTGATGCGCGGCATGCCCGGCCTGAGCGACCAAACCTCATGCAAAGGGGACTACGGCAGTGATTACGGGCCGTTGCGTGAGATCGAAGCGGTTCGAAAGATCGCCCGCGGACCGTTTATCCCGTTTGTAGCGGTATATCGAGATTGGGCCAAGAGCGAATGGTACGGCGCTGCCGGCGGAGAGCACTACTATCGCTTGCGTCATGGAACGTGGCGCCTGGTGTTTGGTGGTGGCGGCGCGTACAGCACCGAGGAGCTCGGACGGCGCGGTGTGCCCAGAGCGGCATGGTGCTCGTTCGAGGTGTATGACGCGAAGTGCCGGTAGCGCTGTTCGAGCCCCAAGTGCCCGACCTCGTCATCGTATCTCTGTTCGTACTCGTGAATCTAGCGTTTTCGCTGCGCAGCCTCGTCATTTCGTTTCGATCGCATGCGGCGATCGAAGCAGCCCCGCCGCCAAGCGATCTGCCGATGCTGAGCATTATCGTGCCGGCGCGCAACGAGGCGCGGCAAATCGAGCAGTGCGTGCGCTCGCTGCTCGCGCAAGACCATCCGTGTTTCGAGGTGATCGTCGTCGACGATCGCTCCGAGGACGACACGTCTGCGATCGTCGAGCGAATCGCCAAAGACGATTCACGGGTAGAGCTGATCCGCGGCGAGCCGCTTCCGCGCGGCTGGGTGGGCAAGCCGTGGGCACTGTGCCAAGGCGTGCAGAGAGCGCGCGGTGAGTGGCTGCTCTTCACGGATGCTGACACGATTCACGAGCGTAATGCCGCGACCGCCTCGTTCGTCTACGCGCAGACACACGGGCTCGACGCGTTGAGCGTACTGACGGAGCAGATCATGGCGACGCCGGCGGAGCGCGTGTTGTTGCCGAGTATCTTGTGGATCATCGCGTTCGCGATCGGGTCGCTTTCCGCGATCAACGACCCCTCGAGCGAGAGCGCGCTGTTCAACGGGCAATACCTTCTCGTCGCGCGGCACGCTTATGACGCCATCGGCGGACACGCAGCGGTGCGCAATGAAATCGCGGAGGACTTGGAGCTGGCGCGCCTCTTCAAACGAGATGGCCGATTTCGTACGGCGCTGGTCGCGTCGGCCGGTCTGGTGCGCGTGCGCATGTACCGTTCGCTGCGTGAGATCTGGGATGGTTTTGTGAAGAACTTCTGGGTCAGCGCGCGCGACCAGCGCGCTTTGGCGACGATAGGCATCGCGCTGCTCACCTGCATCTCGCCACTCACACCGCTTGCGCTGATCGTGGCGCTTGCCTTGCACGCGTGGCCTGCGGCGCTCGTGCTCGCGCTCGCGATATGTGCGACCGTCGCGGGCGCGTGGCCGGGAATGCATCGCCTCGGCCTAGGCGGGGTGTCGGCGATCTATTTGCCGTTCGGTACGGCTGTCGTCGTGGCCATTTTCGTAACCTCGGTCGTGCGGCGCGCGCGCGGCCAGATCACGTGGCGCGGCCGCCGCTACGCGTAGCCAAAACGGACGACGCGCCGCGTTAGTGCGGCGGACGGCCCGAGCTTGACAGTCTGATTTGACCGTGATAGGGTGCGAAGACATGATTTTGACCTCGCTCCTCCTCGTAGCGCTCGTCCTTATTAGCCGTTCGATGTCGAACCGGTTGGGATTGGTTTCTGCGTAGAGGTTAAGCGAAAAACCACTAGCACGAGGCCCCGCCGGTTCGGCGGGGCCTCGTTTCTTTTTCTTCAGATGGGAGGCAATCGTGCATAGGCGCACGGGCGCGGCGATCGTTCTCGATACGCTCGAAAGTCTGGGAGTCGACACGGTGTTCGGCTATCCCGGCGGCGCGATCATGCCGCTGTACGATGCACTCTACGACCATCGCATCGCGCACGTGCTCGTACGCCATGAAGCCGCCGCCGTTTTTGCCGCGAGCGGCTACGCTCGCTCGACGGGGCGGCCGGGCGTGTGCGTCGCGACATCCGGCCCCGGCGCGACGAACTTGGTGACCGGCATCGTCGATGCGATGCTGGATAACGTTCCGCTCATCGCATTGACGGGTCAAGTTCGCACGGCGGTCATGGGGACCGATGCGTTTCAGGAAGTCGACGTCGCCGCGATCACCCACGCGGTGACCAAGCGCAACATCGTCGTGCGCAGCATCGAGCAGCTCGAGCCGGTGCTGCGCGCGGCCTTCCACCTCGCCACGGGGCAACGTCCGGGCCCGGTGCTGATCGATCTGCCGACCGACGTCTTGCGCGCGCTCGAGGCTGAGAGCGTCCCGCTCGCGCGCGAGCCCGCGCCCGCGCTCTGCGAGCGGCCGCGTGCCTCGGCCCAGGCACTCGACGCAGCCGTCGCTGCGCTGCAGCGCGCCGAGCGTCCGGTGCTGATCGTCGGCGGCGGCGCGCGCTGGTCGGGGGCTACCGAGATCTTTCGTTCATTCGCGTCCCGGATCGGCGCACCGGTCGCGGCGACGTTACACGGTCTGGGCTGCGCCGATCCCGGCGACCCGGCCTTTCTCGGGATGCTCGGCATGCACGGCTGGAAACGCGCGAATCATGCGGTCGCCGGCGCCGACGTAATCTTCGCGCTCGGCATGCGTTTCGACGACCGCGTGACCGGCGATCCCGCGAAGTTCGCGCCGAATGCGCACACGATCGTTCATGCCGATGTCGACGCGGCCGAATTCAACAAGGTCGTGCGCACGCAGATCCCGCTCCACGGCGACCTGCGTGAAACCCTCGTCGCGCTTGATCATCGCCTCGCGCGCGCCGCACTGCCGTCCTTCGAAGGGTGGCGAGCGCGGGCGTGCGCTTCCGGCGAGCAGCTCCCGCGCGACGACGCGCGCAGCGAGCATCTTTCAGCGACGGATTT
The DNA here is from genome assembly GCA_035507275.1 of Candidatus Acidiferrales bacterium. Classification (GTDB taxonomy): domain Bacteria; phylum Vulcanimicrobiota; class Vulcanimicrobiia; order Vulcanimicrobiales; family Vulcanimicrobiaceae; genus Aquilonibacter. Next base: position 121,585 of record DATJOG010000020.1, read on the forward strand.
TCTCGACGCACTCTTCGCGGCGCTTCCCGCCGACGCGATCGTGACGACCGACGTGGGCCAGCATCAGATGTGGGCGGCGCAGCGCGTGCGTGTCTCGCACCCGCAGCACTTCCTCACCTCCGGCGGTTTGGGCTCGATGGGCTTCGGTCTTCCGGCGGCGATCGGCGCGCAAATTGCGCATCCCGAACGGATGGTGGTCGCGATCGTCGGAGACGGCGGCTTTCAAATGTCGATGGCCGAACTCGCGACGCTGCGCCGCCACGATCTGCCGGTGAAGATCGTGCTGCTCGACAATCGCAACCTCGGCATGGTGCGGCAGTGGCAAGAGCTCTTCTACAACGCCCGTTATTCAGCGACCGCGTTGCCGGACAATCCGGAGTTCACGACGATTGCGCGCGCCTACGGCATCGAAGGGCGCCTGGTCGATCACGCGAGCGCGATCCCCGGCGCGATCGAGCGTATGCTCGAGTCGGCCGGGCCGATGCTGCTGCACTGCGCGTGCTTTCCGCACGAAAACGTCTGGCCGATCATTCCGTCGGGCAAGAGTCTCGACGATCTCATGGAGCCGGTTCCCGCATGAGAACCGTCACCGCCAACGACGGGCGCATGCTCGCCCGCATCATCCACCTGGCGCACCGCTTCGGCTGCACCTACACGCGCGTTGCCGCCGAGCACCGCGGCGCGACGTATTGCATGGAGCTTGCCTTTGCCGGCCCCGGCGACGCGTTGCGCCGCCTCGATGCTCAGATCACCAAACTGCTCGCTGACGACAGGGAGACCATCGCATGAACGCCCTCTACGACGAAGACACGAACGCGAACGCATTGCGCGGCAAGACGATCGCGATCATCGGCTACGGAAGTCAAGGGCGCGCGCACGCGCTCAACCTCCACGAATCGGGATACCGCGTCGTCGTCGGGCTGCGCGACGGATCGCAATCCTACGATCAAGCCGTTCGCGACCGGATCGACGTGCAGAGCGTCGAGCATGCGGTCTCGATCGCCGACGTGGTGATGGTGCTCGCACCCGACGAAGAGCACGGCGGGCTCTATATGCGCGCGATTCACGAGCACCTGACGCCGGGCGCGTATCTCGCGTTTGCGCATGGCTTCTCGATCCACTTCGGTACCGTCGTGCCGCCCAAGACCATCAACGTCTTCATGGTGGCTCCCAAGGGCCCGGGCTCGCTCGTGCGCACCGAATACGAAGCCGGGCGCGGGGTGCCGGCGCTGGTTGCCGTCTATCAGGACCCCAGCAGCGACACGCGCGAGGTCGCGCTCGCGTACGCCGCCGGAATCGGCGCCGGGCGCGCGGGTATTCTCGAAACGACGTTCCGCGAGGAGACGGAGACCGATCTCTTTGGCGAGCAAGCCGTGCTTTGCGGCGGGCTCACCTCGCTGATCACGGCCGGGTTCGAGACGCTCGTCGAAGCGGGCTACGCACCCGAGATGGCTTACTTCGAGTGCATGCACGAGATGAAGCTGATCGTCGACCTGCTCTATGCACGCGGCATCGAGGGCATGCGCGACGGCATCAGCAATACGGCGCAGTTCGGCGACTACACGCGCGGCCCGCGTGTGATAGGCGATCAGTCGAAGGCCGCGATGCGTGCGATTCTGGCCGAGATCCAGAGCGGCGCCTTCGCGCAAGAATGGGTTGCCGAGCACGCAGCGGGACGCCCGCGCTTCAACGAATACAAGCGCAAGACCGACGGGCATCCGATCGAAAAAATCGGGGCGAAGCTGCGTTCGCTGATGCCTTGGATGCGTGAACGGACGCCGGTTGCGGTCGAGGAGATGAAGTTCAGGGTATGTTGAGTCACCGGCTCACGCAGGGTGCTACGCGCGCGGCGGCGCGTGCAATGTTCAAAGCTAACGGATTCACCGACGACGACCTGCGCAAGCCGCTCGTCGGCGTCGCGAATACGTGGGTCGAGACGATGCCGTGCGGGTATCATCTTCGCGATCTCGCGGAGCGCGTGAAGGAGGGCGTGCGCGCCGCCGGCGGCACGCCGATGGAGTTCAACACGATCGCCATCAGCGATGGTATTACGATGGGTACGCCCGGGATGAAGGGCTCGCTCGTCAGCCGCGAAGTGATCGCCGACTCCATCGAACTGATCGGCCGCGCGCACTATTTCGACGCGATGGTCGGCTTGGTCGGCTGCGACAAAACGATTCCGGGCACGGCGATGGCCTTTGCACGCTTGAATCTTCCCTCCGTCATCATCTACGGCGGCTCGATCGCGCCCGGAAAGCTCGACGGCCGCGATTTGACCATTATCGACGTCTTTGAAGCGATCGGCGCGCATGCGCGCGGCACGATCGACGACGAGCAACTCAAGGCGATCGAGGATCGCGCCTGCCCGGGACCGGGCGCGTGCGGCGGGCAGTACACCGCAAACACGATGGCGATGGTGATGGAATATCTCGGGCTCTCGCCGATCGGAAGCGCGAGTCCGGGTGCGACGTCGGAGCGGCGCGCGCGTTGGGCGCATGACGCCGGCGCGATCGTCATGGAGTCGCTTGCCAAAAACGTACGTCCGCGCGATCTGCTCACGCGGGCCTCTTTTTTGAATGCGATAGCCGTCGCAGCGGCAACCGGCGGCTCGACCAACAGCGTGCTCCACTTGCTGGCCATCGCGCACGAAGCCGGCACCGAGCTCACGATCGACGATTTCGATTCGGTGAGCCGGCGTACGCCGATCATTGCCGACTTGCGTCCGGGTGGTAAGTACGTCGCGCTCGACGTCGACGCGGCGGGCGGCACGCAATTGATCGGCAAGCGCCTGGCCGAAGGACATCTCGTCGACGCGACCGTGATGACCGCGACCGGCCGGAGTTTCGCGCAAGAGGTAGCAACGGCAGTCGAGACTCCTGGACAAGCCGTGATCGCGACCGCGCAGGCGCCCTTCAAACCGCACGGCGGTCTCGTGATCCTCAAAGGCAATCTCGCGCCCGACGGTGCGGTCGTGAAGATCGCGGGTTCCGAGCGTCTGTACCATCGCGGCCCGGCGCGCGTCTTCGATTCGGAGGAGGCCGCGATGGCGGCGATTCTCGAGGATCGCATCGCCCCGGGCGACGTCGTTGTGATCGCGTACGAAGGGCCCAAAGGCGGCCCCGGCATGCGCGAGATGCTCAGCGTGACGAGCGCGATCGTCGGTGCGGGACTCGGCGAAACCGTCGCGCTCGTGACCGACGGGCGCTTTAGCGGCGGCACGCGCGGTCTGATGATCGGACACGTTGCGCCCGAAGCGGCGGCCGGCGGAGCGCTCGCCGCCGTGCGCGACGGCGACGAGATCGTCATCGACGTCGAAGGGCGGCGGCTCGATCTGGCGGCAGGCGAGGCGGTAATCGCGGAGCGTTTACGCGCGTGGCGTGCTCCGGCGCCGCAATATCGCGGCGGTGTCTTTGCAAAGTATGCCGCGAGCGTCGGATCGGCCTCGCGGGGTGCCGTGACGACGACGGAGGTTTGTGAATGATCGCTACCGTTCCCGCGCGCGAAAGCATGTGGTTCGACGGATCGCTGGTTTTCGCCGACGACATCGCGGTGCGTCCGTTCACGCACGCGCTGCACTACGGCTCGGGCGTTTTCGAAGGGATTCGCGCATACGAAACACGGCGCGGCACCGGTGTCTTCCGCCTGCGCGATCACATTCGCCGTTTCTACCGTTCGGCCGAAGTCTACGGTCTGAAGATCGGCTACGACGAAGAGACGCTCGCCGGCGCGGTTTTCGAAACGCTGCACGCCAACGCGTTCCCTTCGGGGTACATTCGCCCGCTCGCATATTTCGGCGAAAAAGGCATCTCGCTCGCGCCGGCTTTTCATTGCCCGACGCATGTCCTCATCGCGCTCAAACCGCTCGCAGGTTCGCTGATCGGCGAAGCGGGAGGCGTGCGCGTAACGATGTCGCGCTGGCAGAAGACGCCTTCGCGATCGCTGCCGTCGACGGTGAAGGCGAGCGGACACTACACGAACTCGATTCTCGCGTTGCAGGATGCGACGCGGCTGGGCTTCGACGAGGCTATCTTGCTCAACGATCGCGGCGACGTCGCGGAAGGAACCGGCGAGAACATTTTCGTCGTGAAGAACGGGCGGCTGCGAACCAATGACGCGAGTGCCGACGTGCTCGAAGGCATCACGCAAGCAACCGTTGCGCAGCTCGCGCGCGACCGCGATATCGAGGTGACGATCGGCCGCATCACGCCGGATCAGCTCTTCGATGCAGATGAAATCTTCTTCACCGGTACCGCCGCCGAGGTGATGCCGATCGTCCGGATCGACGAGCACGTACTGCCCGCCGCGCGCCCGGTGACGAGCGAGCTGCAGCAGGCGTATGCGCAGGCGGTACGCGGCGCCGATCCACGCCATCCCGACTGGGTAGAGTACGCCCGCTGAACACGGAGGCCGTCATGGAACAGGTCGAGATCTTCGATACCACGCTGCGCGACGGCGAGCAATCGCCGGGAGCCGCAATGACGGCCGCAACACGACTCCGCATCGCGTGCATGCTCGATGAGGCCGGCGTCGACACCATAGAAGCGGGCTTTCCGATCTCGAACGAGGTCTCATTCGCGAGCGTCGCACGGATAGCGCGGTGCACGCGCAACGCGCGCGTCGCCGGCCTCGCGCGATGTGCGAATGAAGATATCGATGCGGCGGCACGCGCGCTCGCCAAGGCGCGCCGCCCGCGGATACACGTCTTCATCGCCACCTCGCCCGTGCATCTTCGGCACAAGCTCGCCATCACGGCGGAGCGTGCCGTCGAGATGGCGTCGGCGGCCGTGCAGCGGGCGCGCGGCTATTGCGACGACGTCGAGTTCTCAGCCGAAGATGCCACGCGCTCCGAGCCGGCGTTCTTGGCGCGGATCTTCACCGCGGCCATTGCGGCCGGAGCTACGACGGTGAACGTGCCCGACACCGTCGGCTATACGACGCCGGCCGAGATGGAAGCGCTGATCGTCTATCTGCGCGCGCACGTCGAGGGAATCGAGCGCGTGCGCATCAGCGTGCACACGCACGACGACCTCGGTATGGCGACGGCGAACGCGCTCGCGGCGGTGCGTGCGGGCGCGCGTCAAGTCGAATGTACGATCAACGGGATAGGCGAGCGTGCGGGAAACTGCGCGCTCGAAGAGGTGGTGGTCGCGCTCCAGACGCGCAGCGATCTCTTCGGCGCTCGCGCGCGCTTCGATACCGCGAATCTGCAGCACATCTCGCGCGCGGTTGCGCGCGGTACCCGCATGCCGGTGCAGAAGAACAAGGCGATCGTGGGCGCGAATGCGTTTGCCCACGAGTCCGGTATCCACCAAGACGGCGTCCTGAAGGAGCGCTCGACCTACGAGATCGTCGATCCGCAAACGGTCGGCCGCGCGACGACGTTGACGCTCGGACGCAACTCGGGGCGGCATGCGCTCTTCGCGCGCGCCGGCGAATTGGGGCTGGAGTTCGATGAAGAGGGCCGGCGGCGTTTTGCTCGGGCGTTCGATCGTTTAGCGGCCCGGCAAGCAACCGTGGCCGACGCCGATCTCATCGCGATCGCGAATGCCTAGGAGCCGGTTTCGTCGAGGTCCCAAGTGCGCGCAGTCGTCACGATAAGGCTCTTGCGCATACATTCGGTGAGTGCGAGCAGCCCTTCTTCGAGCGACCGCACGTGCTCCTCGCCGATCTGCTGCGCGACGTAGCGTCGCGCGGATTCGACCCGCGAGCCCGCTCGATCGAGAATCGCGCGGCCCTTGTCGGTCAAATGCGTCTCGATGGTCCTGCCCTCGCCCTTGCTGCGCGCGATCAGGCCGGACGATTCGAGTTTGCTCACGTTTGCGACCATTGCTTGCGGTGTCACGAAACACTGTCTGGCCAGTTCGGCGCTGGTTATTGCGGGGGTCATGGAAATCGCCCGCAGGATCAGAAGCTGCGGTACGGTGATGCCGAGGTCACTGAGAGCGTCGGTGAGCGCCGCCAGCGTCGTCGCTTGCGCGGCCTTGAGATGAAGGAAGAGTCGCCCAGTCTCCTCGTCGTGATCCATGAGCGACTCTTCGTGGAGATCGATCACTGAGCTTGCCAGGTCGTACCATCCGCAAATGCGACCGACTGCACGTTGCAGCTCACGTCGCCGAGCGCATAGCCGAACTCCGGCGTCAGATAGGTGTGCTTGACCGTGATGCCGTTCGAAAACGTGCCCTTGTCGACGATGCGGGTGGTCTGGTTGCCTTCACTGACCGCGAAGACGACCGAGGTCACCGGCGCCGAACCGGTATTTACGAACGAGATCGCCGTCTCGGCGCCTCCGGCTGTCGACCCGCTCCCGAAGGGCAGATCGAGCAAGGGAGACTGGCTGACCGAGCAGGCCGCAACCTGAATCGGGTTCGCGCTGGTGTAGGCCGACTGCGTAGGCTGGGTGCGCTCGAGCGCGGCCGAGAGAAGTAGGGAAGCGATAAACATGTGTTGGTCCTCCTGATATACTCGACATTATATCAAGTAATTTATATAAGGCAATAGGTCCAAAGAAGGCTTGGGGGTATTCCAATCGGCTTGATAAATTGAACACCCCCTATGGAGACCACGACCCCGCAGAACCTCGTCGCGATGGACGAGATCACCGCTCTGGCAAAGCGCCGCGGCTTCATCTTCCAGTCCAGCGAGATTTACGGCGGTATCAACGGCTTCTGGGACTACGGGCCGCTCGGGGCCGTGCTCAAGCGCAACGTCAAGGACGCGTGGTGGCGCGAGAACGTCGAGCTGCGCGATGACGTCGTCGCGTTCGATTCCTCGATCATCATGCACCCGCTCGTATGGAAGGCCTCGGGACACGTCGACGCGTTTCACGACAAGCTCGTCGACTGCAAGGTCTGCAAGCACCGCTTTCGCTACGACCATCTCAAAGATCCGCACCAGTGCCCCGATTGCGGAAGCAAAGAGAGCTTTACCGAGCCGCGCAATTTCAACCTGATGATGAAGACGCAGGTCGGCCCGATGGAGGACACGGCGTCACTTGCGTATCTGCGCCCTGAAACGGCGCAAGGCATCTTCGTCAACTTCAAAAACGTGTATCAGACCGCGCGCAAGCGCCCGCCCTTCGGCATCGCGCAGATCGGTAAGTCGTTCCGCAACGAAATCACGCCGGGCAACTTTACCTTTCGCGTGCGCGAATTCGAGCAAGCGGAGCTCGAATATTTCGTGCCTGACGACGGCAAGGATCTCGAGGCGTTTGCGGATTGGGTCGAGCGCCGCAAAGGGTGGTACTCGCGGTATGGCGTGAAGCCGGATCGCCTGCGTTTCTACGAGCTGCGGCCCGACGAGCGGCCGCACTATGCCAAGGCGGGCATCGACGTCGAATATCTCTTTCCGTGGGGCTGGGGCGAACTCGAATCGATCGCACATCGCGGCACCTACGATCTCGACGCGCATATGGCGCTCTCCGGCAAGGACCTGCGTTTTTACGACGAGGCGAGCAAGACGCACTACACGCCGATTCTGATCGAGAGCTCGGCCGGCATGGATCGCACGACCCTTACGATGCTGATCGACGCTTACGAACGTGAGAAGAGCGTGGATCCCAACGGAAAAGAGACCGAGCGAACGGTCCTGCGCTTTCATCCCTTCATCGCCCCGGTACAGGTGGCGATCTTTTCACTCGCGCGCAACAAGCCCGAACTGGTCGAACGCGCTCGCGCGATCGAAGCGGCGCTGCGCCCGCTCCACCGCACGCAATACGATGAAGGCAATATCGGACAACTCTACCGGCGGCAGGACGAGATTGGGACGCCGTTTTGCGTGACCGTCGATTATGAAACGCTCGACGACGGCACGGTAACCGTGCGCGAGCGCGACACGATGCGTCAGGAGCGAGTCGCGGCGGATGCGCTCGAGCGGTATTTAAGTACGGTGCTTCGGTAACCGAGAGGATGACGGACGTGAGGACGGCGGTGGCAGCGAAATACGTCTACTTCTTCGACGAAGGCGACGGTTCGATGATCGATCTCCTCGGCGGTAAAGGCGCGGGCCTCGCCGAGATGACGCGTGCGGGACTGCCCGTACCGCAAGGCTTTATCATTACGACGCAGGCGTGTCTGGAGTTCTATCGCGGCGCGCGGGAGTTTCCCGCCGGCCTCGACGCGCAGGTCGAGCGCTCGATGCGAGAACTCGAATCCCGCACGCGCAAGCGCTTCGGCGACGCCTCCGATCCGCTGCTCGTCTCCGTGCGCAGCGGCGCGCGCGTCTCGATGCCGGGCATGATGGATACGATCCTCAACCTCGGCCTCAACGACGAAACGGTAGCCGGCCTCGCGAAGCTCACCGGCAACGATCGCTTCGCCTGGGATGCCTATCGACGCTTCATCATGATGTTTTCGGAAGTCGTACTCGGTGTCGAGAAAGAGCACTTCGACGAGCTGATCGAGCGGCGCAAAAAGGAGTTGGGCGTCGAGAGCGATCCGCAGCTGGACGCGGAATCGTGGCGCGCGCTTGCCGGCGCCTTCAAGGAGGTCGTGCGCGCGCACGCTGCCCGCGAGTTTCCGCAGGACGTGCACGAACAGCTGAAGCTTGCGATCATGGCCGTTTTCGATTCGTGGAATTCGCGCCGCGCGATCGACTATCGTCGCTTCAACAAAATCTCCGACGAGTGGGGCACGGCCGTGAGCATCGTCGAGATGGTCTTCGGCAACATGGGCGAGGATTCGGGAACCGGCGTCGCGTTCACGCGCGATCCCAACACCGGCGAGAACGTGCTCTTCGGCGAGTATCTGACCAACGCGCAGGGCGAAGACGTCGTCGCCGGCATTCGCACGCCCGAGAGAATCGCCGATCTCGAACGCGATCAGCCCGAGATTTATCGTCAATTCCGCGACATCGCGACCAAACTCGAGCAGCACTACAAAGACATGCAAGATCTCGAGTTCACGGTCGAACGCGGCAAGCTCTACATGTTGCAGACGCGCTCCGCCAAACGCAGCGCCGAGGCCGCCGTGCGCATCGCGCTCGACATGGTCGCCGAGAAACTGATCGACAAATCCACGGCGGTCGGGCGCGTGAGCGCGGAGTCGCTCGATCAGCTCTTCCACGCGCGCATCGATCCTCACGAGAAGATCGACGTTGTTGCCAAGGGGCTCAACGCTTCGCCGGGCGCTGCCGCGGGCGCAATCGTCTTCACGGCGGATGAGGCGGTGGCGTGGAGAGAGCAAGGTAAAGACACGATTCTCGTGCGTATCGAAACGACGCCCGACGACGTGCACGGCATGATCGCCGCTCGCGGCGTGCTCACTGCCAAAGGCGGGGCGACCTCGCACGCGGCCGTCGTAGCGCGCGGAATGGGAAAGCCGTGCGTCGCCGGCTGCGAGGCGCTCGAGATCGACCGGCGCAACAAGCTGCTGCGCATCGGCGCGCACGAGCTTCACGAGGGCGATTGGGTCACGATCGACGGCAGCAGCGGCAACGTGATTCTCGGAAAACTCGCGCTGATCGACGCGCCCAGCACGCTTCCCGACTGGCTCGCGACGTTTCTCTCGTGGGCCGACGACATTCGCCGGCTGGAAGTCTGGGCGAACGCCGACACGCCCGAGGATGCGCGCAAGGCGCGGGAGCTCGGCGCCCAGGGTATCGGTCTCTGCCGCACCGAGCACATGTTCATGCAGCCCGATCGTCTTCCGATCGTGCAGCAGATGATCATGGCCGGCACCGCGCAAGCGCGCGCCGAAGCGCTCGCCAAGCTGTTGCCGATTCAGCGTCAAGATTTCGTGGGCATTCTCGAAGCGATGGCCGGCTATCCGGTCACGATTCGTCTGCTCGATCCGCCGCTGCACGAGTTCTTGCCGTCGCTCGATCAGCTCTTGGTCGAAACGACGGAGCTGCGGCTGACACGCGGTACCGATAACGCGGAGTATCTACACAAGAGTACGATGCTGCGCCGCGTACAGCAGTTGCACGAGCAGAATCCCATGCTCGGTCTGCGTGTATGCCGGCTCGGCATTCTCTATCCCGAGATCTACGCGATGCAAGTGCGCGCGATCTTCGAGGCCGCCTGCGATCTGCGGGCGCGCGGCGTGGACGTATGGCCGGACGTGATGATTCCCGGCGTGGGCACGAAGGAAGAGATGCGCGTCACCTACGATGCGGCGGAAAGCGTCGCCGACGCGGTGATCTGCGAGCGCGGCGTTGCGGTCGACTACCACATCGGCACGATGGTCGAGCTGCCGCGCGCCTGCATCGTCGCCGACGAGCTGGCGGAAATCGCCGAATTTTTCTCGTTCGGCACCAACGACCTCACCCAAACGACGCTCGGCTACAGCCGCGATGATGCCGAAGGCAGTTTCATTCCCGTCTATCTCGAGAAGAAGATTCTGCGCGAAGACCCGTTCCAGGTGATCGATCGCCAGGGCGTCGGCGCGCTGATGCGTCAGGGCGTTACGCTCGGGCGAGGGGTGCGTCCCGATTTGAAGATCGGCATCTGCGGCGAGCACGGTGGCGAGCCGTCCAGCGTCGCGTTCTGCGATCACATCGGACTCGATTATGTATCGTGTTCGCCGTATCGCGTACCGGTCGCGCGGCTCGCTGCCGCCCAAGCCACGCTCGGAACCCTTACCTAAACCGCGGCCCTACGGGTCACTGCCTGTACTCAGAGATAATCGTCGCGCATAGGGCGCGCGCTTCGCGCACGTCGGCGCTGTCACGCCGAACGAAGAGCTTGCGCCAGTAGGCTTTGCCGCTCAGTTTCGCGATCAGATCCGATGCTTGGCGCGCGTCGATCAGTCCGGCCGACGTACCCACCCAGACGGTCGTGCGTCCGCGCTCGGCGCCGAGCGGCAGGCGGTGCATGACCTGGGACTGTTCGTCTGCCCAAACCGCCTCGCTGCCGTACCGGTCGCGCAGTGCGGCCTCACACGCGCTGTACGCGCGCTGGTCCGCGTCGGCATTGAACTCGGCGGCGAGCGCGTAGACGCGGATGCGTTCGCGCAGCGCGCGAGCGGCTTCGCTCTCACGGTCGCGCAGTTCGTTGAGCACGCGGAAATCGTCCCAGCGCAGGAAATCGTCGATGGGGTCGAGCGCGCGCGGGTCGGGCCACAACTCGCGCAGCACGTCCTGCAATATCCGTTCGAAGAGCCGCGTCGTGTGGTGGAAGTAAACCGAGGCGAACATCATGTAGCGCGCGATGACGAAGGACTCGAGGGCGACGACGCCCCGAGCGTCGATTCCGATGACGTCGATGCCGTCGTGCGCAAAGAGGCGCAGCGACGCGACCAGCTGATCGGCGTCGTACCGGCCGCTCGCGACGCCGGTGAAATAGGAGTCGCGCAGCAGATAGTCCATGCGGTCCGCGTCGAGATTCGGCCCGCTCACTAGTTCGCGCAGCGCCGGATAGCGCGCGTTGGGATCGCCGACGATCAGCGCCAGCACGTCGGCGGGGTCGAGATCGAGCGCTTCGATGCCTTCGCGCACCGGCGCAAGCGCGAGAATCTCGCGCGTGCGCGCCTCATGCGGGATCCCGAGCACGGCTTCGCAGGCATGGCTGAACGGGCCGTGGCCGACATCGTGGAGCAAGAGCGCGCAGCGTACCAGACGGCGCTCGTAGGCACGATCCGCGCCGCCGCCGTGGCGAATGAGGCTGTCATAGGCCCGCGTACCCATCGCGAGCGCCCCGAGCGCGTGCGTGAAGCGCGAATGTTCGGCGGAAGGAAACGCGAGATACGCCAGACCGAGCTGCCGAAGGCGGCGCAGCCGCTGCATCGGCGCCACGTCGAGAAGGCGGGCCTCGCCCGGTTCGAGCTCGATGAAGTGGTGGACCGGGTCGAGGATGCGCTTCACCATGACGGGGATTCGGGCGCTTGGCCGAAGTTACTCTTACCTACGATGCCTCGCCTCGACCAAAGCGTCATACGCGAGATCCACACCCGGATCGATATCGCCACCTTCATCGGCCAGTATGTTTCGCTCAAGAAACGCGGGCGCGATCTGGTCGGGCTCTGCCCCTTTCACGGCGAGAAGACACCCTCGTTTCACGTGCATCCCGAGAGCGGTTACTTCAAGTGTTTCGGGTGCGGCGCGGGCGGCGACGTCATCGCGTTCGCAATGAAGCTCGAGAATCTGACGTTCGGCGACGCGGCGCGGCTCTTGGCAAACAAGGCGGGAATCGAAGTCGAAAACGAGGACCCGCGCGCGGCCCGGCGGCGCAGCGAACGCGAGGCGATCTACGAAGCCAACGCGATTGCCGCAGCATACTTCGAGCGAATGTTGCGCGGTCCCGAAGGCGCGGCGGCTCGCGCCTACTGCGAGCGGCGCGGCTTTGGTGAGGCGATTCTCGAACGCTTTCATCTCGGCTTTGCGCCCGATGGCTGGGAAGGCCTCACGCACGAGCTGCGGGGGCACGGCGTCGATCTCGGATTAGCCGAAAAAGCGGGCTTGGTGAAGCCGTCGCAGCGCGGCGGGTTCTACGATTTCTACCGCAACCGGCTGATGGTGCCGACCTACGCGACGACCGGCGAGGTCATCGCGTTCGGCGGACGCGATTTGGGTAACGGCGAGCCGAAATATCTCAACACCAGCACGACGCCGGTCTACACCAAAGGCGAACATCTCTTTGCGCTCAACATCGCGCGGCGCGCGGCGCAGACCGACCGCACCTTGATCGTCGTCGAGGGCTATCTCGACGCGATCGCGCTGCATCAAGCCGGTTTCGAGGGAACGGTCGCGGCGCTTGGCACGTCGTTCACCGAACGCCAGGCTGCGGAGCTGCGTAAATATGCGGACAACATATATTTGTGCTTCGACGCGGACGCTGCCGGCAGCAGCGCTGCAACCAAAGCGATCGATATTGCGTCTAAAGTGATTGAGCATACCGGATTGAGCGTCCGGGTGGTCCAACTGCCGCCCGGCGACGATCCCGACAGCTACGTGCGCGCGCACGGCGCCGAAGGCTTGCGGGCCCTTCTCGATGCGGCCAAGCCCTCGATAGAGTTCAAGCTCGATCCGCAGATCGATCGCCTTCGCTCGGGATTCGAGTCCCCGGCGGCGATCGCGAGAAAGGCGGAAGCGCTGATCCGCGAGATGACGCCGCGCGAGGAGTGGGACCGCTGGCGCGTCTACGTCGCCGGACGTTTGAAGGTGAACGTCGACGACCTTCGAAATAGCCGCTTCCTCGCAAATAGCGCCAACTTTTCACCACGTTCCGACAGGGCGAGCGCAGCGGGGAGCCGCCACGCTCCGGTCAACGGACGCTTTGGCGCACTCGAGCCGCTGTCGTTCGAACGCGACGTGCTGGGGATTGCCGTCGAGGATCCCGCGCTCGTGCTCGAATATGCGAACCAGATCGCGCCCGATCGCTTTCGCAACGAGGTATGCCGGCGCGCATACCGCCTGCTTCTCGACCACGCGCACGAATTGCGAACTGCGGCTGACGCGCTCGCGGCGTGCGCAGATGACGATGAGGCGCGGGATCTCCTGGCCTCGCTCGGCCAACGGGACCGCAGCTCGACGGTGCGCTACGGCGATTCGGACGAGCGCCGCGCGCATCTCAACCGCATCGTCGAGCGGTTGACGCTCGAAGACGAGGCAAACCGGTACGCCGAGCTGTCTCGCTCCATCGACGAGATGTTCGAAGCGGGGAGATCCGTCCCGGGCGAACTCATGGGCGAGTTCGAAGCCCTTAAACTAAAGCTAAAGAAGTAAAACCAAAATCACGAAGCTAATGATACTCGACCCCGGAACATTGGGGGTCCCACCGTGCGGCGTCGCCGCGATCTCAGAAGAAAGGGGGTGATGTCCGAGTGCCACGCAAGAAATCTGCGGCCGCGGTTGCCGAAGCGCAACCGTCGCTGACGCTGGATGAGCTGAAGAAGAAGTTGATCGCGCGCGGAAAGCAGCGCGGTTCGCTTACGTATGAAGAAATCAATACGGCGTTCGATGCGCTCGACGACGTCAACCCCGATGAGATCGACGGCCTGTTTGAAGAGATCACCGCCGCCGGTATCGAGGTCATCGACGAGCAGAAGGAAGAGAAGCCCGAAGGCGAGGCCGAGGAAGAGCCGGAGGAGCCGATACCCGACGGGCTCTCGCTCGACGATCCGGTTCGCATGTATCTCAAAGAGATCGGGCGCGTACCGCTGCTCTCGATGGAGCAAGAGAAATCGCTCGCGATGCGGATCGAAGCCGGCGAACTCGAACTGCAGAAGAACGGCACCGCGGATTCGCGGCTGGTCGCCGACGGTGAGGAGGCCAAACGGCAGCTCACCGAGGCTAATCTACGTCTCGTCGTCTCGATTGCCAAGAAATACGTCGGCCGCGGCATGCTCTTTTTGGATCTTATCCAGGAAGGCAATCTCGGCTTGATCCGAGCCGTCGAGAAGTTCGATTACCGCAAGGGCTATAAATTCTCGACCTACGCGACGTGGTGGATTCGTCAGGCGATCACGCGCGCGCTCGCCGATCAGGCGCGCACGATCCGCATTCCCGTGCACATGGTCGAGACGATCAATCGTCTGATCAAAGTCTCGCGCCAGCTCTTACAAGAGCTCGGCCGCGAGCCGTCGGTCGAAGAGATCGCCGAAGCAATGGCGCTCACGCCCGAGAAAGTTCGCGAGGTCATGAAGATCTCGCAGGAACCGATCTCGCTCGAAACGCCGATCGGGGAAGAAGAGGATTCGCACCTCGGCGACTTCATCGAAGATCAGGAAGCCGTCGCGCCTGCCGAAGCGGCCTCCGTCATGCTGCTCAAAGAGAAGATGGCGGACGTGCTGCAAAACCTCACCGAACGCGAGCGCAAGGTGCTCGTACTACGCTTCGGCCTCGAAGACGGCCACCAGCGCACGCTCGAGGAAGTCGGTCAGGAGTTCGGCGTCACGCGCGAACGCATCCGCCAGATCGAAGCGAAGGCGCTGCGCAAACTTCGCCACCCCTCGCGCGGCAAAGCTCTCAAAGACTACTGGTCCAACGAATAAAAATCGGGCTTATCGGGCCCAGGTTGTCGTCGGCTCGGTCCTCGATTACCATCTGTAAACTTCGGACCTCGCCTCCTAAACCTGGGCCCGATATGCGCGATTTTGGCTAATCCATGCTCTTGGCGTTTGCGCTCGGATGGACGAGGGGGTTCATCTCAGCGAACGCGCCGTTCGGATTGTTCATCACCCAAACCTCGAGATCCCAGATATTGTCGAAGAGAAAGAGATGCTTGACCTCGGCGGCGTTTTTGGCGAGGCCCATCTTCACGAGCGTCGCGGGTTGGGGATCTTCGATATTGCCGCCGGCCGCCTCGAACTTTTTGACCGAGGTGTCGAGTCCGTAAGTCATCTTGCCGTTTTGATCGAGCACGTAATGAATGTGCGCGCCGAAATGCGTCCAGCGTTGCGGATCGACGCCCCAAAGGTTCGGCGGACTTCCCTTGACGTAGGGCTGCGAGAAGTCGGCGCCGAGAAGTTTTCCGTCGACGCTATACCAGAGTTGACTGGGGTGCTGCGGATCGGCTGAGGTCCACTTCAGGTTGGCGTAGCTGATCGAACCGGTGTTGTCTTCGTTCGTGTAGCGGAAATAGCCGGCGGCCTCGGCCTGGGCGATCGTAGCGAAGCGCGCGTTCAAATCCTTTTGAATGCCGCTGACGAAGGCGATCTCCGCACCCTGCGGCTTCGGTGAAATAGCACTGCCGGCCGCGAGAACCAGCGACGACGAAAGGGCGAAGAGCGCGAAGAGTGCGGCGAAATGGCGACGGATCACGTGCGGCTCCTTTGTGGGTTAGGGATGCGGCGTGTTTGGCGTGAGCGGCGGCGGCGTCAGGGCCGGGGAGTAGCTCGGCTGTCCGGTGGCCATCGGAACGGCCTTGAAAGACGAAACAGGCGTATCGGCGTCGAGTACGAGCGGAGCCGGCGTATTGATCGCAACCGTGCCGTCGGGCGACACGACGATCGTCGCGTCGGTCAAGGCCCGGATGCGCGCGCCCGGCTCGAGCGTGAAATTTCTACCCTTGCGAAAGACGTGCAAAAGAAGCGTCGGGGCCCAGAGATCCCCGATGGTGTCTTCGACGTCAACGGTTGAATCGTGGCCTGAGCTCGTGTTGATGTTGAGATGCGCCGCCGGGGGATGCAATGGAATCGATCGTCCGTCCGGCAGCTTCATCGGATGAATATAGATATCGACGAAGCCGTAAATATCGGGATTCGATGCAGGCGACGCGTCGGTAATCTTGATTTCGACGGGCGTGCCCGCCGGAGCGACCGTCGTACCGTTTACGATCATTGCGTGCTCGAGGTGCGCGCGAACCGTCTGGCCGGCCTTTGAGTTCGCCGACGAAATCGTGTCGTCGAGAATGAACGCGAGCGACGTGCCGAGCGGCAGCATGTTGGCGGGTACGGTATCGGGCGTGGGCGAGGGCGACTTCGCCGCCCCGGGCAGGCGCTGCAGCGGATATGCTGCGACCGGGAGTGGCGCAAACGGAGCCGTTGCGGCGAGCACGGTGCTCGCCGCGATCAGCACGAGGAAACTAGCTCGCGCGCTTTTCGCGCTCTGCCTGCGCGGCCGCGGCGCGCTTTCCTTCCTCGATGAGTTGCTTGACTTTCTGGCCACCTTTTTGTCCGATTCGTTCGTAGAAGTCCGGGCCGTAGCGATCGCGCGTAGCTTCGCCACCTTTCTTCCCGCCCTTCTTACCGATCTGTTCGTAGAATTCGTGACCGTGAGCTTGCTTTGTTGCAAGTCCGCCCTTACGTCCGATTTGTTCGTAGAACTCGGGGCCGTACTTTTTCTTCACCGTTTGCCCGCCTTTTTGGCCGGCTTCACGGACTGACATGCCGCTCGTCTTCTTGGGGCTTTCGGGGGTTGCCATGGTGCTCTCTTTTCCGCTATTGGGTTGCCGCCCGGAGGGACGGCACGCGTCGTGCATATACTAGAACGCAGGTTCGGTCAATTTGGTTGGGGGGCGGTACAAGAATTGCGGTTATCTTTGCGTTCAGCGAATCTTATCGTCGTGGCAGCTCTGATGTTTCTTGGGGCCGTCCCTACGCAGACCGCTGTAGAGATCGTGCACCTTGAATCGGAGCGCTCGCTGGGAGACGGCCGCCTTGCCGCCTTGCTAGCCTCCTCCGACGAGGCCACGGCCGCCCGAGCGGCCCTGGCGATCGGCCGGACGAAGCTCGCCGCGGGCATCCCCCTGCTGGAAACGCATCTCGACGACCCGCGTGACGCGGTGCGGGCCTTCAGTATCTACGGGCTGGGCCTGATCGGCGAGGGCAACGACGCGGCGGCCATGTTAAAGGCACTGCGCGCGGATCACGCGGGAGCCGTGCAGATAGCCGCGCTCGACGCGCTCGGCCGTTACGAAGAAGCCAAACGCCTCGATGCGCAAGATGAAGCCGCTACCGTGCAGGTGCTCGCCACGATACTCGATGCGCCGGAGCGTTTCACGCCCGACGTGCGCGGCCGTGCGGCAATCGCGCTCGGATTCTTCTCGGGCGACCTCACCGGTGTAGCCGCAGCATCGAAGCTCGCGACGATCTTGGAGAGTGAACGCGACCCGAGCGTGCGCGAGCGCATCATGTGGACGATCTTTCGCTATTATGCGGCGAAGGTGCCGATCGCGACGTTGCGCGCAGGTTTGAAAGATTCCGACGAAATCGTTCGCATTGAAGCCGTGCGCGCGTACGGCAGGCTGAAGGAAGCGGCGCTCGTCGCCGATCTTCAACCCTTGCTGAGCGATCCGTCATGGCGCGTGCAGGAGCAGACCGCCGAGTCGATTCGCCTGCTCCAAGGCGGGAAACTTACCGAACATTGGACGGCGATCCCATCGTTCGTGCATACGCCCGCGCCGCAGCGCGATCCCTATGCAGCACTTCCGGTCGTACCGCGCACGAGTCCGGCGCCCGGCGCGCCGCGCGCCGAAGATATTCTCGAGGCCCAGCCGCTCTTGCCGCAGACGGCGCGCGAGATGCTCTCTCCGGCGCATGGATTGCACCCGCGCCTGCGCATCGTGACGACGCAAGGCAATATCTACGTCGTACTCTACCCCGAGTGGGCCCCGCTCACCGTCGCCAACTTTCTCAACATGATGAATCGCGGCTTCCTCGATAACAATCCGTGGTTCCGCATCGTGCCGGACTTCGTCGTGCAAACCGGCGAGCAAGATGCGAAGAACGCTCCCGGCCCCGGCTACTCGATTCCGGCGGAGGAGAATCCGCTCGAACAAAACGCCTACGTCATCTCGATGGGTCTCAACTACGACGACAAGCTCAACACGCCGATTCGCGACTCCGCAGGCAGTGAATACTACATCACGCTCTCGCCGCAGTATCATCTCGATAACGCGTTCACCGTCTTCGGCGCGATGACGAGCGGCTTCGACGTGCTCGGCCGCTTGACCGAGGCCGACAAGGTGTTGCGAGTCGAGCGAATCCGCGATGACCAGCTTTAGATCGTACACCCTTGCGGCAGCGCTGCTGCTTGCGGGCTGCGCGTCGCAGGATGTGCCGCTTGCGGTGAAAACGTGCGCGATCGCCATCGAGAACGGCGCTGCGCACCTGCACGCAACCGTGATCGACCGCTCGGACAAATCGATGGAAAGCGCAACGCTGCGCGTCGACGTCTACCAGAACTACCGCTTCGAACGCGCCACGGTTACCGCGTCATTTACACCGGCTCTCGATCCGGGCGTATCGCGCGAACTCGCGCTCCCCTTGGATTTGCAGGGCGTGTCGACCGGCGCAGCAACCTGTGTTGCCACGGGCGTCACGTATTAGAACACCTTTTCCGAGTCGAGTAGAATCGTTACCGGGCCGTCGTTGATCAGCTCGACTTGCATGTCGGCGCCGAATTCCCCGTATGCGACGTGCAGGCCGAGCGCGTGCAATTCGCGTCCCGTGCGCTCGTAGAGTTCGTTTGCAAGCGGCTCTTTTGCCGCCGCGATGAACGACGGGCGCCGTCCCCTCCGGGCGTCGCCGTGCAGCGTGAACTGCGAGACCAGGAGAATCGCGCCGCCGGTGTCGATGACGCTACGGTTCATCAGTCCGGCATCGTCGGGGAAGATACGCAGGTTCGCGATCTTCTCGGCGATGTAGCGTGCGTCGTCTTCGCGATCGATCGCCCCAACACCGAGCAGGACCAAGAGCCCGGCGCCGATGCTGCCGGTGATGCGATCCTCGACGCGAACGCTCGCGCGCAGCACACGCTGCACGACCGCGCGCATGCTACTTCGACCAGATCGACGAGAGCGCGAAGAGCGCGTTCTCGCGGCGCTCCATCACGCGGCGGTAGAAATAGCCGGCCCAATGCGTGCCGTACGGCACGTAGACGCGCATGCGGTAGCCCTGCGCGACCAGCTCGCGTTGGAGCTGCGGCCGGCAACCGTAGAGCATCTGGAATTCGAAGCGATCCGATGCAATGCCGCGCTCGCGGACGAACGCACGAACGGCATCGATGAGCTCGCGGTCGTGCGTTGCAATCGCCGGATAGTGCCCGCGCTCGAGCAGCTCTTTTGCGAGCGCCAGATATTGCGTGCGGATGGCCGGCATCTCTTTGATTGCAATCTCGGGCGGTTCGTTGTACGCGCCCTTGCAGAGGCGCACGCGAGCGCCGAGTTCGATCGCGCGTGCGACATCAGCGGGCGTTCGTTTCAAGTAGGCCTGTAAAACGATCCCGACATTCTTGTAGTTCGCGTATGCGCGCTCGAAGAGGTCGATAGTAACCTGAGTCACCGCGCTTCCCTCCATGTCAATGCGGACGAACGGGTCCGCATTGTTTTGCGAAGCGCGCAGAATCTGCGAGAGGTTCTCGAGCGCGAAGTCTTGGTCGATCAAGAGCCCCATCGCCGTCATCTTGACCGAGACGTTGGTGTCCACGCCGGTCTGGCGGATGCGTTCTAGCATCGAGAGATACGCATCGCGGGTCTTGACCGCAGCCTCGCGTTCCAGGACGTCTTCTCCCAAAAAATCCAGCGTCGCGGTCATTCCGGCGTCATTGAGTGCGCGGACTGCGGCGATCGCGGAATCGATGGATTCGCCTGCGACGAATCGCTTGGCAAGGAAAAAGAAGCGGCGTTGAAAGCCGGAATTCGGAGCAATCAGTCGATCGATAATGGCCATCTCGTCGCCTACACTACGGGCGGCGGCGCAGGAATCCCCGTCCGCGGCCCGGATCATGGTTCTGTAAAGAATAGATTACCGTGACTTTGGCGGCCGAGGCGTGAAAGTGGCGTACCCGAATGGCTGAAGACATGATTCAGCGCAATTGGCGGGTGCTGATTGCAGACGACGATCCCGCAATCTGCACGCTAATCGATACGGTCCTGCGCAAGGGCCCGTACGAGATGGTCATGTGCAATGACGCCGAGAGCGCGCTGGTCGCCGTCGACCGCCAGGGGCCGTTCGACATCATTATCTGCGATTTTATGCTCCCCGGCATTTCGGGGATCGATCTGGTCGAGCGTCTCCGTGCCAAAGAAGGCACGCGGGGGGTGCCGATTCTGATGATCTCGGGACACACCAATTACGCCATGGACGGCCGCGCCAAGAATGCCGGCGCGAATCTCTTCCTCAATAAGCCCTTTACCATTTCGCAGTTGCGCTCGGCGGTCACGCACTTACTTTCGAAACGCGACTCTCTCTCGAGCGCCCAAAACTTCTGATACGAATCCTCGTTATCGCGATCTCGCTCGCACTCGACGTGTTCGCGGTAAGTATCGGCGTTGGCATGCGCGGCGTCACGCCGCGCGAGCGATTGCGGCTTGCAATCGCGTTTCCAACCGCCGAGGTCGTCATGAACTGCGTCGGCGCACTGCTCGCGGCCGGCGTGGGACGCTTGATCGGCGATGCGGCCGGCTACCTCGGTTTTTCCGCGTTGATTCTCGTCGGTGGTTACATGATCTATGAAGCGCACGACGCGGAAGGCGGCAATCCGATCGACGTTACGAGCGGTTGGGGTCTCTTTCTCTCCTCCCTCGGCATCAGTCTCGACTCCCTCGGCGTCGGCTTCTCGATTCTCTTTGTCGGCGTGCCGCTCGGGATCACGTTGGCGGTGATCTTTGCGGTCTCGGTGGCAGCGACGCTGCTCGGCGTGAGCCTCGGACGCGCGCTTGGCGAGCGCGTCGAACGTGCGTCGGGACTCCTTGCGGGCGTGCTGCTCGCGCTGACGGGCGCCACCTTTATCGCGCTCAAGGCCCTGCACCTTGGCTAGCGAAAGCGCGCCTCTATGCAGGTGCGCGTCGGTGCGTCGCTTTTCGATCTCTGGAACCGCAGTGGTGCGCGTTCGCTCTTCGTCGTTGGGATCGGCAAAAGCGTCGGGAAGACGGTCGCGATGCGCGCGATCTATCGCGCTAGCACCGAAGCCGGCGAAATCTGCGCGCTCACATCGATCGGACGCGACGGCGAAGCCTTCGATGTAACCGATGCGCTGGCCAAGCCGCGGCTCTGGCTGGAACCGGGGACGGTCATCGCAACCGCACGCGAGGCATTGCCGCGATCGCCCGCAAGCGAATTGCTCGCATCGACGTCGTACCGCACGGCGGCCGGTTCGCTTGTGTATGCGCGCGTGCGCTCGGGTGCGCATTACGAATTGATCGGACCACCGACGGCGTCGGCACTGCGTCACGTCGTCCACGACCTCTTGCGCTACGCTCCGCGCGTGCTCGTCGACGGAGCTGTCGATCGCATCGCAGCCCTTGCCGGCGGTGAAGACGCCGTTATCGTCGCGTGCGGAGCCTCGGGTGCGTCCACCCCAGGCGAGGTCGTCGATGAGACGCGCGCGCTCGTGGCGCGATTGTGCACGCCGCGTCTCGACGAAGAGGCGGAGTCGTTAAAGATCGAAGGTGCATTGACGCCGGCGATGGCCGCGCAATTCATTCGTGCGCGCGAGCGGCGCGCGATCGTCGTGCGCGATCCGACGCAAATCGCGTTGACGGGAAAGACGGCGCTGCAGGCCTTCGAACGGCTGACCATCCGCTGCACGCGACCGCTCCACGTGATCGCCGTGACGGTGGCTTCAATCGGGCGGGATCGCGCGTTCGCGCCGCGGGATTTCGCGCGCTTAGTCGCACAAGCCGTCGCGCTTCCGGTTTTCGACGTCTATGCCGCGGAGCGCGCAGCGTGAAAGCGGACGGCCTGCTCGATGCAGCGACGGCGCATGCGGCCGCTTTTGCCTGGTTG
>DATJOG010000021.1:0-6762 GCA_035507275.1 Candidatus Acidiferrales bacterium
CGGCGAGGCCGTTTTGCGCGCGTTCATATTGCCACGCGATCAGGCACGGCGTTTCCGTGGTCGCGTTGAGCGTTGCAAGACGGTAGTCGCCGTTGGTCTCCCAGCTCGGCGCGCTGTAGCCCGACGCCACGCTTGGCAGCGTCGGCGCGACCAGCGTTTGATTGCCGCCGGTCAGCGTGACGTTGTCGTGCACGGTCGCCTGTATCGGCGTTCCCGCGACCGGTGTCGGCGTCGGACATGGGCCGCCGCAGCTCGACGGCGGCGTCGTGTAACCCGGCGGCACCGTCGCAACCGCGTCGGCTCCGATAATCAAAAGATAATGTCCGTTCGGCGCGCCGCTCAGCGTGAATTGCCCGCTCGCATTCGTCGTCGCTTGCGGTGAGGGCAGCGGCGTCGGGCAGCCGTCGTTCTGCGGCGTAATCGACGTCGACGGTGACGGCGTCGCAGCGCACGGCGACCACGGCATCAGCTTTACGCTCACGCCCGCAAGCGGCGCGCCCGCGCTCGATGCGCCGTTGCCGTCGTCGGCAACGACAACGCCGCTCGCGTTCGTGGTACTCGCTGCACTCGTCGGCGTTGTCGCCGGTGCCGGATCGCTCGTGGCGGGCGTACTGCCGCCGCCTCCGCCGCCGCCGCACGCCCCAAGCAGCGCGCAAAAAACTATCGTGCCCGCGATCGAACGCGAGCGCATTTGCCCACACCACATATGCGATGTAGGTTAATAAACCGGCGACCCAGGTCCTCCCGGCGCGACCGAGCCGTCATCGGGTGCGAAGATCAAATTGAGCGGATAGCTCGAGCCTGCTTCGGGCATCGTCACGATCGTCACGCGCACGAAGCCTTTCGCCGGCACGACGTACTGGCGAATCTTGTAACGCGTGAACGCGCGCACTTGATGCGACTGCACGAGCACGCCGTCGATGAGATAGGTGCCGGTCGCGGTGCCGCCGCGAGGCGTTTCGTAGATTGCGATTGCTTGCGGCGTCGGCAGCGGGTTCTGCACGTTCACCACAAACGATTCGAGCACGCCGTAGTCGCCCGAAAGCGCTTCGCCGGCGAGCGTGTTCGGCAGCGGAATCTGTCCGATCGGCAGATCGAGAAACGCGTCGTTCACGTTCCACTGCGTGGCGAAATGAAACTCCGGAATCGTGTAGATGCCGCGCGCGTGCTTCACGGTGCTCGTGAGGAGCTGCCCCGTCGTGAGCGCGGTCGACGGATCGTCGCTTGCGTTCTGCGCGACGAGCGTGAGATGCACGGTGCTGCCCTCGAGCACGCGCAGTTGCATGAGATCGGTGACGATCGTACCCGCCGGCATCTCTTGCTGCGAGATCGTCATCGTCGAGTTGCCCGGAAGCTGCAAGAGCCGTCCTTGGTTCTGCACGACGTCGACGAGAAAATCTTTGGTCGCCGCGTGACCGGCCTCCATCTCGTATTTGCTCGCGCCGCGGCCGGAGATGAATTGCACGAGCGCGGGTTCGCTCGATTTATTCTCGGCGACGAGCACGATGCGCCGGTCGGGCTGCCCCGGCGGATTGTAATGGAAGTAGAGAAAACGCGAGGGCACTTCGTGGCGCAGATCGGCGCTGAAGAGAATGCCGTTTTCCGTTAGTTTTTCGGGGAAATCGCTCACCATCAGAATGTCGGGCGAGATGCGGGGCACGGCGATATTTTGCAGCGTGACCTGGACGGTGCCGTTCACGTCGAAGTATTGCTCGCCTTGGATCAGAACCGGGACGTCGAGCGTGACGTTGGTGTCTTGCGCGAGGTCGTCGTTGAGTGTGACGTCGCTCGGCGAAACGATCGTCTGCGCGCCCGGGCGTACGTTGGTATCGCGCAAAATCGAACGCACCACGAGTTGACGCAGGTAGTCGCGGCCGGCCGGATCGCCGGTGACTTGCAGCGCGATCGGCGCGGGCAGCGCACCGGCCGGGAAGGCGACGCGGATGCCGACGCTCGCGCTGATGCCGCGTGAATCGGTGATCGTAATCGCACCGGCGCCGGGTGCAGTACCGGTGAGCGTGACCGTGCGCGTATCCTGATCGACGGCCATCGTGTAGAACGTGCTCGTCGCGGGCGTGACGGTGAGATTGCCGAGCGAGCCGTTGACTGTGAGCGTCTGCGTGCTGCCGACCGGCACGTAGGCAACGTCGGGCGAGACGGTGATCGGCGGCGGCGTGGGCGTGGGCGTGGGTGAGGGCGTGGGCGTCGGCGATGCAGGCGGTGTCGGCGATTCACTCGGCGACGGCGAGACGAGCGGCGGCGCGAACGGCGTCGGCGTGACGGCCGGCTGGGGCGTGGTTTGCGCGAGTACGGAAGCAGCGCCGCACATGGCGGCGCCGCAGAGGAACGCTACGAGCAGAAGTCGTCGCAGAGGCAAGGTCAGGCGATTTTCGCCGCCTCTGCCTGAGATACCGCCGATGCCAAGAGCGTTTTATAGCCGACGCTCGGGAAGAGCACGGTGACGAGGTCTTTTTCGGTGCGCTCGACGGTTCCGGTGCCGAACTTCGGATGCGTCACGACGTCGGCGATCTTGAACGGCCCGGTCGACGCGCCGACGGCCGGCTGATTCTCCGTGCGCGCTTTGTCGCGCAGGCAGTTATCGCACTTGCCGCAGTTGACGATGTCGTAGTCTTCGCCGAAGTAGTTGAGGATGAAGCGGCGGCGGCACGAGACGACCTCGGCGTACTGCAGCATCATAGCGAGCTTCGATTGATCGTAGGCTTTCTTCGTCTCGTAGTTGGCGAGGCTGAGCACGAGATCGCGATTCTTGCGCACCGCTTCGGTGAGTTCGTAGGCTGATTTGCCGCTCGCTTCGATGTAGCCGGATTTTTTGAGCAGCGCGAGGATGACTTTGAGCTTGGTAAGCGGGAGCTGCAGAATCTTGCGCAGATCGGTCATCGAGACGCCGCCCACTTGATCGCCGAAAACTTCGATCGTGCCGAAGACGCGCTGCACTTCTTCGATGTCGGGATATTTGCCGGTGAGGAAGTAGTTCTGTACGCGCGTATCGCTCATACGGTAAATCAAAATGCAGCGCGAGAGGAGGGCGTCACGGCCGGCGCGTCCGGCTTCTTGCGTGTAGGCTTCGAGCGAGCCCGGCAGATCGTAGTGCACCACGAAGCGGATGTTCGATTTGTCGATCCCCAGGCCGAAGGCGTTGGTCGCGACGACCGCGCGAATCGTTTCATTCATGAAACATTCATGTACGAGCGTTCGATCTTCTTTGTGCAGCTTCGAGTGATAGACCGCCGCGGGAATGTGCAGCTGCTCGGTGAGGAATTTCTGCACTTCGAGCGCGTTCTTGATCGTCGCGGTGTAGATGATGCCGGTGCCTTCGAGTCCGCTCGGTCCGGTGAAGAGCGAGGAGAGGATCTTCAGCTTGTCGGCTTCTTTGTCGGCCTTGCGCGCTTCGTACTGCAGATTGGGGCGGTCGAAGCCTTTGACGATCGGCTTGACGTGTTCGATGCCGAGCTGATGCAAGATGTCTTCGCGCACCGCGGGCGTCGCGGTTGCGGTGAGCGCGAGCACCGTCGGACGGCCCAGACGTTTGATGACCGCGCCGAGCGCGAGATAGGCGGGGCGAAAATCATGGCCCCACTGCGAGATGCAGTGCGCTTCGTCGACGACGAAGAGCGGCACTTTGATCGACTGCAAAAGATCGAGAAAACTGCGATCTTCGAGTTTCTCGGGCGTGGTGTACGCGATCTTGATTTTTCCCGACGCGATGCGATCGCGCGCGGCGAGTTCCTGATCTTCGGAAAGCGTGGAGTTCAGCGCGACGACGTCGGTGATGCCGCGCTCGGAGAGCATGTCGAGCTGATCTTTCATCAGCGCGATCAGCGGTGAGACGACGACGGTGGTGCCGTCGAGCAGCAGCGCGGGGAGTTGATACGTCAGACTTTTTCCGGCGCCGGTTGCCAAAATGGCAAGTGTATCCTGTCCCGACATAACGCGAGACACGACCTCTTCCTGACCCGGATAAAAGCGCTCGAATCCGAACTTCTCTTGAAGGGCGGAACGGAAATCCACGACGAGTTCGAAAGCCTCCCCTGTGTAGAGCATAACATACCCGGTGGCAGGCCGAGCCAAACGTGCCTCGCGAATCCTGAAGCGGTGTCCCTCTATCGTACCTGGCGCCCGAAGTCGTTTGCGGACCTCGTCGGGCAAGACGCCGTCGTTCGCACCCTGACTCACGCTATCGAGGCGGGCAAGCTCGCGCACGCGTACCTTTTTTCGGGGCCGCGCGGCTCGGGGAAAACCTCCGCTGCCAAGATCCTGGCGCGGTGTATCAACTGCGTACAAGGTCCGACTGCTCATCCCGACAACACCTGCGAAAATTGCATCGCGATGCTCAACGGTACTGCGCTGGACGTGTTGGAGATCGACGCTGCGAGCAACCGCGGCATCGACGAAATTCGCGCCTTGCGAGACGCGGTGAAATTCGCACCAAGTGTGATGCGCATGAAAGTGTATATCATTGATGAAGCGCACATGCTTACTAAAGAAGGTGCCAACGCGTTCTTAAAGACGCTTGAGGAACCACCGGCACATGCCGTTTTTATTCTTGCGACGACCGAACCTGAGAAATTGCCGGTAACGATTCTCTCGCGCTGTCAGCGCTACGCGTTCCGCCGCATTTCGATTCCGGTGATGATCGAGCGTATGCGTGAGATCGCAACGTACGAAGGCATCGCGATCGATGAAGCGGCGCTGGCGGCAATTGCCTATCGCGCGGATGGCGGATTGCGTGACGCATTGACGATGTTGGAGCAGGCGGCTGCGTTTGCAGATGGAGCGATCACGACAGCCGTGATCGAGCTCGCATTTGGGGCGACCGGCCGCAATTATGCCAACACGCTGCTCGACGCGGTGGTTGCACGCGACGCCGCCGCGACGCTGCGTACGATCGAAGAGGCCAGCGACGCCGGCGCCGACATGGTGGTGCTGACGCGCGCGCTGATCGCGGATTTCCGGAATCTGCTGGTGGCGCGGATCGACCCCGAACTGCTCGCCCGCGACCTTGCCCCCGAAGACGCCGAACGCGCGCGCGAACGCGCCGACGGCGTGGCGCAGCCGGCGATCGTGCGGGCGCTGCGCGTGCTGGCCGACGCCGCCTCGCTCGCCCGCACCGGCGCCAACCCGCGACTCGAACTCGAAACGGCACTGCTGCGCCTGATGCTGGAGGAGCCCGCCGGCTCTGTCATCCCGAGCGTAGCGCCGCCCCCTGTCATCCCGAGCGTAGCGGCGAAGCCGCGTAGTCGAGGGACCGCCGAGGAGAAAGGTGGCGCCGCTCCTGTCCCCCCGAGCTCCGCCCCCGTGACGCTGCAAAAGCTTCGCTCAGCCTGGCAAAGCATTCGCACCAAGGTCGAGACGGAGCGCCCGCCGCTGCGTGCGCCGCTTTCGGGCGCGATGGTCGACGCGATCGACGGCAACGCGGTCGTGCTCAAGCTCCGCAGCCCGTTCGAAGCCGACATTTTGAAAGAGCACGCCAAGCTGCTCGAGTCCGCGATCGCCGACGTCACCGGCGCGGAGCTCAAGGTGCGCTTCGAAGCCGGCGCGCCCGCCCAGGCGCCGGCCGCCGCAGCAGAATCACCGCCTAATGAAGAAGATACCGCCGACGAACTTTTTGGATACGCAAACGAACGGATCAAATAGATGTAACGAGGCGCCGCATTGCTGCGGCGCCTCGTGCGCTTCGATGTGGTCCGACAGTTTGATACCCTGACCGCCAGAACGTAGCACACCAATGGCGACTTCGCAACGTCGGGTGGATCGTCGCGGCTGGAGCGCCCGGGAATCGAACCCGGAGCCGCGCAGGGTATCAAACTGACGGTCGACACCATCGATGCGCCCCAGCGGTCCTCCATCCCACCGAAGGCTGCCGGTGTCTAGGGACGAAGAATAGCGCATGAATCAAGCGCAGCTGATGGCGCAAGTCAAAAAGATGCAAGCCGAGATGGAGAAGGCGCAAGGCGAGCTTGCGAACACCGTCGTGCAAGGGAGCGCCGCCAACGGCCTAGTGACCGTCGACATGACGTGTGATCAGCGGATGAAATCGATCAAGATCGCGAAGGATGCCGTCGATCCCGACGACATCGAAACGCTCGAGGATCTGGTGACCGTCGCCGTCAACGATGCACTAACGAAATCAAATGAAACCGCGCAAAAACGCATGGGCGGCGTCACCGGCGGCATGCGCATCCCCGGGTTAATGTGAAAATGTTGCGATGCTCCCGTCGGTCGCATCGCTTCCGTTTGTGTCATCCCGAGCGCAGCGCAGCCTTCCGCTGTCATCCCGAGCGTAGCGCAGTCTCCCCCTGTCATCCCGAGCGTAGCGCAGCCTTCCCCTGTCATCCCGAGCGCAGCGCAGCCTTCCCCTGTCCCGAGCGCAGCGCAGCCTTCCCCTGTCATCCCGAGCGTAGCGAAGCCTTCCCCTGTCATCCCGAGCGTAGCGAAGCGTAGTCGAGGGACGATGCCAACCAAAAGCGGAGCGATCACGGGGCCGGTGCAAGCGCTCATCAACGAGTTTTCGAAACTCCCGACCGTCGGCCCGAAAACCGCCGCTCGGCTGGTGTTCTATTTACTGAACCGCCCGCGCAACGAAGCGCACGCGCTCGCCGAAGCAATCCTCGCGGTGAAAGACAAAGTGCGCTTCTGTTCGGTCTGCTTTTCGCTGACGGAAGACGACCCGTGCGATATCTGCACGGATGAAGAGCGCGATCGTTCGATCATCTGCGTTGTCGCAGAAGCGAAAGATATTTA
>DATJOG010000022.1:0-35964 GCA_035507275.1 Candidatus Acidiferrales bacterium
ATCATCTCTCCCGCCGCGATCGGCACGTCCGACGCATTGACGATGCAGCCGCTCGTATCCACGTAGATGCCGAGCGCCGCGCTTATCGCCGGCGGAAGCGTCGCGTCGATTCCGCTTTTCGCCGAGTTCATCGCCAATCCGTAACATGCCGCGCCGGCCGCAGCACGTGCAATGCCGCCGCCGAGCAATGCATTGAATACCGGCGCGATCCGCGCGACGACAGAGGTATCGGCATCCGCAAGCGTGCCGCTCGTCGCTCCCACTGCGGATCCGCCGGCGCCGAGGACGAGCGTCGCGGGCCACGATGCGAACGGTTGATTCGCCGCCTTCACGTTGATGCCGATCGGAATCCGCTCGCCGTATTGATCCTGCACGATCATCGTGCATGCGCCCTGCGCAACCGGCGTCACCGTCACGTTCGCGTTCGCGGGCGTCGTCGAGGGCGAACTCGGATACGAGCCCGATGCCGGCGCCGCCGTCACGATGCCCAAGCATGCTCCGCCCGCCGAAAGCAGCAGCTGTTCGCTATCGAACGTTTTCGTAAACGCGACCACGCCGTTGCCTTTGCCGACTTGCAAGCTCAGCGAGGTCGTCGACGCCGTGAGGTCGCCCATCACTTGCACGGTGACACTGCCCGATTGCCCGTATGCGTCGGCGACGGTCGCGGTACACATGCCGCCGTTGTGCAGCACCGGCGCGAGCGCAAACCATGCGGGCGGATCGTTCGGATCGCCGGTCGGCTGCGAATCGGGATAGGGACTCGTGTAGACTGCGGGCGCAGCCCCGGTCTCCGAAGCGATTGTGCTGCACGGCGGGCCGCCCTGCGCGACGAACGGCTGAAAATAACCGTACTCCGCCGCTTTGAATTTCAGCGGCCCTGCGTCGGTCGTGTCGTGCGCGAGCAAATAGGTGGGCGAGACGTGCGGCGCGTTCGGCGTCGGCGTGGCGTCGGGCGCGCTCGATTGCGCGATCACTTGATTGCACGGCAGCGTGCGCGTCGCGGTCGCGCCTTGCGGGCTGGTGAACGTCAACTCGATGCCGCCGCTCGGACAGGGCGGCTGCGCGGCGATCACGTTGAACGACGGCGCGCCCTGCGCGCTCAGCGCGGGATAATTCGCAGTGCCGGTCGGATATCCGGCGCTGCTCAAAAATATCGCGAACGGCGGCTTGCCGAAGTGCGCTTCGCTCACGCTCGCGGCGCTGCTCGCGATCATCACGTTCGTCGCGCTCACCGCATCTGCTGCGTTCGGCCGCCCGGAATACACCGTGAGCGTGTAACCCATCGAGCCGTTTGTTTGTGGCGCAAAGACGAGCGTCGCGCCGTTGCCGCTGCTTGCAGCGATCGCTTTCGCTGCGGCGAGATTCGCGTCGAAGTCGTCCAGCGCGCCCGCGAGCGCAGCCGGATGCATCGCGAGCAGCCAGAACCCGCCCGCCGCAAGCAAGATCGCGGCGATGCCTACGGTGATCACGTATTCGAGCAGCGTGAACCCAACCTCGCGTGCGCGCATGCACGATGCAGTACCCATCCGGCGTACAATGCGGCCGTGATGGGCCCATCATGGCGAATAGCGGCAGCGCTGCTTAGCACGCTAGCGCCAATTCGTACGTAGCAATCATGTCGCGGGCGCTCTTGCGCCATGCGAAGCGTTCAATCGCTGCCGCGCGTCCGGCCAAGGCGCGCGCGTCATCATCGCCGCGCAGCGCGGCCGCGAGCGCGGCGATCCAGGCTTGTTGGTTCGTTGCCGGAACGACGCGTGCCGCGTCGCCGACGATCTCCGGCAGCGACGCGCGGTCGGTGACGATCGCCGGCACGCCCGCGCACAGCGCCTGCGCCGCAGCGTATCCGAAGCCTTCGTAGAGCGAGGGCACCGCGATCACCGCAGCGTGTGCGCAAAGTTCCAGCAGCTCGGAGCGCGGAACGTAGCCGCGAAACTCGACGCGATGTCCCACGTGCAACGCGTGCGCAAGGCCTTCGCACTCTTCTTGATAATCGGTATACGGCCCGACCACGATCAGCCGCGCGTCCGGCAGAAACGGCAGCGCCTCGATCAGCAGCTCCAGATTCTTGCGCCGCTCGACGGTGCCGATCGCAAGAATCGTTCGCCGGTCGCCGTCGCGGCGCTCGAGCGCGCAGTAGTCCTGCGCGACGCCGGGGTACACGACGCGTACCTTAGCCGGATCGAGTTCGGGCAGAACGCCGAGTAGTTCGTCGCGCGAGAACGCCGAGTCGACGGCGATCGCCGACGCGCGCCGGTAGCGCTCCATCGAGAAGCGTCCGAAATAGTAACGTGCGTACGGACGCGCGTGCGATTGCACGCGCAGCCACGCAACGTCGTGTACGGTAACGACAAAAGGCATGCGCAGGCTGAGCGGTACGGTGCCCGATGCGCAGTGAAGCAGATCGACGTTCGCGGCGCGCGCGCGCTGCGGCAACATGATTTGATCCCAATAAACGCGCCGGTCGAAGCGCCACGGGTCGAGCTTGAGCTCGGCGAGCTCTTCGACGTCGATACCCTCGGCGCGCAGCGCGTCAATCAAGCCGCGCACGTACTCGCCGATGCCGGTCGCGGTACCGACCGCCAGCTGCGCGTCGATCGCAACTCTCATCGCAGCGCCGTCTCGAGCGCGGGAATCATCGGCGCGTGCGGTTCGACCGTCCGCGCCTGACGCAGATAGGCTCTCGCGCGGTCGCGCTGCCCTTCACGCACGGCGATCAGTCCGAGCCCGGCGTAGCAATCCCCCGAAGCAGGGTCGATCGCCGTTCCGCGCGTGAAGAGCCGCTGCGCCGTCGCCAGATCGCCGCCGAGATACGCGTCGTTCGCGGCGGAGAGAAGGTAGCCCATGTTCATCGGCGCCAGCGCGAGCGCGCGTTCGTCGAGCGCTGCCCCTGCCAGAAAGTGCCGCTGCCACGTTTCGAAGTTGCCGCTCAGCAGATACGACTGCGCGACCGCGTCGGGGTGGGTGCCCAGTGCGATCAGGCGCGCTCGAAAGCGCTCCTCGAGCTGCGCCGCTTCCGCGATATTGTAGAGCGAGACGGCATGGATCTCGCGCTGCATCGCATCGGCGTCGGCCGCCGCAAAGTAGTACTCGCGCGCGAGAATATCTTGTCCGCTCGCCTGCGCGATCTGCGCCAGCAGATCGTCGCGGCGCGGACCGGCCGGCATCTGCACCGCGTAATGCTGCGCCGCGTCGAGATCGTGCTGCGCGAGCGCGGTCGTGCCGAGCATGTCGAGGACGTATTCGGCCGGCGCCACGCGATCGATCGCTTCATAGATGCGCACGCCCAGTGCAAGCGGCAAGCGGCCGTAGATCGCCTCCGAACCGATCTGCACGCATGCCAAAACCGCCACGGTGCAGGCGATGACTGCTGCGACGATGACGCGCACTAAAATTTGATCGTGAAGTTCAGGTTCGTGTTGAACGTCGTCAGCGCATTCGACGGCATCAGGTTATCCTGGAAGCGATACTGATGCGTCGAGAGCGAGATGGCGCTGCTCGTGTTCGGCAGCCGGAAGGTCAGCTGCGCGCCGTAGATGGTGTTGTTCGCATCGAGGTTCGAGATGCCGGGCACGCCGTACGCGCCGAGCAAATGCTGCGTGTCGTACTGCACGTTGGCCGTGAGTGAACGCGTGACCGGCACGGTGACGCCGGTCGAAATCGTGTGCGCGCTGACGTCGGCATAGGCCGGCACGAAGACCGGCAGATTGTCGGCGGAGAGCGAGGGCGCGCTCGCGCCGTTCGCGGAGAACTGCGGCGCGGTCAGCGTGAGGTGCTCGAGGCCGCTCGAAAGATCGACGCCGAGATTTCGTTTGCCCGCGCGCAGGTTCAGCGTCGCGCCCGCACCCAGCGCGCCGCTGGTAAAATTATTGGTGCTGCTCGCGAGCGTACCCGCTTCGGCGTGCGGCGAGAAGCGCACTCTGCCGACTTGCAGCGGCAGATTCACGCTCGTGCTCGTCGTCGTGTCGGGCAGGCTCGGCGCATCGAGACGCGCGTCGCTGAGCTGCAGGTTTGCAAGCCCGAAGCGATGCGTCGCGGGCGCATCGGTCGGCAGCGGAAGCGCGCTTTCGTAGTATTCCACCGCGGGCACGTGCAGCTGCGCGGAGATGGCGTCGAGCGACGGCGTCTTGAGCGCGGGAGGCGGAGGCGGCGCAAACGACGAGTCCGCGAGATCGAGCGTGGGCGCTGGAAGCTGCGTGGTTTGCGGCTGCACGTCGTAGCTCGCGATTTCGCGATCTACACGGAAGGCCAGCCCGCGCAGCGGCGAGTTCGTTTCATCGGTTTGCGCGAAGGACGCACTGCTCGCAACGGCTTCGCCGAAGCAGCGCGCAAAGAGTTGCGCGGAAAGATCGAGCGGCGGAGGCGCAAAGCTCGGCGACGCGGAGGCAACAGCCGGCCAGAGTACCGCCACGAGTACTCCGATCTGCATTGCGCAGAGCCAGCGACGCATTGCTCCCTCCGTCGACTGCGATAGTCCACCCCTAGTACCGCAGGCAACCCTGATTATCGTCTGAAACGGGCGGACGTTTCAGTTAGACCAGAACGCCGGGGTTGCCTCCGTCGGCGAGGTAGCGGCGAGCAATCAGGACCGCGGCATAGTCGTCGATGGGGCGCGGCGGGATCTGCATGCCCAGCGGGATCAGCCGGCGCCAACCGCGCGGCGGGTGGTCTGCAAAGTAAAGCGAGCGAGCGCGGAGCGTCGTCTCGCGTTCGTCGACGTACGTCACCGGGACCCCCAAGCCCGCAAGCTCGCCGCCCAGGGCGCGGGCGTTTGTGCCGGTGCCGACGGCGATGGCCGCAAAGGCCCATCGCTCCATCAACGATCGTACCCGCGCGCCGAATTCGGCAATCGGTTCGATACCCAAATCTTGGGTTTGCCCGGCCTCGTCGAGGACCGCGAAACCGATCTTGCGCGTTCCCGGATCGACGCCCAGAATCACTTGGCCTGCGTCAACGTCACGACGATCGGCATGCCGCCGACGTGCGGATAGATGTCTTGCGCCGCGAACGCGGTCATCACGTACTCGCCGCTTCCGCTCGAGAGCTGGCGCGTCATTTCATCGAGCGAGGGATAGCCCTGCACCACTTGCACGTTGTTCGAGAGGAACGGCGGCAGGCCGAGCTGCGAGCGCGCGATGCTCGCGACGTATTGCTGCAGCTCGTTGACGGCCAGCGCCGGATTGGCGTGCGCGCTCGCCGGAATCACCAGCGACGCGATCTTGCCGCCCTTCTTCACCAACAGCGCGTCGGGAATCAGGTGCAGCTCGAAGTGGATCTCGTCGTTGCGGTACAAATTCTGCGGCGCCGTCACGAACATCAGCAGATTGCCGGCGAGCGACGCGTCGGTTACTTCCGGGCCGCCGAACTCTTGCGTGAGGCGCTTGTCGATATCCGCCGGCGGCGTGTAGCGCTTGAGCCCGCGCGTCGCCCAGGTTTGATTGATGTAGTCGACCGACTCGTTGTAGAACTTTTCGATGCGCGCGATGCGGTCGTCGACGGCGTCGCCCTGCTTGATAACGTCGAAGAAGGGCACCAGCAGGGCGCCGACCGGCACGATCAACTCGCCCGTGTTGACCTTTGCTTCGAGCTGGCCTTCCTGCGATTCGAGCTGCGAGATACGCGTCGTGATCTGATTCATGCGAAAGAACGCATTGCGCACTTCGCGTGAGGCCAGCAGCGCGACGACCGTGACACTGAAGGCGATCAGCATGCCGGTGCCGATCGCAACGATCGTCGACGTGTAACGCGGACGGATGCCGAAGAGCGTGAGGCGGCGCCGTCCGACCTGATGTCCGACGCGGTCGCCGACGTACGCGATCGCGCCCGCGACGATCATGATCAAGAGCGTCGTGCCGCTCCCGCGGATCAGATCGACCCAGTTCATACGGCCGCCACGCGGCGCAAGCGCGCGAGCCCGATCCCGGTAAAGATGATGTTCGGCAGCCAGGCCCAGAGCGGCGCGAGCGTGATGAACGCCTCGGAGACGAACGAGAAGATCGTCAGCACGATGTAGTAGACGAAGACGATCGCGACCGCGAGGCCGAAGCCGACGCCGGTGCCGCCGCCGCTACGCGCCGCGCGCATGCCGTACGGAATCGCGATCAGCACGAAAACGAAGCACGCAAATGGTTGTGCGAGCTTCTCCTGATAGGTTGTGACGTACTTGCGCAACTCGGTCTGCGTGAGCTGACCCGTATGCACGATGTCGGCGATCTCTGCACGGCTCAGATTCTCGGGATCGTTATGGCTCAAGCGTTTCACGATGTCCGTTGGCTCCTCGCCGAGTTCGACCTGCTGCTGCGCGACGCTCGGTTCCGAGATCAACGTCCCGTCGGGATTGAAACGGTAGAGGCTCGCGTTCTCGAGCTGCCAGCGGTCCGCGCTGAAATCGGCACGATCCGCAAAGATGATTTGCGTGGGAACGTCGTTGCGATCGTACTGAATGAGCGTCACGTGCAGCAGCGCCTGTGAATGCTGTTCGTACGAGGTCGCGACGGTGATCTGCTTGCCGCCGCCCGGCAAGGGCGCCGAGACGGTCAAATCGCGATTGAAGGCGCTCGCATGGTTGAGCACCGCATCCTCGATCGAACTGACCTGATCGGCCGCGTACGGCGCCACGATCTCTTGCACGAAATAGGTCACGAACGACATCACCACGCCCGCCGCGAGCAGCGGAATCGTGATGCGGATGAACCCGATGCCCCCAGCCTTCATCGCGGTCAGCTCGCTCTCACCCGAGAGCCGCTGAATCGCGAGCAGCGTCCCGAGCAGCAGCGCCATCGGAAAGACCAGGCCCATCTCGCCGGGGAGCTGCCACAAGAAGATCTCGATCGCGGCCCAAAGCGGCACGTGGTCGTTGGAGACCATGCGCCCGATCGCGAGCAGCTGCGTCGCCGCGAAGATCAGCGAAAAGGCCGAGAGGCCGAAACCGAAGGGACCGGCAAGCTCGGCGAGCATGTAGCGGTCGAGGATCTGGAGGCGGAACACTACAGCCGGAAGCCTTCGCCGAGATAAAACGTGCGCGCGATCGGCGATTCCAAAACTTCGTGCGCCGTGCCGGAGACTTCGATGCGCCCGTTGTTCATGATGTAGGCGCGATCGACGATCGCGAGCGTCTCGCGCACCTGGTGGTCGGTGATCAAGATGCCGATGCCGCGATCGCGCAGCTGGCGGATCATCGCTTGAATGTCGGCGACCGCGATCGGGTCGATGCCGGTGAACGGCTCGTCGAGCAGCAAGAATGCCGGCTCCATCGCGATCGCGCGCGCGATCTCGACGCGGCGGCGCTCGCCGCCCGAAAGGCTGTCGCCGCGGTTGTGCGCGAGCTTGCGCAATCCGAACTCTTCGAGCAGGATCGGCAGCCGGTGATTCTGCTCGTCGCGCGAGACGCCGTTCTGTTCCCAGATCAAACGGATGTTGTCGGCGACCGAGAGCTTTCGAAAGATCGAATTCTCTTGCGCGAGATAGCCGATGCCGTTGCGCGCGCGCTCGTACATCGGTCTGCCGGAGAGCTCGAGTTCGACACCGTTGCGATCCAATACGACGCTGCCGCCGTCGGGCTTCACCAACCCGACGACAATGTAGAACGTCGTGGTCTTGCCCGCCCCGTTGGGGCCGAGCAGTCCCACCACTTCGCTCTGGTGCACCTCGGCGCTCACACCGTTGACCACGGCGCGTTCGCCGTAATTCTTCACCAAGCCGCGAAGTTTGATCCAGCTGTTATTGTCGTTCATTGCATCCGTGTATGCGTCATAGAGATATCCGATTCGAAGCGGTCACCGGTGGCCTTGAAGCCGCGCGCGCTCGCGATGATCACGTGCCCGGTACCGAAGAGCATCTCGGTCTGATGATCGTATTGCAGCGTATCGCACGAAAGCGAGGTGCCGTTGTCGTTTTTCGCGCGCACGCCGCCGAGCATTTGGATGGTATTCGTCGTTTGGTCGACAATCGCTTGCGGCGCGTCGGCTACCAAATGCGAGCCGTCCTTCCCGTAAAACGTCACGCGTACGTGCCGGAAGCTCACGCGCGCGCTCCCCTGCGCGCCGACGCTCTCGAAGGAGCTCGCCCGCAAATCGTATTGAATGCGGCTCTTCTGCTGCGCCACGAAACGTACCGGCTGCTGCGCCGTTCCGTGACCGCTGATCTTCAGCGAGAGGCCGCTCGAAGTTGGGCTTGGGCTGGGACTGGGCGAGGAGCTGCTTTGCACGCTCGGATTACACGCGCACAAGATCGTGAGCGCAAACGCAACGGCGAGGCCGCGCATTAGGCGTCGCCCGAACCGCTGCGCGCGGCGGCGAGCCCGTA
Organism: Candidatus Acidiferrales bacterium; assembly: GCA_035507275.1. Taxonomy (GTDB): domain Bacteria; phylum Vulcanimicrobiota; class Vulcanimicrobiia; order Vulcanimicrobiales; family Vulcanimicrobiaceae; genus Aquilonibacter. The sequence goes on from DATJOG010000022.1 coordinate 8,302, forward strand.
CGCAAGCATGGGGAGCAGCAGCCCGAAAATCACGACGCTCACGGTGTCGATCAGCCCTTGCACGAGCGCGCCGAAGACTCCCGCCGCAATTGCGGTCGCGAGCAGCGAGCGCTGCGCCGACGCGTTCCATCGCCGCCAAAACTCGCGCGCGAAGCTCCAGATCACCCAGCAAAATGCCAGAAACCCGACCACACCGAGCTCGGCGAAAAAGGTGAGATACATACTGTGCGCGTGAAACGCGGTTGCATCACCGTCGGGCAGACGCACCAGCGGATAGATCTTCGAAAATCCGAACGGGCCGACACCGGTGAGCGGAAAGCGATCGATCACGCCGAGCGCAGCGAGCCAAATCGAGAGGCGCGTGAAGTTCTCGCTCGGATTGTGATGTTCGTTGAAAAGCATCAGCACGATCGCGAGCGCGGCGACGATGATCGCGGCGCCCTGCACGAAGCGCGCGTGCCCCGCGCGCGAGCGCATCACGATGAGAAACGCGATACCGGCCGCGAGTCCGACCCAGCCGGTGCGCGAAAACGTCAGCACCATCGCGATTGCTCCGCACCCGCAGCCGATCCAGGAGAGCCTGCGCAACGCGGCGCTGCGCGCACTGCGCGCGAGCGCATACGAGATCGGCAGAAAGAAGAGCAGATAACCGGCAAGCTCGCCCGGCAGCACGAAGGTCCCGACCGCGCGGCCGTTCGCGATCGTATACTGCACCGCCGGCACGCGCGTCACGACCATCGCGATCGCCGCCAGACTCGCGAGCGTGCCCGAAATGATGTAGGTCCACCAGATCGTGCGTGCCATCCCAGGCAAGTCGTAGTAGCGATCGATCTCCGCGTGCCAGAGCATCGAGAGTCCAAAGATGCCGAGAAAGACGGCGCCGTCGCGCGGATTGAGACCGAACGCAAGCGCCAGCGCGCAGGCGCCGAGCCACGCCAGCAGCGGACGCCCGAGCGTCGGGGCGCGGCGCGGCGCCTGCAGCAGCGCAGCGCTCGCGACAACCGCGAGCACGAGCATCAGAGCGAGCAGCGCGATCGCAAGCGGAAGCGGCACTACCGACACGCCCGGAAACGCGACATTCGTCAGCGTGATGAAGCTCGGGAAAAACGGAATGCTCGCGACCGCGATCGCGCTCGCGACGATCTGCAGGCGGTCGAGCAGCTTCATCGCAGCCGCTCCGCCACATCGCGCGCGATCGCGCGCGCACCGCCGCCGCTGCCCATGCGCTCGCGGCCTTCCGCGCCCATCGCGGCGCGGCGCTGCGGGTCGTCGAGCAGCGCATTCACGCCCGCGACGGCGCGCTCGAGATCGCCGGGAAGCACGAGCAGCGCGTCGCCCAGCAGGCCGTGTTGACGCATGCGATACCACGCCGTCTTGCGATCGCGGTCGCGCTCGAAGGCGACGATCGGCACGCCGGCCGCGGCGGCGGCCTCGTTCGCGGTGCCGGCCTGTCCGAGCACGAGCGCCGCGCGCGCGAGCAGCGGACCGATCGCGCCGCGCCATGCGCGCGCGAACGTGCGGCCGTCGCGCACCAGCGAAAACGGCAGCAGCTCGCTGCCGCTCTCCTCCACCTGCCAGCCCTCGGCGCGAAAGCCGGCCGCAAACTGCGCGGGATCGAGCAGCGGCGCGACCGAGAGCATCGCGCCCAACTGCGCGCGTCCGCTCCCGACGCGGCGCACGACGTCGAGCAAAAAGCGCGCATCGCCGTACGCGCTCGGGCGGCTGCCGGGAAAAATCGCCAGCGCCGGTGCAAAGCCCGCCGCAACCGCATCCGCGCGCGGGTCGTTCGCATCGCCGAACAGATCGACGATCACGTTGCCCGGCGCGCGCGCGTCGACACCGTGCGCTTGCAGCGCCCGCGCGGTCGCTTCGTCGCGAACGAAGACGCTCTGCGCGCGGCGGAGCACGCCGCGTTCGAAGGCACCGTAGGGAGCGACGCGCACGCTCTTCGCGGTGCCCACGTAGGTCGCCGGTGCGTGTACCGCGAGCGCCATGAGCAACGCGTACACGTCGCCGACCGCAACGACGCGATCGTAGCTGCCGCGAGCCCGCACGAGAAAACGCCGCTGCTCGAGCGTGAGCGCGAGCAGTCCGCCGCGCAGATCGCGCGCGATGTTACGCAGATTTCCCATCGCGATCAAACCGCCGCTCGGCATCGCGCGCCGCGGGCCGGCCTCGTGCATGAACGCCGCGCGGCTCTCGCCGACCAGCGGAAAATGATCGATGCGCACGCGCTCGTCGATCGCGTGCAGCTCCTGCGCGATGCGATCCGCGATGGCGATTTCACCATGCCCGTTGGTGACGAACAACACCCTCACGGTGCGCCGAGCAGCGGCACGAGCGCAAAATCTTCGATCGCGAAGCGCCCGCGCTGCGCGTCGTATGCAAGCTCCGTCCGCGAGACGTAGTGTCCGTACGGACCCGCGTGCACGATCGGCACCTCGCCGGCGAACTCGGGCGCGAAGAGCGTGTCGTGGCTGTGGCCGCCCAAGATCAGATCGATGCGCGGTACGCGCCGCGCGAGCTCGCGGTCGAGCGAGAGCCCGACGTGCGAGAGCACGAGCAGCATGTCGCCCTCGGGGATGCGCTCGGCCACGGGCGCAACCGCATCCCACGGATCGAGAAAGCGCCAGCCGAAGATGCGCTCCCACGGACTGCCGGCGGGATACTGCATGATGAGCAGCGCGAGGATGTGAATCGTCACGTCATCCGCGCGCATCGTCATCGAACGCGCAAAGGGCAGGTCGCGCCCTTTGGTGTCGAGCAGATTGCTGCACACGAGCGGATGGATCATCTTGCGCGCGCGCGCCGCCAGCAGCGCGAAGAGATAATGGAATTCGCGGTTGCCGATGGCTTGCGCGTCGTAGCCCGCTTCGTCGATCTCCGCGATGATCGGCTCGTTGCGATGGTAGACCGTCTGGCTGCCGCGCAGCGAATCGCCGCAATCGAAGAGCAGGCCCGGGCGTTCGTCGCGCAGCGCACGCAGCCGCGGCACAAAACCGCGGTGATCGTGTAAATCCGAGGTGTGATAGAGCCGCATCACCGTTGCCCCGCTTTCGCTAGCGCAACCGCGAACTTCGCGCACTCGTCGAGCGCTCCCGGCGGCCCGAGCCGCCGGCGTACCTCGGCGAAGTGCGCGTACTGCGCCGAGGGATCGAGCAGCAGCGCCTCCATCGTCGCGGCGAGGCGTTCGGGCGTCGCGTCGTCCTGCAGCAGCTCCGGCACCAATTCGCGCTCGATCACGAGATTCGGCAGCGTGATGAAGCGCCCCGAATAGATGCTGCGCGCGTGCTTCACCAGCACCGGGTTGATGATGTAGAGTCCGATCGACGGAACGCCCGAGAGCACCGTTTCGAGCACCGCGGTCCCCGAGGCGACGAAGGCCGCGTCGGCGCCGGCGACCGCCGCGCTCACCCCGCGCACGATGCTCACGCCCTCGAGGCGCGCACGTTTCACCGCGCGCTCGAGCATCCGTTCGCCGCGAGCGTCGGCCGCGCCGAAGACCGCGCGCAGATTGGGACGCTGCGTGCGCAGGATCCGCAGCGCCGCCAGCAGTGCGGGCACGTGATACTTCAATTCGCCGGCGCGGCTTCCGGGCAGGAGCGCGATCGTTCCGCCGTCGCGCGGCGGCGCCGGATGCTCCTCGCGCATCGCGTACTGCTCGGCGAGCGGATGACCGAAGAACATGATCGGCAGGCGGTGCTTTTTGTAAAAGGCGTACTGATGCGCAAACGCGGTGACGGGCACCGTCATAGTTCCGACCGCGCGCGCGACGCCTTCTTTGTCGAGCCACGTCGCGGGCGGAAAGAGATACATGATGGGATTGCCGTAGCGCAGCTGCGTGCGCAGCGTTTTCGCCAAGCGCATGTTGAACGCGCCGAAATCGACGAGCACGATCAATTCGGGTTTGGCCGCGGCCAGGTGCAGCGCGGTACGCCACATCGTCGCCAGCAATTTCGGAATGCGCGGAATCGCCGCGAGCGGCCCCATACTCGCCCAGCCGGTGTGATCGCGCCACAGCGTCCAGCGTTCGCCGGACATGCGCTCGGAACCGATGCCTTCGAAGCGCGCCTGCGGATCGTATTTCACGATCGCGCGCGCCAGGAGCACCGCGTTCAGTTCGCCCGAAGGTTCACCGGTCGAAAAGAAATATCGCATGTCATTTCAGGATACCCCGTTGCGACGGGGCCTCCAAGAACGCGATCAGCTCGCGTCCGGGATCGCTCGAAGCCTCTTCCTTCATCGCTTCGACCGCTTGCGACACGTTCATCTTCGGGTTGTAGAGAATCTTGTAGAACTTCTTGATCTCGTTGCGCTCTTCGACCGAGAAGCCGGCGCGCCGTAACCCAACCGAATTGAGCCCATAGGGTTCGGCGGGATTGCCCTCGATCAAGAAAAAGGGCGGCACGTCTTTGGTGATCTTGCTCGCACCGCCCACCATCGCGTAGCGGCCGATCCGCGTAAACTGATGGACGCCCGCTTGCCCGCCGATCGTCACGTAGTCGCCGACCTCGACGTGCCCGGCGAGCTGCGCGAGATTCGACATCGTCACGTGATTGCCGAGCACGCAGTTGTGCGCGATGTGTACGTAAGCCAGCAACAAACAATCGTCGCCGACCTGCGTCACTTGATCTTCGCCGGTCGCGCGCTGCACCGAGACGTACTCGCGCAGCACGGTACGGTTTCCGATCTTCGTGTGCGCGCGCTCGCCGGCGTACTTGCGATCCTGCGACGACGCCCCGATGGTCGCGAAAGGAAAGATCTCGCAGTCTTCACCGATCGTCGTCCAGCCGTTGACGACGACGTGTGCCTGCAAGAGCGTACCTTTGCCGATCGAGACGTTCTCGCCGACCAGACAGTACGGGCCGACGTCGACGCCGCGCGCGATGTTCGCTCCGGGATGAACGATTGCGGTGGGATGAATCATCTAGGGGTGCAGCACCGCGGCATCGAGGCTGAAGCTGCGCGGATCGGTCGCGATCGAGAACATCAGCTCGGCCGAGCAGACGAATTGCCCGTCGACGTTCGATTCGGCGCGCACCCACCCGATGTTGCGCTTGTGCCGTTCGAGGACGACCTCCATCATCAAGCGATCGCCGGGCACGACCGGCCGGCGGAATTTGCACTTGTCGATGCCGGCGAGGTAGGGCACGCGGCGCGAAAAATCGCCGGGTTCGAGCACGACCGCTCCGCCCAACTGCGCCATCGCTTCGATGATGTAGACGCCGGGGAGCACCGGATTGCCGGGAAAGTGGCCGGTGAAGACCGGCTCGTTGACCGTGATGTTCTTGTAGCCGTAGGCCCGCGCGAACGGCTCGAGTTCCAGGATGCGATCGACCAACAGCAGCGGGTAGCGGTGCGGCAAGATCTCCATGATCCGCCGGATATCTATTTCAGCCACGGTTCCTCAATTCGCTAGTCACGCGCGCATGCATTGCATGCCCGCTCTTGATCGCGATGACGTCGCACTGGGGCCATGCGCCGAGCAGCGCGAAGTCGCCGATCAAATCCAACACCTTGTGGCGCGCGACCTCGTTGGGCCAGCGCAGCGCCTGCATCGGCCCGGCGTCGTCGTAGACCAGCGCGTTTTCCAGGCTCCCCCCGCGCGCCAGGCCGCGCGCGCGCATCGCTTCTACGTCGCGCAGAAAGGCAAAGGTGCGCGCGGGCGCGATCTCGTCGCGGTAGGTCTGCGGCGTGATCGCCGCGTCGTAGTAGTGGGTGCCGATCGGCGCCGGATAATCGCCGAAAAAGCGCACGCGAAAGGCGCTCGAGGGAAGCACGATCACCGCGCGATCGCCGTCGCGAAATTCGAGCGCGTCCTCGGGCGCGAAGACCGGTCGCGCCACGTCGAACGCGATCAGTCCGGCGCGTTCGATCGCCTCGACGTACGGCCTCGCGCTCCCGTCCAGAATCGGCACCTCCGGCCCGTCGAGTTCGATCCGCGCGTCGCTCACGCCGGTCGCGAGCAGCGCGGAGAGCACGTGCTCGATCGTCGAGATCGTCGTTCCGTTGCGTCCGATCACGGTTGCGAGCGGCGACTCCGACGCATACTCTGCGACCGCCGGAATCTCGGTGCCGTCGACCTCGAAGGCGATGCCGGCGCCCGGCTGCGCCGGACGAATCTCCATCGCCGCCGCCGCTCCGGTGTGCAAGCCGACGCCTTCGAAGCGCAACGGCCCCGCGAGCGTCGCGGCGTTCACGATTCTTTCTTCTCCAGCGCGTCGACGCGTTTGAGGATCTGCGGCAGCTTACGCAGCATCACTTCGTTGCGCAGCGTCTCGCGATGATCGCGCGCGGGATTGCCGGAGACCATCGCGCCTTCCTCGACGTCACCCCACACGCCGGATTGTCCGGCGACCGTCGAGCGCGAGCCGATGTGCATGTGTCCGCGCGTGCCGACCTGTCCGGCGATCTTCACGAAGTCGCCGACGCTCGTCGATCCGGCAAAACCGGTCTGCGCGGCGATCGCGCAATGCTTTCCGATGCGGCAGTTGTGCCCGATTTGTACCAGGTTGTCGATCTTCGTGCCGCGTCCGATCTGCGTGCTTCCCGTCTGCGCGCGGTCGACGCAGCTGTTCGCACCGATCTCGACCTCGTCGTCGAGCACGACGTTGCCGATCTGCGGAATGCGCTCGAGCCGGCCCTCCAGGAACGCCCAGCCGAAACCCTCGCTGCCGATGACGCTGCCGGAGTGCAGGATCACGCGCGCGCCGATCACGCAGCGTTCGTGTACGACCGCGTGGGGATGCAGCCACGTCTCTTCGCCGATCGTCACGTCGTCGCCGACGTACGCTCCGGGCGCGATCACGCTGCCGCGACCCACGCGCGCGCGCGCGCCGACGTAACAGTTCGCGCCGAGGTAGACGTCGTCGCCGATCTGCGCGCTCGCGTCGACGGCCGCGCTCGGATGGCGAAACGGGCCGCGCGGACGCGGCGGCTTGAGGGCGGCGAGAAAGGTTGCGAGCGCGGCACGCGCGTTCTCGATCACGAGCAGCGGTTTGCTCGCCGTTGCAACGTCGATCGGAACGCTCGCGTCGACCAACACCGCAGCAGCCGCACTTGCAAGCGCGGCTGCGTAGTATTTCTCGTCGGTCGCAAAGGTCAGCGCATCGGCGCTCGCGTCGTCGACCGCGCTGATCCGCGCGATCGCGACCGAACCGTCGCCGATGAGGCGCCCGCCGACGCGGGCCTGCAACTCTGCGAGCGTGCCCAGCATCAGTGACCTGCTAGCCGGGCGCGGGCGTCGCCTTGTCGGTAATGTGCAGCGCCGCCTCGACTTCTTTGGTGATGTCGACACCACCGTAGCCAACCCCCTCGCGCGTGATCACGAGCGTGAGGTTCTTCTGCTGCGCGACTTTACTCGCGGCATCGCGGATCTGCTTGGTGAGCTCGTCGGTGATGCCGGCGTATTTCTTTTGCAGCTCGGCGGCGAGACGTTGCTTCTGCGCGGTCGAGGCTTTGCTCTGCGCGATCTGCTGTTCGTCGGCCAGCAGCTGCTGCTGGAACGATTGATAGACCGTCCAGTTAGAGACGATCCGTTGCACGTCGACGAGCCCGACCGGGCTGTTGTTTGCGCAGCCCGCGATCAGTGCTGCGGCGAGGGAGAGGAGAAGTAGCTGTTTTTTCACTCGTGTTGGCTTTCGAGGTCGTGAATGAGGTCGTTGGTCATGTCGTAACCGCCGTTTGCGGCCTGCACGTTATCGAGAACGAGCGTGAAACCCATCTGTTTCGCGAGGCGTACGGCCTCGCGCTGGATTTGGTCCTGGATCTGCTTGGTCAGCGCGCTTTCGCGATTCTGCAAAGCATAGAGTTGCTTGGCGGCGGCGCCCGTCGCGCTGTCGCCCTGGCCGTGCAGCGCGGCGAATTGCGCGTCGAGGTCCGCCTTGGTCTGCTGGTACTCTTCGACTGCCTGCTGCGCATCGGCCTGGAATTTTGCCGCATACTGCTCGTGAATTTGCGCCAGCCGCTGCTTGAGGTCGGGCGGGAGGCTGACGGTGGGCACCGGCGCACTGCCCAGCCCGCGCAGCTGCGAGGAAACCTGGTCGCGGCGCTCGGCGAGCTTGGCCCCGGTCTGCGACTGGATCTGCGCCTGCTGCCGGCGCATCTGCTCCGCGGTCTGCGTCATCAGCTGCTTGCGATAGGCGGCCAGCGCCGAAGCATCCGCCGCGCGCAAGCCGTTGACCTGATCGGCCTCTTTCTTGTCGAGCGCGGCCAATTGATCGGTGACGCTCTTGCGCTGCTCGGTCGTGAGCGCAAGCGTGTTGAGCTGCGTGCGCAGCGACATGCGCTGCGACGCGTCTTGCTGCGCGAGCTTGAGCGAAAGATCGCTCTCGTTCTGCGAATACTCTTCGGCACGCGCGCGCAGCTTGTCGCTAGCGGCCTTGTTGAGCTGGCTTTGAATCGACTGCAGGGCCGCGTTGTCCTGTTCGATCACGCCCTGCTGATACGCCATATAGCCCTGCTGCGCGGCCTGCGCCGCCTGCTGCGCCTGCGCCTGCGAGGTGACGTTCATCACCTGCCCCAGACCGGCGGCGCTGGGATCGACGCCCGCCGCCTTGACCGCCGCGACCTCAGCGTCGTGCTCTTGCTGCGCGTAGCTCTGCTGTTTGCTCGCGATGATCTGATTGGCTTTGTCCTGCGCTGCCTGCAGTTGCGCGTTGAGATCCTTGGTCTGCGCGGCGATCTGCGCGGGCGTCAGCGGCGCATGCGGCAGCGAAGCCGCAAAATTGATCGCCGCGATCGCGTCGTCGATCTGCTGCAGCTGCGGGTAGAGCGGATGATGTTTGATGACGTCGTCGACGCGCACGTACGCCACGCCGCGCACCCGGTCGGAGTGCACGTCGACGCGCGAACAGCCGCATAAAGCAGCTGTTGCAAGGATCACGGCGGTCAGCGCGAGCGAAGCTCGTCTATTTGTTGAGCGCATTTTGGACATCTTGCGTGATGTCCGTGCCCCCGAAGACGACGTCCGCGCGATCGACGACGAGCAACAGGTTCTTGCTGCGCGCGACGCTCGCGGTCGCTCGCTTCGTCTGATCGATGAGCGGTTGGAGCAGCGCGTTCTGCTTGTCTTGGATGGCTTTGTTGTAATCGGCCATCACCTGCTGTTTGTCGACGTCGTTCTTGGCGTTCTTGAAGCGCGCCGCGTAGATCGGCTGCTGCGCCTGCTGGAACTTCTGCAACTGATCGCTCGCGTTCTTGACGTCTTGCGAATTTGCCAGAGCCGACTGATCGACGAAGCCGATCACCGAGGGAATCGGCGTCGCCTGCGGCGGCACGATTGCCGCCGACCCGCGCACCGCGTTGACGACGTCGCTCGTAATGTCCTGGCCGCCGTAGATCACGATGCGTTTATCGACCACGATCGAAAGCTTCTTCGCCGCGGCGATCGTCGCGATAGCCGCCTGCGCGCGCTGGAAGAGCGGCCCCATCACCTCGTTCTGCTTGTCGGAGAACTGCTGCTGGTACTGCAGCGAGATGCGCTGCTTATCGGCGTCGGTCTTCGCGCCGCGCATCGCGGCTTCGAACTGCTGCTCGACTTGACTCTTATACTGCGCGAGCTGCTGGTTCGCGCTGACGAACGCCGGCAGATTCGCGACTGCCGCCTGGTCGAGGAAGCCGACGTCGGTGAGATCGGCCGCGATCGCAGCCGGTCCGACGAGCAAGCTCAAACCGAGCAGTAGTGCAATGGTCGTAATAACGCGTCGTTTCATACTTTTCCTTAGAAGCTTTGGCCGATACCGAAGCTGGCGTGGCCGCCGTTGGCGCCCTTGGCGAAGTCGATGCGGATCGTACGCAGACCGAGCTGCGGTACGTCGAAGCGCAGACCGAGACCCATGTCGCCGCGAAGGGACCAGTCAGCGGGATAGGCCACTACGCGATTGGTGTAGGGATCGAGTTCGGGATACGCGCCGCGAATGCGGAAGTCCAGCTCGTCGACGAACGCGACGATCGAGAGTTTGCGATCCTCCGTGAGCGGCTGACGTAACTCGACCTGCCCGAGGGCAGCGTCGGTTCCGTAGAAGACCGTGTTGTATCCGCGTACCTGCTGATCGGAGAACGTGAAGAGCTCGTTGGGCGGAATCACGCCGGACGAGAGATAGTACGCGCCGTGCAAACCGAAGGTCGCCGTGCGCAGCACCGGAATGTAACGCGCGACGTCGAGCGTCGTCTCCGTGTAGTTGAAGCTCGAGTCGAAAGCCGGCAGCGAGATCTGCTCGACCAGCGAGGCCTTCCAGCCGCGCCGCGGATTGTACGGATCGTCGCTCGTGATCGGCGAGGTGCCCAAGCCGAACGAGATCATGTTGAGCTGATAGGGCAAGCCGGTGTTGACGTTCGCGATCGAGGTCGCGGCGATACCGAAGCTGCCGTTGACGTTCTCTTCCGATTCGAGCGGATTGGGCGTCGGCCCGACGAGCACGTTGGGCTGCGAACCCTCGAAGTAATACGGCGACGGCACGGTCGTCGAGTACTTCACCTTTTCGATCGTGGGCGTGACCGACATCGTGATGTAGTCGGAGAGACGGCGGCCCAGGCTGATGTTGAAGCCTTGCGCCGACGACTCGCTGGTCGAGACGATGCCGCTGATCAGCGAGGAGTTGCTGTTTTCGTAGAGCGTGACCGGGACGGGTGCGGGGGTGCCTCCCACTGTCGGCGCCGACCCGATCGTGGTCGAACCCACGCTATAGACCGGGTAATAGTAGGTCTGGCGCGTCGAGAAGATGCTCGCGCCGAGCGAGTACTTTTCACCAGTGGGCGTATTGCTCAAATACGGAATCGAACCGGAGATCGAGTCCGACGAAACGTTGGCGCCTTCTTGGAACTGTATTCCCGCCGAGTTACCGGTTCCGTGGAGATTCGAATCCTGGAAGCCGAGCGTGCCGTAGAGGCCTTCGCCCGTGATACCGCCCTGATAGCCGAATCCGACCGAGGCCTGCGCGGTGCGCTGTTCGGTGACTTCCCACACGAGCGTCACGTCCTGCGGTTTCTTCGGATCGGGCCCCTCTTTGATGTCGGGGTTGACCTTCGAGAAGTAACCGGTAGCGTTCAAGCGCTCGTAGTCCGCCTTGATCCAATCGGTATCCACGATCATGCCGGGCGTGACGCGCAGCAGACGGCGGATGACGTAATCCTTGGTGCGCGTGTTGCCGACGATCTGCACGACGCCGACGCGCGCGACGTAGATGTTGTACTTCACGTCGGCGGTGCCGGCTTTTTCGTCGATCGTCGCCGGGTCGATGCCGCCCTCGAAGTTGCCGAGTTCGATCTTGAATTTATCGTCATACCACGCTTTGAGCGCGGCGATGTCTTTGTTGCGGATCTCGTCGGAAAAGACCATGCCCGGCTTGAGCGTCAGCTGCTTGAGAATGAGCGGGACCGGGATCACCGGATCGCCGCCGATGATGATTTTGCGTACCGTCAAGCCTTCGCGGATGCACAGCGTCAGCGCGCCGGTCTTCACGTCGAATTCGACGTTGCAGATATGCGAAGCCACTTGGCCGCCGTAGCCGATGCGCTCGTAATAGTTGTTGATCTTCAGGACGTCGGAGCGAAAGGTGTTCGAATTGAAAACCTGGCCCACCGAGAGATCCATCAATGCGAGCAGCGTGTCGCTCGGAACGCTCTTGTTCCCGGTAAAGCTGATCTTGGTCAGCACCGGGTTTTCGATGACGCGATAGGTGATCGCGACGCCGTTTGGCCGCGCGCGGATGAGCGGCGGCGCGATGTCGGCGAAGTAGCCGAGCGCGTTGATACGCTGCAAGTCGCCCTGCACGATCTTGGGATCGTAGACCTCGCCCGGACGCGCTTGAACGACCTGCATGATCGTAGCCGTCGGGACGTGCAGGTTCCCCGTCACGTCGACCGACACGATCTCGGGCGCGCTCGCCGAGCGAACCATCGGCGGCGCGACGACCATGAACGCGACGACGAGGGCGAGCACGGCTCTCGCGCAACGCACCAGTGCGCGTGGCGCGCGCCGAAGGTCAAAGATCATGCGATTCTTGTAGTCCTTGCTGAGGGCATGGAGAGCCGGAGATGCCGGCTGCAGAGTTCCGGCCCCTGGTTCGCGCTAGCGCCCATCGGTCCTTGCCGCCCCATAAATGCTGGGGTTTCTACCAAAAAAGTCGCTGAAGCGTGAACGCAAAGCCATTTTGCCCTTGGAGCGGTAAGCCTGCCGTGATGCGATTGGTTCCAACGTTGACGAGAGGGGTCTCGAAGAGCCGTTCCGGTCCGTTGGCAAAAAAGAAGGATAGTTGAGCGCTGGTCGCCCGCTCGCCGACGAGCTGGAGACCGAACGAGGTGCGCTGCGGGATACCGAAGGTGGCCGCATAGACAAAGTTGACGGTCTTGCCCAAGAATCGTGACGCCGAGACGCCCACATTCCCGAGGTAGTCCAGCGTCACGTTGACGCTCTGGAAGCCCAGGCTCTGCTGGATCGCCCCCTCGAGCGGCGAGAGCAGCCCTGCCGAAAACTGGGCATTGAGAATATTGAAGGCCTCCTGGCCGGCCGTGAACGAGGCGTTCGAGCCGCTCGCCTGCAGCCCGGTATTGGCCGTGGGCAGATAGTTGAGATTGCTGAGCAGCACCCCGCCGAAGGGCGCGATCATCGCCAAAAGCTGGTCGTTGGTGTAGCCGGGCGGGCTCGAGCTCAAGCTCAGCCTGGGGTTGCTGATCGATCCGTCGACCGCGACGGTGACGTCGACCGAGTTGTAGGCCGAGCTCGGATCGGGATTGGTGATGCGGGTGGTGGCGGTGGCGTGCAGGGTCGGGATCACGCCGTCGGCCGGCGTGAAGGTCAGCTTGGCGGCCTGGACCCGGAAGGCGCGGTCGTAGTAGGTCAGGGTGCCGCCGGTGGCTGCGAAGCTGCCGGAGAGCGTCGGCGCGGCCAGGCTGCCGGCGAGATGCACGCCGCCGGTCGCACCGATGTCCAGGCCCGCGCCGTAGCCCGAGCCGCGCACGCGGACGTTCCGCCCGACGTTCATCTGCACGTCGAGGTCGAGCGGAATCGGCAGTGAGGCGGCCTGGCCCGAATTCTGCGTTGCCGCGATGAAGGCGGCAAAGGGAATGGCCGCGTTCGAGAGCGTGGCGGAGCCGGTGAGTTTGGCATCCTGGCCGACCGCGCGGGTGAGGGAGAGGTCGGCGTCGATCGAACCGCGGCCGTAGGCGGGCAGGTCGAGCTGGGCGCCGCTGGCCTTTGCTTGGAGCGCGTACGCCGTACCGTTGGCGAACGTGACCTGCCCCGAACCCGTGACGGTGCCGGTTCCGAAGCGCGCGCTCATCTTCTGCACCGTCGCCGAGGTGCGATCGAAGCGCAGCGCAGATTCGATCGCGGTGATCGGCGTGCGCTCCAGATCGCTGACGTACGAGCCGTCCTTGATATTGAAGTTGCCCAGAATGTGCGGCGCGCCCACCGTGCCCGTCACGCTGAACTCGCCGTCGATCGCTCCGCCGAGTTTGGTGTTGTTGCCGGCGATCCCGTCGAGCAGACTCGGATCCACGCCGTTGAACGTCAGCGTCGCGTTGACGGGCGCCTGCGCCGGTCCGATGCGAAGCGGATTGAGCGAGAGCGGCATCGAGCCTTCGATCGCAACCGTGCCGCGATCGAACTCCGCGCCCGCACCGTGCAGCACCAGTTCGTTATTACGTAGTTCGACCGAGCCGAAGAGCTGTGGAACGTCGATGCCGTACAGGTGCGCGTCGGTTGCGTTGAATGACGCGTCGAACGCCGGCTTTGCGAGCGTGCCGCCCAGCGTCAGCGTGGAGTCGACGAGCCCGCTGATCGGGAGATGCGTGCGGAATAGTTCGGCGAGCAACGTCGGCACGTCGTCGGAGCTGGCCGAAATGGTGAACGCGACCGGATCGTTCACGCCGAAACCGAAACTGCCGCTGCCGTGGAGATGCACGCCCGGCGCGGAGAGGTCTGCGCTTTCGACGGTGAGACGGCCGCCCGTGGAAGAGATCGCGGTGCTCGCGCTCTGGATCGGCAGCCGCCAGATCGTGCCGTTCACGAGATCCGCGTTGCCGCGCAGACTCAGCTCGGGAAAGCGTCCGTCGATCGTGGCGCTTGCGTTGACGCGTCCGGTTACCGCAACCTGCGGATAGCCCAGCGCCGCAACCCACGTCGAGAGATCGAGATTGCGCAGATCGCCGCGCAACGCGTACCGCGAGTCGCGCAAGATGTGCAGAAACTCGTTCTCGCTCGCGAGCGTGACCTCGCCGTTCGAGCGCAGCGATCCTTGCGGCCCATCGACGTCGAGCGAGCCGCGCAGAATGTTATGTTCGCTCGACCACGTCGCATCGGTCGTGCCGATGGGCAGGTTGCGGTAGCGAAAGTGGGCGATCGCGAGATCGCCGTTGCTCGAGAGCCGGTGCGCCTGCGAGACGACGTCGAAGCGCATGGCGCCATCGCCGTCGAGCGTGTCGCCGGTGTCGAAGAAATCGTTGAAGTCGGAAAGATCGGCGTGCGGGCTGCGCACGCGCAGCGCGCTGATCGACGGGCTCTCCGCCGCGCCGAACTCCAGGTGCGTGCTTCCCACCTCCACCGTTCCGTTGCGCAGCGCCACGCTGCTGCGGTCGGCCGAGATTTGACTGCTCGCGTCGGTATAGTACAAACCGTTGATCGATCCGGCCGGCACCGCGATCACGCCGTTGACCTGGGGCTGCAGCCCCGCGCCGCGCACGCTGATGCCGGCTTTGAACGTGCCCTCGTTGTATTTGGTGACGATACCGATATCCGAGACCGCGCGCCCCAGATCGGCTGCCGGTACGTTCGCGTCGACGCGATAGACCGGCGAACCCGAACTGAGCGCGTCGAGACTGCCGGTTGCGGTTGCGTAGATGCCGTCGATGCCCGCGACGACGCGATCGAAGTGCGCGCCGTCGCCACGCAGCGCGACCAGTCCCGTACCCGCGACGTCGAACTGATGGACGCGCCCGTGCCGCAGCGCGACGCCGCCCTCGAAGGTCGGCAGCGGCGCGCCCGCCGCGATGGTTCCGTCGGCATCGAGCTCGCCGCCGTCGAGCAGCATGCCGACGCCGCGTAATCCGGTCGCCGCGAGATGCGTCGCGATCAACGAGATCGCGTCGGCGCCCGAAGCGCCGCCGTAGGTTCCCGCGGCGACGACGTTGCCGCCCGCAATCTGCGCGCGCGCGCTTTCGATGCGCAGCACGCCGTTATCGATCGCGAGCGTGCCCGTCACCGACGAGATCGGAATGCCGTGAATCGTCGCGCCGTGCATGTGCAGGTCCTGGGTTTGCACGATCAGCCGCTGCGGCGTAATCGCGAGCGACGCGGCGCCGTCGATCGCGCCGCTTGCGGGAATGCCGCTCATGAATTGACGCAAGCCTTGCAGCGTGCCGCGATAGTTTCCGTGCAGCGCGAGCCCACCAAAGGAAAACGCGCCGCTGCCGCGCAGCGCGCCCCACGGTCCGCTCGCGACGAGCGGATCGATCGCGGCGTCGGCGAGCGTGCCCGCGAAGTGCGCGCGCAAGCGGTCGATGCGCACGCCGGCGATCGTCGCATCGCGCGCCGCGAGCGCACCCGCCAGCAGCGCGTGCGTGCCGCTGTGACCGCCCCCTAGAATTGCGGCCTCGTCGATGGTTGCGTCGATCGGGGGCAGCGTCGCAAGCGCGGCTTCGAAGAACGAATGATACGCCGGCGTTTGCAGCGTCAGGTGCGCGGCCCGCACCCAGAAGGCGCTCGTATCGTGAACGCGGTCGAGATGATAACCGCCGGCAAAAGTGCCGCCGTCGCGCGCGAACCAGAGCGGTGCGACGTCGAGGATACCGCCGCGGTCGACGTGGACGACGGCCGCCGCGCGATCGAGCGAACGCGCCGATTCGAGCGCACCGTAGCCGTAGAAATCGAGATCGTGGCCGTCGAGCGTGAAATCGCCGGTGAGCGGCTCGTTCCCGATCAAGGCGCCCGCGTAGGGAAGATCGTCGGCGTGAGCATCGACGTGCAGCGCCAGACGCGAGCGCACGCGATCGGTGATCTCCATGTCGCCGCGCACGGTAAAGCGCGCGCCGTGCGCGTCGGCTTCGATCGGCATGAAGAACACCGTCGAGTTGCTGTAGGCGATGCTCGCGTGCAGATGATCGAAGACGATGTTGCGGTAGGAGGCGGGCGCCGCGTCGACCGTCGCGAGCACGCGCGGCCCGGTGCCCTCGAGACCGCCGTCGACCGAGACGCCGATGTGCGCCGGCCCGGCAAGATCCTGATCCTTTGCAAATGCGAAGAGCGTGCGCAAATCGCGCAGATCGCCGACGCCGTTGATGCCGATGCGAAACTGCGGCGTCGCGGGGAATTCGAAGATCGAGCCGGTGATCGCGAGCGAGACGCCGGCGACGTGCGCATGCAGCGGATGGAAGAACAGCTCGTCGTCGACCAGCTCGAGTTCGCCGGTGAGGCCCTCGACGGGCGGCGCGAGCCCAACCAGGCGCATCTTCGCGTTGTCGATGTAGACGCGGCCGCCGACGTGATAGGCGGCCGGCTCTTCGGGTTCGACACCGAGCGCGTAGATCTGCAGATCGAGCGAGCGCGCCGTTCCGGCCAGCACGACCGAGGAGCGTGAGTTGATGAAGAAGTTTGCGATCGGGCGAATCGCGAGCGCGGCGATGCGAACGCGGTGCATCGCGTAGCCCCGCGTCGCGTCGATCGTGCCCGCGGCGGTGAAGAGATCGCTCGTCACGCGATAGTGCGTGCGCGTCGCAGTGTCGATCGTGCCGTCCATATCGATCGCGCCGATGTCTATGCGGCGCGCTTGCGGATCGAGCGCATGCGGAGCGCGCAGGTGCACCACACCGTCGCGCACGCGCACGGTGAACGCGAGCGGCACGCCGTTGCGTCGCGCGAGCAGCGGCGCGGGTTGCGCTGCGCCGCCGCCGAGCGCCAGGTTGTAACTGCCGTCGGCATGACGTTCGAGCGTGAAGACCGGGCGATCGAGCTCGATTGCAAGCAGCCCGAAGCGATGCGCGCTACCGGGCAAGAGATCGCGCAGGTTGTATGCGATCGCGACCTGCTCGGCGGCGAACAGCGGCTCGCCGTCTTTGCGCACGCGCAGGCCGCGCAGCACCATGCGGTCGCCGCCGATCGTGGTCTGGTCGATGGAAACCGAAGCGCCCGCGGCGAGCCCGAGAATGCGCGGCAGGCTCCAGACGAGCAACGCGTTGCCGCGCGCGACGGCCGCGACAGCGGCCAGCAGCACGGCCAGGACGACTACCGCGGTTCGCCTGCGCATTAGCACCTAATTAGTGGATTCACTACGCGTGAATCCTCCGGCGCTATAGGTCTAAATTTTTAACCGATTTCGCATAATCGAAGATGTACTGCTTGCGCGGCTCGACTTTGTCGCCCATCAGATCGGTGAAGATCTGCTCCGCTTCGACCGCATCCTCGACCGTGATCTGCTTGAGGCGGCGGTGGCCGACCTCCATCGTCGTCTCAGCAAGCTGCTCGGCGTCCATCTCGCCCAGACCCTTGTATTGCTGGATCGTGAAGTCTTTGGGATCGCCCTCGCCGATGACCGACTTGTAGTCGGACTCGCTGAACGCCCACCACTGTTTCTTGCCCTTGCGAATGCCGTAGAGCGGCGGCTGCGCGATGTAGACGAATCCGTTCTCGACCAGCGGTTTCATCTGGCGATAGAAGAACGTCAACAAGAGCGTACGGATGTGCGAACCGTCCACGTCGGCATCGGTCATGATGATGATCTTGTGATAGCGCAGCTTCTCGAGATCGAACTCGTCGCCGAACCCGGTGCCTAGCGCCGTGATCATCGTGCGAATCTCTTCGTTCGAAAGCACCTTATCCAAGCGTGCTTTCTCGACGTTGAGGATCTTACCGCGCAAGGGAAGTATCGCTTGCGTGTTCGGATCGCGGCCGCCCTTGGCCGTGCCGCCCGCAGAGTCTCCCTCGACGAGAAAGATCTCGCTCTCCTTCGGATCGGTGTTCTTGCAATCAACGAGCTTGCCGGGCAGGCCCGAGCCGTCGAGCGCGTTCTTGCGGCGCGAGAGATCGCGCGCTTTTTTCGCCGCTTCGCGCGCGCGCGACGCCGCCATCGCTTTGTCGACGATCACGCGTGCGTGCTTCGGATTCTCTTCGAGGAAGAAGTCGAGGCGCTCGTTCACCAGACTGTAAACGATGCTGCGCACGCGGGCATTGCCGAGCTTGGTTTTCGTCTGCCCTTCGAACTGCGGCTCTTGCAGTTTGACCGAGACGACCGCGGTGAGCCCTTCGACGATATCGTCGGTCGAGAGCGAGCCGTCGGCCTCTTTGAGTACGCCCTTCTTCTTCGCGTACGAGTTGACGGCTTGCGTGACGGCTTGACGGAAGCCTTGCAGGTGCATGCCGCCTTCGATCGTGTTGATGTTGTTGGCGTAGCTGAAGATTTGCTCGGTGTACGTGTCGGTGTACTGCATCGCGACCTCGACGTCGACACCGTCGCGTTCGTTGTGCGTCGAAATGACCGGATGCAGCGCGTCTTTCTTCTCGTTGAGCCACTCGACGAAGCTCACGATGCCGCCGTCGAACTTGTAGGAGCGCTCGCGCGGCTCGTCACCGCGCTCGTCGCGCAACGTGATCGAAAGGCCACGATTGAGAAACGCGAGTTCGCGCAGGCGTTTTTGCAGAATATCCCAATGCAGCTCGAGCGTCTCGAACATCTCCGGATCGGGTCTCCACCACTGAAAGGTTCCGGTCTCGTCGGTCTTGCCGATCTTCCGGAGTTTCTGCACGGTGACGCCGCGTTCGAACTTCATCTCGTAGATATTGCCGTCGCGTTTGACGCGCGTGATCATCCACTCGGAGAGCGCGTTCACGACCGAGATGCCGACGCCGTGCAAGCCGCCCGAAACTTTGTAGCCGCCCTTACCGAACTTGCCGCCGGCATGCAGAATCGTCATCACGACTTCGACCGCGGGCATTTTCTCTTCGGCGTGCATGTCGACCGGAATGCCGCGTCCGTCGTCTTCTACCGAAACGGAGTAGTCCTTATAGAGAACGACCTTCAACGTCTTGGCGTAGCCTGCGAGTGCTTCATCGACGCCGTTGTCGACCGCTTCGTAAACGAGCTGGTGCAAGCCGCGTTCGGCCGTGTTGCCGATGTACATGCCGGGGCGCTTGCGAACCGCCTCGAGGCCCTTGAGAACCTCGATTTGCTCGCCGGTGTAGTTGTTGTTGGTCATCTCTTAGTTTGTTTCATATAGCAGTTCATGAAGCTCGTCGCCGAGCACGTTGCGTACGATCGCGGGCGTAAGCCGCTCGGGCGCAAGTCCGCTCTTGAGCAAGACGTACGAACCGGCGATCAGCCGCTCGGCGCCGTCACGCGAGAGCGTCCCGGTCAGGTGAACACGGCGGAGCCGGTCCCACCAGCGTTGCAGCAGGCGGCGGCGGATCGACTCGTATTCGTCCTGACGCAGGTCCTCGATCAGCTTTGCGGTCCCGGCGAACCCCAGCCACGGTGCTTCAAAGAGCATCCGCGAGATCTGGCGCTCCCGTTCCGCCTCACGTGCGATCTGGCACGAAACGCAGAACGGCCCGGATTCGGGCGCGATCAAGGCTTTGCAGCCGTCACACTCATTCCACCCGCGCGCACGTTTGGCCCGCTCGGCGTCGTCGACGCTGGTACGAAAACGCCCGAGCGCCTCGTCTGCATCGGCTGCGGGCTCGCGCGCGTCGCGCGCGGTCCCATATGTTAGAACCCGCGCGGCACGCGAACGGCTGCTCTTTGGCGGAAGTTTGCCCACGCGAAACCGCACTTTCGCGATCCCCGCGCGGGGCAGCCGCGCACGCAACGCGGCGAGAATCTGCTCCGACAAATAGCTGAGCTGCGCGCTCCATACGCTCGACGTCGTGACGATCAGGAGCGAGTCGCCTGCGAGTTGCGCGGGATGCGAGTTGCGCGCGTTTTCGGCGCCGACGATCTCGCTCCACGCCGCACCGAGCAGCACGATCGGATCGGCCGCTCCGCCCTCGGCCGGCGCCCAGCCGCGCAGCGCTTCGGCAAGCTTCAGCACGCGCGAACCTCGGCGCGTTCGACGATCGAGGTGCGCGCCGCGGCGGGCAATCCCGGCGGCACATGGGTCGCCGTCACGAAGGCCTGCTCGTAGCCGCCGACACCATCGAGAAATGCGGCCGCGCGCTCCGCGTCGAGTTCGGAGAGGACGTCGTCGAGCAGGAGCAGCGGCGCCTCGCCGGACCGGTCGCGCATGACGGTATATTCGCCGACCTTGAGCGCGAGCACCGCCGTCCGGCCTTGACCCTGGGAGCCGTAGGCCGCGAGCGAATGGCCGTCGAGCTCGAGCTCGAGATCGTCGCGATGCGGGCCGGCAACCGAGGCTTTGCGGGTGCGTTCGCTCTCGGCGACTTCGCGCAGCCGCGCCTCGAACGCGCCCGCGACCGCTTCGGCCGTCGGCGCATCGAAGCGGATGCTCGGCGCGTAGCGCACGACGAGCGTCTCGGCTTTGCGCGTCCAGGCCGCGTGAATGCGCTCGGCTTCGCGCGCGAGTTCGCTCACGAAATGATTGCGCGCGAGCATCAAACTCGTGCCCGACTCGATGAGCGTGTTGTTGTAGATCGCGAGCAGCTCGTCGTCGTAGGCGACCGTGCCGCGCAACATCGCGTTCTTCTGCTGCAAAGCCTTGCCGTAGCGTGCGAGCTCGTGGTAATAGCGGCGGTCGTCTTGCGCGAGCGCGATGTTGATGAGCGCGCGGCGCAGCGCGGGCGGACCGGCGACGAGCTGCAGGTCGGCAGGCACGAAGGTGACGACACGAATGCTGCCCAGAAAGCGCGCGTAACGCACGCCCTGCCCGTTGATCGTGTAGGTCTTGCGCGTTCGGGTACCGGCCTTCACGACCGTGCATCCCAAATGCACCACGCCCGCGCGAACGCGCGCGTCGCCGCCGACCACGGCAAGCTCGAGTCCGTCGCGCACGAGATCCGCGTCGCGGCTGGTACGAAAGGATTTGCCGGTGCCGAGCATCGCGATCGCTTCGAGCAGATTCGATTTGCCTTGCGCGTTCGCGCCGATGAAGACGTTGAGCCCGGGCGCCGGATCGAGATCGAGCTGCGCGTAATTCCGGAAATTCGAAAGCGCAAGCCTAGTCAGTTGCACGCTGTCATCCCGAGCGTAGTCGAGGGACGAATCACCCCTGTCATCCCGAGCGTAGCGAACGAAGTGAGCGTAGTCGAGGGACGAATCGAAGATGAAGCGCGCCGCATTTCTGCAATGTTTTGTGCGTCCCTCGACTACGCTTCGCTACGCTCGGGATGACAGAGTGGTCGCTCACGCTATGCCCGGTATGATGATCCGTCCCTCGATTACGCTTCGCTACGCTCGGGATGACAGAGCGGTTGCTCACGCTACGCTCGGGATGACAGGAGCTACGCTCGCGATGATAGAGCGCTCATTGGCGCAGCGGCATCAACACGTAGAGCTGCTGAGCGCCTTCGGGCGGCTCGACCGGGCGAATCGCGGCGGGCGAGAGCGGGCCGAGAAATTCGATGACGGTCTGCGCGCTCTTGACGTGGTTGAGGATCTCGACGAGATAGCGTGCATTGAACGCGATCGCGAGATCTTCGCCGGTCTGTTCGACTTCGAGCTCTTCGTAGGCATTGCCCGAGATGTCGCTGCTCGCAGTAACGATCAGCGTTTGATTCGAGACGGCCAGCTTCACCATGCTGGCGCGATCGCCAGCGACGAGTTCGGCGCGGCGCAGGCTGCCGATCAGCGCTTGCGTGTTGACGGTGACGCTGCGATCGAACTTGGCTGGAATCACTTGCTGGTAGTTTGGATATTGCCCGTCGACCAGGCGTACCGTAATCGAGGTATCGCCGGCGGTCATCTGGAGCTGATTGCTCTGGGCGCCGAGCGCGCTCACGGCGATCTGATCCGCGCCGCCGAGATTGCGGGCGGCTTCGGCCAGCGCGCGCGAGGGCACGATATACTTCTCAGCCCCGCTGATGCCGTCATCGAGTGTGGTTTGATAACGAGCCAGGCGATAGCCGTCGGTCGCTACCAGGGTCAGCGAGTTGCCCTCGAGCTCGAGCAGCGTTCCCATCAGCACCGCGCCGCGCGCCTCTTCGCTCGAGGCGGCGAAGATCGTCGCTTCGATTCCCTCGCGGAAACGCTTGGAGCCGATCGTGAAATGCGAGCCTTTGGTCGCCGCCGGCAGCGGCGGATACTCTTCGGCCGGCAACGCGTGAAAATCGTAGTTGCTACGCTCGCACTTGACCGAGGCGCGCGTCGGCGTACCGCTCAACTCGAGCATTCCCACCGGCAGATTGGCTAGGTAGCTCGAGAACAGCTTGGCCGGGATCGTCACCGAGCCCGACTCCGCGATCTCTGCCGGGAAAGCGTGTTCGAGCGTGAGCTCTAGATCGGTCGCGCGGACCGCGATCTTCCCGTCCTCGGCTTGCAGCAGCACGTTGGAGAGAATCGGCACGGTCGTGTGCGCGTTGACGACTTTACTCGCCGCACCCACGGCTGTGGCGATATCTTTCGTATTACAGGTGAACTTCATTTCTATAAAAGTACCGTCGTAATAGTAGTAGAGCGGTGAGTTTCGCGGATAAGTGGCTTTTTGCTTGTTCTGACGCGGGTTTCCGGCTGGAATAACGTGTGGATCATCGCTGTGGGGCCATACACATCTCCACCGCAGCTGACCCGTTGGCAGTTATCCACGCGTAAAGGCACGACCTTGTGCCCGGAGCGGTGAGCAACGGGTAGAAAAGAGGGCCGGGAGTTCTTCCCGGCCCGCTAGCGCTCATGGAGACTGGCACATGGCAATGAGTTGCCGAATCTTGTTGCGATACGCCTCGTCGCGCTGCATCTGATCTTTGATCTTGTCGCGTGCGTACATGACCGTCGTGTGGTCTTTCTTGCCGAAGTCGCGCGCGATCTGCGGGAGCGAATAGTTCGTCAGTTCGGTCGCGATGTACATCGCGATCTGACGCGGGCCGGCAAGGCGTTGATCGCGACGGCCGTTGTCCATCTCTTTGACGGTGAGGCCGTGCGCGCTCGCGACGGTCTCTTTGATCTTACCGATGGTGATACGCTGCAGCGGCGCCTGCGCGACCGCGCTCTTGAGCACCTCGGCAGCGAGATCGAGCGTGATCGGTGATTTCGTGAGCGACGCGTACGCGACGACGCGAATCAGCGCGCCTTCGAGTTCGCGGATGTTCGAGGGGATGACTTTCGCGATGAACGAGGTGACTTCGTCCGGCACCGGGATCTTCTCGCTCTGCGCTTTTTTGCGAAGAATCGCTTCACGCGTCTCGATATCGGGCGCCTGGATGTCGGTGAGCAATCCCCATTCGAATCGCGAACGCAGGCGCGATTCGAGCGTTTGAATCTCTTTGGGCGGACGATCGGAGCTGATGATCAGCTGCCGCCCCGACTCGTGAAGCGCGTTGAACGTGTGAAAGAACTCTTCTTGCGTGGTCTCTTTGCCGGCCAAGAATTGAATGTCGTCGATCAAAAGCACGTCGACTTGCCGGTAGCGGTTGCGAAACTCCGGCGTGCGGTTGTTCTGCAGCGCGATGATGAACTCGTTGGTGAATTTTTCGCAGGTGACGTAGACGACGTTTGCGTTGACGTTGTCCATGAGCACGCGATGACCGATCGCGTGCATGAGATGGGTCTTGCCCAAACCGACGCCGCCATACAAAAAAAGCGGGTTGTATGCGCGAGCCGGCGCGCAGGCGACCGCTTGCGCAGCCGCATGAGCGAAGCGATTTGAATTTCCGATAACAAACTCTTCGAACGTATAACGTGCGTTAAGGTTCGAGCTGCGCAGCTCTTCGGGCGGACGGACCGCGGCGGGTGCACTCACGGGTGCGCCGTTGGGCGCGCTCTCAGGCTCCGCGACGGTGAACTGCAAGCCGAGCGCCGCCCCGAAGACCTCGGAGAGCACCTCGGCAATCTGCGTTTTTAGCCGATTTTCCACCCAATCGCGGGCAAAGTTGCTCTGCACGGAAAGGACCAGGGCATCGCCGCTGAGGGAGACGAGGCGGATCGGCTTGATCCACATCTCGAAGATCGGCTTGGAGAATTTCCGCTCGAGCGCCTCCAGTGCCGATTGCCAAAGCTCATTCGAAATGTCGGAACTGCCAACCGCAAGCGCCATCCTATGCGTGCTCCTGACGAGTAGTAGCAAAACCCGAAAACGCATTGCTGCGTGCCCGGTGAGGACGCTTTCGGTTGGCTTAATGAACCCTTTCCCCTGCGCATTTCGTCCACGATCTTATGCACTTATCCACAGGCTGCGCGCGACGATTTTTCGGGCCTTTTCGCTGCATCGGCACGATGTCGAAACGGCCCCTTGACATGCGGAAAAAAGCCCGTCATGACGGCCAAATCCGGGCGTGCCGCAGAGGCTCGAAAACCGAGTTCTCCACAACGCTATCCACACGTGTGGAAAGCCGGGTAGTGGGCCCTTTTGTGTGGTGGGCCAAGCGTTGTCCCTAGAGCAACAGGCGCGGTCGGCACGACAGCCACATTTGCCAGAGCGATGCGCCAACCATCAGCAGCCAGCCGATGCGAACCAGCATCCAGGAATCCCTCGTCACCTGCGCGATCGGATGCCGTTCGCCTGTTGGGCACGAGCCGCCCGCAAGCGGAGCGCCTGGCTCGTCAAAGTGAGCGATGACGTTGACCTCGCCAATACACAGAGCCACGAAAGGCTCGTAAGAGGAAACGTGCGGGGGCGCTTTTTCCTCCCATTGGCTGCCGGTGACCACCGCCATCGGGGCGCCGGTGGCCTGGAATGAAACGAACACAAGGAAAGCCCCGAGCAAGCTTATACACCCGGCTGCTATCGTGTCTAAATTATGTGCCTGATTCAGTTCTCGTAGGCGTGCTACTAACGCCCTTATGGGTCGTCTTGGCGCTGGCGGCGTGGACGATGTATTCTCTGGCTCGTTCGGTGTTTTGGCCATGAGCCACGAGTTCGATGGTTAGGCTGCTAGACCGCCACGCATTAGGTCGGGAAGGTTTGCCAAATCCGCAAGCGTCCAACGCCTGTCCGTGATCCCATGCTTCAACGCCGGCGTCGTGCCAAGCGTCTGGTGATTGCGGACGAAGTTATAGTGCATCGCGTAGATCGCGAGCGAACGCTGTAGGTTCTGCGCCTTCTTGGAAAAGGCGTTCGTTAGCCGCGTGAACCGCCGCATCGACATACGCATATTGAGGTTCTGACGCTCAACATATGCGGTCGAAATATGCGCGGGATCAGGAGCGCCAAACACAGCCGTGCGTTGAACTTCTTTTACGACGAGCGGACTATACTTGCGATCCGGTTCGCTCTCGTCATCGAAACCAAAGACTTTGACTTCGGTCCCATGATCGGCACGGTGCATGAAATAGCGGCGAATCGGTTCTTTGTAGCGATTGAAACCGTCCGTTGAAATCTGCACGTACGAAGTGATCCGGCGCGAGAGGTCGCGCACGAAGTAGGTCGCGTCATGTAGCGTACGCTTCCCGAGGTGCCAGGCGACGATCATCTTCGTATCCGCGTCGATTGCGGTCCAAGTCCACATATCCCCGGCGCGGTCATCGCCGCGCAACTTGCGGGGGAGATTGCGTTCCTTCGCGTGGCAGAACGACCAAATCTCGTCAAGCTGCACTCGCACGCATGACAGGTTCCGCACGTTCTCGTCATGGTAGAGCGCGCAAGCGTCGCCAACGTCGGCCAGGAGCTTGAGGATCGTCCCCTTGGCCGCGCCGGTCAGCCGCGAGGTTCCACGGATCGAATTGCCTTCGACCAGGGCGGCCAGGACGCGGACACGATCCTCAAGCGACAGCCTATTCATGACCGCTCAAGCATAACACACAATGCATAACCGGTCAAGCATAATTCGGTCCTAAGGCTCTCGCGGACGGCCGCCGACACAAGTTATTGTTAAAGTCGCTGCGGGAGGCGCGATAATGCGCTATGCTAAAAGTCGCAGACTGCCCTGCGCTGGACCGAAAACGATATGTTGTTGAGCGAAAATCCACTTGGCGATGCAGCCGCGCCGCCCAATACACCCATCTATTCCGTGACTGGACAATGGATCGCTTTCGTCACGCCCGACAACCGCGTCTGGCGCCCTGATTCGTGCCTTCTTGGCCACCTTGTGAACTGTGATCTGTTCAGCGTTTCCGGCAGCTATCTAGGGACCGTTTCGAACGGTGTGCTATCGCGCATTTCGGAGCGTACCATGCTCGTGCAGTCGCTCCCGGATACGCCCGTCACGGTCCCCGGATATCCGGGCATACCGCAACCCACTCTAATCAGGCCCCTTGCCCCCGGAGAAACACTAGAGCAAAAGATTTCGGTGCTCTAGGCATTTGAGCATAATCACCCGGGATATTGACGCCCTTCTGGGATTCATGCCCATTGACGAGGCGGTCCAATTTCAATCTATGGGGTGCGTTCCGGCGCCGGGTGAAACAGCTGCTGACTTTCAGGCCCGGTGGGCCACGGCGGAAGCTGCGATCCGCGCTCTCCCGCCGGTTCACGACTTAAACGCAGCACCCCAGGCGCTCACTCCGACGGCTCAAGCCGTGGCGAATCAGCTGAGTCAGGACGATCACTTCAAACTTAGTTTCGGCACGGTACCCCCAACCTTCGGCTCGGTACTTCTTGAAAAGATCGTAACCGCTCAGAAGTATATCGATGCGGAGCACATTGGCACGTTACAGGTTCCCGATGCTGCTGATGAAGCCGAAGTTCTACGCTTTTGCATGCGGGCAAATCCGATCGATCCGCCCCTTCTTGGAGCCGATGGCGGGATCACGTTTTCTTCCCACTATTCGCAAAACCTGATTCCTGTTCAACCAAGTTTCACGCCAGTCAATGACAACGAGATTCTGATAACGGCACGTATAATCTCGCGCCCGAATTATGTGACAGTTGCGATCTGGAACCAGCGGTATATTATAAGCAACGGCTATCACAGAGCAGCCGCATTGCTAAAAGCTGGACATACGCGCTTACCGTGCATCTTACGCCCTGCCCCTACCCTGGAAGCAACGGGACTAAATCCGCCGGCGTTCTTTGATGCTAGCCGTATCAATGCGGCACGGCCTCCAATGCTACAAGACTTTGTCGCAGCGAACCTGGCAACGCGTCTAAAATTACGAGCGCGCAATCATGTGCTTCGGGTGGGGCTGCAGGTTCAGCAGTTTGAAGCGCCGCGCTGATTCACTTTTTGCCCCAACGTGCTGCGGCGGCTTTCTTCGCCACTTCCTTGCGCTGCTCGGGCGTCATGGACGCAGCCCGCGCCTTGCCGCCCTTAAGGCCACCGAGCCGCCCTAGCGACTGCGCTGCGGGGTTCTTTGGAGGTTCCGGTGCGATCGGGGTCTCCTCGCCCGTTAGACGGTCCAGGATGGACTTCGCGGCCTGGTTCTCGTCCGCAGGCGGTTTACTTGAGCGCTTAGGCATACCGCAAGCGTATCACTAATGTCCATAGGCGAGATACAGGCTTTTTGCTTGGTCGCCAAGCACGCGGATTCAAACTGACCCACTACCGAAAGCCGCCCGAATTTGACCGTCCGGCCCGGCCTCAGAAGTGCCAGTAGCCGTTGATCCACACGTAGATGCCGCCGCGGGAAACGTAACGGCCGGGATACCAGCGCTGGCCCGGACGCGGCGGGCGCGCCCAGCGCCCTGGGACCCAGA